>CANFZM010000008.1 GCA_947451525.1 Flavobacteriaceae bacterium
TTCCTTGTAAAATATCATCGATTAAACAAAAAATTGATATAATTTTGTCTTTGCTAAGCATTGGTTTCGTTTATTGGTTCGCAAAACAAATTTACTTAACCTTTGCTTTTCTTTTTTATACTTTTTAAACTAGCAACTTGAATTAATTAGTAGGTAAGAATAAGCCAAATGATATAAATGTATATTTATAAAAATTTTAGATAATAAAAGCATCACTTTTTAATTAAAATTTGATAGGAATAAAAAGATATTAATTAACCTAAAACCAAACTAAAAAACTATGAATTCAGAACAAACTAAAACTAATTGGGCGCAATTTATTCCGCTAGTAACCGTATTCTTCTTTTGGGGATTTGTTGCTGCTAGTAATGATATTTTAATTCCCGTTTTCAAAAAAGCATTCGATTTAACACAAGGGCAAAGCCAATTGGTTTCGGTTGCATTTTATATCGCTTATACTGTAGGTTCTATTATTTACATGCTAATTTCACTAGCAATAGGAAAAGATTTAGTAAACAAAATTGGATACAAAAACGGATTGGCTTTAGGATTAACTATTTCTGCTTTAGGGACTTTATTGTTTTATCCAGCGGCAAATATGCATTCGTTTCCTTTAATGTTATCTGGCTTGTTTACCGTTGCCCTAGGGTTTTCATTACAGCAAACCGTTGCTAATCCTTTAGCAATTGCTTTAGGACCAATAACTACAGGATCGCAACGATTGACTTTAGCAGGAGGAATTAATAATCTTGGAACTACCATCGGGCCACTAATTGTGAGTTTTGCCATTTTTGGTTCTGCTGCTTCTGGAAATACCGAAATGAGTATTGAAAGCGTGAAAATTCCGTATTTAATATTAGGAGTTGCCTTTTTAGCCGTAGCAATATTACTTAAAATGTCTTCTTTACCAGAACATCCCGCAACTATTGACGAATCTGTTGCAGATACTACAAATTCTAGAAGCTCGGCTTTGAAATACCCACAATTAATTTTGGGGATGATTGCTATTTTTATTTATGTAGGGGTGGAAGTTTCTACAGCAAGTAATTTACCAGCTTATATGGAAAAAAGTCTTGGGTTTTTAACTAAAGATATTGCTCCATATGTTTCTTTATATTGGGCAAGTTTGATGATTGGTCGTTGGACTGGTGCAGTAGAAGCCTTTACTGATAAAATGGATTTGCAAAAAATATTACGATTTGTTGCACCGTATTTGGCTTTTGGTGTTTTCTTAGTAGTTAATGCTATTGCAAAACACGATTTAGCACCTTTCTATATTTATGCTGTAATTATTTTAGTGTTAATTGCTGCAGATATTGCAAGTAAAGGAAATCCTGCACGAATGTTGTTAATATTCTCTGCATTGGGAATTATCTCTTTGTTTGTTGGTATGGCAACTAGCGGAATGGTTTCGGTATATGCTTTTATTAGTGTTGGTTTGTTCTGTAGTACGTTATGGCCATGTATTTTTACTTTGGCAGTAAGTGGTTTAGGAAAACATACGAGCCAAGGAAGTAGTTTCCTGATTATGATGATTATGGGTGGTGGAATTGTAAGTTGGTTACAAGGTACCGTTGCCGATTCAATAGGAATTCAATATAGTTATATAGTGGGAGTTCTTTGCTTTGCTTATCTAGCATTTTATGGTTGGAAAGTAAGTTCGATATTAAAAAGTCAAGGAATTGATTTTGATAAAAAAATTAGTGGAGGACATTAATAGTGATCAGTGCTCAGTAATTAGTGTTCAGTGAACTTTTTTAAAAATATAACTCCGATTGAAATTTAGGTTTCTTTCGGAGTTTTTATTTATTGCAAATGGTTGGCTGTCTAGCCCTGATTGCAGTGGAAATCCTTCTTAAACCTAACAGGTTTTTTAAACCTGTTAGGTTTAAAAAGATTGAAACGGAAAGCAGGAATTGCCTTTATAGATAAGTCCCAAGCCATTCGCTTCGCCTATTCGCTACCGTTCGGGTCGCTCCTGAAAATTTTTTTAGTCTTACTGCTTATTCCATTCTATTTTTCTAGAGAAGTACATCACGGCTGCGAGTATTAGGAATAATCCGATGCTTCCTACCAATAATGCGTAATCTTCGAGTTGGATGATGACGTAAATGAAGGTGTAGAGCACCGAAAGCGCGATGAAGATGAAGCCGGGGAATTTTTTGTCTTTTAGGATGGATATGGAATAGAGCGAGATTAATGCTACGACCGAGGTTCCTGCAATGGCATAAGCAAGGCTGAAACTGCTGTGTTCGGTGATGGAAATTAGCAGGGTGTAAAACATGATGAGGGCGATACCAATCATGGTGTATTGAAAAATGTGGATGCTGATTTTGCTGATGGATTGGATAAGGAAGAAGATTAAAAAGGTCAAACCGATTACTAGAAATCCGTATTTAGAGGCACGTTCGTTTTGTTGGTATTCGTCTACTGGTGTGATGAAATCGACTGCAAAGGCATATTTGCTGAGTTCTGGTAGGACTTCAAAATTTTCTTGTGCAAAAGGACGATTGAAATGTAGAATTTTCCAAGTGGCATCGAAACCTTTGTTGGTTATTTTTTTATCGTTTGGAATAAAACTCCCGTTGAAATTTGGCGATGCCCAATTGGAGGTCATTCGAGCATCGGTGGTTTTACCAATGGGCACGATGCTGATGCGCTTGCTTCCGTTGTAGGTAATGTTGATGTGGAATGGCGCATTTTTTAGGGTATTGTAATTGAAATATCCAGTTTCTAAAGATTCAATAGAATCGTTGGCTTGGGTGTTGTGAATTGGTTCGAAAGTAAAATTGGATGCTCCAAATTTTATTTTCACTTCGTCGTTAACGCTTTTTAGGTTGGTGGTTCTTATTACGATGGAGGCTTTTTCCCAATACACATTATCGGTAGGGATATTCTTTTTGCCAAATTTGGGCTGCACATAATTTCCAGAAAATTGCATCTTGGTTGTAAATACATTCGACTTGTAGATGCTGCGTTGCAATGGCGTTTTTATTTCGGTAGTGGAACTGCTTGTAAGTTGTTCTGGAAAGAAAAAAGCATTTTCTATCCGCAAGGTAATTGGGTCTTTGTACGGAATTTTTAAAATTGGTCCGTAAAAATAGACACTTTCTCCCCATTTGGAGGTAGTTTCGGCTACGACTTCTTTTTGGCGTTGGCTGCGTTCGGTAATTAAATTTTGTACATAACTCAGCGGAAGCAATAATGTTAAGGTTAGTAAACCTACCATAATCATTTTGGCGGTAGTTGTTTGAAAGAACGATTTTTGTTCGTTTTCTGAATTTGAAATTTCCATAAGGTTTGATTTTAAAGTTATATTAATAAAGTGAATAATGTTTTGCGGCATTAATTATTGTAAAGAAATATAGGAATGCAATTGGGATATTAGCCAAAAGAAGTAAGATTCTTATTGATGTTTCTGTTCTTTCTTCAGGAAGGGTAAGGAATTGGTAGAGTAGGTAAAGCAGAACGATGCCATTAACGAGTGCTGCAAAAAGTACATAGCATAATCCAAGAGTTAGTAGATTGTCTTTTTCGGGTGCGATAAAGTAGCAACCAAAAAGTAAAGTTCCAATTGCGAAGGAGATTAATGCTACTTTAGTAGAAAATGAAAAATTTTCAAAATCGGTAATTGTTTCCATAGTTATTTAGTATTAAAGGTTTCTTGTATTGTTTTTAAAGGAATTGGAAGCATTTTATAAAAATCTAAATAATAAAAAGCATGTGCTTTTTTCCCTTTTTGGAAGGACTTTAAAAAGTTTTTTAATTCAAATGGATAGAAGAGCAAGCCTGTTGCTATGACTATAAACACAAACGGACTTCGTTTGCCATTTCCTAACAAATAAAATTGCATGTCTACTTCGTCTTTAACTGTGATTCCAGTATTGGTGAGTACATGATACGCATCGTGTTCTTCTAAACTACTTTGGATGTTAAAATTGTATTTCAATAAAAAGCAACCGTAATGAAACCCCAAACTTTCCTGCGGATATTGCAATAATTCCTTTGTTGTTATCGTCCAAGGATTACTGTTTTTAAAGAAGAATTGGTAGGGAACTTTAATAATTCGGTAGAGTGTTTCGATAATTATTTCTTTCATTTTAATATTTAAAAGTACTTTGAATTTCAAAGTAAAAGGTTAAAAAAATAGGTTTAACTTTTGGCAATTAATTTTTCAAGCGCTTCAATATGAGCAGAAAATGCTTTTTTTCCGGCTTGGGTTGCGATGTATTTTGTGTTTGGTTTTTTACCAATAAATTGTTTTTCAATTTGAATGTAATTTTCGGTTTCTAAGGCTTTGGTATGGGAGGCAAGATTACCATCGGTAACGCCAAGAAGTTCTTTTAGCATATTAAAATCGGCACTTTCATTTACCATCAATATAGACATGATCCCCAAACGAATTCGGTGATCAAAGGCCTTGTTTATGTTTTGTAAGATGGTTTTCAATTTATTTGTATCTATTTTTTTAAATCTAACTTCAATAATCTGCTATCTCAAAATTAATTTCTATCGTATTTAAAATACATTACACTTCCGTAAAGAATATGGCAAACGCCAAATCCGAGAGCCCAGAATAATAAGCCGTATCCAATAAAATAGGTTGCCAATAATCCTAGAAAAATCAAGGTTATCCCTAAATAATAAACGTCCCTTACTGTATTTTTACTCGCATTAACACATCCTAAACCATAAAATAGTAAAGTTACAGGAGCAATTAAACCATAATATTCTTTTTGCAGTAGGAGTAAAGCAAAGATGCCTCCCGCAATTAAAGGTAGTCCAAAATTAAATAGTAATCGTTTAGAGGAAACATTCCAAAGTTGTTCGCCTTGTTTTTTTGCTTTAGAAGAACTTAAAAGTAATCCTGTAATTATAGATAGGATTATAACTATTACTGCTATTGCAATTAATTGGAAAGTAATTTCTTGTTCTGACAAAGATAAAGGCTCTCTACTCAATTCATTTCCCAATCTATTATAATTAGGAAGTATAGCATTTGCCATAAAAGCGCCAATTAAGGCATAAATTCCAGCCAATATTCCCGATAATCCGCTTAACGAAAGAAACTGCGAAGATTTAGTCATCATTTGCTTGATGTCTTGAATGTCTTTTAGATAATCTTTTGCTTCCATATAAAAGTACTTTGAAGTGCAAAGTAAATAAAATATAATTGTCAAACCAAATGTTTTTTAATTTATTTTTGATGCAAATTATACGCACCATGAAAAAAGCCCTGTTTATAGTACTTCTTCAATCTACTTTATGCTTCTCGCAAAATGCCGACGAAGCCATGTTAAAACAAATTTACAAATCAGCATTAACCGAAAGCCATTGCTATGGTTGGTTGGACGATTTGTCTAATAAAGTAGGACAACGATTATCGGGCTCAGCTGGTGCCGAAAAAGGAGTTTTGTACACCCAACAACAAATGGAAACTCTTGGTTTGGATAAAGTCTATTTGCAAGAAGTGATGGTGCCAAAATGGGTGCGAGGTGAAAAAGAAGTGGCTTATGTTACCGATGGGAAAAATAAAATCACGTTTCCAATTTGTGCTTTAGGTTTATCGGTTGCTACTCCCAAAACGGGTTTGAACGCTCTAGTTCTAGAGGTGAAAAGTATTGAAGAATTAAAAGCATTAGGTGCTGAAAAAGTGAAAGGCAAAATTATTTTCTTTAACCGACCAATGAATCCCGAATTTATTGAAACTTTTCACGCTTATGGAAGTTGCGTAGACCAACGATCTTCTGGTGCAAGAGAAGCCGGAGAATTAGGTGCTGTTGGGGTAATTGTACGTTCAATGAATCTTCGTTTAGACGATTTACCGCATACCGGAATGACCAATTACAAAGATACTCCCATAGAAAAAAGAATTCCTGCTGCAGCCATTTCTACCAATGGGGCAGAGGCTTTGAGCAAACTTTTGAAAGTAAATTCAACTCTTTCTTTATATTTCAAACAATCGTGTGAAAGTTTTGCAGATGTGAAATCCTATAATGTTATTGGAGAAATTAAAGGTTCAGAACATCCAGAACGCATAATGGTGGTTGGAGGTCATTTGGATTCTTGGGATTTAGGCGATGGCTCGCAAGATGATGGTGCAGGTTGTGTGCAAAGTATGGCCGTTTTGGAATTGTTTAAAAAATTGAATTACCATCCTAAAAATACTATTCGGGTGGTGCTTTTTATGAATGAAGAAAACGGAGTGAAAGGCGGAACGAAATATGGAGAAGAAGCCACTAAAAATAATGAAAATCACATTTTTGCAATGGAAAGCGATTCGGGAGGATTTTCACCAAGAGGATTTTCTATAGATTCTGATGATGTAAATTTTACTAAAATTGCAGGATGGAAGAATTTATTCGAACCTTATTTGATTCATATTTTTGAAAAAGGACATTCGGGAACCGATGTGGAACCGATTCAATCGGATACTATTGTAAAAGTAGGATTGCATCCCGATTCGCAACGTTATTTTGATTACCATCATGCTGCCAACGATAAATTTGATGCGGTAAACAAGCGTGAATTAGAACTCGGTGCTGCAACTATGGCTTCCTTGATGTATTTATTTGATAAGTACAATTAGACAAATTAAAAATATAGTTTTTCAAACCATTAAGGTATTAAGTTTCATTAAGACTAGATCTTAATTTCTCTTAATACCTTAATGGTTTGAAATAAATTTAATTGTTATAAATCTAAAGCTGGAAAATACCTCCAAAAGAAATTATTCTTTGTAAAAACATAAAATGCTGACTTGCTGTATCGTTAGTTACTGCGGTAGTTCGGATGTCATTCATATTGATATAACCTCCTTTAAGTTCGCCTTGAACAAAGTAATGTTTGAAAACAGTTACATTGATTCCAACTTTAGCAGAAACACCAAATCCTGAAACATGAAAATCATCGTGTCTTTTGTAGCCTAATATTTGAGCATTTGTTTTTGGATATAAAAATCCACCACCAACTCCTTCGGTAAGATTTATTTGAATTTTATCGGTATTTGTAATTCCAAAAAGTTTAGAAAAATCATCTACACGTGAAATTTCAGAATTAATATAATTTAAACCATCGGTATGCTCAAATGTTAAAAATGGGAAAGGTGTTCCGTGGTCATAATCAATATAATTATTTAAAAAATTAACGGGAGTGTTATTATAAACTCCATTATACATTGATCCAGCATCACTTGAAGGAAGATTTACATTTCCAGTAACATTCGCTATTTGATCTTGACGCATCACATATTTCATGTGGTCTAAACCAAGAGAAATATTATAATGGTCGTTGATAAAATACCCCATACGAAAGTTCGTTTGTGGGATTGTCATTCTACTTGGGTTAACATAATCTACATTCCAACCTTTTGGTTTGTCGTCTGCAATAGCATTGGCAACTGTAAAATCGTAATTATCTCCTTTAAAATGAATGTCTGATTTGGTATAACTTTCTCTATTGCCTCCCCAGAAAATATAAAATTTGCCTTTGTTATGTGCAGTATATTTAACAGGATTTGGAGTTTCTTGTGCAGATACATTTGAAGCTAAAACTCCTAAAAATAGTACGGAAATAATTCTTAATTTTGGAAACATTTTTTGCGGAATTAAAATTGATTTATAGTTTTTCTGATGGCCACCAATTTGGTCATTAAGTCTTCAAAATAGTCCAGGTGTAACATATTTGCACCATCGCTTTTTGCATTTGCAGGGTCAAAATGGGTTTCAATAAAGATTCCATCCACACCTACAGCAATACCGGCTTTGGCAACGGTTTCAATCATATCAGGTCTTCCACCAGTAACACCTATAGTTTGGTTGGGTTGTTGTAACGAATGGGTAACATCTAGAACCGTGGTGGCATATTGTTGCATGGTAGGAATTCCTCTATAATCTACAATCATATCTTGGTATCCAAACATGGTACCTCTGTCGGTTACCATCACGTTTTCATTATGGCAATCCAAAACTTTTTGAACAGCATGTTTCATACTTTCCGGACTCATAAATTGTCCTTTTTTTAAATTCACCGTTTTTCCAGTATTTGCAGCAGCAACCACTAAATCGGTTTGGCGCACTAAAAAAGCAGGAATTTGAAGAACGTCTACATATTCGGCAGCCATTACAGCATCTTCATTAGTATGAATATCGGTTACGGTTGGAACGTGAAAAGTTTCTGAAATTTTTCTCAAAATTTTCAATGCTTTTTCATCTCCAATTCCAGAAAAACTATCAATTCTAGAACGATTCGCTTTTTTGAATGAACCTTTAAAAACAAAAGGAATTTCCAATTTATCAGTAATGGTCATTAATTTTTCCGCTATACGAAAAGCCATTTCTTCACCTTCAATGGCGCAGGGTCCTGCTAGAAGAAAGAAATTGCCACTATCGGTATGCTTTATTTGAGGAATATGTGTTAAATTCATGTGTTGTAAAATTTTTGCAAATATAATAAGAAAAAACCTTCTAATAGTTCAATTTAGAAGGTTTCTCTATGTTAATTAAAAGTTATTCTTGAATGTATTTTTTTATTTTTAAACCTTTAGGGCAAAGCACTTTCCCTTTTTCATAAATGTTTACATACAAATTGAATTTTGTATCGCTTCCTTCCATAGTAATTACATAAACTTCTAAGGTTCCAGCCCCCATAACGCTTCTTTTGGAAGGGAATGGACAACAGTTATCTATTTTAGTGTAAGTTATTTTTTCGCCTTTAGGGCCTTCCAAAGCATTGAAAAAATAAACAATATTCTTTGGGGAATATTTCTCATTTTCAAACCCTAAATTGATAGGATAGTCTTTATCATAACCATATTTACCATCCGAAGCATATTCGGTAATCATAAATTGATTATTTCTCACAGGAGGTTTTATAGCAGTATCATCCACATTTTGAATGGTAGATTTTACACTTCCGCAAGAGGTAAAAAAGGCTGTGAATAGTACTAATAATAGTAGTTGGAAGGTTTTCATTTTTATAAATAGAATTATTTTTATTCAAATATGTTAATTAATTATCAAAAATCAAACCACTCTCTCTATTTTTGTAAAAAATAATACGAAATGAATTTCATATCTCAAACTTGGCATTGGTCTATTTCTGGTTTCTTAATCGGAATGGTAATGTTGTGCTTAATCTATTTTGGAAAAACTTTTGGAATGTCAACCAACCTTCGAAGTTTGTGTTCTTTAACTGGAATTGGCAAACGAGTTTCTTTTTTTAATTGGGACTGGAAATCGCAACGATGGAATTTAGTAGTTGTGCTTGGCGCGATGATGGGCGGCTATTTTGCAACCCATTTTTTATCTAATCCGACTAATGTTTCTATTAATCCAGTCACTATTTTGAAATTACAAAAATTAGGAATTGACGCACCAAATGGTAAATTAATTCCAGATGCTATTTTTGGATCGGATGTTTTCCAATCACCAAAAAAGATTTTTCTATTAGTTTTAGGAGGATTTCTTATTGGTTTTGGATCTCGATATGCAGGGGGATGCACCTCAGGACATGCAATATCGGGCTTGAGTAATTTTCAATTACCTTCTTTAAAAGCAGTAGTAGGATTTTTTATCGGAGGTTTGATTATGGTAAACTTTATTTTTCCATTAATTTTTTAAAAAAGACAAAATGAATTTAATAAAATATTTATTGGTAGGATTTGTATTTGGAGTAGTTTTAACCAAAACAGAAGCCGTTTCTTGGTACCGAATTTTTGAAATGTTTCAGTTTGATTCGTTTCACATGTATGGAATAATCATGACCGCAATTGCTACGGGAGTTGTTGGGATTCAAATAATTAAACGTTTTAACATTAAAGATATTAAAGGATTACCTATTGAAATTTTGGGAAAAGAACGTGGTACTTTTAGATATTGGATTGGCGGTTTGATTTTCGGGTTAGGTTGGGCTTTGGTTGGCTGTTGCCCAGGACCAATTTTTATATTGATAGGTGCCGGATTTATGAGTGTAGGTTTTGTGTTATTTGGAGCCTTATTCGGAACTTTTATTTATGGCTATTTCAAAGATAAATTACCACACTAATTTGGTTTTATGTGACTTATGTTACACAAAATAAGATGTTGTTGGCTTAACTTTGTTTATCTAAAATAAATAATCATGACAACAACTCTGTTTATACAAAATTTAAAATGTAATGGTTGTGCAAATACGATTACTACTAAATTAAATGATTTGGCTAACGTTTCTGGAGTAATGGTAGATGTAGAAAACGATTCGGTCACCTTTGATTACCAAGATGAATTGGCATTACATAATGCAAAAGAAACCTTGAAAGCCAATGGATATCCTGAAGAAGGAGAAAGAAATCCTTTGGGTACAAAAGCAAAATCGTTTGTAAGTTGCGCTATCGGAAGAATGAACTAATATTGAAATGAAATACCCCAAAAACTAAATAAGTTTTTGGGGTATTTTTTTTATTCTATTCCAGCACTTAATCCTGCTTCTAGTAATTGGGTGCAAAGTGGTTTTAGTTCGTCAAACGAACCTGTTTTTACCGTGCACCTTCCTTTGTAATGCACTAAAATGGCGCATTGTTCGGCTTGTTCAGAAGTGTGTTTACAAACTTTAATCAAAGTATCAATAACATGATCAAAAGTATTTACATCGTCGTTGTAAAGCACAATTTCATGGTTGATGCCCAATTGCTCTTCTACTAAAACCTCTTCTTGAACTTTTTCAATGGTACTCATAAATTTTTTAATATATAGAATACTACTAATTTACATATTTCAAAGAAACCCAATTGTTTCGTTCGAATTTTTTAACATAAGTCAATCCTTTTTCGGTGCAAGATGCATCAATAAAAGGGATGTCTTGGTTGTAAAACCCACTCAATAAAAGAATTCCATTTTTGTTTAAACAATCTACATAGGATTGCATATCGTTTAATAAAATATTTCGGTTGATGTTGGCAATAATTAAATCGTAACTTTTCCCTTTTAACATTGATGCTTCTCCTTCATAAACGGTAATTTCATGGCAGTTATTACGTTCGGCATTTTCAATTGAATTCAAATAACACCAATTGTCAATATCAATAGCATCAATTGGTTTAGCACCTTTCATTTCGGCAAGAATTGCAAGAATTGCAGTTCCACAGCCCATATCTAGCGTTTTCATTCCGGTTACATCTGTTTCTAACAAATGTTGAATCATCATGTGAGTAGTTTCGTGGTGTCCCGTTCCGAAACTCATTTTAGGTTCAATAACAATATCAAATTCGGCTTCTGTTTTTGGATGGAATGGTGCGCGAACATGGCATTTTCCATCTACATCAATAGGCTCAAAATTCTTTTCCCATTCTTCATTCCAGTTCACAGGTGCAATTTCTTCTATAGAATAGGTAATAGTAAATTCTAGCGAAGATAAAATATGAATATCTTCAAGAACATCTGCAGTGCAGAGATCTTTTTGGATGTAAGCCACAATTCCCAAATCGGTTTCAATAAAACTTTCAAAGGCTTTTTCGCCCAATTCAGCAATTAAAATTTCCGATCCCGATTCTTTGGGTGTAATGGTAAAATGATAGCCTAAATATATATTTGACATGTAGTATTTTTTTGCAAAGGTAAGAATCAAATATTAAAGACAATCAAATCTAAGGTCCAAGTTATTTTATCTTGAACTTTTTCACGCTGTTTCACAAAGAATTCAGCAAAGTAATTTTTATAAAAAGTTACAATTCTTATTTTAATTTCTTTTTTCACAAAAAAATTAGTAAAGTTGCACTAAAGTACAATATTATTATTATTTAATAATTAACTCAAATAGTTAGAGAATTTTATTCCGATTAATTTGCAATTCATAGGTAATGGCTAATATTCTTGGCATATTGGGTTTTAAAGATTGTTTGTATTTGATAAATCCGAAGACAATAATTAGATTGTTTTTAACATCAATCTTATATACGGAAACATATCCTTTAAAAACATAATCTCTTATGTTTTCGTCGTTGAAATAAATGGATTTCTTATAATGAAATGGATGTTTTAAATCTTTCTGTAAATTCTTTATCAAATCCGATTTAAATTTTCTTGCTGCTCGTGGCTTGTCTTTAGAAATAAAATGAACTTGATTTTTTAAAGAAAGTAAAAATTCTTCTTCAAATATTATTTTCATGCTTTGAAATGGTTTCTTCTAAAATTTCATCTAACTCCTCCAACGTATAAAGTTTTGCAGTTCCATTATTGATTTTTTCTAATGAAGCCTCCAACTTTTTTTTATTTTCTTCAAAAAAAGGATCCTCTCGAACTATTTTCAATTCCTCTGATGAAAAGGAATTCAAAAATTCAAAGATTTTATCTTTAATTTGGGGCTGAAATTCTAATCTAATTACTTCCATAATCAAAATTTTAAAATACAAATATATAACATTTTCGAGTCAATTTGGGTTTTGATTTTGGTTAAAAATCCTATCTTTGTGAAAAATATAAACCATGATTCATTTACAACCTACCATAGAAAAGGCTTGGGAAAACCGAGAATTACTTAAAGAAGAAACTACCATAAACGCCATCAAAGAAGTTATTTATGCTTTAGACAATGGTTCTTTGCGAGTTGCCGAACCAACAGACAAAGGTTGGCAAGTTAACGAGTGGGTTAAAAAAGCAGTGGTTATGTATTTTCCGATTCAAAAAATGGAAACTCATGAAGTTGGCATTTTTGAATACCATGATAAAATGTTATTGAAAACAGGTTATGCCGAAAAAGGAATTCGAGTAGTTCCTCCAGCCGTTGCGCGTTATGGTGCGTATATTTCTAAAGGGGTGATTTTAATGCCTAGTTATGTAAATATTGGTGCTTATGTAGATGAAGGAACGATGGTTGACACCTGGGCAACTGTAGGAAGTTGTGCTCAAATTGGTAAAAACGTACACCTATCTGGTGGTGTTGGTATTGGTGGTGTGTTAGAACCTCTACAAGCGGCTCCAGTAATCATTGAAGATGGTGCTTTTATTGGCTCCAGATGTATTGTTGTGGAAGGTGTTCGCATTGAAAAAGAAGCAGTTCTTGGTGCTAATGTTTGCCTTACAGCCTCTACTAAAATCATTGACGTTACCGGAAGTGAACCTATTGAATACAAAGGATATGTACCGGCTCGTTCGGTGGTAATCCCTGGAAGTTATACTAAGAAATTTGCCGCAGGAGATTTTCAAGTTCCTTGCGCTTTAATCATCGGACAACGCAAACCTTCCACCGACTTAAAGACTTCTTTAAATGATGCTTTAAGAGAGTATGATGTAGCGGTTTAATAAGTGAACAGTAATCAGTGTTCAGTAATCAGTGTTCAGTTTATTGATACTAAAATTTAGTGTTCAGTATATAAATCCGGAAGAAATTTCGGATTTTTTATTTGCCAACTTTTCGTTTTAGGTATTTTTTTCGAGCGGTTTTTCTTTTAAATTGTTGGGATTTTTCCATTAAAATGGATAACAATTTATCTTCGGGTTGCTGGCTTAATTGCGCGTATTTTTTAGCAATAATTGGAACCATACCTTTAGACAACCACATTTTTTTGAAATTATCCATTCGCTGTTCTATAGATAAATTTTCAAATTTCATGCGGTTTAAATCCACTAGAAAAAAATCATATTGACCATTGCCTTTGTTCACAATCAAGGTGTTTCCTGGGGAATGGTCTAGAAAGTTGACGTTTGCTTCGTGCATTTTAAAAGTAAATTCAGTGAATTGCTCTAAAATTTCCTTTCGTTCTGGAAATAACGGATCGTGAATTAACTCCCGAATTGTAAAATCATATTCTAGTTGGTGGCAGATATAGAAACTCTCCCCCAGCAATCCTAAAGGACTTCGTTCTTCAATAAAAGCAACAGGAAATGGTGTTGGAATAGCATGATCCAATAAATAATTGGCATAATCAAAAGATCGTTTCGCCTTGGTACTTCTAAAAAAAGAATAAATAAGTGATTTAAAAATTCCAGGTTTCTGAAAAAACTTAATACTTACCTTTTCCGTTCCCAGAAAGTTAGTTTTTATGGTATTGCGCGAACCTTTCACAACCAAATCCCCTTCGCCAAAATAAGTTTTAACTAACTGAAGAATAGCCTCTTCTTGATTTTTATATTTTGGATGAATGGTAATTCGCACAATGTTTCTATTTTATTTGGGTTAAAAGTATAAAAAATAGTACTTTGCACCAAGAATTACTTTTATGAAGAAAATTTTAATCATACAAAACAAACGAATTGGCGATGTACTAATCAGTTCGGTTATTGCAAATAATTACAAAGAAAAATACCCAGATAGCGAAGTGCATTTAATGGCTTACGACTTTACGCATGGGGTTATACAGAACAATCCCAATATTGACAAAATCATTTCCATCAACGAAAAAGAATTGAAGAAATTTGGCAATTTGATTAAAATGATTTTCCAGGTTCGTCGCGAAAAATATGATATTATTTTTGATCCGTATTCTAAATTGCAAAGCAGATTGATTTGTAAATTTGGAGGAGCAACCCAAACCGTGGGACATAAAAGTCGCAAGAAAATTGGAAATTTAGGCTATTACACCCACCCTGTAGGGATTTTAGAAGCTAAAACTCAAATTTGCGGAAAAGCCATTGAAGATCGCATTCATTTATTGCAACAAGTGGATACTTTTGAAAATATCAACTACGAACCTAAGGTTTTCCTTACGGAAGAAGAAAAGCAATTTCGAGTTCCAGAGAAGTACCAAGACAAAAAAATAATCATGCTCGGCATTTTAGGAAGCACGCCTCAAAAATCGATGCCTTATGAATATATTGCTCAAATTATAGACCATATTGCTAGTACTTTCGATTGTTATTTGCTATTTAATTATGCTCCAAATCAGAAAGCAGAAGCCGATAAAATTTATAATTTATGTCAAAATAAATCCAATATCATTTTGGATATTTATGCGCCAAGCATTCGGGATTTTGCAGTATTGATGAACCAATGCGCGGTTTTGGTTTCTAATGAAGGAGGAACTGTTCATATTGCCAAAGCATTAAACAAACCAACCTTCACCCTATTTTCGCCCTACATAAACAAGGACGATTGGAGTAGTTTTGAAGATGGAAAATTCCATAAATCCGTTCATTTATTGGATTTTTTACCCAATGCCATTTCGGAATTGTCTTACGAGCAAAATAAAGAAATTGAGAGAAATCCGAGGGAATTGTATTTGAAATTAACTCCAGAAATGATTTTACCTGAACTGGATTCCTTTTTGAAGGATAACTTACAATAAAATTAATATTTAAAAAAAATTAATCCATTAAGGAATTAAGGTTCATTAAGCAGAAATTACTTAATGAAACTTAATATCTTAATGGTAAAAAAATCTATTTAAAAATTTACTTTTTTCAATATTTTTTAAATCAGTCTTAAAGTGTTTTTTTAAAATAACATAATTATCAATAAAAAATTAAACCATTAAGATATTAATGGAAAAAAAAACTATTTAAAAATTACTTTTTCACTATCCCAAAATCGGTCCAAGTACTTTTAAAATCTTTGGTTTCTTTACGGATTTGCAAGTTTTTTTCAATCATTTCGGGCTTAACGTAGCCACGAGCATGATCTAAGTGAATACAAACAGTGGAATATCTTATTTGTTTGGTTTGGATGCCAAGATTCAATAATCGTTCTCCAAATTCACGATCTTCTCCACCATATTGCATGCGTTCGTCAAAGCCATTTACGGCAAGGAAATCTTTTTTCCAGCCCGATGCATTATGTCCGTTCCAACTAGCAGTGGTGGGTGTAATACAGTTTAATAGCGAACTTCGCAATCCGTTAGGAATAAACTTACTATTTTTAAAAGAACAATTAATTCCGTTGTTTTTCAACCATTTGATATCAAAACATTTACCCGAATAAATATCTTCTTTGGTAATATTTTCGGACAAATCCATGGGTAATTTATAATATCCTCCAGATAAAAAATACCCCTCTTCGCGTTGCTTAATGTGTTGTTCGATAAAATCTTCTCGAGGAATACAATCGCCATCGGTCATCAAAATATAATCGGTAGTAGTAGCAAGAATGGCTTTGTTGAGAATAATTGTTTTTTGAAATCCTTCATCTTCATGCCAAACATAAATTATTGGAAAAAAAACCTCCTTTTGAATTGCAGCAATGCAGTTTTTGGTTCTTTCGTCCGAACCATCGTCGGCGATGATTACTTCAAAATTTCTATAGGTTTGGGTATTGTATCCATAAAGCACTTTTTTCAACCATTCGGGAGAATTATAGGTGCTTATAATAACTGAAATATCTTTCTTCATTGCGTTGCAAAGATAAAATATTTTTTTTAAGTTTGAACTCTACAATTAGACTATGCAAACCATCACAGTAATAATTCCTGCTTACAACGAAAAAGACTACATACAGGACTGTTTGCAATCGGTTTCGTTTGCAAATCAGATTATTCTTATCGATTCTTTTAGTACTGATAACACTGTTGAAATTGCTGAAAAATTTAATTGTGAAATCCTACAACGCAAGTTTGATAATTTTTCCAATCAAAAAAACGAAGCCATAAAACATGCCACTTCCGATTGGATTTTATTCGTTGATGCCGACGAACGAGTTACCCAAAAATTGAAATTCGAAATTTTGGAAACCATAAATAATCCGAAGCACGATGCTTATAAGATTAAGTTTCCACATTTTTACATGAATCGTTTTTTATACCATACTGAAAATAAAGTAGTTCGGTTGGTAAAGAATACTGACATCCATTTTGAAGGATTGGTCCACGAAAAATTAATCCATCCTGGAACGGTTGGTTTGTTGCAAAATTTCATGATTCATTACACCTACAAAGGCTTGTTTCAATACATCAAAAAGAAAGATTCTTACGCTTGGTTTCAGGCAAAAATGGCCAAAGACAGAAACAAATCGGCCAATTATTTTCATTTGGTTTTCAAACCTTTTTACAGATTTTTTCACACCTACATAATCCGAAGAGGATTCATGGATGGCATTCCCGGTTTAGCCGTTGCATCTATTGATGCTTATGGCGTTTTCTCCAG
The DNA here is from genome assembly GCA_947451525.1 of Flavobacteriaceae bacterium. Classification (GTDB taxonomy): domain Bacteria; phylum Bacteroidota; class Bacteroidia; order Flavobacteriales; family Flavobacteriaceae; genus Flavobacterium. Next base: position 17,046 of record CANFZM010000008.1, read on the forward strand.
ATACGTGAAGATGATTTTGATTGATAAAGGTTTAAAATAACCGCAATTTCCCTAAGCGTAACTTCCATTTAAAAGCATACAAACTGTCTTCTCCTTTGATATCAATTCGTTGCACTTCAAATTTATTTTTAAACGGAAATTTATTTACTCTATTCCCAATTCGGAAAGCCATTTGAATATTGTTTTTTTCTAAAATTTGAAAGAAAACCTCTTTAGCACTTCCTTTTTTAGGATAATTCCCATAGGGATAGGCTATCGATGGTGTAACTTTTAAATCATTTGCAGAAATAAATTCGAAACTTTTATCCAAATCCTCTTGAATTTCTAAAGGAGTTAAAGTGCTGTATTTTCGATGATAATAAGAATGGTGAGCAAGTTCAATAATTTCCGTATCAAGGGATTTCAATTGCTCTACGGTCATTATTTTTTCGCTTCCTTCATTCCATAAATCTGCCTTTCCAACATACGAAAAAGGAATAAAAAAGGTAGCCTTAATTTTGTATTTTTTCAATAATGGAAGTGCGAAAAGCAATTGATTTTCGGTTACATCATCAAAAGTTACTACAACCGATTTATTTGAAATAGTTGTATTATCAACCAATGCAGATACAAAGCAAGTATGAAAATTCTTATCTTTCAAATATTTTAATTGTTCTTCAAATTTTGATACAGATAGCGTTAACCCTATACTATTGCTATCGTTTAGAGTGATATTGTGGTACATTAAAATGGGTAATCTTGACACTTTTTGAATTTTGAAAAATACTATTGGTGTAAAAATATTATATTTGTATCATATTTCATCTATTTATATGTCACAAAATACAATTATTCCTAAAATAAGCGCCCTAGCAATTACTTTTAATGAAGAAGAAAATGTAAAAAGATATGTACAGAGTTTATCCTTTGCAGATGAAATTATCTTTATAGATTCCCAAAGTACGGATCATACTGTTATGTATGCTAGGGAATTAGGGGTTCAGGTTATAGAAAGAGAATTCACTAACTTCTCCGAGCAAAGAAATTTCGCAATCAATCACGCAAAAAACGATTGGATAGTGTTTTTTGATTTGGATGAAATAATTACTAATGATTTAGAACAAGAAATAGTTAATACCTTAACAAATCCAAATTCGGAAGTAGCTGTTTTCGTAAAAAGAAACTTCTTTTTCATGGGGAAAAAGATACAATTTGGAGGTTGGCAAAACGACAAAGCAGTGCGACTTTTCAATAAAAATTTCTGTCAATACAATGGAAATTTAGTACACGAAGAAATTAAAGCAGACGGAAAAATTGGTGTGTTAAAAAATGGTCTGAATCATTATAGTTATAAAAGTTTTGATAATTACAACGATAAACTAAACTTATACAGCAAATTACAAGCTGAAAATTTATATAACAAAAAAGTTAAACCCAATGCCTACCATCTTATTTTTAGACCTATTTACCGCTTTTTATGGCAGTATATTTTTAGGTTAGGAATTCTAGATGGAAAAGAGGGATTTATTTTAGCGTATATTCACTCTTTTTCGGTGTTTAAAAGGTATTTACAACTCTGGATGATGTATAGAAAAATTGATTAATAAAAATATTCGAATGTTTGATATAGCCTCAATTATTATTAATTACAATTCGAGTAAACTTACTCAAGAGTGTATTGATAGTGTCATTTCTAAGACAAATCCATCCCTTAATTATCAAATTATTGTAGTAGATAATTGTTCGGAAAAAGAAGATTATTTATCTTTAAAACACTTTTGCGATTCGCATCCTTTTACTAATTTAAAACTAATTCGAAGTAAAATCAACACTGGATTTGGTGGCGGAAACATGGCAGGTTTTCATTTTGCAAATGCTAAATATATTGCCTTTGTAAATAACGATACGGTATTTTTAAACGATTGCTTTTCTATTTTAAAAACTGCTTTAGAAAAAGACAACTCCATAGCAATGGTTGGAGGTCAATCGTATAGTGAAACAGGGAAACAAATGGTTGCTTTTGACCATTTCGCATCTATATCCAAAGAATTATTTGGGCGTGATTTTCTAGAAAAAACAAATCCTAAGAAATATCCAAAACGGAAATTAGAATATACTAATCCAATAAAAGTGAACTATGTTCAAGGTAGTTTTATGTTGGTTAGAACCGAAGATTTTAATACCGTTGGAGGATTTGATACTAACATCTTTTTATATTATGAAGAAACCGATTTGTGCATGCGTTTAGCCAAATTGGGTAAGTCGTGTTTCTTGATTCCCGAAGCCAAATACATTCATTACCACGGTGCCAGTACTCCTCAAAATATAACAATTAAAACCGAACTTAAAATTTCTTTATTATACATTATAAGGAAACATTATGGGTTTCTTTCGTTTTATTTTTTATTAAATTATCTAAGAATAAACTATGTTTTTAGCACTATTTTCAAACCAAAATATTGGTATCTACTAAAAGTGCTTTTGGCAGGTGCACCACTTTCAAAATCGTTGAAAGTAAAGCAAATAATCAAAGAAATATAAGATGAAACTATCTGTAGCACTTTGTACATATAATGGAATTAAGTTTATTGAACAGCAAATAAATTCTATTTTAAATCAAACCATTAAAGTAGATGAAATAATTGTGTGCGACGATAAATCTACCGATGCTACGGTTTCAATTCTAAAGGAACTTCAAGTTGCAAATCCCTGCATTGTAATTATTGAAAATGAAATCAATTTAAGAAGCACTAAAAATTTTGAAAAAGCAATCCAACTTTGCTCTGGCGAATATATTTTTTTAGCCGATCAAGATGATCTTTGGAATACTGAAAAAGTAGCCAAAACACTAGCCATTTTTAAAGAAAATCCTACTGCCGAAGGTGTGTTTTCAAATGCTGATTTAATTGATGATAACGGCATAATACTATCCAATAAAACCATTTGGAATTCGGTTTTTTTCTTTGAAAAGGAAATGCCAAAACCAATAGAATTTGTTGACATTATTTTCAAAAATGGAAATATCGTAACAGGTGCTACACTTTGTATTAAAAAAGAAGTGAAATCTTTTATTTTTCCTTTTTCGGAGGATAACTTACACGACGAATGGATTGTATCCTTATTGGCTTTTAGAAATACTTTATATTATTCGACTGAAAATTTAATTTCTTATCGAATTCATGAAAACCAACAAGTTGGCATGAAAAACTTAGATAAAATGGAAGAAATCACTCGGAGAAAGCGAGTTATTTTAGGCTTAGATACTCCCAAAAGTTTTCAAGAATATCGCTTTTTATTAAAAAAAATATTTTTAAAACAGAAAGAATTAGTAAATTTCCAAAAATATAATTTTGCATTTATTGACTTTCAAAAATTACAAAGTGAAAATCTTTTAGAATGGAAATTATTTACAGAAAAGACTAAAAAAGCATTTCCAATACAATATAAAATAACTTCTTTAATAGATACCCTTCTTGGAAAAAGAACCTTATAAAATGAAAAGTAACTTTGCTGCTTGTGTAATATTATACCATCCTAAAAAAGAAGATATTGCAAATATTTCAACTTACTCTACTAAGGTGGAAAAAGTTTACATATTTGATAATACCGAAGGAAAAAGCAATGAAAATCTCTTTTTAGGAATTAAAAATGCCAGTTATTTTTGGGATGGTGAAAACAAAGGTTTATCTATTCGATTAAATGCTGCCTGCCAAAAAGCCATTGGAGATAAATTTGATTTTTTACTTACGATGGATCAAGATTCTTCCTTTTTAGAAGAAAATATTGATTGTTATTTTAAAGATATTTTAAACTTTGAAAATAAACAAACCGTTGCTATTTATGGATTGGAATACGATAAAGAATACCTTCCTGTAAAAAAAGACCAAGTTACTTTTGAAAAAAAAGACCATTTAATTACCTCGGCTTCTGTAATGAATTTAAAGTTATTTTCAATCATCGGTGGATTTGATGAAAATCTATTTATTGACGGAGTAGATATCGATTATTGCTATGCTGCAATGGCTAAAGATTTGGATAACATCCAATTTAAAAATAATTATTTCAAGCATTCGCTTGGTGAACCTGTAAGAAAAGGTTCCGTTACATCCTTTTATCTGCTAAAAAAGAATGTACGAATTCACTCGGCTATTCGAGTGTATTATATGAAACGAAACATGCTGTATTTAGAAGAAAAATACGGTTCACTTTTCCCAGAATTTATCCAAAAACAAAAGAAAGTTTACCAACGACACATTAAGCGATGTATTAAATATTCGGATACTTTTATTAAAGTTGTAAAATTACGAAATCAAGCAATTTCGGATTATAAGAACAAAAAAATGGGTAAAATTGTTTTATAACCTCTATTTAAAATCAATATTTCCTTTGTAATAATTAGTTACATTATCTTGTAATCTTTTGTAACTATATATTTTAGAAAGCATTATATTCAACTTACTGTTATATTCGGTATATTTTTCGGGGTTTTCAAAGTGCTTGATATCCTTAATTATATTTTCTAAAAGCAAATCAAAACTATCATATACTGATGGTAATCCTTGGAAATCAGGTTTGAAAAATATATCATTATATATTGCAAAAGATACACTTCCTGAAAAAATAGATTCTACAAAGTAGCCGTCTAAACCTTCTCCAAAAGTAATCGTAAATTTAGCCCTCGAAATGGTTTCTTTGTATTCATCATAGGTCATATTTTGAATAATTATTATTTCATATTCTGGCAACATGTGTTTTAATTTGGAAATAATTCCCACTTTGGTTACCATGGTATCACTTGGTACCCTATCTATTTCATCTGGAGATAGAACGATACAATTGTCTTTATCTGAAAAACTTCTTGTTTTATATGGGGATGGAGAAAGCCAGGGAGATAATAAATGCAATGGAATGTCATAATAATTACGTCTTTCTATTGTAGCATATTTTTCATGTGCAACGGTCATGGTTAAATTAGGAACCCATTTTTTTAAATCTTTAACATGTTTTAAATCGGGCATTAATAAATCGTTTTGATTTAATATGTTAATTTTAAAAAAGTTACTTTTAAATACCCAATTATTAAAAGAAACTAAATCGGGGTTGTTTTCTTTAAAAAGAGGTACCATATAATCTGGAATATGAACTTCTAGAAATTCTAAATCTTTGAAATATTTTGTAATTTCATTAAAATTAAAAATTACCATATCGTTCTCAAACTTTGAAAACTTATAGTCTATACCCTTAACATTTGGCAAAAAACTTGCAACAACATTACAATTATGCAACTCTTCAAGTTCTTTTACAATCTTATATATAGTACAAATTGATAATATTCCGCCAGAAATTACATCAACCTCCTTGGGAACAAAAAAAAGTACCAATCGTTTCGATTTTTTAAAATCATTCTTTTTGAACTTATTTTTAAAAATCCAACTCTTAAACTTCCTTTTTGCCTTCTTAATTTCCTTACTGATACTCATTAATCGCTTAAATTAAAAATTCTTTTATTACTTTTACCACGCAAAGATAAAATAGTTTATTACTTTTTAAATTATTTACTTTAAACAAAACATAATTTATGATTCTAGTAACAAAAACATTTTTGCCTCCACAGGAAGAATACAATAAACAAATAAAACGAGCATGGGATAATGCATGGCTTACTAACCGTGGAGAACTTACCCTAGAACTTGAACAAAAACTAAAGCAACACCTAGGTATTTCTAACATTATTATGACTAATAATGGTACTTTACCAATACAAATAGCGTTAAAACTTTTGGCCAAAGGAGGCGAAGTAATCACTACTCCTTTTTCTTATGTTGCCACTTCGGCGGCTATAATTTGGGAGAATTGCAAACCAGTTTTTGTGGATATTGATCCAGAGCACTTAACAATAGATGAAAGCAAAATTGAAGATTCTATTACTTCTAAAACAACATCAATTTTAGCAACTCATGTTTTTGGAAATCCATGCAACGTTGAAGTAATTGAAAGTATTGCAAAAAAACATAATTTAAGTGTAATTTATGATGCAGCACACTGTTTTGGAGTAAATTATAAAGATCAATCTATATTTAATTATGGCGACGTAAGTACGTGTAGTTTTCATGCAACTAAAATATTTCATACTGCCGAAGGTGGCGCTATGTTTTGTAACGATGAAAAATTATACCATAAACTATTTTATAGTCACAACTTTGGACACAATGGCCCTTTAAAATTTCATGGTTTAGGAATTAATGCTAAAATTTCGGAGTTGCAATCGGCAATGGGATTATCTATATTTCCTTACATAAAAACTATTTTTAGTGAACGTAAAAAAGTAGTTGATTTTTATAATGCTCATTTGAATTTTTCACTTTTATCAAAAATTAAAATTAGAGAAAATACACAATGGAATTACAGTTACTATCCAGTAATTTTTGATTCTCAAAACACATTATTAAAAGTTTTGGAAGCATTAGAAAAAGAGAAAATCATTCCAAGACGCTATTTTTATCCTTCTTTAAATACCATTCCATACGTTAATGGAGGAACAATGCCTATATCGGAATCTATTTCAGAGCGAATAGTATGTTTGCCTTTATATGTAGGATTGAATGAAATAGATCTTGAAAAAATTGTTACTATTATAAATAAAAACATATGTTAATCATTGGAGCAAAGGGATTTGCAAAAGAAGTTCTTGAAGTTTTACATCAAAATAACACCTTATCGGATGTTGCTTTTTTTGATGATGTAAATGAAGATGTTGTAGGAAAATTATACAATGAATTTCCTATATTAAAATCGATAGAAGAGGTGCAAAAGTATTTCACATCTACTTCAAATAAATTCACCATCGGAATAGGAAATCCAGTATTACGAAAAAAACTACAGGATAAATTTACTCAATTAGGTGGTGAATTTACCTCAACAATTAGTAACAAAGCATCTATTGGAAACTATGGCAATAGTATAAATGAAGGATGTAATATAATGACTGGTGTAGTAATTACCAATGATGTTTTTATAGGAAAAGGAACTCTCGTTAATTTGAATTGCACTATTGGTCACGATTGCAAAATTGGGGAATTTGTAGAAATGTCGCCAGGGGTTCATATTTCAGGAAATTGTGAAATTGGAGACTATACCAATGTCGGAACTAATGCGACCCTACTTCCAAAAATAAAAATAGGAGAAAATGTAATCATTGCTGCCGGTGCAGTAGTTACAAAAGATGTGCCCGATAATTGCATGGTTGCGGGCGTACCGGCAATCATAAAAAAAGAATTAGCCCCACTTACCCTTTAATTTAATATATGAGCGATATAAATACCGAAGTTCACAATGCTTACGAAGTCATAAAAAATGGCGGAATTATTCTTTATCCAACAGATACAGTATGGGGAATTGGTTGCGATGCTACTAATGAAGAGGCTGTTGCCAAAATATATGCCCTAAAACAACGCTTAGATTCTAAAAGCATGATTGTGCTAATGAATGGCGACAAAATGATGTACAATGTTTTTAAGGAAATTCCAGATTTAGCCTGGGAAATATGGGATTTATCGAATCCAAATGATGATGAACTAGAGAAACAAAAAGCAACCACTTTAATATTGGATAACCCAAGAAATGTGGCTGCCAATTTAATAGCAGAAGATAAAACGCTCGGAGTTAGAATTGTAAAAGAACCTTTTTGTTTTAAATTAATGGAACGCATGAAAAGACCTTTAGTTTCAACTTCGGCTAATATTTCTGGAATGTTTGCACCTAAAACTTTTAAAGAAATTACTCCCGAAATTATAAAAGGTGTTGACTATGTTGTAAATTTGCAGCAAGACAAAGTTTGTAAAAACCCATCTACTATAATAAAATTATCTTTGAATAATCAGGTTAAAATTATACGAAAATAATTTTTATAGCCACTGATTCACAGATTAATAAAAATAAATTATAATATGTCCGAATATTTATACGAAGATGATACTTATAAAATTATTGGAGCTTTAATTGAAGTTCACAAAAATCTAGGAAATGGGTTTTCAGAAATTGTTTATAAAGACGCATTTGAATATGAGTTAAATAAGATTAATTTTTCTTTTGAAAGAGAGAAAGAATATTTAGTTCATTATAAAGATATTATTTTAAATCATAAATTTTATGCAGATTTTGTTGTTTTGAATAAAATAATAATTGAAATAAAATCAACAGAAGGATTACATGAAAAACATATTTCACAATGTTTGAATTATTTGCATGTTTCAGGACATAGACTTGCAATTTTAGTAAATTTTAACAAAACCTCACTCGAATATAAAAGAATTATCAAATAACATTAGGATAATCTGTGAATCTGTGGCTACAAAAAAACAATGAACTATACTAAAGCACTAAAAAATCCCATATTTGAAATTATTGCACAAGCAAGTCAAGAACTTAACGTTGATAGTTATGTGATTGGCGGTTTTGTTCGCGATTTTTTATTGCAACGCGATTTTAAAAAAGATATTGATATTGTTGCCATTGGCTCCGGAATTGATTTGGCTTTAAAGGTATCTGAATTACTACCCAACAAACCAAAAGTTCAGGTTTTTAAGAATTATGGAACGGCAATGTTGCGCTATAAAGAAATTGATATTGAATTTGTAGGGGCCCGAAAAGAAAGTTACAACCAAGACAGTCGAAATCCAATTGTAGAAAATGGAACTCTGGAGGATGACCAAAACCGTCGGGATTTTACCATTAATGCATTGGCTTTTTCTTTGAATATAAGAAATTACGGAGATTTAGTAGATCCATTTAATGGCTTGGAAGATTTAGAAAACAAACTACTCAAAACACCTTTAAACCCTGATATTACCTATTCGGATGATCCTTTACGAATGTTGAGAGGAATTAGATTTGCTACCCAATTAGATTTTGAAATTGAAGCCGAATCATTAACTGCAATTGAACGCAATAAAGAACGTATTAACATTATTTCTGGTGAACGTATTGTAGAAGAGTTAAACAAAATTCTTTCTACTAATAAACCTTCTATTGGATTTCTTCATTTATATAAAACTGGACTTTTAGATATTATTCTACCTGAATTAACAGCACTAAATAATGTAGAAGAAATTGAAGGTCATACCCATAAAAACAACTTTTACCATACCTTGGAAGTGGTAGATAATATTTGTCCGAATACCGAAGATGTTTGGTTGCGTTGGTCGGCTTTACTGCATGATATTGGAAAAGCACCAACTAAAAAATTTACCAAAAAACAAGGTTGGACCTTTCACGGTCATGAATTTTTAGGAGGTAAAATGGCAAAGAAAATCTTTGAACGCTTGCACATGCCATTAAATAATAAATTAAAATTTGTACAAAAAATGGTAATGATGAGTTCTAGGCCAATTGTCTTGGCTCAAGAAATTGTAACCGATTCGGCTGTTCGTCGTTTGGTATTTGATGCAGGTGAAGATGTAGATGATTTAATGACCTTGTGTGAAGCAGATATTACTACTAAAAATCCTGCAAAATTTAAGAAATACCATAACAATTTTGATATTGTTCGTAAGAAAATAATTGAAGTAGAAGAACGCGATCATGTGCGCCAATTTCAGCCACCAATTTCAGGGGAGCAAATTATGGAACTCTTTAATTTAAAGCCTTCACGTGAAATTGGAATGTTAAAAGAAGCAGTGAAAGAGGCAATTCTAGATGGTAAAATTCCGAATGAATACCAAGCTGCTTATGATTTTGTTTTGAAACGGGCTGAGAAATTAGGCTTACAGAAAGTTTAACTATTGTTTTTTTCTTCTAAATGAAAAAAATTATAATTTTATAAAAAATTAGGTACTATGAATATCGGGGAACTAAAATTAGAATTGATAGCAAAAATTATTCACATGAATGATTTAGAAACATTGATGAAAATTAAAGCAGTTTTAAACAATGCTAAGCAAACTATTAATGAAGTAAATGAAGCCCCAACTGATTATATTAAAACTGAAAAAGTTTATGTGTTTAATGAATGGCAGCAAGCTAAAATAGATAAAGCTTTGCAACAATATGAAAATGGGGAATGCATTTCTGATGAAGAAGCGCGAAAAGAAATCCAAGCATGGCTAGAAGATTAATTTGGTCAGTAGAAGCACGGAATTCAAGAAAAAATATTTTTGATTATTGGAATAATCGCAATAAATCAAAAGCCTATAGTAATAAATTAAATTTACTTTTTAATGAAAATTTAAAAACTATTATTAAACTCCCTGAATTTGGTATTACAACAAAAAATGAAGATGTGAAATATAGTATCATAAGTCACTTTGAAATAATTTATAAAGTAACCAATTCAGAAATTGTAGTTCTAGACATTTGGGACACAAGACAAAATCCCCAAAAATTTCCAATTAAATAAAAATGAAACAAAATAAATCTGTAATAATCTGGCTTTTATCTGGCTGTTTATTAGTATTTGTAATGGTGGTAGTTGGTGGCATCACGCGCCTAACAAATTCTGGACTTTCCATGACCGATTGGCATTTGGTAACCGACACTTTTCCTCCTTTAACCGAAGTAGCTTGGCAACAGGCATTTGATGCTTACAAACAATTTCCAGAATACAAATTAGTCAACATTCATAACAACTTTCAACTTGCCGATTATAAATTTATTTATTTTTGGGAATGGTTTCACCGATTTATTGGTAGGATTCTTGGTTTTGTATTTATCATTCCGTTTGTATATTTTTTAATCAAGAAAAAATTAGATACTGAAACCCTAAAAAAATGCGGTATCCTTTTAGGAATGGGTGCTTTTCAAGGTTTTCTTGGTTGGTTTATGGTGAAAAGTGGTTTGGTAAACAATCCCGACGTGAGTCATTTTAGACTTTCTTTACACTTAACTTTTGCCTTTATTACCTTTGCTTACACTCTTTGGGTGGCATTAGATTTAATCTATCCAACTAAACGGGAAGTAATTGTTCCATTAAAAAAATTAGCCAGAATTACCTTAGCCTTTTTGCTTTTGCAAATAATTTACGGTGGATTTGTTGCTGGTTTAGATGCAGGGTTTATTCACAACCACTGGCCCTTAATGAGTGATGGTCAATTTTTTCACGAAAGTATTTTGGTGGAAAAGGATTCTTGGCTTTTGCGATTTACAGAAGGTAAAAGTGGTGTTCAATTTGTACACCGAACTATTGCATATGTAGTAGTAGCCTTGATATTATTTTTGTTTTTCAAAAGTAAAAAATACAGCCTTTCTAAAGAACAAAAAAACGGATTGAATGCATTGGTATTTCTAGTGTTTTTGCAATTCACACTAGGAGTTCTTACACTATTGTATAGCGTCCCATTGTGGTTAGGTGTTACACATCAAGCGATGGCGTTCTTTTTATTGGCAGCAATGACTTATTCGTTACATCGATTATCTAAATAAATTATTAAAAACCAAACCATAAACCACGGTTTAAACCGTTGGCAATTGAAAAATCCCAGACTATATTGTCATAATTCTACTCACCTACTTTAAATGTCTAAACTTGCAGCCGAAGATAAATTTCTAGATCTATCCGATTACGGGAGACCTTTTGGAAGATTTCTTGCTAACCTACTTAAAAATACCCGCTTCACTCCTATTCACGTAACTATTTTATTTGGTATTTCGGGGTTGATTGCTATTTATTGCATCCTTACCAATCATTTTTTATTGGCTGGATTTTTTATAGTTTTAAAATCAGGTATTGATGCTGCAGATGGTGAATTGGCTCGATTAAAAAACACCCCTTCTTATGTAGGAAGATATTTAGATAGTGTGTTTGATATTATCTTAAACTTCTTGTTTTTTATAACAATTTGTTACGTTTCTAAAACATCCATTTGGTTATCCTTATTAGCCTTTATCGGAATTCAATTGCAAGGAACATTGTATAATTATTACTATGTTATTTTACGAAATAAATCGGTTGGTGGAGATACAACGAGCAAAATATTTGAATACAAATCACCAAGAGCATTACCAGGAGAAAGTCAAAAATCTGTTGATATTTTATTCCTAATTTACACAATTGTGTATGGTGTTTTTGATAAAATTATTCATTTATTAGACAATGAAGCATACAAAGTAAAAACATTCCCCAATTGGTTTATGACATTACTTTCAATTTATGGATTGGGATTTCAATTACTAATTATTGCTGTAATGTTACCCATGGGATGGATTGAATATATAGCACCTTTTTTTATTGTGTACACTTTATTGATTCTAATTCTGATACTAATTCGTAAAACAATAATGAAGTAATTATGTAATTTAATTAAATAATTGTAAAACATTTCTGACACTAAAATCCTGAAATTTGTTTTAATAAAAAATTATTAATTAAAATTAAATTATTATGCCGAATTCAAAAGAAATTAAAGGAGACTGGGAACAATTAAAAGGAAAAATGAAACAAAAATTTGCAGAATTAACTGACAATGATTTGTTATTTGAAGAAGGAAAAGAACAAGAAATGTGGGGTAAACTTAAAGAAAAATTAGGTAAAACCGAAAAAGAAATTAAATCATTATTTGAATAATTCTTTTTAATTAATAGTCATCAAAAAACTAATTTTGATGACTATTTTTATTCTAACCAATCTTTAAAATCGGTAACTTTTTCTCTACTTACAATTACCTCATCTTCTTTATAAGTTGGTAAAATAAGTTTTAATCTCGAGTTACTATACATTTGAATTTCCTTAATTGCTTTTAATGGGAGGATGAATTTTCTAGAAACACGATAGAATTCCTTGGGATCTAATTCATTTTCTAATTGTTCTAAAGTAGTCTCTAAGAGATAATCTCTATTATCAAGTGTATGAAGGTAAGTTCCTTTATTTTCACTATAAAAACATTCCACTTCTTCTATGGTAATCATCTTTAATTGTTGCCCTAGCTTGATAGTAAATCTTTTTTTATAGCTTCTGTCCACTGGATTTACCAACATTTTCTTTATCATTTCAAAATCTAATGAAGACAAGGAACTTTTATGAAATTGATTTTTGAATTTTGAAATTGCAATTACTAAATCCTCTTCATCAATTGGCTTCAATAAATAATCAATGCTGTTTAATTTAAACGCTCGCAAAGCATATTCATCATAAGCAGTTGTAAAAATTACGGCACTTTGAATATCACAATTTTCAAATATTTCAAACGATAATCCGTCGGACAATTGAATATCTAAAAATATCAAATCGGGATGTTCATTATTTTGAAACCAACTTATTGATTCTTCTACCGAATGCAACATATTATTAACTTGCAAGCCTAATTTTTCAATCTTTCGTTGTAAAAGTCTAGCCGCGGGTTTTTCGTCTTCAATGATAATAATTTTAAGTTCCTTATCTCCAAAAAGAGGATTTGTTTTACTATTCATATTGCATTAGTTATTTGATAAATTACTCAAATTTATTTGGTTTTTCTTTTTCCATGTATTCTTTAATTTTTCGTTCTTCCCAGTTGGAACCAAAAAATAATTCACTTCCAAAAACCGATAATCCGTGGGCAACCAAACCAATTCCCCAGAAAAATGGTGTAGAATAAGTATGCCATTGCGAAAAAACTTCGATAGTATTGGCTTCAAAATATTTATTGAAAATTAAAAATAAATTCACCAGAATATATACAATTAAATGAGTATAAAATCCTTTAATACGTTTTACTCTTTTGTATGCCAAGTAATACTCTTCGTTTGAAATTCCAGTTTCGTCTTGCAATTTTTCAAACATTCTTTGTTTTTCTATTCGTATCATAATACTATATTATTTAAAGTTATTATTATTTTGTTTCTCTTTTTCCATCAGTTCTTTAATTTTTCGTTCTTCCCAATTTTTATTTAAAAAAGGGAAAAAATCAAAGACCTTCATTGCATGAAATAGAACTCCAATTCCCCATCCCAACAAAGGCCAAAAGAACCACAATTCATCTGGAGAAGTCAGTAAATTTAATACCAAGAAAAAAGTATTGAAAATGATATAGGAAATTAAATTTCCGTAGAACCCCTTTAATTCTTCAACTCTTTTTTTTGCTTGATAATACCGTTCTTGTTCGCTATTTATTTCCATGATGTAGTATTTTTTTGTTTATTTAATATTTCATTTATTTTTCGTTCCTCCCAATTATGTCCGTATCCAAAAACCTTGAAAGCGTGCATGATAATTCCAAACCCCCAACCTGCTGCCGAAAACCAAAACCATTGAAATTGTGGCGAAAATCGTAGATTAATAAATATTAAAACAGGAATAACACAACAATAGGATATTAAGTTTCCGTAAAAACCTTTAAGTTCTTGCACTCGTTTTTTCGCTCTAAAATAAGCGGTGTCTTCACTAAAATTAGACGTTGTTTCCATTATACTTACTTGTTTAGTTAAAATTGGTAAATGCACTGCAAATACATCATTTGTTTGGTCTACTAACACTTTTCTTGAGGTGAGAATACCATAACGGCTGATGATATTTTGAAGTCCAACTCCCCTTCCTTCTTGCAAGACTTCTTTCTTTTTCAAATCGTTTTGAACCACCAGGTAATTATCTTTTATAAAGATTTTAATGTGCAATGGTTTTTGCTCACTCACTACATTGTGTTTGATGCAATTTTCTAATAATAATTGAAGAGAAAGTGGCACTACTTTAGCATCAGCATCAATTCCGTCCGAAGGTAATTCATAACTAATACTATTTTCGAATCGCATTTTCAGCAAATTCATATACGTTTTTGCAAATGCTAATTCTTCATCTACAGAAACTAATTCTTTATCTTTTTGTTCCAAAACGTAACGATAAATTTTAGATAATGAAGTAGTAAATCGTTGCGCATTTTCTGGATTTTCTTCAATTAAGGAACTCAATACATTCAAACTGTTAAAAAGAAAATGCGGATCTATTTGATTTTTAAGACTTTCAAATTTAGCATTGGCAGTACCCGCAATAATCTTTTGCTCTTTAACCTTGTTTTCATTGTAGGATTTATAGAAATAAAAAGCATGTATTGCTAATGTAATTACTAATGTGATAATTATAGAACCTAAATAATTAGAAGGCTTTTCAGAATTAATAAATACAATAAAATTATTTCCTTCAATTATTATATTTTGAAAAATTCGCAATAAAAAAATAATAATTATAGATAGTATAAAGGATGCTCCAAATCCAATAGCAATTCTTTTTTTAGTAAATCGGTCCTCCTTAAAAACTTCATCTAAATAAATAAATAAAATAGCATTGGAAAAATACAATACAAATGTGTAAAGCATGGTATAAAGAAAATTTTCACCAATAATATAACCTACACTATATCCAAATTTATAAGAATTTTCAAAATTTAAATTTCCGTTAATGCCATTTATTAGTAGCAATACTAAAAAGACCACTAATGAAATAATAATTGCCCTTGGAAGTTGTTTTATGAGTTTGTTTATCATTGGATATATAGAATTAATTATTTTAAGTCAAAAGGAAAAATAAATTATCCCATTTAATTATTGTTTTCCGTTCTTTTTTAAAACACAAGTTGATGAATTAGGTATTTATCGTTTAAATTTAGCAAATAAATGGATAGATATTTCTTGTTCATTATTATTTATGATGTTAATAAGGATGAAATAAAAAATGCTAATGCAGTTATAATTTTAATCATAAGTCAGATTTTTTAATTTGGATTGATATTGTTTTTTGATATTGCTTCTAATTCTGATGTAAAACTATAGTGAAATTAATTCTTATAAAATTTATATTTACCGAATTGTTGAATATCAAGGATGAGTTGTAGAAACAATTATTAAAGATTTTCTATTTCAAATAAATTTACTATTATTGTAGTATTAATAAATAAAAAAAAATGAAACTACTAAAATCACTAATCGCTATTGCTTTATTTATGGCAATCAATACAATTTCCGCACAGTCTGTTACTGAAAAATGGAAACAATTGGGTACTTTTCACGAATTGTTATCCAAAACATTTAAGCCTTCTGAAGATGGTGATTTTGCTCCGATAAAACTTTTTTCTCAAGATTTAGTTACCAAAGTTGTTGCATTAGATGTAAATACAATGCCACAAGATTTAAAATCAGCAAGGCTAGAAGACCTTCTTGTTATATTAAAAAAACAAACCAACGTGCTTAATGAATTAGTAAAAGTAAAAGCTCCAAATGCCGAAATCATGAGGACATTTGAAAATGTTCACGACATTTACAACAGAGTTGTTTATGTATGTGAACCTCAAAAAAAATAATAGTAAACCTAGCCAAATGCTAGGTTTTTTTTATAGTAACAATTAGAAAAAATTCCTGAAATGTATTTAAAGCATATTGAAAATACAGACGGATTATATGAAATTAGAGTAAAACAAGGGAGCGATATTTTTAGAATTTTCTGTTTTTTCGACAAAGGGAAATTAATTGTTCTGGCAAATGGTTTTCAAAAGAAAGAACAAAAGACTCCTAAAAAAGAAATAGAGAAGGCTCTAAAAATAAAAAAAGAATACGAATATGAAAATAAGTAACTTAAAAACACTAGCAGAATTTAAAGATGAATTTTATGGTAAAAAGGGTACTGTAAAAAGAGATAAATTAGAAAAAGATTTTGAACAATTCAAACTTGGAGCTTTAATTCATGAAGCAAGAATTGAAAAAGGCCTGACTCAAGAAGAACTTGCTATTAAAAGTGGTACTACAAAATCGTATATTTCAAGATTAGAAAATAATGTAAAGGAAGTTAGATTTTCAACTCTTCAAAAAATAGTTGAATTGGGTTTAGAAGGGAAATTAGAACTTGCAATAAAACTATAAGTTTTAACCCCAGATTCAATAAATACAAACAATCTTTATAACCCAATATGCCAAGAATATTAGCCATTGACTTCGGAATGAAACGCACCGGAATTGCCGTTACCGACGAATTACAAATCATTGCTTCGGGATTAACTACCATTCCATCCGAAACTGCTATTGCTTTTTTGAAAGACTATTTTGCTAAAGAAAAAGTGTGCAAAGTCTTGATTGGTGAACCCAAACAAATGAATGGTCAGCCTTCCGAAAGTACCGAAATCATTGAGAAATTTGTTTCTAAATTTAAAAAAGAATTTCCGGATATGTCACTAGAACGTTCGGACGAGCGATTTACATCTAAAATGGCATTTCAAACCATGATTGATAGCGGACTCAATAAAAAACAACGTCAAAACAAAGCATTAGTTGATGAAATTGCTGCGACGATAATGCTTCAAGATTATTTATTGCGATTTAAAATTACCTATTAATATCTGCCACGTTACTAAAGTTCAAAACTAATAATGAATAAAATAAAATTAATCGTAACCGATTTAGATGGCACTTTACTCGATTCGAACCATCAACTGCCTAATGACTTTTGGGAAATAGAACAGAAATTATTTGATAATAATATCCTCCTTGCAATTGCTTCGGGAAGACAATTTTATAATATCATAAACGTTTTTGATAAGATTAAGGAGCGAACTTTGTTTCTTGCTGAAAACGGCACTTATGCTTTTTATCAAGGCAAAGAATTGTTCGTTAATACACTTCCAAAAAAAGATGCCATTGCATTTATTGAAATTGGAAGAAAGGTACCCGATGCCTATTTGATTTTATGTGGAAAAAATGCCGCTTATGTCGAAAATTCGGAGGAACGATTTTTGACAGAAGTAAGAAAATATTATTCGAAATTAGAAATTGTTTCCGATATAACTCAGGTTTCTGACGATGTTTTAAAAGTAACTTTATGTGATTTTAAAGATGTTCCAACCAATAGTTATTTGTATTTTAAAGAATTTGAAAACGAATTTAAAGTTGCTATTTCGGGTGCAATTTGGCTTGATATAACTAGTTTCAATGCTAATAAAGGAGTTGCAGTTGCTTATATCCAAGATCTTTTGAATATTACTTTTAATGAAACTATGGTTTTTGGCGATTTTTTAAACGATTATGAAATGATGCAAACCGGAAATTTTAGTTATGCTATGAAAAATGCGCATACCGATATTTTGGAAATATCCAATTTTGTTACGAATTTTGATAACAACAGTAATGGAGTTACCGAGATTATAAACCAAATTTTAATTTAATCGTTCTAAATTAATTCCAGCATTCTTTCCAACTAAATGCGTTTTTTTGTTACTTTTGCACTTCGATTTCAAAAAAAAAAAAATAATATCAGAAAATGATACTACCAATATACGGTTATGGTGATCCTGTTTTAAGAAAAGTAGGCGAAGATATTTCGGCTGAATATCCTAATTTGCAGGAAATCATCGTTAATATGTACGAAACTATGTACAATGCTTATGGCGTTGGATTGGCGGCTCCACAAGTTGGATTGGCAATTCGGTTGTTTGTTATTGATACCGAGCCTTTTAGCGACAGCGAAGACCTAACTACCGAAGAGCAAAACCAATTAAAAGGGTTTAAACAAACCTTTATTAATGCCAAAATGCTTAAAGAAGAAGGCGAAGAATGGGGTTTTAACGAAGGTTGCTTGAGTATTCCAGACGTTCGGGAAGATGTGTATCGTCAAGAAAAAATTACTTTAGAATTTTATGACGAAAATTTCAATAAAAAAACCGAAGTTTATGATGGCTTAATTGCGCGTGTAATTCAGCACGAATACGATCATATTGAAGGGATTCTTTTTACCGATAAAATCGCAATGTTGAAAAAGACCTTGATTAAAAAGAAGTTACAAAATATTATGGACGGTAAAGCCCGTCCGGATTACAGAATGAAATTTTGCAATAAAAAAGGAAGATAATTTAAGAAACTCAATTTTTGAAATTTTGTTATTGCAATTGCTATTGTAATTGAACTTTTATAATATATTTACCACCTATTAAAATACTTTTAGAAAATGAATGTAGAAAAAATATTAGCCATTTCAGGCAAACCAGGGTTATATGAATTGAAAGTACAAACGCGTTCCGGATTTGTAGCCGAGTCGATGCTAGATGGAAAAAGAATTACTGTTGGAATGCGAAGTAACGTAAGTTTGTTGTCTGAAATTTCTATGTATACCCATAGCGAAGAGAAACCTTTAGTTGAAATTATGCGTGCAATTGCCGTAAAAGAAAACGAAGGACCTGCTATTTCGCATAAAGAAGATACCGCTAAATTATTGGAATATTTCAAACAAATAGTTCCAGATTATGATGAAGATAGAGTATATCCATCCGACATTAAAAAAGTCTTGAATTGGTATAACATGCTTCAAGCAAAAGGAATGGTTTCTAAAGAAGAGCCTAAAGTTGAAAATGCGGATTCAGTAAAAGAACAAGTAGTAGAAGAGGTTAAGGCTAAAAAGAAAACTGCTAAAAAAGAGTAGTTCTATTTTAGAACATAAATTTTAATCCTGTCAAGAAGATTTCTGACAGGATTTTTTTTGTAATTTTTGGATTCGTTATAATAATGTTATAACTTTGTTTTTTAAATTCATTATTATGGAAACAAATATTATTAATGTTGGAAATTCTAAAGGGATCATAATTCCGGCTAAATTATTGAAAATTTTTGGCTTTGAAAATACTGTTAATATTGAAATTCAAGGAGATAGTTTAGTTATTAGTTCTTCTAAAAATTCCCGTTTAGGTTGGGAAGATTTAATTAAAAAAGAGATAGAAACTAATGGCCCTTCTAAATCGTTACTTCCTGATTTTTTTGAAGATGAAAAAGACGAATGGACATGGTAAATCAATATGAAATTTATTGGATTGTTCTCGATCCAACAATTGGTAGTGAAATTAGTAAGATTCGTCCGTGTCTTGTAATCTCGCCCAACGAATCCAATCAGCATCTAAATACGGTTCTCGTGGCGCCTATAACTTCAACCATTCGAAATTTTCCGATGCGAATTAATATCACTTTAGAAAATAAAAATGGCCAAATTGCTTTAGATCAAATTCGTTGTGTGGATAAAATCCGATTGAAAAATAGAATAGATATTCTTTCTAATAAAGATATTCAAAAGGTAAAAAACATATTAAAAATTTATTTGATAGATTAAAAATACACACTATGAATACTAGACAACAACAACTCGACGCTTTTGGTAGATTACTCGATATTATGGACGATTTACGCGAGAAATGTCCTTGGGATAAAAAGCAAACGCTTGAAAGTTTACGGCATTTAACTATAGAAGAAACCTACGAATTGGGGGATGCTATCTTAAATAATGACTTGCAGGAGATTAAAAAAGAACTTGGAGATGTTTTGTTGCATATTGTTTTTTATGCCAAAATAGGTAGCGAAACCAAGGACTTTGATATTGCCGATGTTTGTAACGAAATCTGTGAAAAATTGATTTTCAGACATCCACATATTTATGGTGATGTAGTTGTTGCAGATGAAGAAGAAGTAAAACAAAACTGGGAAAAACTAAAACTTAAAGAAGGCAATAAATCCGTTTTAGAAGGGGTTCCTAAAGGATTACCAGCCTTAGTGAAAGCGAGTAGAATTCAAGATAAAGTAAAAGGAGTAGGGTTTGATTGGGAAGAACCGCACCAAGTTTGGGATAAAGTACAAGAAGAACTTCAAGAATTGCAAGTGGAAGTAGCGGCAGGCGATCAAGATAAAATAGAAGCCGAATTTGGGGATGTATTATTTTCGATGATTAATTATGCCCGATTTTTGAAAGTAAATCCCGAAGACGCTTTGGAACGAACCAATAAAAAATTCATCAAACGTTTTCAATATTTAGAAAGCAAAGCTGGGGAATTAGGAAAACCATTAATGGATATGACCCTAGCAGAAATGGATGTTTTTTGGGAAGAGGCAAAGAAATTATAAAAAAAGTTGCCACGAATTAAACAAATTTACACGAAAATTAAATAATAATAATTTCTGCAAATTCGTGGAATTCGTGGCTGTTTTTAATTAAACCATTTCCAACTGCGGAATTTCAATAGTAAAAATTGAATTTTTATAATCGTGCAATTGGTTTTGAATTTTTACAAAATCCATTTTAAAGAATTGCGTTTCGGAGAATAATTTCGAATAATAATCTATTCCTTCCAATAAATTATTTTTAAACGATTGCAGTTTTTTAATCTGTCCTGCAGTAATATCCGAAGTTGTTTCTTCAATTTCATTTTTCAAATAATCAACATACATTTTCAATTCATTGATGAAAAGATTTGGTCGGTTTATGGAGCCATTAACAGAAGTATTTCCATAAATATGTTGCACCATGTTAGATAGCGAAACTTCTTTATCAAAATAGGCTAGGTTGGGTCCGGGACAAATAACAACTCCTTGTTCCTCTCCTTTAATTTTAATATTGTTTTCAATATAAGCAGCATTTACCAACCCAACACAAAGACAGGATTTCTCTGTGATTTTCGTTTTTTTCTTCTCATAATCTTGTAAAGAAAGAATATCTTTTTGAGCATCTAATTCTTCCAATTTTATGTCTTGGTATTTTCTAGAAGCCGTGCAAATTCCTTGATTGGAAAACTCTTTGCTCAACGCTAATAATTTTTTCGGACAAGAACTCCCCGATTTGTCTTCAACAATTCTATGTTGTTTTAAGCCTTCATTAGTTGTGCCTCTAACGGTATTAAACGGAATTCCTAAAGGAGAAATTTGACTGATATAAAAATCTTTTTCTACCGATTTTGCTAACAATTCTCTTGTATCTGCATCAACCGAAGTTGCTTCTGGAACCAACAAAAATGGGGAACCCCATCCCACAGAATCCATTTGATAATGATCCAATAAAAATTGGTGTTCTTCTGCTGTTCCAACGCCGCCTTGCACGGTAATTTTTAATTCTAAAGGATTTTCAGGTATTGGCATTTCTTTTAAGGTCAATGCTTTAACCATCAATTCATGAGCCGATTGGATTAATTGCTCTTTCTTTTGATGAAATTCTTCTAATATAGGACCTAATAAAAATCCGTCGGTTGCAAAGGCATGTCCTCCACAATTTAATCCCGATTCTATTCGATATTCCGAAACCCAAAGTCCTTTTTTGGCTAAGAAATTCCCCTGAATCATAGCCGAACGGAAGTCGCTTACCTTCAGGATAATTTTCTTTTTCAGCGCACCATTTGCATCTGGAAAGAAGTCTTTGAAATTTTCAAAATAACTATACAATCTAGGATTCATGCCTGCAGATAATACTACAGAAGAAGTTAGATTACTATTTGCAAATCCTCTTAGAGAAGCATGTGCATCATTAAATGTAACTGGTAATTGTTCGTTTTTTATGAAATTGTCTTTATCGACTTTGGTCATGATATTTACATCAATTTCACCAGCAGATAAATTATTTTCTAAATAATTTTTTACATTTTCTTTAAATGCAATCCCATCTTCCATAAGGTTTTGCAATCCTTTTTTAAGTTCTGATTTATTCGGAAGCATCGCAATATAATTGTTTAACGCTTCTTTACTTTCGGCTAATTCATTTTTGAATGCTTCAAATTTTTGCTGCACTACGGCATCTACCATATTTAAATAGGAGGTAATTCGTAATGCTCTATAATCTGCAACCTTATTTGAAATTCCTTCGTAATTAAAGTGGAATTTTTCACTATAAAAAGTATGCATTTTTTCAATTATTTCATCATCTATGATGGAAATAACAGAAGATATACCATATTGTGCCACTCTAATAGGGCTATCTATGGTATATGCCAATCCCATAACTGGTATGTGAAAGGTATGTGCTGCTTGGTTTTTTGACATTTTAGGTGCTATTTTAATAATTTGTAAATGTTAGAATAGTTGTCTATTAAATAACTGATAATTATCATACCATTGGATTTTAACACCAAAAAAATGTATATTTGAAACAATAAAAATTAATTATGTCGGATACAAAACACGAATTAAAACGCTCATTAGGCCTTATTGATGCCACTAGTTTAGTAGCAGGATCTATGATTGGATCTGGAATATTTTTAGTAACTGCAGCAATGGCAAGAGACGTAGGTTCGGCCGCTTGGATCTTAATCATCTGGCTGGTTACGGGGCTATTAACCATGTCTGCAGCGTTGAGTTATGGCGAATTAGCAGGTATGATGCCTAACGCTGGAGGACAATATGTGTACATCCAACGCGCTTACGGAAAACTAGTTTCTTTTTTATACGGATGGACGGTTTTCACCGTAATTCAAACCGGTGTGATTGCTGCAGTCGCTGTTGCTTTCGCAAATTATTCGGCAGTATTTTTTCCTTTTTTAGAAAATAAAATTTTCACAATTGGTGAAAATTTTGTCTTTACCAACAAGCAAGTTTTAGCAATGTTCAGTATTATTTTGCTAACCTATATCAATACGAAAGGCGTTAAAAACGGAAAAATAATTCAGTTGGTATTTACATCGGCCAAATTAATTGCCCTTTTTGCTTTAATTATTTTCGGATTGTATGTTGGTTTTCATACCAATACTTTTTCTACTAATTTCACTAATATGTGGGATGCTAGTAAAACCGTTCTAAATGAAAACGGAACGCTAACCATTACTAAATTATCTGGAATTGCTCTGCTTGGAGCAATGGGTGCAACCATAATAAACTCTTTATTTTCTAGTGATGCTTGGAACAACGTAACTTTTATCGCTGGAGAAATTAAAGAGCCCAAAAAGAATATTCCGAGAAGTTTATTTTTAGGAACCTTAATAGTTACGGTGATTTATATTTTGGCAAACGTTGCGTACTTGGCTCTATTGCCTTTGCACGGAACTGCAGATGGTTCTATAATGCAAAACGGAATTATGTTTGCCAGTCAAGATAGAGTAGGAGCAGCCGCTGCTAGTGTGATTATGGGAAATATTGGTGTTTTTGCAATGGCAGGATTAATCATGGTTTCTACCTTTGGGTGTAATAGTGGCTTGATTTTATCGGGAGGAAGATTGTTTTATGCAATGGCTAAAGATGCTTTGTTTTTTAAAGATGCAGGAGAATTAAACCAGCACGATGTTCCGGCTAAAGCCCTATGGTTTCAATGTGCTTGGGCGTGTATTTTATGTGTTTCAGGGAGGTATAGTGATTTACTTACGTATTCAACATTTGCATCCTTACTTTTCTACATATTAACTATTGGAGGGTTGTTTATTCTTAGAAAAAAAGAACCTGATGCCGAAAGACCTTATAAAGCATTTGGATATCCAGTAATACCGATACTATAT
The DNA here is from genome assembly GCA_947451525.1 of Flavobacteriaceae bacterium. Classification (GTDB taxonomy): domain Bacteria; phylum Bacteroidota; class Bacteroidia; order Flavobacteriales; family Flavobacteriaceae; genus Flavobacterium. The sequence goes on from CANFZM010000008.1 coordinate 41,189, forward strand.
ATAGTGATTACTGCAGCAATATGTTTCACCTTGTTAGTTTACGATACTCGAAACACGGGACTTGGATTATTTATAGTTGCCTTAGGAATTCCGGTGTACTATTTATTTTTAAACAAGAAAAAGTAATATAAAAAATGGCTGAATAATTATTCCGCCATTCTTTTTAATTTATTTCGGTCCAGTATCGTAATCTTTTTTCCAGTAAGATCAATGACACCTATTTTATTTAATTCGGATAAAAGTCTAATACAACTTTCGGTTGCCGTTCCTATCATTCCTGCAAGTTCTTCACGAGACAACTGAATATGAAGTGAACCATCACTATTTTTACCAAAAGTATCTTCTAAATAAAGTAATGTTTCGGCTAATCTTTCTTTTACACTTTTTTGTGCCATAGAAACCATATGGTCATCGGCTTCTTTCAAGTCGCCACAAATGGTTTTCATGACATTCATTGAAAATTGATTATTGTTGTTAAAGAATCCCATTATTTCCGTTTTCGGAATAAAGCAAACTTCCATATCTTCTAATGCTACAGCACTTAAATTGGCAGGTTCATCACTTATCAAAGATCGTTGGCCAAGTAATTCTCCTGGTTTAACCAATTTTACAATTTGGTCTTTACCATTAGCACTAAGTTTGGATAGTTTGCAAATGCCGTCCTTTACACAAAAAATTCCATTAACACTTTCTCCTTCTTCAAAAATAGGTTCTCCCTTTTTTATTACATAAGAAGTTTTGCAATCTGCCATTTGTAAAAGTTCGTCTTTTCCAAGTGCTTTTAGAGAGCTAAATTCACGGACAATACATTGATCACATTTACCCATAAGAATTGACTTTAATTATCTCTACAAAATTACACATTTGTATGACAAATATCATATTTTCTGTCATATTTATACAAGACTTTTGTATTAGGTAAAATGAGCAAATTTATGGACACAAATAATTGTTTCCATTGTGGGTTAAATATTGTAAAAAAAGAAGAAATTGTCTTTGACGAAAAAAGTTTCTGTTGTAATGGTTGTAAGACTGTTTATGAGATTTTTAGTGTTAATGATATGTCTTGTTATTATGATTTTCAGGCATCTCCTGGTGCAACCCCATTGGATATTAACGGAAAATATGATTTCTTAGATGATGAAAACATTGTTGCAAAACTTCTGGAATTCCAAGAGAACTCCACACATATTATTTCACTTTACATTCCTCATATTCACTGTAGTTCGTGTATTTGGATTTTGGAAAATCTACAAAAACTTCAGCCAGGAATAGGTACTTCGCAAGTAAATTTTCCCGAAAAGAAAGTTAGAATTACTTACAATCCCGAAAAAACTTCCTTAAAAACAATTGTGGAACTGCTTTGTTCTATTGGTTATGAACCTTATATTAGTTTAGATAACTATGAAGAAGGTACAAAAATAGTAGATAGAAGTTTGGTCTATAAAATAGGAGTTGCCTTTTTCTGTTTCGGAAATATCATGCTACTTTCGTTTCCAGAATATTTTGAAGTAAATGAATTTTGGATCAACCAATACCGTGGATTTCTTCGTTGGTTGATATTTGCCATATCACTACCTTCCTTTTTATATTCTGCCAGTGGTTATTATGTTTCTGCTTGGAAAAGTATTAAGGCAGGGATGTTAAATATTGAAATTCCTATTGCTTTAGGAATTATTGTAATGTTTATTCGAAGCACGGTTGATATTATTTTTGATTATGGTCAAGGTTTTTTTGACAGTATGTGCGGATTGATTTTCTTCATGCTTTTGGGAAAATTATTCCAACAAAAAACCTACAGTTTCCTTTCGTTTGAACGCGATTATAAGTCCTATTTTCCTATAGCAATTACTAAAATTTTATCGGATGGAACTGAAATTCCGGTGCAGGTTTATGACATTAAAAAAGGGGATAGGCTCTTGATTCGAAATCAAGAATTAATTCCTGTGGATGGGATTTTAATTTCCGATAAGGCTTCTGTGGATTATAGTTTTGTTACGGGAGAGGCCGTTCCGATAGAAAAAAAATCGGGAGACAAACTTTTTGCAGGCGGAAAACAATTAGGAAAAGTAATTGAAATGGAAGTGTTGTTTTCGGTTTCTCAAAGTTATTTAACCCAATTGTGGAGCAACGATGTATTTCAGAAAAAGGTGGATATTAAACACAAAACCATTACCGATAAAATTAGTAGGTATTTCACTCCGGCGTTATTAGGACTTGCTTTAGTTTCCTTTTTATATTGGATTTTCATTAGCACAGACACCGCCTTTAATGTATTAACTGCCATATTAATTGTGGCATGCCCTTGTGCTTTGGCATTAACGGCACCTTTTACACAAGGAAATGTTTTGCGCATCATGGGAAATAGAAAATTATACCTTAAAAATGCAATGGTTATTGAGCAATTGGCCAAAGTAGATACCATTGTTTTTGATAAAACAGGAACCATTACCACCAATAAAAAAACGTCGATAACTTATGAAGGTACAGCGTTAAATGAATTGGAATTAAAATTATTAAATAATGCGTTACGAGGTTCTAACCATCCTTTGAGTAGAAGGTTGTATGATTTTATTCCGAAACAAGAGAAGATGGAGCCTTTAAATTTTGAAGAAATAATTGGTAAAGGAATTTTCTCTGAATTTGAAGAAGGAACGGTTAAATTAGGTTCTTCCCAATTTTTGGAACACATGAGCGAAAATACGCACAAGAAAACAAAAGTACATGTTGAAATAAATGGTGTTTATAGAGGGAGTTATGTTTTTAACAATCAATATAGAGAAGGGTTGGAGCAATTATTTGAACGCTTGTCTAAAAAGTATAAACTGATTGTTTTATCTGGGGATAATGATGGAGAACGTCCTATTTTAGAAAAAATGCTTCCGGAAAATGCAACTTTAGTATTTAATCAGAAACCCGAACAGAAACTTGAATACATTGAAAATCTTCAAAAAGAGGGCAAAAATGTAATGATGGTCGGTGACGGATTGAACGATTCAGGAGCCTTGGCACAAAGCAATATAGGTATTTCAATATCCGAAAATGTGAATGTTTTTTCACCTGCTTGTGATGGAATTTTGGATGCTTCCCAATTTAAAAAAATCGCCTTTTTTATGCAGTATTCTAAAAATGCAATGAAAATAATTTACATGAGTTTTGGACTTTCATTATTATATAATGTTGTAGGGTTAAGTTATGCTGTAACAGGCAATTTACATCCTATAGTTGCTGCTATTATCATGCCATTGAGTACTATAACCATCGTAAGTTTTGTAACAATTATGAGTAATATATATTCTAGAGTTAAAAATAAATCGTAACTTTAGTAATAACAATGGTATTTATGATAATTATCATTTTTTAAGAAAATTAACAAAAGTAATTTTGTAACACATTTAATATAGGTATGAGTGTCATTTATTTATTAATCTCCATAAGTATTTTCGTAGCAGTTGGTTTCTTGTACGCTTTTATTAGAGCGGTACGAAGCGGCCAATATGATGATGACTATACGCCATCAGTGCGAATGCTATTTGATGATGAATTAGTGCTTAAAACCCAGATCAAAACCAAAATAATTACAAACAAAAAAGAAGAACCAAAACCAAATTAATTATGGAAATGCAACAATTTTATTACGACAACAAAATTGTAAAGAAATTCCTTTACGCCAGTATCGTATTCGGTGTAGTAGGAATGTTAGTAGGGCTATTGCTAGCCACACTATTTCTCTTCCCAACCTTAACACACGGAATATCGTTTTTAAGTTTCGGAAGATTGAGACCTTTACACACCAATGCAGTTATTTTTGCCTTTGTAGGTAACGCCATGTTTGCAGGGATTTATTATTCCCTACAACGGTTACTAAAAGCAAGGTTGTTTAGCGACTTTTTAAGTAATCTTCACTTTTGGGGATGGCAATTAATTATTGTTGCAGCAGCAATTACGTTACCTTTAGGATATACTAGTTCTAAAGAATATGCCGAATTAGAATGGCCTATTGATATAGCAATTGCCTTGATTTGGGTAGCATTTGGTATCAACATGATTGGAACCATTTTAAAAAGAAGAGAACGTCACCTTTATGTGGCTATATGGTTTTATATAGCAACATTTGTAACGGTTGCGGTACTTCATATTTTCAATAGTTTAGAATTGCCTGTTTCAGCAATGAAAAGTTATTCTGTTTATGCAGGAGTTCAAGATGCTTTAGTGCAATGGTGGTATGGTCATAATGCAGTTGCATTTTTCTTGACCACTCCATTCTTAGGATTGATGTATTATTTTGTTCCTAAAGCGGCTAATCGTCCAGTGTATTCTTACAGACTATCTATTATTCACTTCTGGTCTTTAATTTTCTTATACATTTGGGCTGGACCGCACCATTTATTGTATTCAGCACTTCCTGAATGGGCTCAAAATCTTGGTGTAGTATTTTCAATTATGTTGATTGCTCCATCTTGGGGAGGTATGATTAATGGTCTTTTAACCCTTCGTGGAGTTTGGGATAAAGTAAGAGAAGAACCAGTGTTAAAATTCTTCGTTGTGGCTATTACAGGTTATGGTATGGCAACTTTTGAAGGACCGATGTTATCTCTTAAAAATGTAAATGCTATTGCACACTTTACCGACTGGATTATTGCGCACGTTCACGTTGGAGCCTTAGCATGGAATGGATTCATGTCGTTTGGTATTATCTATTGGGTAATTCCTAGATTGACTAAAACGGAATTATTTTCTAAAAAATTAGCCAACTTCCATTTCTGGATTGGAACTTTAGGTATCATTATGTATTGTCTACCAATGTATGTTGCTGGATTTACTCAAGCATCTATGTGGAAACAATTCAAACCAGACGGAACTTTGCAATATGGTAACTTTCTAGAAACGGTAACTCACATTATGCCAATGTATTGGATGAGAGCCATTGGAGGAACATTATACCTAACTGGAGTTATTGTATTAGTTTACAATATTATTAAAACGGTTAAACAAGGTTCTACTGTAGAAGATGAATTAGCAGAAGCACCAGCTTTAGTTAAAATATCCGAAGGAAGATTGAAAGGTGAAAAATTCCACCCATGGTTAGAAAGAAAACCTATTCAATTAACCATATTAGCAACTATTGCCATATTAATTGGAGGTGTTATCCAAATTGTACCAACCATTATGGTTAAATCTAATATTCAAACAATAGATGCTGTTAAACCTTATACACCACTAGAATTAGAAGGTCGCGATTTATACATCCGTGAAGGTTGTGTGGGATGTCACTCTCAAATGATTCGTCCGTTCCGTTCTGAAGTTGCTCGTTATGGCGATTATTCTAAAGCAGGAGAATATGTTTACGATCACCCATTCTTGTGGGGTTCTAAACGTACTGGTCCAGATTTGCATAGAGTTGGAGGAAAATATCCAGATAGTTGGCATTTTAACCACATGTACAATCCACAACGTTTAAACAAAACTTCCATTATGCCTGCCTACACTTGGTTGTTTACTAATGAAGCAATGGATCATTCGTTAATTGAAACTAAAATGAAAGCGATGCATACGCTTGGTGTTCCTTATACCGATGCCGATATTGCAAATGCTCAAAAAAGTATTCAAGAACAATCTGCATCTATAGAGAAAAACTTGACTAATGATCCTGATTTTGTAAAATCGTATGAGGAAAGCAAACAAAGAGCAGTAGCCAAAGGAGAGAAATTTGTTCCTATGAAAGATAGAGAAATTGTAGCATTAATTGCTTATTTGCAAAGACTTGGAACTGATATTAAAGTAAAAAAACAATAGCCATGTTAAAGTTTGTACAACAAAATTTAGAGACTATAGCCGGTGTAGCAGTATATCCTATTATTTCTTTACTCATCTGTTTTAGTTTCTTTGTGGGTCTTTTTTTCTGGGTATTTACCTACAAAAAAGAAACCATAAAAGAATTGAGTGAATTACCAATTAAAGACTAATCCTTATAAAGATTTATAAAATGAAAAAATTAATTCCATCCTACGTTAGAGTTCCGTTGATATTCGCCACAGTATTTGGTGCAATGGAATATTTTATAGACTCTGGAGACCAACCAGCATTTATCAAATACCCAATGGTATTGTTGTTTCTTGCAGTGTTTTTATTCCTATTAATTGCAATAGAAGTTGTAGTTAGTGCTGTGGATAATGTAACTTACCATTTATTAACTGAAGAACAGAAAAAACAATTAGAAGAGGCACAATCGATTCCTTTTACCGAAAGTAAATTCTATCAAGGTCTTTTAAATAAGTTAACTCGTTCTAAAGAAATTGAACAAGAAGCCGATGTAATGTTAGACCATAATTATGATGGTATCAAAGAATTAGATAATGTGTTACCACCATGGTGGGTATATTTGTTCTATGGTACAATTATTTTTGCAGGAATCTACTTAGTTCGTTATGAAATTTTAGGAAGCGATAATCAAGTACAAGAATTTGATAAAGAAGTTGCCGAGGCTAAAATTGCTGTAGATGAATATAATAAGACTGCTCCAGATAAAATGGATAAAGATAAAGTTACTTTATTAACGGATGCTGCAAGCATTGCTGCGGGTAAAGAAATTTTCACCAAAAATTGTATTCCATGCCATAGACCCGATGCAGGAGGACAAATCGGACCTAATTTAACAGATGATATGTGGATAAATGGTGGTGGAATCAAAAATGTATTCAACACTGTAATGGAAGGTGGTAGAGACGGAAAAGGAATGGTTTCCTGGAAAGCGACTATTAAACCATCCGATATTCAAAAAGTAGCAAGTTATGTACTTTCACTTCAAGGCTCTAAACCGGTTAACCCAAAACCAACCGAACCAGAAGCGAAACAATGGGTAGAACAAGCAGCCACTAAAGATGCTGCTAAACCTGCCACAACCGATACAACCAAAGTTGCAACTAAAATAGTTGCAGTAAAATAATTAATTTTTCAAATCCCGATTCGTCGGGATTTGAGGATTATTCAAAATAAATTTATAATGTCCAAATTACAAGACGAAGATTTTAGAGATAGTATAGCAACTATCGATAAACAAGGAAAAAGATCTTGGATTTTCGCTAAAATTCCAAAAGGTAAATTCTATGAAAGAAGAAAATGGTTAAGTTATTTCTTATTACTTTTCTTATTTTCGGCGCCCTTTATTAAAATTAATGGAAATCAGTTTTTACTTTTTAATGTAATAGATCGTAAATTCAATATTTTTAGTTTTCCGTTTTGGCCTCAAGATTTTCACATTTTTGTGATTACCATGATTATTGGGGTGGTTAGTTTGGCATTATTTACAGTTGCATTTGGAAGGATTTTTTGTGGATGGTTTTGTCCTCAAACGATCTTTATGGAAATGGTTTTCCGTAGAATTGAATTTTGGATTGAAGGCGATAGAGGAGCACAAATTCGTTTGTCTAAACAAATCTGGGATACTGAAAAAATCAGAAAAAGAGTAACTAAATGGTTCGTTTTTTATGTGATTTCCTTTATAATAGCCAATGTGTTTCTTGCCTATCTTATTGGTGGGGATGAGTTAATAAAATTTATTACTGAAGGTCCTCTACAGAATACCAAAACATTAATTGCTTTAATAATTTTTACTTACGTTTTCTATTTTATTTATATTTCCTTTAGAGAACAAGTTTGTATTATAGCCTGTCCTTACGGAAGATTACAGGGTGCTTTATTAGATAATAAATCCATAATTGTTGCTTACGATCACGTTCGTGGAGAAAAAGAATTAGGTAGAGCAAAATTCAATAAACAAGAAGACAGAGCAACCACAGGAAAAGGAGATTGCATTGATTGTAAATTGTGTATTCATGTTTGTCCTACAGGAATTGACATCCGAAACGGAACGCAATTAGAGTGCATCAATTGCACAGCATGTATTGACGAATGCGATAACATAATGGAAAGTGTGGGCATGCCAAAAGGACTTATTCGTTATGCTAGTGAAGATGAAATTGTTAAAAAAGAAAAATTCGTCGTTACTGCAAGAATGAAAGGTTATGCTTCGGTATTAGTTATACTAACTGGAGTATTTATTGGAATGCTATTTTTAAGAAATGATGTAGAAGCCACAATCTTGAATATACCTGGGCAAACTTTCCAACAAATTGGTAAAAATATCAGCAATGTTTATACCTTCAAGGTAATTAATAAAACAGAAAAGGATTTTGATAATGTTCATTTTAAATTGGTTTCCCCTAAAGGGACAATAAAATTAGTAAGTAACGACCATTTTAAAGTAAAAAAACAAGGTTTATACGAAGGGACTATATTTGTAGAAATAAATCCTGCCTATTTAGAAGGAGATAAAACCAATATTAAAATTGAAGTTTACAACGGTCAAGAATTATTAGATACTGAAACAACTAATTTTATAGGACCAATAAATTTTAACTAGAAAAAAAATATGAAAATTAACTGGGGAACGGGAATCGTTATTGCATTTGCAGTATTTATGAGTTTTATTTTGTTTTTTGTATTTAGTGTGCAATCCAACAGTAAATACGACAATGAACTTGTAGTAAATGAATATTACAAAAAAGAATTACTTGCGCAGCAAGATTTAGATAAAGAGCAAAATGCTTATGACTTAAAAAGCGACAAAGTTGTTGTTGCAGTTGTATCCGAAGGAATAACTATAGATTTTCCTAAAGATTTTGATTATAAATCCATACACGGTAAAGTGTCCTTATACCGACCGTCTAACCAAAAGTTAGATTTCGAAATTCCGATTTCGTTATCTAGCGCCCATTTGCTCATACCTAAAAGTAACTTGGTTGGCGGTCGTTGGGGCATTTCTATAGATTGGAATTACCAAGGTAAAAAATACTTAAACAAAGAAGAAATTTATTTTAAACAATAGAAGTTTTCTAGAATGCTTTATTCCGCTTTAATTTTTGGATTGATTAGTAGTTTGCACTGCATCGGTATGTGCGGACCTATTGCTATGATGTTGCCAGTAGATAAGAATAATCCTGCAAAAAAAATCATTCAAATTATGATTTACCATTTAGGTAGATTAACCGCTTATGCTTCTCTAGGATTAGTTTTTGGTATTTTAGGAAAAGGTTTTTACATGGCAGGAATTCAGCAACAATTATCTATTGTTGTTGGTGTTTTAATGATTACCATTGCTATTGTTCCAGAAAAAGTATTTATGAAATACAATTTTTCTAAACCAGTTTACAGAGCAATTTCTAAAGTAAAAAGCAGTTTGGGAAGTCAATTCAAACGTAAATCTCCCGATGCATTATTCACCATAGGCTTACTTAATGGATTCTTGCCTTGCGGATTAGTTTACGCTGCCTTGTTTGGCGCCATTGCTATGTCTAACTTAACTTTAAGTGTTTCTTATATGCTTTTATATGGCTTAGGAACTATTCCAATGATGAGTGCTGTAGTTTTTATTTCTAATATTTTATCACTACCTTTAAGAGGAAAATTACAAAAAATAATACCAGTCGTAGCAGTTTTTATTGGAATTCTGTTCATTATTCGTGGTTTAGGCCTTGATATAGCCTATTTGTCTCCGAGTACTACTAATTTGTTTGTAAAAGCAAATGCGAACTGTCATTAAATTAATTAAAAACAAACCAATACTTTATTATTATGCAAAGACATGATTTATTACACGAGTTTCCTGAGCATCAGGATAAAATTCACCAATTAAAAGTGGGCGACAAACATTTTAGAGAATTATTTGATGAATATGATAGAACAGAACATCACGTACATCGAATTAACACTGGCGAAGAAGTTGCAATTGATGAATATGCACACGAAGTAAAAGCCAAATTACTAAGCCTTAAAGACCAGATTTATACCTACTTGAATAAATAAAAATAAGTTTTATACTAAAAAAGCACACAATAAAGTGTGCTTTTTTTATATTTATCAAATAATATCTAAACCGTCATTGAAAATAACTGTGTTTGTGGAGCATTGCGTTTCAATCGTAAGTCAAATGCCATACAAATATTACGAACAAAAGGTTTTCCTTTTTCGGTTACCGTAATGGAATTAGAAGAAATTTTTATTAATCCATCGGTTTCCATTTCGTGTAATTGCTCTTTAATTTCTGGAATCTCTGGAAAAAAATCTTCTTTTGCTTCCCAAGAAGTGGTAAACTGACACATCAAGTTTAGTATGTGTTTTCGTATTATTAAATCTTCTTCGGTTAGAATATGTCCTCTAAAAACGGGTAACTCATTTTTCTCTAATCGATCATAATATTCTTCAATAGTTTTTTCGTTTTGTGCAAAACTATACCAACTATCGCTTATAGAAGAAACCCCTAATCCAATCATTAATTTTGTTTTAGAAGAGGTGTAGCCCATAAAATTACGATGTAATTTTTGTTTTTGAAAAGACTCAAACATGCTGTCGGTTTCTAAAGCAAAATGATCCATGCCTATTTCGTGGTAATTATGTTCCGCCAAACGTTTTTTACCTTCTTCATAAAGTTGTCTTTTGGCATCATCTTTTGGTACGTCCTCATCTTTAAAACCGCGTTGTCCGTTGCCTTTAATCCAGGGTACATGCGCATAACTGTAAAAGGCTAAACGATCTGGTAAAAGAGACTTTGTTTTATCTATAGTATCAATTACATCTTCAATAGTTTGAAAAGGCAATCCAAAAATTAAATCATGTCCTACTGAAGTATATCCAATTTCTTTAGCCCAAAAAGTAACTTTAGCAACATTGTGAAACGATTGCTCTCTATGAATTGCTTTTTGAACTTTTTCAGAATAATCTTGAACACCAAAACTTACTCTTCTAAATCCTAAATTATAAAGGGTTTGCAAATGAGTTCTTGTAGTGTTATTTGGATGACCTTCAAAACTAAATTCGTGGTCTTTGGCTTTAGTTGCTCTAAGAAAAATTCCGTTAATTAATGCTTCTAAATTTTTTGGATCAAAGAATGTTGGGGTTCCACCACCTAAATGAATTTCCTTAATAATTGGTTTTTCGGGAAGTAAATCACAATAGATATTCCACTCTTTAAGAACTGCTAATATATAAGGGTCTTCAACATCATGACGTTTAGTGATTCTCTTGTTGCAACCACAAAAGGTGCATAAACTTTCGCAAAATGGTAGGTGTATGTATAAACTTATTCCTTCGGTTTCGTTACTTTCTTTAAAAGATTTTAGGAATGTTTTTTTCCACAAATCGGCAGAAAAAAGATCCTCTTCCCAATAGGGAACTGTAGGATAACTTGTGTATCTTGGTCCGGGAACATTGTATTTTTGAATTAAGGAAACTGACATGTAATAACTTTAGACATCAAATGTAATTCCTTAGTAAGGAAATTAAAATGATAATTGTCATAAATAAAAAAGCTCACCGTTAAAGTGAGCTTTTAAGTTGTGATGATTAGTATTATTTAGCAATACTTTTTATCTGTTTTAACTTGTCTTTCCAAGTTAATAACTCTTCTTTATGACGCTCAATTGTTTTTCTAACTTCGGTAACAATAGAATTTTCTTTCTTTGCATTCTTAGTATTTTGAAAGAATTGAATGTTATTTTCTAATTGGAAAATTTCATTTTGAACTTCGTCAATTTTACGCATGATAAAAATTCTTTCGTTATCTAACTTTCTGCTGTCTTCAGACCCAGAAATATTATCCAAACGATTAGCAAAACGCAACATATCGCCTTCCTTTTTGCTAGAACTTAATTTTTCAAATAAAGCATCCAATATTTTATTGAATTTTCCTTCGATATGTCTTCTATTAAAAGGAACTTTACCAATAGTTTTCCAAGCTTCAATATGTGCTTTAATCGCATCCAAATCGGTTTTATGATCACCAACTAGTTCAAATGCACGTAAACCATCAAGATATTCTTTTTTCTTTTCAAAAGCAGCAACTTCTTCCGAGTTTTCTTCCGATTTGCTTTCTTTTAATCTTTCAAAATAATGGTTACAAGCTTCTTTAAATTCTTTCCAAAGTACATCCGAAAATTTTCTTGGTACATGTCCTACTAATTTCCATTCCTCTTGAATTTGTTTCATAACAGGAGTAGTAGCAGCAAAATCATCACTTATTTTTAATTCATTTGCTTTGGTAACAAGTGCCTGTTTTTTGCTTAAATTGTCGTTCTGGTCTTTTTTAATTTCTTTATAAAACGAATTTTTAAGTACATTAAAATTTCTTACAGCAGTTTTAAATCCTGCCCAAGTAGCTTCATTAACTTCTCCAGGAACTTTTCCGGTTGCAAAGAAATCATTTCGTAGTGCTTCTACTTTAACAATTTGATTTAACCATGCTTGGTGTGAATCTACTTTTTCTTGTGCTAAGATTTCTAATTGTGCAATGATTCCATTTTTCTTTTCAAGATTATCGGTTTCTTTGGCTCTAAAACCTTCGTAAAACGATTCTCTTTTATCATGCATTTGTTTAGTTAAGTCACTAAATTGTTTCCAGATTTCTTCTCTATTTTCTCTAGAAACCGGACCGATATCTTCTTTCCAAATCTTATGCAAATCTTGCAATTCACGGAACGATTTGTTAATGTCTGGTTCGTTTACTAGTTCAGTAACACGAGCAATAATTTTTTGTTTTTGATCTAAATTTATTTTAAAATCAATATCTCTTGCTTCTCTATCTAGGTGTAAGAAATCGTAAAAATTTTCAATATGAAAATGGAAGTTATTCCATACGTGATTGTATTTATCTTTTGGAATAGGACCTGCATTTTTCCAACGCTCTCTAATGTCGTTTAATTGTTTTAGAGAATTTGCAATATTTCCAGTAGAATTATTCACTAAATTTTTCAACTCTTCTACAAGAGCCATTCTATTTTCTAAATTCGCTTGTAAGTTATTTTGTAATGACTTAAAGTGAACATTTTTCTTATCTCTGTATTGATTATATAAAGTATCGAATTTTGTTTTTAAAGGAAAACTGTAGTGAAAATCTTCTGTAGTATCTGGGTTTTCAGCATGAAATTCATCCTTTTTTACCTCCATAAAATGATGGAATTTAGATAAAAATGCTTTCTTAATTTCTTCTACATGTTCTCTTACAGACATTACTTTTTCCGTGTCAACAAGTAATTCCAATTCTTCTACCAATTTTTCCATTGGCAACGCCTCGTAATCTTGTAACGGAATATCGTCTCTACCTTTAACCGTCTCGTCTTCGCTTTCTTCAGCATTGGCAGTAGCAATTGCATTCATTGCAAAATCGTTTCCTTCTTGAATTTCTAAAGTATCGTTTGCAACTTCGGCATCTGTAAGTGTAATAGTATTTTCTGCTGCAACAGTATTTTCTTCTGTTTCAGAAACAGTTTCTATTTCTAAAGCAACTTGAACCGGAGTTTCTTCAATTTCTTCCCCAACTAAATCTTCTACTTCTAGAACTTTTTCTACTTCTGTTTCAGCAACTAATGGTGCTTCTACTTCGGTATCTGGAACCAATTCGGATGCAGGTTCTTCAGTTACTAAAATTTCTTCAACTTCTTGTTTTTCAGTTGACAAACTCTCTTGGGATTCGTTTATTACGTTTCCGTCTACCGCGTTTTCGTTAACTGGTAGGTTATCATTCAATTCTTCTAACATTTTTTTAAATGTGTAAGGTTATACAATTTTTCCTTTTTTGGAGGGCTAAAGATACAAAATACTAGATAATAAACCTAGATTACCAATAGTTTCTGTTTTTTTTATTTGCTATAAATCAGTAATTAGGCTCTAGTTTTTGTTATTTATTCCAAATCTTCCACGCTTTTTCTGCTTGAAAAATTAACATTTCTTTACCGTTTTTAATAACAGCACCATTCTTTTTGGCTTTTTTAAGAAATTGGGTTTCTTCAGGATTATAAATCAAGTCGAAAGCAATGTGTTTTTCGGTAAAAAAAGTATAAGGAATAGGAGGGAACTCTTTAATATTAGGACTTGTTCCAAGAGGAGTACAATTAATTATTATTTGATAATTATCAAAAGTTGTAGCATTTATTCTGCTATAATCTATTGTGTTTTCGGTGGCTTCGCGAGATACATAAGTATAAAATATCCCCAATTGTTCTAATGCATAAGAAATTGCTTTGGCAGCACCTCCAGTTCCTAAAATAAGTGCTTTTTTATGGTGGGTTTGAAGCAAAGGCTCTAGCGATTTTTTAAATCCGTACCAATCGGAATTGTATCCTTTTAAATTTCCTTTTTTGGTGAACCGAATTACATTTACAGCGCCAATTTTAAAGGCTTTCTCTGATAAGGTATCCATGTAGGGAATAATGGCTTCTTTGTAGGGGATAGTTACATTCAACCCTTTTAAATCAGGATTGTTTTTCAATATATTAGGGAATTCCTCAATTGTAGGGATATCAAAATTCTCATAAGTACAATCGTCAAATAAATCTTGTGAGAATTTTTCGGAGAAGTATTTTTTAGAAAAGGAATAAGAAATATCCCTACCTATCAATCCGAATTTTTTATTGTTTGGTAGCATTTATAGTAATTGGAATTAAACAGGAACATCTTACTTTTTTGCCATTTTGCTCCCCAGGATTCCATCGAGGCATTTTTTTAAATACTCGTATTGCTTCTCTATCTGTGCCGTAACCAATAGCACGAACAACTTTAAGGTCGGTTAATGATCCGTCTTTTTCTACAACAAAGGATACAATGACTCTGCCTTTCAACTCGTTTTCTTTTATTTCTTCCGAATACTCGAAATTTTTTGAGATAAAGGAAAATAATTTTGCATTTCCCCCAGGAAACTCAGGTAGAATTTCTATTCCTGCAGCGTTGTAAATTGTGTTATCTTCCTGTCTTACAGTTACATTTACTGGTGAAGGTTCCTCAAGAGCAGCATCTGAATCTGGATCACTTTTTATAATATTGATTCTTTCTTCTAATGGTATTTCCTTTACTACAGTAGTTTTAGGAGTAGTTTTCCCTTTTTTGGTTTGTCCAAAGGAAAGCGAGAAAATTAGCAATGTTAAAAGCAAAAAAATATTTTTCATTAGTGTTTGTGTTTTACAATGTAACTCTGCACTTTTTTCATTGCCCATACCTTAGGAAATAATTCTTCTAATAGAGTGTTATTTTTAAAGTTCAATCGCAAACCATTGCTTAAATGAAAAGTTCCTTTTTCATTTTCTTTCAGCATAAAATTTAGTCCCGCCAAACGGTATTCTATTTCGTATTCTTCAGGGAAATAATCGGCGGCTTGTAGTAATGTTAGAACTGCATTGTCAAATTCGCCTAAATATTGTAAAATATCCACCCAAAATAACCAAGTGTCTAATTGACAATCGCCTAATTCTACTGCTTTTCTAAAGCCATATTCAGCCTCTTCATAAGAATTTAGTGCTTTGTTTATTGTAGCAAATCTTTTCCAGTAGGCTTGATTTTGATCGTCAATAGCCAACGCTTTGTTGGTATAATGCAATGCTTTAGAATAATTTTTTTGGCGAACATAAAAATCAGTTATGGCAATCCAACCTTTATCTAAAAGTGGATCTTCATGAACCGTTTTGTTATAATAAATTAATGCTTCGTCTTTGTTGCCTAATTTTTCATTGCATTTTCCTATTCGCAATAAGGCATAAGAGGTAGGGTCATCCAATTCAATGGTCTTTGCAAAACTTTCAATTGCTTCTTCGTAGCGTTTTAGTCGTTCTAATGCCTTGCCTTTTTCCATAAAAGCACCTACAAATTCGTCGTCAATATAAGTAGCAAAATCAAATGCACGAACTGCATTTTCATATTCTTTTAATCCGTAATACAAGCGTCCTTTTTGGTGCCAAGCAATTTCGGAATACGGATTTTCATCAATATATTTTTTCAAATAATCAATTGCGGCTTCGTTTTGATCTAAAAACTCAAAACAATAAACTACGTTATATATGGCCGATTGGTCTTCAATATCTTCTTCCAAACATTTAATAAAATTGGTTTTAGCCAATTCTAAGTTGTCCATAAAAAGATATTCCATCCCAATTAAATTGTAGATGTCGGTGTAATCTTCGGTAAACTGTAAGGCTTCAGTTAATAATTCAACCGCCTTTTCGTGGTTGTCTCTCTTAGAGAAAATGTTGGCTTTTTGAATGAAAATTTCCTCGTTAGTTGGCTCAATTGCGTACAACTCGTTAAGGAGTTTTTCGGCTATTTCCAATTTGTCTTCGTAGATCAACATTTCTACTTGAACTAGTTTTAAACCAGTTGATTTAGGGTGTTGTTCCAAGCCAAGTTTTAATGCTTTTTTAGCCAAATTTGCCTTTCCCGTATCTAGATAATGCAGGATTATTTCTTCAAATTCTTCCGAATCAAAAAATAGAACCTTGTTGGTTTTCAACATCGATTCAAATTTTGATAAGGATAAATTGTAGTCTTCTTCTTCGTGATCCAAATACATAGTTTTTTGTTTGAAATAACTTATATAAAAGTACTTATCTGTAAGTAGAAATAGTGCTTTTCTCTTTTTTCTTTTGAACAATTTAATTAACAGGTGAGTTTGTTGTTTATTGTTTGTAGTTTATTGTTAACTACAAATCCTAAACCCTATACCCTAAACTATAAACTTTTCAAAACTTCCTCCATAACTTCCAACATGATTTTGCAACCTTCTCGAATTTCCTCTTCGGTAATGGTTAATGGTGGAGTGATTCGGATGGCTTTTCCTTCAAATAATAACCAAAATAAAATTAGCCCTTTGTCTTGACAACGCAAAATAATTTGATTGGTTATTTCGGCATCGCTTGTCATGGCTGCCAGCATCAATCCTTTTCCTCTAATTTCTTCTATTAAAGGATGTACCAAAAGTTCTCTAAATAGTTTTTCTTTCTCTAAAGATTGTTTGGCATAGTCTTTTTCAAGTACTTCTTGCAAAGTTGCTAAGCAAGCCGCTGCTATGACAGGATGTCCGCCAAAAGTAGTTATGTGTCCTAGTTTTGGATCGTGGCTTAATAAATCCATGTGTTTTTCATGGGCAATAAATCCACCAACGGGCATTCCGCCAGCCATTCCTTTGCCAATAATAACCACATCGGGAACCACATTGTAATTTTCGAAACCAAATAATTTTCCGGTTCTTCCAAATCCAGGTTGAATTTCATCTACAATCATTAGGGCTCCAACTTCTTCGCAACGTTTTTTTACTTTTGCCAAAAAATCATTTTCGGGTTGGATAAATCCTGCGCCACCTTGGATACTTTCTAAAATAATTCCGGCAGTTTTGGTGGTTATTTTTAAAATATCTTCCTCGTTGTTGAAGGTAATAAAATCCACATCGGGAATCAAGGGTCTAAAAACTTGCTTGCGTTCTTCAAATCCCATAACGCTCATCGATCCCATGGTATTTCCGTGGTACGCATTATGGCAGGAAATCAATTGACTTCTTCCAGTTACTCTTCTTACCAACTTTAATGCACCTTCACAGGCTTCGGTTCCAGAGTTTACTAAATATACTTTATTCAATTGTGGAGGTAAATTCTCCACCAATAATTTGCAATATTGTACCGCAGGGCTTTGAGAATATTCTCCATAAACCATCACATGCGAATATTTATCCAATTGGTTTTTTATAGCATCGTTCACGCGTTTGTTTTGATGTCCTAACGAACAAGCAGAAACTCCCGCAACAAAGTCGAGGTATTTTTTATTGTCGGTATCGTAAATATAGGATCCAATGGCATGCGAAACCTCCATTCCTAAAGGGTAGGGAGAGGTTTGTGCTTGGTATTTTATAAAATCGTTATTCATAATTTTGTAACTAAAACGCTAAGTCTCGAAGTTTTTTAATTTGTAGCAAATTTAGGAATTTCGATTCAACTCAAAGGTTTATTAAGATTTTTTTATTAACGAGTATAAATGCCTTACAAATATTTATATTTGCGTCCTTATGTCAAATAGTATCTCATGAAAAAATTACTAGTTTTTGCTTTAGTTGGGCTTTCGCTTGCAGGCAATTCGCAGATTAAAAAAAACAATTCAAACCCTAAAAATAAAAAAGTTACCGTTGTGGAAAAGAAGAAAGTAGTCTATCAAGTTTTTACCAGATTGTTCGGAAATAAAAATACCACCAATAAACCTTGGGGAACAATTGCCAAAAATGGAGTAGGAAAATTTAACGATTTTACCGATACAGCCTTAACGGAAATTAAAGATCTTGGAGTGACGCACATTTGGTACACCGGAGTTCCTCACCATGCTTTGGTGAATGATTATACTAAATACGGAATTTCTAACGACGACCCTGAAGTGGTTAAAGGTCGTGCAGGTTCGCCTTATGCCGTGAAGGATTACTATAATGTAAATCCGGATTTGGCGGTAGATCCAGCCAAACGATTGGAAGAATTTGAAGCCTTAATTGCACGCACCCACAAACACGGATTGAAAGTAATTATCGATATCGTTCCTAATCATATTGCTCGAAAATATATCGGATTGACCAATCCTGCTGGCGTTCGTGATTTTGGTGCCGATGATAATACGAATGTGGAATACGATAGAAACAACAACTTTTATTACGTTCCTGGACAGCATTTTCAAGTGCCAACTTCCGATTCGTACAAGCCTTTAAATGGAGAAGCAAATCCATTAATTGACGGCGCATTTGATGAAAATCCAGCAAAATGGACCGGTAATGGTTCGCGTATGGCAAAGCCAGATATAAACGATTGGTACGAAACGGTGAAGGTTAATTACGGAATTCGCCCAGACGGTTCTAAAGATTTTCCGGAATTGCCAGATGGTTTTGAACACAAATCCTATAAAGAACATTTTGATTTTTGGAAAGATAAAGACGTGCCTAGTTCTTGGAAAAAATTCCGAGATATTGCTTTGTATTGGACTGCCAAAGGGGTAGATGGTTTCCGTTATGACATGGCCGAAATGGTTCCTTACGAATTTTGGAGTTTTATGAATTCATCTATCAAAATGAAAAATCCGGATGCTTTTTTAATGGCAGAAGTGTACAATCCTAACGAATATAGAAACTATATTTATAAAGGAAAAATGGATTATTTGTATGATAAAGTGGCTACTTACGATAAGTTAAAAGACATTATCCAAGGAAGATCCAATACCGATGGGCTTTCGGATATCCAACACAGTATGGCTGATATTGAGCACCACATGCTTCACTTTTTGGATAATCACGATGAGCAACGTTTGGCTAGCCCAGAATTTGCAGGAAGTGGAGAAAACGGAAAACCGCTAATGGTAGTTTCTGCAACTATTGGTTCGTCTCCGACTATGGTTTATTTCGGACAAGAAGTTGGCGAAGCAGGAAATGAAAATGGCGGTTTTGGAACGCATTCTAGAACTTCAATTTTTGATTATGTTGGAGTGCCTAATCACCAACGCTGGATGAATGGAGGAAAATTTGACGGTGGGCAATTATCGCAAAGCGAAAAAGACTTGCGCGATTTTTACAAACGATTGTTGCACTTTACCTTGAAAAGTGATGCTTTGATGGGACAGTTCCAAGAAATACAAGGAGTTAACCGACATGAAACTGCCAATTACGATGAGAAAATCTATTCGTATGTGCGTTGGTCGGCTACCGAAAAATTGATTGTAGTGGCTAATTTTTCTAAAGACCACAGTTGTACTTTCGATTTAAAAGTACCTGCCGATGTGATTGCTAAATGGCAGTTGCACGATGGTACTTATCCTGTAAAAGACCAACTTTATGGAAGTACCTCTACTTTAAAAGTTGCCAATGGAGTTGGAGTGCTGCATGTTTCTATTAAGGGAACCGAAAGTTTTATATTTAAATTGTAACATAATTTTTTTGCCACCTATTTTACGGATTGCATCGATTTTAAAATAAGTTGGATGTAATTCGAAGTGAAAAATAAAAAGTAACCCTCGCAGGATGATGAATTTTGCGAGGGTTATTTATTTTAATCTTCCCCATCGTCAAAATCAAGGAAATCATTTAAATCGAAGTCATCGTCGTCAAACAATTCTCCATCAATTGGCGGAACTGCTCCAGGTGGATTAAATAATCCCCACTCATCCCAATAATAATTGGTAGTATCAAAACTTTCTACCCAAGCAATAAACAACAATCGGAATTCGTCTATTTCTTTACGAATAAGTTTTACATATTCTAAATCTTTGTAATTTTCATGAAATCGTAAACTACCCACTTGTGTATATAAATGCATTGCATGATCTCTTATTATTGCTGCATTTTGCATTCGGATGCTATATAAATCGCCACCTTCTGCACCAGCAATTTTAGCCGGAATTAGCATAGCATCTTCCAGCATAAATCCTTTAGTTGCTTGAATATATTCATCCTCTTCGGGTAAGGAAGCAACTAAACTTTCAACTAGTTTATAAATATACATGCCTTTTTGATATAAAGGTAAATCGTGGGTTTTATCTGATTTTGCCATATTTAAAGTTTTAAATTTGTCTAATCCTTAAATTGTTAATTTAAAAGAGAGTTAAAGTTAATAAAAAAATCCCCAACTGTTTATCACAATTGGGGATTTAAAATTTATTTAGAAAATCATAAACTACTTAAATTTCTTAAATGGACTAAATCATGAAGCCTTCGTGAATTGGTTCTAGAAAGTGTCATAAAGAACATAGACATAAAATCAAGTAGTTTAATTTCTTTTCTAAATTTCTTAAATTCAAAAATTTCATTACTTGCCTTAGACATACTAACAATATGAACATTAGTATTGCTTTTTAATTCATTATATTTATGGTACTCTTCTAATTCAAAACCTATCATCAAAATAATTACAATTGTTATTTTATCATTAGAAACTTCAATAGAATAAGTATTTGGAATAATTTTAAGTTTTTTGTATTCTTTGAAATCAACCATATAAGCAAGAGTTTGATTAATATCTTTGTTTTTTAACAGATCAAATAAACTGCAATGATGTAAACTGCGATAAATAAATTCAAAATTCCCCATAATTTAAAATATTCCTCCTCCCATTGCTAATCTAATTACACCTACAATTATTACAATAGTGCAAATTTTCTTCCCACTTTCTGCATTAGATACGCTACTAATTATTAAGCCAACAACAGCCATGGGAACAACAATCCAATTTAACCAACCTAATAATGGTATAAATGCTAATAGCATAGCCGACAAACAGATGATTCCTAGAATTAATGAAATTGTTTTCATAAATTTTATAATAAAATTTTGCCTACTCTAGTTGGTTTTCGGCTTACCCATAGCACAAAGAAAGTACGGGAGAGTGCCAAAGGGTGTCGTTGTAAAAAATTATTTTATATTGGTATAATTTTGGTAAATTACTTTTAGTTCCATCCAAATTTCATCAATGTTGCATAAATCAAAAAAGGTTAAAATAGTATGGTCGTATAAATGATGAAATGTGCAACAGTGTTCTGTTTTTTGGATTGGTAGGTTTGCTTCAAATTCATAAAAATCCAGTTTTTTATACATCATATCATCTTGAAAATCCATAAAATTACAAGATATTTCAAAAAATGGATTTCCTTCTAAATCAGGGTCAAATTTTTCATAGTAGTTCTTGTTCCAACATTCCAATGTTATTTCTATTTCAAAATCATCAATCAATTGATTCTTTACTAATTCTTTACATTGTGTTTTAATATTTCGATATAACGAGAACATTCTTTTTTCTTCATCAAAAAGCTTCTTGTTTAAAAGCAATAATCGATTACAATTAATCACGTTCAGTTCAAATTTGGAATTGACTTTGTTATTTCTTTCCAACAGTTTCATCTGTTCTTGCATTGTTAACTGAGAATGCTTTTTCTGAATATTTTTAATAAAATTTATTTCCAGATTTCGATTGAGTATCATTCTATTTTTTTTTAACAAATGTGAAAGTTATGAATGTCAAAGAGTGACGTTATAATAAAATGTTTTAACATTTTTTCTGCTTATATATCAATAAGCAAATTATCAAACATAGCTTTAGAACCATCAAATTGTACTCTAATTGTTTCGAGATTCCCAAAACTATTTTTGGTGATAATAATTTCAGCTTCACCTGCTGTTGGCAATTCTTCTTCATCATCCCATTCCTCAATTTTGTAATATTCAGGTCTGTATAAAAGCAAGATCAAATCTGCAAAAGTATCTATTGGAGCATGTTTTCTTAAATCGGACAATAATGGACGCCGACAATACGATTTATCTAATTCATTTATTTGTAAATTAAAATCAACAAGAAGAAGTATGGTGCTATTATATTTTTCGGCTAATTTTTTTAATTGAAAAGAAATTTTGGTCAATTCTTTTTTATTTAGAATTTTACCTGCTAAGTCTTTTTTGTTTTTGGCAATGAATTTTAAAGAATCTATTATAATTATTTTTGGGAAATCAGAGAGTGAGCATGATAAAGTATATTCAATATCTGATACAGTCAAAAAAGGGTAATCAAAAATAGATAAAGGTGCATTTTTTATTTCTTCATTTTTCTTTGAAACAAGTTTGATTTCAGTATCATTGAGCAAACCTAAACGTAACTTTTCGTTAGAAATATTAGTTTGTTGTGCAATAATTTTTATTATTAATTGTTGGCTAGAAATTTCTAATGAGAAAAAAGCAATGGAACATTTATTTTCAATCGCCATTTTTTTAATTAGGGATACTGCAAATGATGTTTTCCCCATTCCTGAAACGGAACCAACAAGAATTAATTGGGAAGGTTTAAACCCTTTGGTTATTGTATCTAATTTTTCAAATCCAGATAAAATTCCAGTCTGGTTATCATCATTTTTAGAAATACGGAATAAATTTTCGCTAAATTTTTCTGCTTGTTCTTGTATTGTTTGAAACTCTGTAAAAACCATTTTTATTTGTAAATTTAATAGTAGAGAGTGACAAAGGGTGTCGTAGTAATAGATATTTATAAAAAAGGAGGCTTTTGCCTCCTTTTAGTTAATTTTAGTTATGTTTATATTTTTAGGTAAAGGCTTCACAAACTTCTTATCTTCCATTAAGACAAAGTAGGCTGTCAAATTAATTTTTTGTTTCCTCCAGCCATTTACAAATCTTGAGCACAAAATTTTCTTTATTCTTTCTTTCTGGATGATATGTTCTCAATATATCACAAATTATTTTTCCATTAATATCTATGTATTTTCTATGAAACCAACATTCAAAATCATTATCTACAACATCAATAATATTAATACAATCTTTAGGTTTATAGTTTTTAATAAACTCATCATATTTTCTTGCTGTATAAAATATGATTCTTTTAGGTTTTAAAATGTCAACCTCTTTCCAAATTACAGCTAAATCATCAATGCAACATTTTTTCATACTATAAGAAGTTGCATCTTGAGTTGATTCATTATTACATTTAACAATATTTGATAAAGCAACATAATTTTTACCAATATCAAAAGAACCAAAATGAGTCTTAATAATTTCATGCGTATATGAATAAAAAGCTCTTCTTGTTGAATATTCTTCTTTAAGAGCTATGCTTTCACTTCCAAAATCTGTAGCATCCATAAATAATGAATTAACTGAAAGTTCTCCAGGCGAACCAACTGCATTTTTTCCTATAAACATTATAGTATTGTCTAAATTATTAAAATTTTCACTAGAATAATAAATCGAAAGTGGTAGTGTTAATAAACTTTCATTAGCTTTACATTTTAAACAAATATCATTTTTTCCAATTAAAATTTGTTCGTACATTTTAAATATTTGATTTTTCATCATAATTAATAATTTCTATTTGCACAAATTAATGCGCATTGATGCGCATATTCTTTTGATTTACCATTAACTAATTCATTCTTAAAGATATCAGAACAATCTAATGCTTTTTCAACTCTGCCTATAATATCAGTTTGAATTTCAAATAAATATAGGTAATATTTTTCAAAGTACTCATCTTCTCCTAAAGTTTTGCAATGAATTAATAATTCTTTTTTAGCTAATTCATAATTTTTCTTGATTAAATTGTGATAAGAAAAATATATTGCTCGTTCACCTTCTTCTGATTGGTCAACTATTATTTGAGCCCATTCTTCACCATGTCCTTTTGCTATTTCTTCTAAAAAAACAACTAATCTCATCATTGCAACATCTAATGCCATGTCTTGAACTGAATCACCATTTTCAAATTCATCATCTTTCCAATCCTTATGTTCTTCAAACAATTCATCAAAACATATTTTGTAATTATCAAGAAACTTAAAAAAATACTTTTTATCAATATTTTTCTCATTAAAAAATACTTTTAGTTCTTCCTCTGTGTGCCGATTTTTTTTTCTACTTATCATGTTGAATATTTTTTTTGCAAATCTAATTTTATTTCACTAATTCGGATAATTATGCCACACTTTTTCCAGATGCTCCCAAGTGATTTGCATCCTTTCATCAATATAAAAGCAATCAATTTCACTTTTTAAACACCCTATAGAATGAATTATTCTGTGGTATTCTTTTGGCCAAACATTTGCCAAACAAATCATCAGCCATTATCCATCTCTTAACTCTTTGTCTTTTTTTGGTAATAATTCTTGATCCCATTGGTATTTAAATTCTTGAGAGGTCAAAAGTTTATTTTTTTAAATGATTTAGATATAATTTAGCACAAGCCTTTGCATCGCTTAATGCATCGTGGTGGTTTAGCGGTATTTCGTATTCTTGACATAAAGCTGCCAAATTGCTTTTATATATTTTGTAGGTGCAGTATTTTTGATATTCGGGTGCTTCCATTCCGTAATATTCGAGAGTTTTCTGGAGCACAGGAAAGTCAAATCCAAAGCCATTATGAGCTACTACATTTTGGTTGGTAATATAAGGTTCCATAATATGCCAAACTTGGTTAAATGTTGGTGATTTACTTGTCATTTTTGGAGTAATACCATGTATTTCAATAAAATTTTTCCAATAGTAGTTATTGGGTGGTTGTACTAATAAATTAATTTCTTTGGTTATTATACCATTTTCCACTCGTATTAATCCTATCTGACAAATACTCCAACGATAGCCTTGGGCGGTTTCGAAATCTATTGCCGTGAATGTTTTCATTTATTGGTATAATTTAATTGCTTTTTCTATTCTATTCTTAATTGTTTCTCTTAGTTCTTTTGGCTCTAAAACTTCTACCAATTCCCCATATTTTAATATTTCTATGATAAAATCAAAGGTGGGATGTACAAATAATTCTAAGGTAAAATAGGCGGAGGTTTCTTCTATTACTTTTTGCGAAGAGTGAATTGGTAAAGATTTTAAATAAACCCCTTGACTTTCATCTAATTTCAATACAATTTTAGTAGCTGTTTCGTAAGTTTCTATACCAAAGGCATTTTTGTAATGTTGTACTACATCTATTTTTTTAGGAAGAAATTTAGTAAGCGTAATGTCTAAATTTAAGATTCTATCCAATCCAAAATTCCGAATATCATTTTTGACAATATCAAAACAAATTAAATACCATCGGCGTTGTACTTCTTTAATTGCAATTGGTTCAACAGTTCTTTTTGTGGTGCCTTCTTGCCAATAACTCTGATGTTCAAAGGTGACTAATAGATTGTGTTCAATTGCATGTAATAAGCCTTGCATATACTCGGTTCCGCTTGCTTTTCTTTTTTCTAATAACAATTTATTGGATACCGAAGTTGATAATTTTATTGCATTAATTGTTTCTATAGCTTCAATAATGCGTTCAAAAGGTTTTTCTAAATCATCTTCCACTATTTCATACCACCTTTCTTTTTTATTATAATGAATTTCAATCTCATATATAGATTGTATTTCCTTTAAATCCCGTTGAAAAGTTCGTTTAGATATTTCAAAATCTTCTTCTAAAATATCTTGTTGTTTCTGAAAAAAAGATTTTATATCTTCAAAACTAGATGGATTGGATTTTAATTTATTAATGATTAAAAGATGACGGTGTATGTGTTGTTTTTTAGACATGCTGATTAATTTTGTCAAATGTAATCAACAAGAGCGACAAGACGTGTCGCTTGTTAATAAAAATAAAAAAAATCCCCAACTGCTTCGCACAATTGGGGATTTGAAATTTATTTAGGAGATTCTTATACCAAAACCCATTCGCCATTAGCAATCATGCTTTCGGCTTTTTTGAATTTCATAGTTTCGGTTTTTCCACTCATTACATGTTTGATAGTAACGGTATCGTTTCTGTTGATTTTTGGTTGGTCGCGAACAATCGTTTCGGTTACCTGACGTTGTTGCGTTTGCCCTGCTTCTCTATTTTGTTCTGCAGCCGATTCACTATTTTGAATTTCTTCTCTAGATTCGGTGTAACTATCGTTCTTACGAACTTCTTGTTTAGCCTCTTGAATCGTATTTTGCTGTGGCAAATCTCCTTTAAACAAGAAAGAAATTACTTCTTTATTTACACCATCCAACATATTTCTGAACAAGTTAAAGGCTTCTAATTTGTAAATAAGCAAAGGATCTTTTTGTTCGTGTACCGCTAACTGAACCGAAGTTTTCAATTCGTCCATTTTGCGTAAGTGTTTTTTCCATGCTTCATCTACGATTGCTAAAGTGATGTTTTTTTCAAAGTCTGCCACTAATTGCGCACCTTCAGTATCGAACGCTTTCTTCAAATCGGTAACTACATTCAACGATTTTATTCCATCTGTAAACGGAACAACAATACGCTCGTAATGGTTGTTTGGATTTTTATATACATCGGTAATGATTGGCATTGCTTCACGAGCACTACGAGCAGTTTTCTCAGAATAGTATTCCATGGCTGCTTTATACACTTTTCCGGTCAATTCCATTTCATTCATTTTATCGAATTCCGCGGAGGTGATAGGAGAGGTTATAGAGAAATAACGAATCAATTCAAATTCGAAATTCTTGAAATCATTAGTTGCTTTATTGTCGCCAACGATAACTTCACAAGTGTCGTACAACATATTGGCAATATCCAGTTTCAAACGTTCTCCATGCAACGCATGACGACGACGTTTGTACACTACTTCTCTTTGGGCGTTCATAACGTCATCGTATTCTAATAAACGTTTACGAGTTCCAAAGTTGTTTTCTTCTACTTTTTTCTGTGCTCTTTCAATAGATTTAGTCATCATCGAATGCTGAATTACTTCACCTTCTTTTAATCCCATTCTATCCATTACTTTCGCAACTCTTTCAGAACCAAAAAGACGCATTAAGTTATCTTCCAAAGAAACATAAAATTGAGAACTTCCCGGATCTCCTTGACGACCTGCGCGACCACGTAACTGACGGTCTACACGACGAGAATCGTGTCGCTCTGTACCAATAATTGCTAATCCACCTGCTGCTTTTACTTCGGGAGTTAACTTGATATCGGTTCCACGACCTGCCATATTGGTTGCGATAGTTACTACTCCAGGTTTCCCTGCTTCTGCAACGATATCGGCTTCTTTTTTGTGCATTTTTGCATTCAATACGTTGTGAGCAACACCACGCATTTTCAACATTCGACTCAATAATTCGGAAATTTCTACCGAAGTAGTACCAATTAAAACCGGTCTTCCAGAAGCAGATAGTTGCGTTACGTCTTCAATAACGGCATTGAATTTTTCACGTACCGAACGGTAAATTAAATCTTCTTTATCGTGACGTGACATTCCTCTGTTGGTTGGAATTTCAACAACGTCTAATTTATAAATTTCCCAAAGTTCTCCTGCTTCTGTTACAGCTGTTCCTGTCATACCTGCAAGTTTGCTGTACATACGGAAGTAGTTTTGTAAGGTAATTGTTGCAAATGTTTGGGTTGCGGCCTCAATAGTAACTTGCTCTTTGGCTTCAATGGCTTGGTGCAATCCGTCCGAATAACGACGACCATCCATAATACGACCCGTTTGCTCATCGACAATCATAATTTTGTTGTCCATGATTACATATTCCACATCTTTTTCAAAAAGGGTATAGGCTTTTAATAACTGCGTAAGGGTGTGAATACGTTCTGATTTGATTCCGAAATCTTGAAACAAATGTTCTTTTGCTTCAGCCTCAGCATCTTTATCTAATTTTTGTTTTTCGATGTTTGCAATTTCAGTTCCAATATCTGGAAGTACGAAAAATGTGGCATCGGTATCTTGTGACAAGTATTGAATTCCGTTATCGGTTAATTCAACCTGGTTGTTTTTTTCTTCAATTACAAAATACATTGCTTCATCAACAAGCGGCATTTTGCGATTGTTGTCACTCATGTATTCGTTTTCGGTTTTTTGCAAAAGTTGCTTTATACCTTCTTCACTCAAGAATTTAATTAACGCTTTGTTTTTAGGTAACGAACGGTAGGCTCTCAATAATTGGAAACCACCATCTTTAGAATTGCCTTCTTTGATTAATTTTCTTGCTTCCGATAAAAAACCATTTGCCAATTGACGTTGTAAATTGTAAAGATTTTCAACTTTAGGTTTCAATTCGTTAAACTCATGACGATCCCCATCTGGAACCGGACCAGAAATAATTAATGGTGTTCTAGCATCATCAATTAATACCGAATCGACCTCATCCACAATAGCATAATTGTGTTTACGTTGCACTAAATCTTCTGGCGAATGCGCCATATTATCTCTTAGGTAATCAAAACCAAACTCGTTGTTGGTTCCGTAAGTGATATCTGCTTCGTAGGCTTTTCTTCTTTCTTCGGTATTTGGCGAATGGTTGTCAATACAATCTACAAGCATTCCGTGGAATTCAAATAATGGTGCTTTCCAGGTACTATCCCTTTTTGCTAAGTAATCATTCACGGTTACCAAATGCACTCCGTTACCCGTTAAGGCATTCAAATACAACGGAAGCGTAGCAACCAAAGTTTTTCCTTCCCCAGTTTGCATTTCGGCAATTTTACCTTCGTGCAATACAATTCCACCTATCAACTGAACGTCGTAGTGAATCATGTCCCAAGTGATTTCTTTTCCGGCAGCGTTCCATTGGTTAGCCCAATTGGCTTGATCGCCAACCAAAGTAACATAAGGCTTAGTAGCCGAAAGTTCTCTGTCTTTTTCAGTAGCAGTAACGGTAATAGTAGAGTTGTCTTTAAAACGTCGTGCAGTTTCTTTAACCACTGCAAAAGCCTCAGGAAGAATTTCCATCAAAACTTTTTCTGAGATTTCGTAGGCTTCTTTTTCTAAAGCATCAATAGCATTGTAAATATCTTCTCTTAAATCAATATCGGAAGTATTTTCGGCTTCTTGTCTTTTGGCTGCAATTTCGGCATCTTGTTTGGCACGTGCGTCTTTTATCTTCGCTTTGAATTGGGCAGTTTTGCCACGTAATTCATCGTGAGACAAAGCAATTAATGCTGGTTCTAATGCTTTGATTTTGGCTATATAAGGTTGCGTGGCTTTTACATCTTTTTCAGATTTATCGCCTACAAATGCTTTAAGTATGCTATTTATGAAACTCATAATGGGTTTGTTTTTATTTTTAATATTCCGATTCCGAGGAATTGGGCTAGGAATGCAAATTTAAACAAAAAAAAAGCCCCGAAGGAGACTTTTTTTCTGTGGTATTAATTATTTTTTAATATTCATCCTCATTCCAAAGATAATCTTCGTCGGTGGGATAATCCGGCCATATTTCTTCCATTGATTCGTATATCTCGCCTTCGTCTTCAATAGACTGTAGGTTTTCTACAACTTCCAGGGGGGCACCTGCTCTAATAGCGTAGTCAATAAGTTCGTCTTTGGTAGCAGGCCACGGTGCATCACTTAAATAGGATGCTAATTCTAATGTCCAATACATCTGCTTTCGATTTTAATAATTTATGCAAAAATAATTTTTTAACTGAAATAGTCAAGGAAAAAATGATTTATTTTCAATTTAAAGTTAAGAACGTGTGTTTTTAAATTCCAATTTTTAAATTCCAAATTACAAAACACTTGATTTTACAAGGATTTATAACTGCTAGACATTGGAATTTGGAATTTTATTTTTTTTGGATTTTATTCAGAAAATTCTATTTTCTGGGTATCCATTGAACTTCGTCTGCTTGTAGGTCATAAGACAATTTCCGTGCCAAGACAAAAAGGTAGTCAGAAAGTCGGTTGAGGTACTTAATTACGAGTTCTTCGGTAGGTTCCATGTCATTAAGATGCACTGCTAAACGTTCGGCTCTTCGGCATACGCAACGTGCAATGTGACAATATGACACAGTAGTATGTCCTCCAGGAAGTACAAAATGTGTCATTACAGGTAGCGATTCTTCCATGGTATCCATTTCTTTTTCAAGATATTCTACATCCGATTCTAAAATGCCAAGATTTTTTAATCTTCTTTCGCCACTTTTTAGTTTTTCATCTTCGGGTGGGGTTGCGAGAATTGCTCCAACGGTAAAAAGTCGGTCTTGCACTTCGACTAATACATTTTTGTACAAGGGGTTAATGTCTTGATCGCGAATTAAACCAATGTGGGAGTTTAATTCGTCAACGGTTCCGTAACTTTCTATGCGGATATGGTGTTTGGAAACTCGGGTGCCACCATAAAGTGCTGTGGTTCCGGTGTCGCCAGTTTTAGTGTATATTTTCATTTTAAGAATCTGAGATTGAGGGTGCTAAGATACTGCCTTTTTTTGGAGATAACAAGTAAGCGAAATGCTGCTTAATTAGCCCCGATTGAGCCGATATCCTTGCGTAGTTTACGGAGCAAGATAAAGGCGAAAGCGGGAATTACCTTTACGGATAAAGCCCTAACGATTCGCTCTTGATTACAACAATACTATTATAAATGGTTGGTGTTTTGAGTGTCACTTTCTATCATTCCGTCGCGTAAACGGATGATTCTGTGGGCGTATTTGGCAATATCTTCTTCGTGAGTTACCAAAATAACGGTGTTTCCGGAGGCGTGAATGTCGCCAAAAAGTTTCATGATTTCTACGGAGGTTTTACTGTCTAGATTTCCGGTTGGCTCGTCGGCAAGGATGATGGAAGGCTTGTTAACCAAGGCTCTAGCCACGGCAACACGCTGGCGTTGACCACCCGAAAGTTGGTTGGGTTGGTGGTCCATACGGTCGTCTAGCCCAACTTGTTTTAGCACTTCGGTGGCACGAATATTTCGGTCGGTTTTGGAATAACCTGCATAAATCATTGGCAAGGCAACGTTGTCTAGGGCAGTTGTTCTTGGTAAAAGGTTGAAGGTTTGGAAAACGAAACCAATTTCTTTGTTTCGGATTTCGGCCAAGTCGTCGTCGTGCATTTGGGAAACGTCATTTCCGTTAAGGATATAGGTTCCTGAGGTTGGTGTATCGAGGCAGCCTAAAAGGTTCATAAGGGTAGATTTCCCAGAACCAGAAGGGCCCATCAAGGCTACATATTCGCCTTTGTTGATTTGTAAATCGATGCCTTTAAGTACGTTTATGGTTTCGTTTCCGAGTTGGAAATCGCGCTTGATGTTGGTGATGTTTATAAGTGGACTTGACATAAATTTTAGACTAATTAATACGATTAGTAGATGAAAACACGATAAAGTTACAAACTTAAACAACAAAAAATGATAATAATGCAAGTTTAATTTTTTATTGTGTAATTTTTAAGATGATTGTTTGGGATAATTTTACAATTAACAATAAACGTAATAGTTATGAAAACAAATGTATTTAAATTGGTGTTAATTTCGTTGGTATTCCTTGGATTGAGTTCTTGTCAGAACAAAGAAAAAGAAGCTGCGGACAAAAGAATTAGTGAATTGGAGAATTATGTCGATTCTTTAAAAACTGTTAATGAAGATGAACGTCAAGCTAATTGGGATTTGATTGCTTCTGATTTTGATAGAAAAGCGACAGAGGCTAATGATGCTTTGGTAAATTTGAAGGATGAGGATAAAACAAAGTCTCAAGAAAAATTAGATGCTGCGATTGCAAAATATGATGAAATTAAAGTTATGTCTCAAAAAAATTCAGAAACGTTAAAAACAGTCACTAAACCAAGTCCGAGTCAAATGTTACGAGATAGATTATTTGGTGCAGGAAAAATTGGCAATGACATGAGTTTTGCTTGGGTAAATAAAGATAATATATTAAAAACATACGATACTTTCTTTCAGGCATATAAAGATAATAAATCTAATTTTTCTAGAGAAGATTATGATGAAATAAAATTGATGTATGAAGCATTAGATAGTAGAAAAAACACTGTTGAAAAAGAAGGTTTGTCTACAGAAGACAATACTAAAATTGCTTCCATAAAATTTAAATTTGCACCAATGTTTAAAATAAATAGGATTGGTGCTAAAAGCAGAGAAAATGCGGAAGCAAAAGAATAGATATAATTATTAATTCAAGGAGAAATGACAATCAGGGATGGTTGTCATTTTTTTATGTTTAATAACGCAACCTTTTAACTTTTTTTGCATCTTTGAAAAAATACTAAATTCATGAGAAAAGTTTTACTTTTAATTTTATCGCTTCTTCTTTTTCAAAATAGTAGTGCTCAATGTTGGCAATCAATTTCAGTTGGAATATATAATACTTTTGGTATTAAAAATGATGGAACATTGTGGGGATGTGGAGCAAATTGGCATGGGCAATTAGGAAATGATACTTTTACAGATAGTAATACTTTTGTACAAATTGGAAACAATAACAATTGGAAAATGGTTTCGATTAGTGAGTCTCATGCTTTGGCAATAAAAACGGATGGAACTTTGTGGGCTTGGGGTTATAATTTTTATGGAGAACTTGGTAATGGCACTAATACAGATAGTACAGTTCCAATTCAAATAGGTACTGCTAACGACTGGAAAACAATTTCGGCAACCTATTGGTCAAATTTGGCATTAAAGAATAATGGCACTTTGTGGGCATGGGGTTTTAATTCAAATTATGGGCAATTGGGTGATGGGCTTTTAATTGATAAAAATGTTCCCACACAAATAGGAGCAGCTACTGATTGGTACACTATATCTGCTGGTCCAACCCATTCCATAGCAATAAAAAATAATGGTACTTTATGGGCTTGGGGTTATAATTTTTATGGACAATTTGGAAATGGGAATAATAGTAATTCTTATGTTCCAATTCAAATAGGAACTGCAAATAACTGGAGTTCTGCTTTAGCAGGAGAATACCATACATTAGCTTTAAAAGTAGGAGGCACTATTTTTTCAACAGGATTAAATTCTGATGGAAGATTAGGTGATGGTTCAACTAATACAAAATATTTATTGACTCAAATTGGAAGTGAATCGAATTGGCAAAGTATAGGAATTGGAAAATATAATTCACTAGCAATAAAAAATAATGGTACTTTATGGACTTGTGGTTATAATTTATTGGGTATGATTGGAGATGGTACCACTATAGATAAACCTGTTTTTACTCAAATATCCACTGATACTAATTGGCAATTTGCATCTACAGGTGAATACCATACTATTGGTTTAAAAACGGACGGTTCCTTATCAAGATGGGGTTATAATTTTTATGGTGAATTAGGAGTCGGGAATAATTCAATTTCTTTAATTCCAATTTCTACTGCTTGCTTAACAATGAGTACCGTTAAAAATGAAATAGATAAATCATTTACGATTTATCCAAATCCTGCTAATTCTGTATTAAATATTATTTCAAATGAAAATGAAATAGAGAATTGTATTGTTGTTGATTTAATGGGTAAAGTAATAATTAATCAAAAAAACAATTCTACTCAAATTAATGTTCAGAATTTGGAATCTGGGATTTATTTTGTTTCCGTTACTATTAATGGAATTACAAATTTTCAAAAGTTTATAAAGGAATAAAATCAAACCCGAATCACAAAATGCTCTTTCTTTTGTTCGCTTCTAAAGAAGATAATTCCCCATTGAAAAGTATCAATAGTAACGGTTACTTTTGGGTGATTTTGAATGATTTTCCAAGCTTTTTCCATATCCGAACTCCAATGAATGTCATCAAAAATCCAAACGGAATCGTTGGTAATCGTTGGTAGTAAAAGTTCAAAATATTCTAAGGTTGCTTTTTTAGAATGGTTGCCGTCGAAGTAGATGAAGTTGTAGGTTGTAGGTTGTGGGTTGTAGGTTTTGGGTTGTAGGTTTTGGGTTTTGAGGTAACTTGAAAATTCAGTATTTATAAAATCAATGTTGTTTAGATTTTGCAATTGACATTGTTTTTTTGCAATTGCCATTGTGTTTGGACATCCTTCTAAAGTAGTTATTTTAGCATTTTTATTTAGCTTCGCTCTGTTCGTCTTCGCCTCGAGTCCTAAAGATAGGGCAGAAGTGGCTAATCCTAAAGAGGTTCCTATTTCAAGTATGTTTTCTGATTGAAAATAGTTTACAATTCTAAATAATAATTTTGCTCTTTTTGAGGAAATTCCTGCAGTTTTAGCTATTTGAAAAATGGCTCTGGTAGTACTTTTAAACACTCGAGAACCAGCACCAAAATCAGTAACTTCAATGGTTTCCTTATTTGCTAAAAGTGAATTTCTATATGCTTTTAAAATAGAATATTCTGGGTGTTTTGTAGTATTATAAAAACATTTTGTAACCAAATTATATACAAATGGCGAATGTACTCCGTGTTGGTTTTTGGAGTTCCATAAAAAATAAAAGTAGGATTTTATAATGTGAACCATTTTATTTTTTTTAAAACCATTAAGTTATTAAGAAAAATTAAGAAAATACTTAATGAAACTTAATACCTTAATGGTTCAAATAATTACTCCATTTTACTAGAAAGTTCAAACCAACGTTCTTCTTTTTCCTCTTTCAAATGAATTACTTTTTGCAATTCTAGTGCTTTGGCTTCAATTTCGGTATCGGCAACTTTACCATCCGAAAATAATTGTTCGATTTGTTTCTTTTGGAATTCTAAATCTTTAATTTCTTTTTCAATTTTATTGAATTCTTTTTGCTCATTGAAACTCAATCCTGCCGAAATTGTTTTGGCTTGCTTCCAATTTGTCTTTGCGAGGGACGAAGCAATCTCTTTATTTGCAGGCTCAGCCGAATCTTCGTAGGCTCTAAAATCGGAATAATTTCCAGGGAAATTTTCTACAATTCCATCTCCTCTAAAAACGAATAAATCATCTACAATTTTATCCATAAAATACCTGTCGTGTGAAACCACTAGCAAGCATCCAGGAAAATCCAATAAGAAACTTTCTAATACATTCAAGGTCACAATATCCAAATCGTTGGTTGGCTCATCCAGAATCAAGAAATTCGGATTCTGAATCAAAACGGTACATAAATATAATCGTTTCAATTCGCCACCACTTAATTTCTCAACATAATCGTATTGTTTTTTGCTATCAAAAAGAAAACGCTCCAACAGTTGCGAAGCCGAAATCAATTTTCCCTTCATCAACGGAATATATTCTCCGTATTCTTTAATTATATCAATAACACGTTGTCCTGGTTTTGGATTGATTCCGCTTTGGGTGTAATAACCAATTTTAATAGTATCGCCAGTAATTACTTTTCCAGAATCGGTTGGAATGGTCTGTGTTAATAAATTCAAGAAAGTCGATTTTCCGGTTCCATTTTTACCGATAATTCCAATTCGGGCTCCACGTTGAAAATCAAAACTAAAGTTTTCTAAAATCTTTTTATCGCCAAACTTTTTCGAAATCTTATGCAACTCAATAATCTTGCTTCCAAGACGTTCCATGTTGATTTCTAGTTCCACCACATTTTCTTTTCTTCTACTTTCGGCCTTTTCTTTAATCACGTAAAAATCATCCTGACGCGATTTCGATTTAGTCGTTCTAGCCTTAGGTTGTCGTCGCATCCAAGCCAATTCCTTCACAAAAAGGTTTTGCGCCTTGTCTACACTTGCATTTTCGGATGCAATTCGTTCTTCTTTTTTCTCTAAATAATACGAATAATTTCCTTTATAACTGTATAATTTCCCGTTGTCCAATTCGATGATTTCGTTGCAAACACGCTCCAAAAAGAAACGGTCGTGCGTTACCATAAACAGCGTAATATTTTCTTTTGCAAAATAACTTTCCAGCCATTCAATCATCTCCAAATCCAAGTGGTTGGTAGGTTCATCCAAAATCAACAACTCTGGTCTATTAATCAAAATAATCGCCAACGAAAGACGTTTTTTCTGTCCACCCGACATGTTTTTCACCTTCATTTTGAAATCTTCCAACTTCAATTTGAATAATATTTGCTTGAATTGCGTTTCAAAATCCCATGCATTCAATCGATCCATATCGTCAAAAGCCAACTGATACGCCTCGCTATCGTCTGGGTTTTCCAGTGCTTTCTCATAGCGTTCAATAACGTGAAGAATCTCATTATCACTAGCAAAAATACTTTCCTCTACCGTCAATTCGTCTTGCAATTGCGGCACCTGCGATAAAAACGCCATCTTAATTTCCTTACGCATCACCACTTGCCCAGAATCGGGTTCGTCTTCCCCGTTAATGATTTTCATGATACAGGTTTTCCCCGAACCATTTTTGGCAATAAAAGCAATTTTTTGGTCTTTATTAATTCCAAACGAAATGTCTTTAAACAACGTTCTCTCGCCAAAAGATTTCGATATATTTTCTACTGAAAGGTAATTCACAAGTGTAATTTTTTTGCAAAAGTAGGTCATTGCGAGGTACGAAGCAATCTTTTCTAATTTTACCTTTTTTTGTAGCGAATGGCTTGGGCTTTATCTGTAAAGGCAATTCCCGCTTTCCGTTTCAATCTTTTCATTTTTAAGAAAAAATGAAAAGGATTTTCACTGCAATCGGGGCTAGCAGGAAAGGTTATTGCTTTTTTGGTGTAATTTTCAAAACACAAAACAATAAAATTTGTATATTTGATTATCAAATTCGATTACAATGGAAAATTCTAATAAAAAATACCCAAAAACAGATTCTATTTCTAAAGTAGAAGAGCCTGCTTTGGAATATACTAAGATTGAAAAACTGGAGACAGAAATAGAATATAATCCCGTTTTAGAAAGTCTTATTCTGAAAGCAATAAAAGAATCGGAGGAAGGAAAAAGTATTCCCCATGAAGAAGTGATGCGAAGACTTAAAGAACGTTATCCTTTTTTAAATGGGGTGTAAAATAAATTGGCAGCCCACGGCATATACAACTTTTTATGAAGAAATTGATTTTATTAATTTAAAGTGGAACAATAAAGAGGTTATTAAGTTTATGGAACTAGTTGATGTTAATTTAGAACGGCTTTCAAATAACCCCTTGTTAGGAAAGCAGGAGCCAAAATACAATTTGTATTGCTTAGTAATTTCAAAGCAAACTACTTTGTATTATAAATATTTTCAAGAAAATTCTATTATCGAATTATTTGTTTTCTGGAACAATTCTAAAAATCCTGATGGCTTAGTTGGGTTTCTTTAAAATAATAAAATTTGTATATTTGACTATCAAATTCAATTCCAATGGAAAATTCTAATAAAAAATACCCAAAACCAGATTCTATTTCTAAAGTAGAAGAGCCTGCTTTGGAATATTTTAAGATTGAAAAATCAATACCATCGTCTTCCAATGAAGAATGGGATGCTCTGCCTGATGTTTTAAAAAAACTACTAGAAAAAGGTTTAAAAGAATCGGACCAAGATTTAGGAATTTCTCATGAAGAGATGATGAAAAAAGTTAAGCAAAATATCCTTTAATTGATGGAATATAAGATCAAATGGTTAAGCAATGCTTCTTTAACTTATTTAGATGAAATTGATTTTATTTTTGAAAAATGGAACTACAAAGAAGTTCAAAAATTCATTCTTCTAGTAGATGAAAATCTAAAAAGATTATCTGTTAATCCCAAAATTGGAATTCCAATAAAAAATATGTTTAGACTTGTTTTATCAAAACAAACCACTCTTTTCTAAACTATTCAAGAAAAAGAAAATCGAATTGACTTGATTATTTTCTGGAACAATTCAAAAAATCCTGATGGCTTAGTTAGGTTGCTTTAAAACAATAAAATTTGTATATTTGACTATCAAATTCAATTCCAATGGAAAATTCTAATAAAAAATACCCAAAACCAGATTCTATTTCTAAAGTAGAAGAGCCTGCAACTGCTTATAATTTAGAAAGTAAAACAGTAGAGGATTTTGAATTACATCCAGTTTTAGTGAAATTAATTGAAATTGGAAAAGCACAAAGTGAACAAGGTTTAGGCAGACCTCATGCTCAAGTAATGAAAGAAATGAAAAAAAGATATAATCTATCTTAAATGGAGTATTTGATTAATTGGTTGCCATCTTCTGAATATACTTACATTAAAGAAATGGAATTTATTTTAGAAAAATGGAATTTAAAAGAGGTTGATAAATTCACTGATTTAGTTGAAAGAACTATCCTTAAACTAAGTAAAAATCCTAAAATTGGTATTTATAGAAAAGATATGAATACCTTTTCATTAGTTATTTCCAAACAAACAACTTTGTTTTATGACATCCTTGAAAATAAATCTCAAATTGACTTAATAGCCTTTTGGAATAACAAACAAAACCCAAAATATTTTGACACTTATATTAAGTTAAATCTTTGATTATATTTGTCCAATGCAATTATCCGTAATCATCCTTAATTATAATGTGCGCTATTTTTTAGAGCAATGCGTTTTAAGTGTCCAAAAGGCACTTGAAGGTATTGATGGCGAAATAATTGTAATTGATAATAATTCGTCCGATGCTAGTTGCGCCATGATGCAACAGCGTTTCCCACAAATAAAACTTATTGCGAACAAAGAAAATTTAGGTTTTCCCAAAGGAAATAACATTGGAGTGGCTGAAGCCAAAGGAGAATTTCTTTGCATTTTAAATCCCGATACGGTTGTTGCTGAAGATACTTTTAAAAAAATATTAAAATTTGCCAACCAAAAAATAGATAGTCAAAAGGTTGGGGGGCTTGGAATAATCGGTTGTAAACTAATCGATGGCACTGGAAATTTTTTACCCGAAAGCAAACGCGGCATTCCAACACCTTGGGTTGCCTTTACTAAGATTTTTGGATTATATAAATTTTCAAATTCGTTTGGGAGATATTATGCCCAACATTTAACTGAAAATGAATCCGGAAAAGTGGCTATTCTTGTGGGTGCTTTTATGGTAATGCAACGCGAATTGTATAACAAAATTGGGGGCTTCGACGAAAATTGCTTTATGTATTCCGACGATATTGATCTTAGTTATAGAGTGCTGCAAGAAGGCAAATCCAATTACTATTTCCACGAAACTACTGTGATTCATTACAAAGGAGAAAGTACCGTTAAAGACGGAACGTATATGAAACGCTTTCAAGAAGCGATGAATTTCTTCTATAAAAAACACTTTAAAGTTTCGGTTTTTTTCTCAATTTTCATGAAAATCGGAATCGTTTTCTTTTCCTTTGTGAAAATGTTTCAAGGAAAAGTAAAAGAAAAAGGGCTTCCAGAAAATTATATTCTAGTTTCGGAAAGTACTAACAAATTGGATTTAATTCATCAATTAGAAAAGAAACTAAATAGTAAATTCATCGATACTGTAATTGATGGAAATCGTACGGAATTTATAATCGACTTAAATTCAGTCTCCTTCCAACAAGCAATCCATTTTATGGAAACCAATAAGAAAAAAAATCATACGTTTAAATTGCTGCCTCCAAATTCTAATTTCATTATTGGAAGTAATAGCAGTAATGATAGAGGAGAAGTAATACTAGTGAAAGAATAAAAAAATAGCGAAAAATTATATAATTCTTGATTAAACCTAAAAATAATCATTAATTTTGCAAACCAAATAACGAAACACAACTTTAGTTTAAAGATATGGCAAAGTTCGAATTGAAATTACCCAAAATGGGAGAAAGCGTTGCAGAAGCAACCATTACCAACTGGTTAAAAAATGTAGGCGAATCTATTGCTGCTGACGAAGCCGTTCTAGAAATCGCTACCGACAAAGTAGATAGCGAAGTGCCAAGTGAAGTTTCTGGAACTTTAGTCGAAATATTATTCCAAGTGGATGATGTCGTTAAAGTGGGTCAAACTATTGCTATAATTGAAACTGAAGGCGGTGCTGTGGAAACTCCAAAGATTGCAGATGTTGCTGCTCCAATTGTTGCTGCCGTAGAAAAAACTATCGAAGTAGCAAAAGAAACAGTGGTTCCCGCAGATTTCTCTACATCCGATAAATTCTTTTCACCATTAGTAAAAAACATTGCTAAAGAAGAAGGAGTTTCTATTGCCGAATTAGAAAGTATTTCTGGATCAGGAAAAGAGGGTCGTGTTACTAAAGAAGATATTATTAAATATGTTGGAAGCAGGAAGTTGGGAGCAGGAAGTCAACCTTCTCAATCTTCACAACCTAATACCCAAGACCCAAAACCTAATACCCAAACCGTACAAACTACAACCTCCAAAGCGCAACCCGTTTCTGTAAATGGTGGCGATGAAATTGTAGAAATGGACCGTATGCGTAAGTTGATTTCAGGCTATATGATGGCTTCCGTACAAACCTCTGCTCACGTGCAATCGTTCATTGAGGTAGATGTTACGAATATTGTAAAATGGAGAGATAAAGTTAAAACTGCTTTTGAAAAACGCGAAGGGGAGAAATTAACCTACACCCCAATTTTCATGGAAGCCGTTGCTAAAGCAATAAAAGATTTCCCAGGAATGAATATTTCTGTGGATGGTGATTATATTATTAAAAGAAAAAATATTAATCTAGGTATGGCGGCTGCTTTACCAAATGGAAACCTTATAGTTCCTGTAATTAAAAATGCCGATCAATTGAACTTGGTTGGAATGGCTAAAGCCGTGAACGATTTAGGAAACCGTGCTAAATTGGGTAAATTAAAGCCAGACGATACCCAAGGCGGAACCTATACCGTTACTAACGTTGGAACTTTCGGGTCGGTTTTT
Organism: Flavobacteriaceae bacterium; assembly: GCA_947451525.1. GTDB lineage: Bacteria > Bacteroidota > Bacteroidia > Flavobacteriales > Flavobacteriaceae > Flavobacterium. Next base: position 81,958 of record CANFZM010000008.1, read on the forward strand.
GGAACTCCAATTATCAACCAACCACAAGTAGGTATTCTTGCGCTTGGTGCTATCCGTAAAGTACCTGCAGTTATTGAAACTCCCGAAGGAGATTTCATCGGTATCCGTCAAAAAATGTTCTTGTCGCACAGCTACGACCATCGAGTTGTTGATGGTGCACTTGGAGGAAGTTTTGTAAAACGTGTTGCTGAATATCTTGAAGCATTTGATGCAAATAGAGAATATTAATTCTGCTAAACTATAATAATTCATTATAAATCAACCCTTTCAATTTTTTGAAAGGGTTTTTCTTTTTTTGTTAAAATAAAAAATTAAAAAATCGATTATCAGTACCCACAATATTTTATATTTGTGACTAAATTATTTTTAAAATGGAATTAAAATTAAACCGACCTATTTGTTTTTTTGACTTGGAAACGACAGGAATTGAAGTAGCAAAAGATAGAATTGTAGAAATCTCTATTTTTAAAGTTTTCCCTAACGGAACTACCGAAAGCAAAACGTGGTTAGTGAATCCAACCATTCCAATTCCGCCTCAAACAACCGCTGTGCATGGTATTACCGATGAAAAAGTAGCCAACGAACCCACCTTTAAAGAATTGGCTTCGCAAGTGCACAACATGATAAAAGATTCCGATTTAGGAGGGTATAATTCCGATAGATTTGACATTCCGCTTTTGGCCGAAGAACTCCTTCGTGCTGAAGTAGATTTTGATATGAAAAACAGAGTTTCTGTAGATGTGCAAACTATTTTCCATAAAAAAGAAGAACGCACCCTTAGTGCTGCTTTGAAATTTTATTGCGGAACTAACCTTGAAAATGCCCATTCTGCCGAAGCCGATACCATGGCAACTTATGAAATTTTAAAAGCACAATTAGACCGTTACGACGATTTAGATAACGATATGAAATGGCTTTCGGAATATACAACTCGAAAAAAATCGGTTGATTTTGCTGGGTTTATCGCCTTAAATAAAGAAGGAAAAGAAATTTTCACCTTCGGAAAAAACAAAGGACAATTAGTAGAAGACATTCTTGAAAAAGAACCCGGATATTATGGTTGGATACAAGGCGCTGATTTCCCATTGTACACCAAAAAAGTTTTAACTGCCATTAAATTAAGAAAACTAAACACGAAATAGTAGAAAGCAGGAAGATGGAAGAAGGAAGTTGGAAGAGGTAAAAGGGCAGAAATCAGAACCCAAAACCCAGTACCAAGGACCTAAAACCTAAAACCTAGAACCTAGAACCTAAAACCTACAAAATGAAAATCATCTGCATCGGTAGAAATTACGTGAAGCATATCGAAGAACTTCAAAACGAACGTCCAGACGAACCGGTCGTTTTTTTGAAGCCCGATTCGGCAATATTGTTAAAACAGCATCCGTTTGTAATTCCAGAATTCAGTGACGATGTGCACCACGAAGTTGAAATTTTAGTCAAAATCAACAAAGTAGGAAAGTATATTGAGCCTAAATTTGCTCACAATTACTACGATGAAATCGGACTTGGAATTGACTTTACAGCCCGCGATTTGCAAGCCAAATTAAAAGAAAAAGGACTCCCTTGGGAAAAAGCCAAAGCCTTTGATGGTTCGGCAGTTATAGGTGATTTTTACCCTAAAAACGACTACAATTCGCTCGAAAATATTGAATTCAAATTAGTTAAAAACGGAGAAATTGTGCAGTTAGGAAATACGAGCCACATGCTCTGGAAAATTAACGAATTAATTGCACACGTTTCGCAATTTTTCACCCTTAAAAAAGGCGATATAATATTTACAGGAACCCCCGAAGGCGTTAGTGCTGTCAAGCCCAACGACATCCTTGAAGGATTTATAGAAAACAAAAAATCATTTAGAATACAAGTGAAATAATGGCAATAAATTACAACCTTTCTAAAGTTCATGCGCTTTCGGATAACGACCCCGATTTTGTACTCGAAATCGTGCAGTTATTTGTAACCGAAATCCCCAAAGATTTCAAACAAATGGAATTGGGTATTAAAGAAAAAGATTACAAACAAGCCTATGCTTTCGCCCATAAAATCAAGCCATCCCTAGATTTATTAGGCATGTTAATTGCCTACGATGAAATTCTTCAAGTGGAAGCCTGGACGAAATCGGAAGGCAAAAGAAGAGAAATTGAAGCAACCTGCGAAAGCATTAAAAAGCAATTAGAAAAAGCCATAAAAGAAATAAAAAAAGATTTCGAAGTTTAATAATTTGAAGCGAATGGCTCGGGATTTATCAGTAAACCATTTTCCCGCTTTTCGTTGCAATCTTTGCTTTTTTAAAGAAAAAAAGCAAAGGATTTCCACTTCAATCGGGGCTAAAAAGTTTTCCATTTTCTTATTTGTTGTACCTTTGAAAACAACAGTAAATTTAATATCCAAAATTTAATATTTAATATTTAATATTCATTGAAAGCAACCATAGTAACTATTGGCGACGAAATTCTAATCGGACAAATTATTGATACCAATTCGGGTTTCATTGCTAAAGCATTGGATCGAATTGGAGTCCAAACCCACGAATTGCTTTCCATTAGTGATGACAAGCAGCACATCTTAGACACTTTTGCATCCTTGCAAAACAAAGTTGACTTTGTAATAATTACTGGCGGCTTAGGTCCTACAAAAGACGATATCACCAAACACACCTTTTGCGAATATTTCAACGATACTTTGGTAATCAATAAAGAAGTAGAAACTCATGTAATTGAACTAATAGAATCGGTTATGAAGCGACCGGCTTCGCAAATGAATAAAGATCAAGCATTAGTTCCTTCCAAATGCCAAGTACTTTTTAATAAATTTGGCACCGCACCAGGCATGTGGATGAAAAAAGAAAACACGGTTTATATTTCGTTACCTGGCGTTCCTTATGAAATGAAGTATATCGTGGAGAACGAAATTATTCCAAAAATTGTAAACGAATACCAACGGCCTTACATTTTGCACAAAACCATAATGACCTATGGCCAAGGAGAAAGTTTAGTTGCCGAGCGCATTGAAGATTGGGAAAATAGCCTGCCAGAATTTATAAAATTGGCCTATTTGCCAGCACCAGGAAGGGTGCGTTTGCGTTTAACGGGTAGAGGAACAAACAAAGAACTTCTCGAGAATACCATAAATGAAAAGGTGCACTCTTTAGCCAAAATCATTGGGGATATCATTGTTGGATTTGATGAAAATGAAACTATTGAAGTGGTTTTAGGACGATTATTAACCCAACAAGGAAAAACTATTGCCACTGCCGAAAGTTGCTCTGGAGGCAAAATTGCACAAGAATTAACCTCGGTTGCTGGTGCTTCCAATTATTTTAGGGGAGGCGTAGTAACTTATTCTACAGATACTAAGGTTTCAGTTTTAGGGGTTTCGCTAAAAACAATCGAAGAATTTTCGGTAGTAAGTGCAGCCGTTGCCACCGAAATGGCATTGGGTGTACAAAAATTAATGAAATCCGACTATGCAATTGCCACAACTGGTAACGCAGGACCGTCCAAAGGAGACACCGATGCGACCCTTGGAACCGTTTTTATAGCATTGGCAACTCCAAATGGTGTTTTAGTGGAAGAATTTAATTTTGGCCAACCACGTGAAAAAGTGATAGATAGAACTGTAAATAAAGCATTTGAACTATTACAAAAAGAAATTTTAAAAAATGTGTAATATTTTTTTGGCTATAAGGTTTCTTTTTTGTTTCTTTGCACCCTCGATTTGAATAACGATAAAAGATAAGTATAATGTCAAGAGTTTGCGACCTTACAGGTAAAAGAGCGATGGTAGGAAATAACGTTTCCCACGCAATGAACAAAACTAAGAGAAAATTTTCTGTGAACTTAGTTAAAAAACGTTTCTATCTTGCTGAAGAAGACAGATGGGTTACTCTAAGAGTAGCTGCTTCTACAATTAAAACAATTAATAAAAATGGATTAGCTGCTGTGTTGAAAACTGCAAAAGCTAATGGATTTATAAAATAATTCCAAATCCAATTAAAATAAAGTAAGATGGCTAAGAAAGGTAATAGAATTCAAGTAATTTTAGAATGTACTGAGCACAAAGGAACTGGTCTTCCAGGAACTTCTCGTTACATTACAAACAAAAACAAAAAAAACACTCCAGACAGATTAGAGATTAAGAAATTTAATCCAATCTTAAAGAGAATGACTGTTCATAAAGAAATTAAATAATTAGAATTTTTAGTTTAAATCTTTAATGAATACATTGGAGATTAATTAAAATTTAAATACTCATTTGAATCATGGCAAAAAAGACCGTTGCAACGTTACAGACAGCTTCTAAGAGATTGACAAAAGCTATTAAAATGGTGAAATCTCCTAAAACAGGTGCATATACTTTCGTAGAAAGTATCATGACTCCAGAAGAAGTGGATACTTTCTTACAAAAGAAATAATTCCAATAAAAGATATATCTAAGCTACTTTCTAACGGAAGTAGCTTTTTTATTTTTATATTTGTCCTAGTTTTATATAACACTAATAATATTATTAAACCATAAACCTAAATTATGAGTTTTTTTAAAAAAATATTTTCCTCCGAAAAGAAAGAAACTGCCATTACCGAGCAGGCTAAAGAAACTTTAGATAAAGGTTTAGAGAAAACTAAAACTTCTTTTTTTTCTAAACTTACCAAGGCCATTGCTGGGAAATCTAAAGTGGATGATGAGGTTTTAGATAATCTAGAAGAAATTCTAGTTTCTTCGGATGTTGGTGTAGCAACTACTTTAAAAATTATAAAACGAATTGAAGAACGAGTTTCTACCGATAAATATTTAGGTACCGATGAACTGAATGTAATTCTTAGAGAAGAAATTTCAGGACTTTTATCGGAAACAAAATCGGGTGAAGAATCGGAATTTAAAATTCCAGCCGATAAAAAACCTTATGTTATCATGGTGGTTGGAGTTAATGGCGTTGGAAAAACTACTACTATCGGAAAATTAGCCTACCAATTTAAGAAAGCCGGTTACAATGTGGTTCTTGGTGCTGCCGATACGTTTCGTGCTGCCGCTATTGATCAATTACAAATATGGGCGGATAGAGTAGGAGTACCAATTGTAAAACAACAAATGGGTTCTGATCCAGCATCGGTAGCATTTGATACTTTGCAAAGTGCGGTTTCTCAGAATGCCGATGTTGTAATTATTGATACCGCAGGAAGATTGCATAATAAAGTTGGCTTGATGGGTGAATTATCTAAAGTGAAACGAGTAATGCAAAAAGTGACTCACGATGCACCACACGACGTACTTTTAGTCTTGGATGGTTCAACTGGTCAAAATGCTTTTGAACAAGCAAAACAATTTACTGCAGCAACTGAGGTTTCGTGTTTAGCAGTTACCAAACTAGACGGAACTGCCAAAGGTGGTGTGGTTATTGGAATTTCCGATCAGTTTCAAATTCCTGTAAAATATATAGGTGTTGGTGAAGGAATTGAAGATTTACAAGTGTTTAACAAATATGAGTTTGTAGATAGTTTTTTTAAATAATAGACTATGAATAAATTTTTATCTTTTTTTAAAACTACTTCTCCCTTAATTTTACTTTTGATAGGTGTTGGTGTAGAGATTTTATCCAAAATCATTGAAACAAAATTTCCAACAATAGCCATGGGTTTGCAATTGCTTACTTTTATGCTAATTATTTATGCTCTAATAAAGTTTTTCAACTCTAAGTTCAAATAGATAAAAAAGTTATTGGTACAACGCATTTATTTTTTGCCAAAGCACATCATCAAAATCCGATAAGGCTAAATTAACTGCATCTGCAGGATCCCCCATGCGAATGACAACCATTTTCTGACTTGGAATTACGTAAATTTTCTGATCATTTTTTCCTAAAGCCATAAACATATCGCTAGGTCCATGCGGAATAATACTTCCGTTAAATTGCAATTGGCTTTGCGGTAAATGGTAACTCGATTTTCCGTTTAACCACCATAAATAGCCATACGATTGGTTGATAGTTTGCGATGTTGTAGTAGCCAAATTAAAATAAGTTTCATTTATTACCGTAGTTCCATTCCATTTCCCTTTGTTTAAAGCCATCAAACCAAATCGCGCCATGTTTCTAGTAGTGCTCCAATAGGTTCTAGTGCCATCGGTACTGTTAATCCAACTTCCACCTGTCATTCCTAATTTGTCTCTTAATTTAGTATTGAAATAATTAGTCCAAGTTTGACCTGTGGCTTGAGTCACCACATCTTGCAGTTTTACATACACATTGTGGTATGCCCAACGTGTTCCTGCATCGGCAACATATTGCAAATTGGCAGAAGAAACATCATCTCCAAGCGAATCGTCTAAACCCGATGACATAGTTAATAAATGTTTGCATGTAATTAGATTTTCTTTTGCTATTGGCGCGTTCGTCCATCCAATACCTAAATAATCCGAAACCTTATTGTTGGTGTTTAAATATCCTTCTTGTTCTGCAATTCCGGTTACTGTAGAGGTTAGCGTTTTTCCAGCACTTGCCCAATACCAAGGCGTTGTAGCAGTGTGTCCGTTAAAATAGTTTTCCAATACAATTCTTCCATTTATTAAGATAATAAACGATTTGGAATTTTTCAATTGCAAATAATCCAAAAGTGGTTGCACGGCATTTGCATTCCAACCCAAATCAGAAATAGATCTAGTTTCCCAAGTGCTGCTTCCATCATTTGGAGGAAAATACATTGCTTCTTGTGGTGGAGAATCGCAACCACATTCTTTTTCAGCACATCCTAAAACAAAAAAGAGTACTAGTAGTAATGGAAAATATCTTTTCATAAAGGCTAATTTTATTTAGGACCTACAAAACTTTAAAACGTTTAATCAAAAATACTTTTTTATTCCTTAAAAATAATTGTAATTTTATATTTTATTTTTAGATATGAAAAAATTCCTTCCCCTTTTCTTTTTTAGTTTGTTGTTAGTTGCTTGTAAACCATCCGTTTCGGATGCCGATATTGCCAAAATAAATGGCTATTGGGAGATTCAAAAAGTCGAACTTCCGCAGGGAGGTAAGAAAGAATATAAAGTTAATGAAACTATAGATTTTTTTGCAGTGAAAGACAATAAAGGCTTTCTCCAAAAAGTAATGCCGCAATTAGATGGTACTTATCTAACAAATAATATTAAAGAATCCCTTGCTATTACTAAGAAAGAAGGTGTTTTTTATGTAAATTACACTACAAATTTTGGTAAATGGCAAGAGGAAATAGTTGAATTGAAAGACAGTGTTTTAGTCTTGAAAAACAAAGAAAATTTAGAATACCACTACAAACGACAAATCCCTTTTTCTATAAAATAATGGCAAAACGACAAAGTAACGAGAGTTCTATATCCGACGTTTTGCAACAGTTTATCCAACAAAATAGGCTAGAAGCAGGCATGGATAAAATTGATGTAGAACAGGCTTGGAAAAACCTTCTGGGAAATGGCGTGAATAGTTATACCCAAGAAGTAATATTAAAAGGAAGTACTTTATATGTCAAACTAACTTCGGCAGTTTTACGAGAAGAATTAGGATATGGCAAACAAAAAATCATTACCATGCTCAACGAAGAACTTCGAAAAGAAGTGGTGAAAGATATTGTTTTGAGGTAGGGAAGAAGTGCGAGGTACAAAGTACGAAGATGGAAGATGGAAGAAGGAAGAGGGAAGGCAGATAGAAGAACGCAGAATAAAAATATTCATAATAAAAAAAATCCCATTTCCTTATTGAAATGGGATTTTATATTTTATATAAACTGCTCACTAAAAACGGAGCACTGAATACTAAAACTGCTCTCTTCCAGCAAAATGGAAAGCACCTTCAATAGCAGCATTTTCATCAGAATCGGATCCGTGAACTGCATTTTCTCCAATAGAAGTAGCATATTTTTTACGGATAGTTCCTTCAGCAGCATCCGCAGGATTAGTAGCACCAATTAAGTTTCTAAAATCTTCAATTGCATTTTCTTTTTCAAGAATTGCAGCAACGATTGGTCCACGAGACATGAATTCAACTAATTCACCATAAAAAGGTCTTGCAGCATGAACAGCATAAAATGCTTGAGCATCAGCAATTGTAAGTTGTGTTAATTTCAAAGAAATAATTTTGAAACCACCTTCTGTAATCATGTTTAAAATTCCACCAATATGTCCGTTTTGTACAGCATCTGGTTTAATCATTGTAAATGTTCTATTTGTAGCCATTTTGTATTTTTTGTATTAAATTCCGTGCAAAAGTAATATTTTTTTTACGATAAGCAAGAATGTAAAGGCTATAAAGTGATAACTTTAAATTCTTGGTCTAATGGTTTCAATTCGGATAATATTTTCTTTAAAAAAGTATCTCCATATTCTAAATAAAATTCGCTAAAATTCGCTTTGCGTTCCTGTAAACTTTGATTCGGAAAAATTTCATTTTGTAATACTAAAATCCGTTGCAAACGATCTTTATGGATTCGTTTTTCGGCTCTTAGCAACCTTTTTTCTAGATTTTCTAAACCTTTTATTTGTTTAATTTCTTGTGCTTTAACTGCTCCAGAAAAGGATTTATCGGTTTGGTTTGCAATTGTGTATAATGCTTCAAATTGTTTTTTTAGAGCCTCTTTTTGTTCCGAAAAATCGATAGTAAATTTTGAAAATTCTTTGGTTTTTTGGTCAAATAATTCTTGCTGGTTTGCAAATAAATCGGCATAACTTAACTCTAGTTTGTCTGCCTTTTCAACTTGTTTAGCAGTTGTAGTTACAACGGAATTTCGTAGCAACAGCATCGGAAAAGTAACGTTATTGGCATCAAAATTTGATTTTAATTCCAACCAATACGCCAATTCGCCACCACCACCAATGTAGCATAAATTCGGTAAAATAACTTCTTGGTATAAAGGTCTTAAAATTACATTAGGGCTGAATTTTTCCGGATGATTTTCCAGTTCTGCTAGGATTTCGGTTTCTGTAAAAGTTTTATTGGTGTTGTTAACTTTATAAATTCCGTTTTCTAAGATAATACGTTCACGTAAAGTATCTTCTATATAAAAAAGATTAATTTCACGAGGATTGACCTGTATTTTATAATCAGTTAATTGGCTAGCAGTTTCGGTTACTTTCTGAAAAGAAGTTTGGTGCAGCAGTTCCTCTTTTACATACGGAACAAATGTTTTTTTCAACGCAACAGAATCCCCATCTAAAATAACCAATCCTTCTTCTTTGAATAATTCATTGGCTAAATAGCGCGTGGCATCTGCTAAATTGGAATGATTTAAATACGATTTTTCAAACAATTCCTTGAGATAATTTGCATTTTCGCTTGTGCCAACTTCGTTAGAAAATTGCGATAAAACTTCCTTTAAACCTTCTGTAGATAGTCTTCCAACAGGCCCCGAACTTTCTCTTTTCCATTGGATTTTTTTATTTTTGAAATTAAAATAATTAATCTCTTCAAAATCGTGGTCTTCAGTTGCCATCCAATAAATAGGCACGAAATCGTGATTTGGATATTCCTTTTTTAATTGTTTGCAAAGGTTTATGGTAGAAATAATTTTGTAGATAAAATACAAAGGTCCTGTAAATAAATTCAGTTGATGCCCAGTGGTTACGGTAAAAGTATTCGAACTATTTAAGAGTTTAATATGGTTTTTTGTAGCATTTGAAACTTCAAAATTGGCATATTGCTTTTCAAGTTCGGAAACTAATACTTCCCTTTTGCTATTGTTATTGTTATTTAAATTGAAACTTTTTTCTTCAATTTGCTCTTTAAAATTTTCCAATTTTGGAAAACGATTGTACAACGAATTTAGTTCTGGTTTTTCATCTAAATAATCAATGATTAATTTAGTGAAATATCCCGATTTTTGATAAGTTATACAGTCGCTTGGCATTGTTTTATTTTTTTGTAAAAATACTTAAAATACAAATCCGATTTACAATTTCAAGAGGATTAATAATTCTTAAAAACTAAATTATTAATTTTACTTTTGCAAAAACAAATTTCATTGAAAGACATTCTATTAATAACGCCACCCTTCACCCAACTAAATACGCCATATCCGGCAACGGCATATATTAAAGGGTTTTTGAAAACCAAAAACATTTCAGCTTTCCAAATGGATTTGGGAATAGAAGTGATTCTGGAATTGTTTTCTAAAAAAGGGTTAATAGATTTGTTTCAGACTTCAGGTTTCAAGTCTCAAATTTCGGATAATTCACAACGAATTTTTGCTTTAAAAGACGAATATATAAAAACAATTGATTCGGTGATTTCTTTTTTGCAAGGAAAAAATCCGTCTATGGCGCGTCAAATATGCAGTGGAAATTTCCTTCCCGAAGCCTCTCGGTTTGCACAACTTGACGATATGGAATGGGCATTTGGTACTATGGGAATGCAAGACAAAGCCAAACATTTGGCAACTTTGTATCTCGAGGATTTATCCGATTTTATTGTAGAATGTGTCGATGAGAACTTTGGTTTCAGTCGGTATGCCGAACGCTTGGGTAGAAGTGCCAACTCTTTTGATGAGTTGTATTTGCATTTGCAAAAAGAACCCACCTATATTGACCGAATTACTTTAGAAATTCTAAACGAACGAGTGGCTGAAATCCAACCCAAATTGGTATGTATTTCGGTTCCGTTTCCGGGAAATTTGTATAGTGCTTTTCGTTGTGCTCAATTTATTAAGGCTAATTTTCCGAATATAAAAATCGCTATGGGTGGCGGTTTCCCTAATACGGAACTTCGGGAATTGAAAGACGAACGTGTTTTTGAATTCTTTGATTTTATTTCTTTAGACGATGGAGAACTTCCATTAGAGTTGCTAATTTCCAATGTTCAAAATCCAAATTCCAATGAGTTCAAGAGAACTTTTATCTTGGAAAACGGAAAAGTTACTTACAAAAATAATTCCACAAAACCCGATTACAAACAAAGTGAAGTAGGTACTCCCGATTATTCGAATTTGCTTTTGGATAAATATATTTCGGTTATTGAAATTGCCAATCCAATGCATAGTTTGTGGAGTGATGGCAGATGGAATAAACTCACTATGGCACATGGATGTTATTGGGGAAAGTGTACCTTTTGTGATATTTCTTTAGATTACATCAAATTATACGAACCTATTGCTGCTAAAACGTTAGTAGATAGAATGGAAGAAATGATCGCGCAAACGGGCGAAAATGGATTTCATTTTGTTGATGAAGCAGCACCTCCGGCCTTAATGCGGGAGGTTGCTCTAGAAATTCTACGACGAAAATTAGTGGTTACTTGGTGGACCAACATTCGATTTGAAAAAAGTTTTACTGCCGATTTAACTGTTTTACTGAAACAATCCGGTTGTATTGCTGTTTCGGGTGGATTGGAAGTTGCTTCTGACCGACTTTTGAATTTAATTAAAAAAGGAGTTACCGTAGAGCAAGTTGCCCAAGTTACCAGAAACTTTACCGAAAGTGGGATTATGGTGCATGCCTATTTAATGTATGGCTATCCTACCCAAACGATTCAAGAGACCATCGATAGTTTGGAAATGGTGCGTCAAATGTTTGAATCAGGAATCTTACAATCTGGTTTTTGGCACCAATTTGCAATGACAGCGCACTCTCCCGTTGGAATGTTTCCCGAAGAATTTGGCGTAATTCCAGAAAAAAATAAAATTACATTTGCCAATAACGACATTAATTTTAAAGATAAAACAGGAATTGACCACGATAAATTCAGTTTTGGATTGAAAAAATCATTGTTCAATTTTATGCACGGAATCTGTTTGGATTATCCGCTACAAGATTGGTTTGAATTTAAAATTCCGAAAACCAAAGTGCCATCCAATTACATTTATTCCATTCTTACAGAAATTCCCCCTTTGGGGGTTAGGGGGCTTTCAAAAATTATTTGGATAGGAGGTAAACCTTCTATTAAAACCTTTACAAAATCTAAAAAAGGGCAATCTTGGCAAATGCTACAACTAACTTTTCAGGATAAAACGGACACTTTTGAAATAGCATTAGAAGAAGATAAAGGCAAATGGTTAGAAGAAATATTGGAATTACTTTCCGTAAATAACGAAAATTCTTACACGTTTACTGCCCTAAAAAATGATTTTGAAACAAATTTTGAAGACTTCGAATTGTTCTGGTACTCCAAGCCGGTACAACAATTGCGGAAACATGGTTTATTAGTGCTTTAAACATTTCATGATTTTTAATTTTAGCAACACTATTTTTTCGTTTAATGCATTAATTAATAAAATTTCGAACTTATTTTTAAATTAAATTAAATTTTTTTCTTCTTTTTTTGAAGATATAATAATTAATAAAATTATAATTTTTTTTCATGTAAATGGTTGATATTTAAATTATTGAATTTAATTTTAGTATAAAAATTAATTTAAGAAACTATTAAGAAACTTTTCTTTTTTGCAAAATCATATAGTATATATTTGCATCGATTACTAGAATAATAAAAAAGTATTTACATGTTAATTCAAGATAAAAAAATTAACTAAATTTCTAATTCATGAATAAAAAATTGAAAACATTCTTAATAATTATGGGAATTTTAATTTTAGGAGGTGTTATTGCTGGTCCTAAGATTAAAGATTATTTGGTTAATAATTTAGGAAAAAGAGATTTGCAATCTGAAGAGGCTGCTTTCACTTTGAAAACTAAAGATATTTTGGCAGAATTTACAGCAAATGAAACTGCTGCTAACAAAAAGTATCTTGAAAAACCGGTAGTAATATCTGGTGTAATTACTTCGGTTAATGACAAAGAAGTGATTATAGATGAAGTTGTGGTTTGTGGTTTTACAACTGCCGATGCTACTTTAAAAGTAGGTCAATCTGTTAATATTAAAGGTCGTGTTATAGGTTATGACGACTTGATGGGTGGCGTAAATATGGATCAATGTTCAATAAATAAATAACTAAATTAAAAATGAAATTACTAAAAATCACACTTTCAGTTTTCTTTCTTTTTTGTTTTGGCTTAGCCAATGCACAAGACGATTTGATGAACGAATTAAATGCAACAAAATCGGACAAGAAAGAAATTGCTTCTGCAGCCTTTAAAGGTTTGCAAGTTGCTAATATGCAATCTACTAAACTTCCTGCCCAAGGAGAATTCTATTTTCTTGTATCGCACCGTTTTGGAGATTTAACTAATGGTGCTAACAACTTTTTTGGCTTAGATGCTGCTTATACAAAATTAGGTGGTATTTATGGAGTTACTAATTGGCTTTCTCTTGGTTTGTCTAGACAAACTTATCAAAAAACTTACGAATTGGCTGCCAAATATAAATTGGCTAATCAAATGACAGATGGTTTCCCTGTTACTATTGTAGAATATAATACTATGGACATTAGAAGTGATTTAAAAACCGATTTGTATCCAGATTTAAAAGCAAACGATCGTTTTGCATATACCACGCAATTAATTGTTTCTAGAAAATTAAATAATTCATTGTCTCTTGAAGTAAATCCGATTTTCGTTCATAAAAATTTATATGATGAACTTTCCGATCAAAAAAACACCTTCTTGCTTGGTACTGGAGCAAGATGTAAAATTTCTAAAAGATTAAGTGTTAATTTAGACTATGCAGCAAGATTGAATATGCCTGAGGCTTATGACTTTTCTTCTCACAATCCTATAACCTTAGGGTTAGATATTGAAACAGGTGGTCACGTTTTTCAATTGGTATTATCTAATAGCCAAACAATGAATGATGTTGCTTATTATACAACAGCATCAGGAATTAAAGGTGGTAAAGGAATTTTCTTCGGATTTAACATGTATAGAGTTTTTTAATAAAAAAATAGATATGAAAAATATAAAATTAATTATAACAGCATTGCTAGTTGGGACCGCATTTTTTGTTTCTTGTGATTCCAGAACACAACAAGATTTAGAAGGAATTGTTTCTAATCCAACATATACAAAAAACGTTAAGCCAATCATGGATGCTAAATGTGTAGGTTGTCATTCTCAGGCTGGACAGGGAAATTATCCGGATTTAGATACCTATCAAAATGTTGTAGATGCTCAAAACGGTACAAACAGTTCTAAATTATTATGTAGTATTCAAGCAGGTGCTTGTACATCGGACAGAATGCCTAAAAGTGATGCACCATTATCTAACGGAAGTATAAATACTATTAAAAATTGGATTGATAATAATTATCCAGAAAACTAATCTAAAATAAAATAACTATGAATAAAGTAATTGTTACCATCGTTTGCTTCATTTTCTCAACAGTTGTGTTTTCACAAAAAATGATGACTCGTTCTGGAGAAATAAAGTTTGACGCAACCGTTCCAGGAGCTATGGATCCCGTTATTGCAACTAATAACACAGTATCTTCAATCTTAGATAAAACTACAGGAGAACTTGTTGTGCAAGGTTTAGTAAAATCTTTCAAATTCAAATCGCCCTTAATGGAGGAGCATTTCAATGAAAACTACATGGAAAGTGATAAATTTCCTAAAACTAGTTTCAAAGGAAAAGTTGTTGGATATGATGGAAAATCGGGCTCTTATGATGTAGAAGGAGATTTAACTATTCATGGGGTTTCTAACAAAGTAAAAACTAAAATGACGGTTACTGCTGGGGCTAAAACTTCGATTGCTGGTGCATTTGTTGTAAAATTAGTTGATTACAAATTAGATGTTCCTGCAATGGCTAAGAAAACACTTGCCGAATCTGCTAAAATTTCTATCAAATTAGAATTAGAGAATAAATAAAATATTATACTTAAAAATTATTATGAAACATTTTTTCAAACTATCACTAGTTGCATTGCTTTTATGTTTTGCTACTTCTTTAAATGCTCAGACTGCTGGAACAATGACTTTTAAATTCACTAATCCAGTGCATACTTCTGGAAATTATGAAACTAATGGTCGTTATGCTATGGCTGTATGGATTGAAAGTTGTACAACTTGTGGAGCAGGTACAACTGCAGGAACTTCTGCTTACGTTAGAACAAGTATGCGTTACTGGGGTGGTAACACAACAGATCATTTACCTACATGGGTAACAAAATCAGGGTCTAGCACAACTGGAGCAACAACTGGAGCTACACAAACCATTTTTACAGCAAGAACAGTTACCTGGAATGGGACTAATGCCGCAGGAACTACTTTGTTAGCAGATGGAAATTATAGAGTGTGTATTCAAGAAACTTGGGGACATGGATCGGCTACAGTAACTAGATATTTTCCTTTTGTTAAAGGAACTGCTATTTACAATAACACTACAGACGTTGCTAATGATACTAACTTTAATACAGTTTCTCTTAACTGGACTCCAACACTTGCTAATGATACTTTTACTAAAGGACCAGAAGTTGTTGTTTACCCAAATCCATCTAAAGGAATTTTTAATTTAGATATAAAATCTCAAATTAATAATATTACTGTAGTAAATGTTTTAGGTGCTGTTGTATATGAAGAAAATATTGACGCCAATTCAACAATTACTACTAGAAGCATTGATCTTTCTAGTTTTAATAATGGAGTTTACATTATTCATGTTTCTGATGATTCAGGGGCTACCAGTTATGAAGTCGTATTAGATAAATAATACAGTTTATTTTTATGGAAAAAAGGCATTCTAATTTCAGAATGCCTTTTTTCGTTTATTTAATTTTGGAAAGTATTTTTTTAAGTTTTGGAGTTTCATAAAACTTGTAATCTCCATTGGTATCCGAATAGATTAAAAACGCTTGTAATTCTTTATGCTTTTTTAGAAACACTTTCGCTTTTTCCAATCCCATAACTAATATTCCAGTAGCGTTTGCATCAGAAGTGATACATTCTTTAGAAATAACAGAAACACTTAACAGATTATTTTTAGTAGGATAACCAGTTTTCGGATCAATATGATGTGAATATTTAACATTATCTTCAATAGTGAATTTTCTATAGTTACCAGATGTTGCAATGGCATATCCATCTAGTTTAATAATCATTAGGTCTGGATTCTCTTGGGTTTTAGAATCAATTGGTTTTTCAATTCCGATGTTCCATTTTTCTCCATTTGGCATTAATCCTTTTACAAATACTTCACCACCAATTTCTACTAAATAGGATGTTATTTTTTTGGAATTTAAAAAAGCAGCAATAACATCTACCGAATAGCCTTGTGCAAAAGCATTAAAATCTAAAGAAACTCTAGGGTCTTGCTTTATTATTTTATTTCCTTTTAGTTCAATTAAATTAAACCCTACAAATTTTAAAATGCTATCTATTATTTTAGGTTCTATTTTTTCTTTTTTTCCAGGACCAAATCCCCAGGCATTTACTAATGGATAAACGGTTGGGTCAAAAGCACCATTGGTATTTTTATAGACTTCTTTGGCTTTTTTGAAACAAGTAATAAAATAATGGTCTAAAGTTACATTTTGTTGGTTGGAATTTATTCTAGATATAATAGAATTTGGGTTATATGTGGATACCGATAAATCAAAATCGTGTAAAATACTATCTATTTCATTTTTAAAAAATCGTTCTTTTTCATCTAAATAAGTAATGTGGTAAGTAGTGCCTTGTGCAAATCCTTCAACTACCATAGGGTCTATTTGACAAAATCCCTTTATTGAAATTATAATTAGAAGGAAGGTGTATTTAAGAGTTTTTAGCATGATTTTATTTGCAATTAATTTTAGGATATTTTAATTTATAGATTCCGCCAAGTTGTTTGGATTTGGATATGTCTTTACAGCCTTCGCTAACTTTGGAAGTTTTTAATAATAGTTTCCCTCTTTTTAGATAATATTCGGGAAGGTATTCATTGATTTCAATGGCTTTATTAAGATTTAAAATAGCAGATTTAAAATCGTTTAATTTTTCATATTCTAAAGCAATAAAATAATAAGATTTGTCATTTTTAGAATCCAATAAAAGATACTTTCTATAATCGGAAATACTTGCTTGATGTAAGTTTAATTTTCCTTTGGCGAATGCCCTCTGGAAATAAGCAGAGGCAAATTTTGGATTTATTTTTAATGCTTCGTCAAAATTTTGAATAGCATTTTTATAATTTTTTAAATAACAATTCAGCACTCCTTTTTTATAATAAGCGCTATCGGTTTTTGTTGTGATTTCTTCTTTATTATATTTTGATAAGGCAGGTGAAATTTCTTTATAATTTCGTTTTAAATTGCCATAATACAAATCCTCCTCTGCAGTAGAATTATAATCTATTACTTTTTCAAACTCTTTAATTGCTGCTAAATAATTCTTCTGTTGGGCTTTTATCCAACCACTGTAATAATAGGCTTTATCGCATTTTTTATCCAATAAAATTGCTTTATTACAATAATCTAATGCTAAATTATAGTTCTTATTTTGTGCTTTTACAAGACCTATGTCGGCATAAACCTTATAATTATCTTCTCTTTTTTTTATTGCAGATTCAAAATCCTCCAACGCAATAGAATTTTTTTGTAAGGCAAATTCTTGAATTCCTTTAAAATAATAAGCATCCGAATTGTTAGGCTCATACTTAATTGCCTTTATATAGTCGGCTATTGCTCCTTTTCTGTCTTTAATCTTTTCTTTAGCCATAGCCCTAAAAAAATAACTGTCTGCAAAAGTTGAATCGATTGTAATTTGAATAGAATAATCGGCAATAGCACCAGTATAATCTTTCAATATATCCCTTATAAGCCCTCTGTCATTATAGGCTGCCGAATCTTTAGGATTTAGAGCAATTAATTTGCCTAAACATTCAATAGATCCCTTAAAATCATTAATGTAAAATTTCTGTAAAGTGCATTCCCGCAATTCTTCCTCGGTAGTTTGACCAAAAAATTTTATACTACAGAAAAGTATAATAAATAAGTTAATTAGTTTTTTCATTTAATATTAAAGGGGATTTTAATTACAAAAATAAATCATTTTACTTATTTACCCTTTTAATATCTACTTAAATTATTTTCGCGTTTAGCTATACCAATTAAGCAAATTACTGACAATTATCAGTTACGAAAACGTTTTCTTTTGCTAATTTTGTAATAAATTAAATATATTATTTATGAGTAATTCGTATAAGCTTTCGGTTAATCACGCAGCTACTTTTGATTTTACCGAAAATGATTTAGAAAATCTAGATGCTGTAGGAGTAGGAAATGAAAATTTTCACGTACTAAAAAACAGTATTCCGTATAAAGCAGAGATTGTTTCTGCCGATTTTCTAGCTAAAAAATATACCGTAAAAGTCAATAACAACACTTATGAAGTTGCAATTTCTAATCCTTTAGATTTATTAATCAAAAGTATGGGAATTGAACGTGGTAGAACCAAAGTGGTTAACGCTATTAAAGCACCTATGCCAGGATTGATTCTTGAAATTAGTGTTTCTGTTGGTCAAGAGGTTAAAGAAAATGATCCTTTATTAATTTTAGAAGCGATGAAAATGGAAAACAGTTTCCTTTCTCCTCGTGATGGAATCATAAAATCTATTGCTGTTGTCATTGGTAATGCAGTAGATAAAGGACAGTTGTTGATAGAATTTGAATAGAAAATAAGTTTCAAGCTTAACAATATTAAACTTGAAACCTGAAACCTGAAACAAAAATTTAATACACGAGATTGCTTCGTGCCTCGCAAAAACATGAAAAATATAACCAAAATATTAGTTGCCAACCGCGGTGAAATTGCTATTAGAGTAATGAAAACCGCCAAGAAAATGGGCATCAAAACTGTAGCAGTTTTTTCTACTGCCGATAGAAATGCACTTCACGTGAAATATGCTGATGAAGCTGTTTGTATAGGAGAAGCCCCTTCTAGTCAATCGTATTTAAGAGGCGATAAAATTATTGAAGTATGTAAAGAACTTGGTGTAGATGCAGTGCATCCTGGCTATGGTTTCTTGAGTGAAAATTCTGCTTTCGCAGAAGAATGTGAACGAAACAACATCATTTTTATCGGACCAAAATCGAAAGCGATTGAAATGATGGGAAGTAAATTAGCAGCCAAGGAAGCCGTAATGCACTACAATATTCCAATGGTTCCTGGTATTGACCACGCTATTACGGATATTGATGAGGCTAAAAAATCGGCTAGAGAAGTTGGATTTCCAATTTTGATTAAGGCTTCTGCCGGAGGTGGTGGAAAAGGAATGCGTGTGGTAGAAAGAGAAGAAGATTTTGTTTCTCAAATGGATAGAGCAATTAGCGAAGCAACTTCAGCTTTTGGTGATGGTTCCGTTTTTATTGAAAAATACGTAACCAAACCACGTCATATTGAAATTCAAATCATGGCGGATAGTCATGGTAATGTTTTATATATTTTTGAAAGAGAATGTAGCATACAACGCCGCCATCAAAAGGTAGTTGAGGAAGCACCTTCTTGTATTTTGACTCCAGAAAAACGTAAAGAAATGGGAGAAGCCGCTGTAAAAGTTGCTCGTGCCTGTGATTATCTTGGAGCTGGAACTGTCGAGTTTTTAATGGATGACAAACATAATTTTTATTTCTTAGAAATGAATACCCGTTTGCAGGTAGAGCATCCAGTTACCGAAATGATTTCTGGTTTGGACCTTGTAGAATTACAAATTCGTGTGGCTCGTGGAGAAGAACTTACCATGAAACAAGAAGATTTGGTCATTCACGGTCATGCTATGGAACTTCGTGTGTATGCCGAAGATTCTATGAATGATTTCTTGCCGAATGTCGGTTTTTTAAGTACCTATAAGTTGCCTGAAGGCGAAGGTATTCGAGTAGATAACGGAATTGAAGAAGGAATGGATGTTCCAATTTATTACGATCCAATGTTGTCAAAATTGGTTACTTACGGAAAAACTCGTGAAGAAGCAATTGCTTTAATGATAAGTGCTATCGATAATTACAATGTAGAAGGCGTTGCAACAACACTTCCTTTTGGAAAGTTTGTTATGGAGCACGAAGCATTCCGTTCAGGTGATTTTGATACTGGTTTTGTAAAAGCATATTATGACGCTGAAAAACTAAAATCTAAATTAGATACCGAAGCCGAAATTGCTGCATTACTGGCTTTAAAACAATATTTAGCAGATAAAAAAGTTTTGCGATTACCGATTGAGTAAAGAAAAAAAGAATATAGAAAAAAGAATATAGAAAAAAGAATATAGAAAAGAGATAATAGAAAAAAGACGTGATGTAACGATTTTAGAATCTTTTTTCTTTTCTCTATTTTCTTTTTTCTTAAAAGAAAAAAAATGGAAGATAAAATTAAAATATTAAACGATAAAATTGCCCTTGCCAAATTAGGTGGAGGTGAAAAAAGAATAGCTTCACACCATGCCAAAAAGAAATTAACGGCTCGTGAGCGTGTAGAATATTTAATGGATGAAGGCTCATTTGAAGAAATAGGAATGTTGGTTACCCACCGAACTACCGATTTTGGAATGGAAAAAGAAATTTATTATGGCGATGGTGTAGTTACTGGTTACGGCACAATTAACGGTAGAGTGGTATATGTATTTGCACAAGATTTTACCATTTTTGGAGGTTCCTTATCCGAAACGCATGCTGAAAAAATTTGCAAAGTAATGGATATGGCTTTAAAAAGCGGCGCGCCAATGATTGGATTGAACGATTCTGGTGGCGCCCGTATTCAAGAAGGTGTTCGCTCTCTTGGAGGTTATGCCGATATTTTTTATAGAAATGTACAATCAAGTGGAGTCATTCCACAAATTTCTGCAATCATGGGGCCCTGCGCCGGTGGAGCCGTTTATTCTCCTGCCATGACCGATTTTACGATGATGGTAGAAGGTAATAGTTATATGTTTGTTACGGGTCCGAATGTAGTTAAAACGGTTACAAATGAAGAAGTAACTTCTGAGGAACTGGGTGGCGCTAGCACGCATTCAACCAAATCTGGGGTAGCACACATTACTTCTCCTAACGGAATTGAATGTTTGGAAGACATCAAAAAGTTATTGAGTTACATGCCTCAAAATAATAGAGAAATTACTCCAAAGTTACCCTATGTAACCAATGATGAAGTTCGGGCTAAATTAGACACTATCGTTCCAGATAATGCTAATAAACCTTACAACATGCTGGATGTTATTGAAAACATTATTGATGAAGATTCCTTCTTTGAAATTCATAAAGATTTTGCAGAAAACATCATAGTAGGTTTTGCTCGTTTAGGAGGAAGAAGTATTGGAATTGTAGCCAATAATCCTAAATTTTTAGCGGGTTGTTTGGATGTTAAAAGTTCCATTAAAGCAGCACGTTTCGTTCGTTTTTGCGATTGTTTCAACATTCCGTTATTAGTTTTGGAAGATGTACCAGGATTCTTGCCAGGAACCGATCAAGAATGGAACGGAATTATCGTTCATGGAGCCAAATTATTATACGCTTTTAGCGAAGCAACTGTGCCTAGAGTTACCGTTATTACTCGTAAAGCCTATGGTGGAGCGTATGATGTAATGAACTCGAAACATATTGGTGCCGACATGAATTTTGCTTGGCCAAGTGCCGAGATTGCAGTTATGGGAGCCAAAGGAGCATCGGAAATTATCTTCAAAAAAGAAATTAGCGAAGCAGCCGATCCAGCAGCAAAACTTTTAGAGAAAGAAGCAGAGTATGCCGAGTTATTTGCTAATCCTTATACCGCAGCACAACGTGGATTTATTGATGAAGTTATTTTGCCAAGAGATACCCGAAGAAAATTGCTTAAAGCCTTTAGTATGCTAGAAAATAAAGTAGTAGATACTCCAAAAAGAAAACACGGAAACATTCCGTTGTAATAACCTTTTATAAATTGAAAAACCGTCTTATTGCAAAATGAGACGGTTTTTTTTATACCTTAATTTTTGGTGACCCAATAATGAAAATCACGTTCTAAATCGTAAACCATCCTTTTCACGCTTCGTCTCATAACAATATAAGGAATCCCAATCATTAATATTCCATGGATTAATATAAAAGGTAAAATAAATATAGGAAAACTAGTTCCTCCTAAAAAGAAACTTGTTAAAATTAGAAGGTCAAATAAAAGAATAAAAGCCAAAAAGAAATACATTTTTTTTCTAAAGGAATTGATTTCTGTGGTAATTATTAGTTTGTCAAAACTCTCTCGGAAAGTACCATTTGCTTTAGCAAAAGAATAATTGGTGTCAAATAATTTTCTTCTTTTTTTCAATGCAAATCCTCTTTCATTGATAGTTCCTTTATATTCTAATTTGCTAGAGGAAAACACTTCAAATCCTTCAAATGCGGTGAAATTCAAATCAGAATATTCTACATTATCTCTGAATTTTTTTATAAAATCTATTTTAGAAATGGGTAATTCAATTGTAGTATTTTCTATAAGTTTTAATTTTCGTAAAAAGTTGTCCATGCTAATATTTTTTGTCAAATATATTGAATTAAAGTTTTAAGGAGTAGAAAAATTCATAAAGTGAGTTAGTTTTTATGGACTAAATAGAAGTGTTTGAATTAAATTTAAGTTAAAAAACCTACTTTAAGCGCGTTTTTTTTCGTAATTTGTGCGTCCTTAAAAAGTACTCAGTAGTGCTTTAGAATAAAATAGTACCATGAAACGCATCCATTTAATTTTAGTATTGAGTCTTTTTTTTAGTATATCTTCCTTTTCACAAAAAGTAATTAAAC
The DNA here is from genome assembly GCA_947451525.1 of Flavobacteriaceae bacterium. Classification (GTDB taxonomy): domain Bacteria; phylum Bacteroidota; class Bacteroidia; order Flavobacteriales; family Flavobacteriaceae; genus Flavobacterium. Next base: position 104,541 of record CANFZM010000008.1, read on the forward strand.
ACAAGATAAAATCAGGCGAATCTATATTAGGTTTGGCAATTAAATATGGTGTTAGTGAAAAAGACATTTACGAGTTAAACCCAAAAACTAAAGGTGCTTTATTACAGTTAAATCAAGAGCTTCGTATTCCGAATAAAAAATTTAAAGAAAAAGAAAAGCCATCTAAAAAAGAAAAGAAAGAACTGCTTGTAGAAAAAAACAAGAAGAAAGAAATTACTCCAGTTGTCAAAGAAACGCATGAAGTGTGTGTAGATCCTGCTGATGTTACAATTACCCATATCGTGCTGCCTAAAGAAACTTTATACAGTCTTTCTAAACAATACGGAATAACAATGGAGGCCATTTGCGAACTAAATCCAGAGTTAAAAACTGCTAATTTAAAGAAAGGGGTAAAGTTAAAATTTCCTAATAAAAATGCTGTCAGTTCCAATGTGGGAGAAACTAATTCCAATCTTGAAAATACAAATAGCACAAACGATGAAATAATGTCTATTACTAATGTCGTACATAAGGTGCTTGCGAAAGAAACATTATACGGTATTTCAAAAAAATATGGAGTTTCTATAACCGATATAGAAAAATTAAATCCAGGTATTGAAAACGGACTTCCGGTAGATTATCTTTTGATGATTAAAAAAGGGGTTCATAAAGCATCTGAAGAGACAAAAGAATTTCTTACAAACATTCCCAAAGAAGACGTAGAAGTAAAAGATGTCCCAGCAGCAAATGTTATTAAAGCTGATTATTTAATTCGAAAAGCATCCGAACATTTAGGTACTCGTTATCGAAGTGGTGGTACTACAAGTGCCGGATACGATTGTTCGGGTTTGATGTTTGCTACATTCCAAAATGTAGATATGACTTTGCCAAGATCCTCACAAGAAATGGCCAATTATGGTATAAAAATTAACCGATCGCAAGCCCAAAAAGGAGATTTAATATTCTTTGCTACTTTTGGTGGTCGTAGAGTGAGTCATGTAGGAATGGTTACCGATGTGGTTGATGGAGTAATAAAATTCATTCATTCCTCTAGTGGTTCGGGTGTTATCGTTTCTTCTCTAAATGAAGCATATTATGCTAGAACTTTTGTACAAGTGAATCGAGTGTTGACGGAATAATTTAAGAAAGTGCAACATTAAATTTAAATCCAATTCCATGAAGATTTTCAATGGATATTTCTTTTTCTGATGCTAGAATTTTGCGTAAGCGGGAAATAAATACATCTAGACTTCTTCCCATAAAATAATCATCATCTCCCCAAAGTGATTTTAAGATTTCTTCTCGTTTGAGCACTACATTTTTATTTTCTAAGAAAAGTTTTAGTAAATCGGATTCGCGTTGGGTTAACGATATTTTTTCAGTTTCAGTAAATACTAAATAGTTTTTACTATCAAATTGGTATTTTCCAAGTGTATAATTAGTTTTATTTGGAGCAGTATTTTTGTTAGAACGTTTCAAAAATATTTCAATTTTAAGTAGTAATTCCTCTATGCTGAAGGGTTTTACCAAATAATCATCGGCACCAAGTCGCAATCCTTTAATTCGGTCTTCTTTTAAAGTTTTTGCCGACAAAAAAATAATTGGAACCTCCGTATTGATTTTACGGATGTTTTCGGCAAGTTCAAAACCATCCATTTTTGGCATCATAATATCTAGAATACAAACGTCAAAATTATCTGTTTTAAAGGTTTCCAATGCTAACTTTCCATCCGAACAATGGGTCACTTCATAGAATTGCTCCAAATTGTCTTTAGTAAGAAACGCTAGAGTTTCATCGTCTTCGGCATAAAGAATTTTATATTTTGTCATGATTTAGTTTCATTATCTTGGAATAACTATAGAAATTGTAATTCCTTTGTCTATATTATTACTAGCAAATAGTTTCCAATGGTGTTGTGTGCAAATCTTTTTTACATAATATAATCCAAGTCCGAAACCATTAATTCCATTGCTCTTGGTACTCGGAATTCTATAAAACTTATCAAATATAAACGTTAAATTTTTGTCAGAAATCCCAATCCCATTATCACTAAAGTCAATTTTAATTTGACTATTTTGTTCTTTTATGCTAATGATTATTTCAGGATTTATATCACAATATTTAATAGAATTATCCAATAAATTATATACGATATTTGTAAAATGAAATGCATCTGCTTGAATGGTAAAGTCCCTAGAAGCATTGATTTTTATAGACAAATTAGGATGGTTAAGTTGCATGTTTTCAACTACATCTTTTATAATTGGCACTATTAAAATTTCTTTCAAATCCATTTTTATAGGGGCATTATCTGATTTTGCAATATTTAAAATCTGCTCAATATGGCTGTTTAATTTAGTGCTTTGGTGGATAATGATTTCGGTGTATTTTTTTAGTTTAGAATCTTCTAAAATAGGTTTTTGTTTATTCAAATAATTAGAAGCGAGTAGGATAGAGGACAAAGGCGTTTTAAATTCATGCGTCATATTATTGATAAAATCCCGCTGCAATTCGGAATATTTTTTTTGTTGGATGATGGTGTAAATCGAATAAACATACACTAATAAAATTACGATTAAAGCAAATGAAAGCACGAACCAAAACCGTAAGGAACTGAATAGGTATGTGGTTTCATTTGGAAAACGAATGGCAAAATAATAAACAAGATTTTTATGTTTTGGAAAATATACCGTTCTTTTTTCGGGTGATTTATCGGTTAAAGAAATGTAGTTACCATAAACCATTTCGTCACTTTGGCAGTTGTACATAGCATATTCAAAATCGGTGGTGATATTGAATTTTGCGAATTCCGTTTTTAAATAATATTCTAAAATTTTTGGTTCAAAATCATTTTCAACATTTACAATATAATAATCATTAGCAATTTTCTTTATAGGATTTTCCGAAGGCAATTCGCTATTGGTTCCTTGGTATAGTTTTTTAACCACTTCCAATAATGCGATATGCGTTTTTTGAGAAAACTTTTTTTCTTCTAGATTAAAGGCTTCTTTAGTCCATAATAATTGAGCAACTAATATTCCTATTGTTGCTACAAGTCCTAAAACAATTATGATGTTGAGGTTTTTAGTTTTCATGGTTTTGCAAATTGCGAAACAATCTAATCAATTAATTTTAGTTAGATATTGTAATTTCATCATGTAATATTACTAAAAAAAAGTTTAGAATTAGGCCATTAACAAGTCGTTAACAAACATTGGATACCGCTTAACAAAGGTATGTTTCGTATTGCTTTACTTTTGAATTGTTCAAACCGGTGGACACAATCAAAAAACGAATAGTAATTAAAAAAATCAAAATTATGAAAACTTTAAAAATTTCAATCTTGGCATTAACTTTAGGTTTAATGTCTTTTTCTGTAGTTCCAAATCACAAAAATTCTATAGAAAAAACGATAACGAGTTCTCCAATTTCATGGAAAAGTGAAACTATTGATGTTGGAGAAATTCCGCAGGGAACTCCAAAATTAATTGAATTTGAATTTAAAAATACGGGTAAAACCTCGGTTAAAATCACCAACGTTCATGGTTCTTGCGGATGTACTGCTACCGATTATACTAAAGAAGATATTGCTCCTGGAAAAACTGCCATAATAAAAGCAACTTATAATGCTGCTAATATGGGTGTTTTTACTAAAACAGTTACTGTAACAACTAGTGTTGAAGAAACTCCAAAAGTGTTGACTTTTAAAGGAAAGGTTGTTGCAAAAGCATAAATAATAAAAGGTTGTTATTAATAAAAAACTCCTAAACATAATTGTTTAGGAGTTTTTTTTTGATGTAAAATATATTTTTAATTTAACCCTTTTTGAGAGTTAACATTAAATATTTTATCTCGTAATAGTTTGTTTTCTATCTGGTCCTACCGAAACTATTTTAATAGGCACTTCAACTTCTTTTTCAATGAATTCGATATAATCTTTTAATTCTTTTGGAAGTTCTTCATAGGTTGTCATTCCTGTTAAATCGGCTTTCCAGCCTTTAAATTCAGTATAGATTGGTGTTACATTTTCTTCTTCAATATTGTAAGGTAAATGCTGAATAATTTCTCCTTTATAATTATAAGAAGTACAAACTTTTAAGATTTCAAATCCCGAAAGCACATCGCCTTTCATCATCATTAATTGAGTTACTCCATTTACTTGGATGGCATATTTCAAGGCTACTAAATCCAACCAACCGCAACGTCTTTTTCTACCGGTAACCGAACCAAATTCGTTTCCAACACTTGCCATAACATCTCCAGCATCGGTAAAATCTTCTGTAGGGAAAGGTCCAGAACCTACACGAGTAGTATAAGCTTTGAAAATTCCGTATACTTCTTTGATTTTGTTGGGTGCAATTCCCAATCCAGTGCAAGCTCCAGCAGCAGTAGTTGTTGAAGAGGTTACATAAGGATAAGTTCCGAAATCAACATCCAACAACGACCCTTGTGCACCTTCGCAAAGTATAGATTTTCCAGCTTTTTGGGCTTGTGCCAAATATTCCTCGCTGTCTATAAAAGTTAATTTTTTCAAATCGGCAATAGCATTGAAAAACTCTGCTTCTAATTCTGCTAAATTATATTGTATGTCAACGTTATAAAACGCTATCATGGCTTCATGTTTGTCTGCCAACGCTCTATAACGTTCTTTAAAATCGGCTAATTCAATATCGCCAACACGGATACCATTTCTACCAGTTTTGTCCATATAAGTTGGGCCAATTCCTTTTAAAGTAGAACCAATTTTGGCTTTACCTTTTGATGCTTCTGATGCTGCATCCAATAATCTATGGGTAGGAAGAATTAAATGTGCTTTTCTTGAGATGATTAATTTCGATTTAATGTCTAAATTAAATTTTGCTAAACCATCAATTTCACTTTTAAAAACTACAGGGTCAATCACTACACCATTACCAATAACATTGATATTATTATCGTGAAAAATTCCAGAAGGAATGGTTCTCAAAACATGTTTAATTCCGTCAAATTCAAGAGTATGTCCTGCATTTGGACCTCCTTGAAAACGAGCTATAATATCATATTTAGAAGTAAGAACGTCTACGATTTTTCCTTTTCCTTCGTCCCCCCATTGTAATCCGAGTAGTAAATCTACGGTCATTGTGTTGTGTATTTATGTTTGTAGTTAATCTGTTGTTTTGATTATTTTAAGAATTCAATTTGAAAACTAGACCGTTTTTTCTTTTTTATTGGCATAAAAATACAAAGAGTGGTTGGTAATTTCTATACCAAAAATTTCTTCAATGGTTTGCTTTATGGTTTGAATTCTAGGGTCACAAAATTCAATTACTTCCCCAGAATCTGTCATAATGATATGATCGTGCTGCTTATCGAAATAAGACTTTTCATAATGTGCTTGATTTTGACCAAATTGGTGTTTTCGAACTAATCCGCAATCTAGCAATAATTCGATAGTGTTGTAAAGAGTTGCACGACTCACTCGATAATTTTTATTCTTCATTTTGATATATAAATTTTCAATATCAAAATGTTCTTGATTATCATAAATTTCTTGAAGGATAGCATAGCGTTCCGGTGTTTTTCGGTGGCCTTTATTTTCAAGATAGGCTGTAAAAACGGTTTTTACAATTTCTTGATTTTTACTATTATCGGAGGCAATTAGTGTCATATCTGGCAAAGATAAATTTTAGTTTATAAGAATTGAAATTTAAGAGTTTAAAGTTATAAACTACTTGTTAATAAAAGACAAGGTAATTTAATTTTTATATACTCGTGTTACTTTTTCAATACCATCAATTTTTTTAATATTGTCCATTAATTTTTTCAAAAAAGTATTGTTTTGCACCACAACTGTTACCTGCCCATTAAAAATACCAGCATCGCCACTTAGCGAAATACTCTGAATGTTTACGTGCATTTGGTTGGAAATTACTTTGGTAAGTTCGTTTGTCAATCCTAAAGTGTCCATTCCGGTTATTTTTAAAATGGCTTTAAATTCTTGTTGTGATGAATCAATCCATTTGGCTTGCATGATTCGGTAAGCATAATTGGATTGCATTGCAATAGCATTCGGACAATCTTTTTTATGGATTTTAATTCCTTCGTTAATAGTGACAAATCCAAAAACATCGTCACCAGGAATTGGATTACAGCAGGAAGAAAGTTTGTAGTCTAAACGGTCTTGTTCTTTTCCAAAAACTAACAAGTCATAGTTACTACTTAATTCTTGTTTGTGAATATCTTCGGGAGCGGAACTTGGAGAACGTTTTATTTTATTTTTAAAGAAGTTAATTAACGTATTGCTTTTTTGTGCAGCATAATCTTTTAATTGTTGGTTTTCAATTGCACCTATACCTACACGATAAAATAAATCCAAACTAGTTTTAAGTTTGAAGAAATTTACTAATTCATTAATAACCGCCTCACTTAAAATAATTTTTAAGTGTTTTAATTTTCGGGTAAGTAATTCTCGTCCTTCTTCGGCTATTTTTTTGGTATCTTCATTAAGTACGTTTCTAATTTTGGTTTTGGCACGAGAAGTAGTAACATAATCTAGCCAGTTGATGGTTGGCTTTTGGTTAGGGGAGGTGATGACCTCTATTTGATCGCCACTTTTTAACTCGTGGTTGAGTTGAACTAGTTTTCCGTTTACACGAGTTCCACGAGTTTTGATTCCAATTTCGGAGTGGATACTAAAAGCAAAATCCAAGGAAGTAGCGCCTTTTGGCAACGATTTTATTTCTCCTTTCGGAGTGAAGACAAAGATTTCTTTAGCATACAAATTCATTTTAAAATCTTCAACAAAATCTACAGCATTAGTTTCGGAATTTTCAAGAGCTTCTTTGAGTAGATTCAACCAAACATCTAAGCCATTTTCTTCAGCAGCTCCTTGTTTGTATTTGTAATGGGCAGCATACCCTTTTTCGGCAATTTCATCCATACGTTCACTGCGAACCTGAATTTCTACCCATCTTCCTTTTGGTCCCATAACGGTAATGTGTAGGGCTTCGTATCCGGTAGATTTAGGAGAGGAAATCCAATCTCTTAATCTGCTTGGACTCGGTCTGTAATGATCGGTAACAATGGAGTAAATTTTCCAAGCCAAGAATTTTTCGTCGTGGGGATTGGATTTATAAATGATTCTAAGGGCAAATTTATCGTAAACTTCATCAAAAGTTACATTTTGCGCTTGCATTTTTCTGCGAATGGAATAAATAGATTTTGGTCTTCCTTTAATGATATAATCAATTCCTTCTTCGGTAAGAGTTTTTTTAAGCACATCCGAAACCAATTTAATGTATTCGTCTTGTTCTTCTTTGGTTTCTTTAATTTTACTTACAATATCATTAAAGATTGCTGGTTCGGTATATTTTAACCCTAAATCTTCTAGTTTGGTTTTAATGTTATATAATCCAAGTCGGTGTGCAAGAGGAGCATAAATATATAATGTTTCCGATGCAATTTTTACTTGCTTATAGTCGGGCATAGAATCCATCGTTTGCATATTGTGCAAACGGTCGGCTATTTTTATTAAGATTACCCTAACATCATCGTTTAGTGTCAATAACATTTTACGGAAATTTTCCGCTTGCATCGAGATGTTCATGTCTTTTTTAACCTGAGAAATTTTGGTTAAACCCTCAACTAATTGAGCAATTTTAGGATTAAATTGCTTTTCAATATCTTCAACGGTTATAGGAGTATCTTCTACCACATCATGCAATAATGCTGCGGCAATAGCAGTTGGACCTAAACCAATTTCGGAAGCTACAATTTTTGCAACTCCAATAGGATGAAATATATAGGCCTCTCCCGATTTTCTTCTTTGGTCTTTATGGGCATCTACAGCAACATCAAATGCTTTCCGAATTAATTTCTTGTCTTCGGGAGTAAGTGTTTGATAACTAATGCGTAAAAGTTCTTTATATTCTCGTGTTAATGCTTTTTTCTCTTCCTCTAAATTTATCTCTGTCATGGTAGATTCTTCTATTAGATAAAAGTAGAAATAAATATTGAAATCGGACTAATAAAGTAATAAATTTTATAAAAATGATCCTTAATTGTTTTTCAAATTTTAGAGATTTTTTTTGGATTTTTTTATTTTGATGTATCTTTCCTACGGAAGTTAGAAGTTACTTTTATTAAAGCTATAGGTTAGGCTTATGTTTAAGATTGTACTAATGTCTAAGTTGTAAAAAAATAATCCGTTTTGCTTTCACAAAACGGATTATATATAAATCTTGTACTTCGTAAATCCAATATCGTACTTATAAATGTATTACTTCACCGTAAGCATCTGCTACGGCTTCCATAACAGCTTCACTCATAGTAGGGTGGGGGTGAATTGCTTTTAAGATTTCATGACCTGTAGTTTCCAATTTACGAGCTACAACTGCTTCTGCAATCATATCGGTAACGCCTGCACCAATCATGTGACAACCTAACCATTCGCCATATTTTGCATCAAAAATTACTTTTACAAATCCATCAGGTGTTCCAGAAGCCTTTGCTTTTCCAGAAGCTGAGAAAGGGAATTTTCCAATTTTTAATTCGTATCCTTTTTCTTTTGCTTGTTTTTCGGTTAAACCAACAGAAGCAATTTCTGGAGTTGCATAAGTACAACCCGGTACGTTTCCGTAATCAATAGGTTCTACATGTAAACCTGCAATTTTTTCCACACAATTAATTCCTTCTGCCGAAGCAACATGCGCCAATGCCTGTCCTGGAGTTATATCGCCAATAGCGTAATAACCCGGAACATTGGTTTGATTAAATGCATTTACTAAAATTTTATCTCTGTCGGTAGCAATACCTACTTCTTCTAAACCTATGTTTTCGATGTTGGTTTTGATTCCAACAGCCGAAAGTAATATGTCTGCTTCTAGAACTTCTTCACCTTTGGCAGTTTTTACGTATGCTTTTACGCCAGCACCAGTAGTATCAATTCGTTCTACCGAAGCATTTGTCATTATTGTAACTCCTGCTTTTTTCATAGAACGTTCCATTTGTTTTGAAATGTCTTCGTCTTCAACAGGAACAATATTTGGCATGAATTCCACTATAGTAACTTCTGTTCCCATAGCGTTATAAAAATGTGCAAATTCCACTCCAATTGCTCCAGAACCGACTATAATTAATTTCTTAGGTTGCGTTGGTAAAGTCATCGCTTGACGGTATCCAATTACTTTTACACCATCTTGCGGAAGGTTTGGCAATTCACGAGAACGAGCACCAGTTGCTAGGATAATATGGTCTGCAGAATATTCTGTAACTTTTCCTTCTTTATCAGTAACATCCACTTTTTTACCTGGTTTTATTTTACCAAAACCATCAATAACGTCGATTTTATTTTTCTTCATCAAAAATTGAACTCCTTTGCTCATACCGTCTGCAACGTCTCTAGAACGTTTAACAACTGCTGTAAAGTCTTTGTCAAATTCTTTAATGGTTAATCCGTAATCAGAAGCGTGTTTTAGGTAATCAAAAACTTGAGCTGATTTTAAAAGTGCTTTGGTAGGAATACATCCCCAGTTAAGGCATACTCCACCTAGGTTTTCTTTTTCGATAACCGCTACTTTAAAGCCCAATTGCGAAGCACGGATTGCAGTAACATAACCGCCTGGACCACTTCCTAAAACAATAATATCGTATTTCATTTTTTGTATGATTTTCTAAAATTAATTGAGATTGCAAATTTAGAAAAAAGATTATAAGTTTAAGTATTTCCTTATAAAAGTTTAAGGTTATAAATGTTTAGGGATTTGTTTCCTAAAAATAAATTTAATAAGTGTAATTAAAACCAATGGTGTATCCACCATCCATTCGGTTAAGCGATACATCTACTTTCTTTTTGCTGTAAGGTTTTGTAAATAAATACGAAGTTCCTATACCTATAACCGCTCCACTAAGAACATCCCAAGGATAGTGTTTTTGGGCTTGAACTCTGGTATATCCTACATAAGATGCTAAAATGTAGGATGGAATTCCATATTTCCAACCATATCGTTGTTGAATAAAGGCTGCACCCGAAAAGGCACTTGTGGTATGTCCGGAAGGAAACGAATAATTATCCGATCCATCGGGTCTTTTTTCTAAAACTATGTGCTTTAAGGCTTGTTGCAAAATTAATCCAGATCCATAAGCCTTAATAAACTGCCAAGTTGGTTTGGTATTATCATCATTCCAAATAAAAGTAGAGCCAAAAGCAACTGCTGGAATTGCTATTTGCAGAATATCACCACTAGTTGTAATGGTTTTATTTTGTGCATTTGCATTGGAAAAACAAAAAAGAAAAGCAAAAAAGAAAAGTATTTTTTTCATGATTAAAATGTAATTGCTGCTCCTGCAACATTAATATTATTATATCGATTAAAACTGTAATTGGTTCTAAATGTAGTTTTCTTTTTGCCTAAATCTATGTTTTTATCATCTCTAATTATTCTTCTGTTGGCAATAGTTTTTCCCATAACATATCCCATAAAAATTGCCACAGGATAATCGGAAGTCCAATGTACTTTTCCACTAACCATGTTAAAAGCTAATACGCTTGCTACAGAATATCCTACTGGTTTGATCCATTTAATTTCAGGATAATTGGTAGCTATAATTGTAACCGTTGCAATATATGTTGCCATGTGTCCTGATGGCATAGCATCGTAATTGGGCGTATGCGATTGAAAAGCATGAAAACTCGGAAAAGGATTCCAAGCACCATTACTAACAGTTGCTTGGTTAGGGCTTTCTCTACCGGTAACGCGTTTTATGGTTTGGTCTACAACTCCTACTGAAAATAAGGCTTCTACTAATTCGTTGGAAGTATTTAATGCACGGTAATCGTCTTTGCCAATTTTACCAATTCCCCAAAACATTCCGCTTAATAGTAAGGTTGTGCCACCATTACCAATATAATATACTGCCGAAGGAAGATTTTGAGGTACAATTGTTAAAAGACCCGCTACTTTTTTATAGTGTGCATCTTCATTCCACAGCCCTATTTTTCCGCCAAGAACATCTGCTTCATTGGTTATTTTTTGGTCGAATGGAATAATTGCTAATGTAGATCCAACTGCTAAAGCATCCCATTTTAGATTTTCTTTTTGTACAGTAAATTTCCCTAAAGCAGCAATGTCTCTAGGAATGTATCGAAACATATCCCACGTTTTAGGTTTTTTAAAACTATAGGATAAATTTTCGTTGATTTTAATTTTCTGAATTTCAGGACTTAAAGAATCTTTTGTTTGTGAAAGACATACAATAGAAAATAAAAAAAAAGCGAGGCACAATTGTTTTGAACTCATAAAAATGGGGTAAAAAATTGCTGCGAATATAAATCTTTTTAAGAAAAATTTAACTTAATAATACCTTAAATCGATTTTATTTTAAAGGGAAGTCGAAAACTGCGAATCGTATAGCTTTTTATAAAATCCATTTTCTTGAATTACCAATTGGGCATGGGTTCCAGATTCTACAATCTGACCCTTATCCATTACGATTATTTTATCTGCTTTTAAGATAGTCGCCAATCGGTGCGCAATAACAATAGAAGTTCTTCCTTGAGTGATAGTTTCAGTTGCTTTTTGGATTAATTCTTCCGAATAGGTATCAATAGAAGAAGTCGCTTCATCTAAAATCAAAATACTCGGATTGCTAACATATGCACGAAGAAAAGCAATTAATTGGCGTTGCCCGGAAGATAGCATCACACCACGTTCTTTTACATTATAATCATAACCTTCGGGCAAATTCATAATAAAATCATGCACTCCAATTTTTTGGGCTGCAATTATGACTGTCTCTCTTGTAATTGCAGAATTGTTTAGTGTAATGTTATTTAAAATAGTATCGGCAAAAAGGAAAACATCTTGCAAAACCACCGCTATTTGGGTACGTAAACTATCTAATGTAAAGGTGTCAATATTTTGATTATCAACATAAATGGCACCCGAATTAATTTCGTAAAATCGATTCAATAAATTAATAATTGTCGATTTTCCTGCTCCGGTAGCGCCAACAATAGCAATGGTTTGCCCGGCTTTTACTTCTAATGAAATGCCTTTAAGCACTTCTTCGTCTTTAACATAACTAAAATGCACTTTATCAAAAACAATATTTCCAGCAAAATGATTGGCAACTACGGTTCCGTTTTCTTGAATTTCTTCATCGGTATCTATAATATCAAAAACCCGATTTGCTGCAATCATTCCCATTTGCATTTCATTGAATTTATCTGCAATTTGTCGCAACGGATTGAACAACATTCCAATAAACATAGTATATGCCGTCATTTGACCAATAGTAGTAAATGGATTTCCGTTTAGTATTTGAAATCCACCATAAATTACAATAACTCCTAAGGTTATTGAGGAAATAATATCGGCAATTGGAAAGAAAATAGAGTTATACAAAATAGTTTTAATCCAAGCTACATTGTGCTTTTGATTGATTTCTTTAAACTTTTCAAATTCAATTTTTTCTCTATTAAAAAGTTGCACGATCTTCATTCCAGTAACTCGTTCTTGTACGAAAGTATTTAAATTGGCAACTTGATTTCGAACTTCTTCAAAGGCAACCTGCATCTTCCGTTGAAAAATTCGAGTGATATAAACCAATATTGGCATGGCCAAAATAACTATAATGGTTAAATGCCAATTCATATAAAACATAACCAGTAAGCACACGAACATTTTCATTAAATCACTCATTATCATGAACAATCCCTGACTAAAAATGCGCGCTATTTGTTCAATATCCGAAACCGAACGAGTAACCAACTGCCCAACAGGTGCATTGTCAAAATACTTCATCCGAAAGGAAAGCATGTGTTGAAACAATTTAGTTCGAATGTCTTTCACAATATCCTGCCCAAGCCAGTTGGCCCAAAGCACAAAATAATATTGCGATAATCCCTCCATTAACAAGGCAATTCCCATAATAACAGCATAGACTAATAATCCCGATTTGTTTCCAGGTTTTATAAAAGTATCTACAGTAATTTGAAGAAATAGTGGTCGCAACGCAGCAAAAAGCGACAACAAAACCGCAAACCAAATCACACCCCGAAACCTAAAAGTATAGGGTTTAGTGTATTTTAAGATACGTTTAAATAAATTTATGTCGAATGCTTTTGCTTTCATTTTTTTCAAGGAAATTCCTTTTTTAGGTCTTGGGTTCTTGGTCTTAATACTTAAATCTTAATACTTTTTTCTAAAAAAGGATACTCCACTTTAGTCAAATACAATCCATGCGCTGGAACCGAAAATCCTGCTTTATTGCGGTCTTTGCCTTCAATAATGGTGGTAAAGTCTTGCAAAGATACTTTTTCTAAACCTATATTTACCATTGTCCCAACAATTGCACGTACCATATTTCTTAAAAAACGATCCGCCGAAATTGTAAAAACCAATCGGTTATCCTTTTGTTGCCAATGTGCCTTGTATATTTTGCAATTAAAAGTATTCACATCGGTATGCACCTTCGAAAAACATTCAAAATCAATGTGATTAAAAAGTATTGTACAAGCCTCATTCATCAAATCAATATTTAAGGAATTAGTATAATACCAAGAGTCGTCACTTTCAAAAGCGTCTTTGGTGGTGTGAATGTGGTATTCGTAGGTGCGCTTAGTAGCGTCAAATCGTGCATGGGCATCTTCGTGAACTTTATGAATATTCAAAATCGCAATATCCTTTGGCAAAAACGAATTGAGTTTGTGTATATAATACGGAACGTCAATTTTCTCATCCAAATCGAAATGTGCAAACATTTGTTTGGCATGCACTCCAGCATCGGTTCGGCCTGCTCCAACCAAATCGATTTCTTTTTTAAAAATAATAGAAAGTGCTTTGTTTAAAGTTTCCTGTACAGAAGTAGCGTTTGGCTGGTATTGCCATCCGTGGTAGTGGGTTCCTTTGTAAGCAAATTCTAGAAAGTATCTCATTTTTAGGTTGTAGGTTGTGGGATGTAGGTTATAGGTTTTGGGTGTTAGTTTTTTTATTTTTACTCGGGCAAATTTACAAAGATTTTAATAGATTAAAGATTTAAAGTTTTTATAAATAATTAACTTTGCGACACATTATTTTTTTTAGAAACTTAAAACGAAGTTTTATAATTAGTGGAATATATAGATTCCTTATTTGTGTAAATTAGTGCAATTCATGTAAAAAAACTTAGTGCCTTTGCGGCAAACAATATGAAGAAAATCCTTTTACTTTCCGATACCCACAGTCATATAGACGATGTTATATTAAAATATGTAAACCAAGCCGATGAGGTATGGCATGCTGGCGATATTGGCGATTTGGTAGTTACCGATACCATAAAAAAATTAAAATCACTTCGAGGAGTTTACGGGAATATTGACGATGACAAAGCCCGAATGGAATTCCCATTAAACAACCGTTTTATGTGCGAGGGAGTTGATGTTTGGATCACCCACATTGGCGGTTATCCTGGAAAATACAACCAAGCCGTTCGTGAGGAACTTCGAAACAATCCACCTAAATTATTTATCTGCGGACATTCACACATATTAAAGGTGCAATTTGATAAAAGTTTGAATTTACTCCACATGAATCCAGGCGCTTGCGGAATTTATGGTTTTCACCAAATAAGAACTATGCTTCGTTTTGAGATTGAAGGCGATAAAATTCAGAAATTAGAAGTAGTCGAGATAGGGAAGAAATAGGCAGTGGTCAGTGTTCAGTATTCATTGTTCAGTAATAAATATCTTTGAGCAACTTCGTGTTTCCTTTGTGAAACACTAAACTTGACTAAACAAAAAAATCCCAAACTTTCGTTCGGGATTTTCTTCGCACTAATAAACTAAGTTTATAGGTTTATCTCAATCGGTCCACAGATTTTACGAGATCTTCATCCTTCTTAATAGCCTTGTTGGCCAAGACTAGAAAAACGATAGAAAAGATAGGTAGAAACATCCCAATACCCTTCTCCGAAACTGCAGGAGTTCCTCCGGATAGATTTAGGGAACGATAAACAAACAATCCTAATAAAATTAAATTTAATATCATATTCAATCTGTTCAATACAAATTGTTGTTGTCTTTTTTTAAATGTAATAATACTAATTACCGCTAGGGTAGTGCTTAACCCAAACAAAATTTGATACCCAACAGTGCCCATAAAATAGTATTCCTTGCCATCTGTCATTTTCCATAACGGAAAAACAAACGGAAGAATTCCGGCAAGTACAAATACCAAAGCTAAATAGATGGTTTGAATTCGTTGTAACATTATTACTTATTTATAGCACAAAAATATATTTTCTTTTTATAAAAAACTATTGCTTGAATGAAAATTATTCGTATTATTGCAGTAGAAATCCGTAAGTACTTCAAAAACACGGATGTTTCACCCGAAAAAATTTACTACAAATTTGTATTGTCACTCAATTACCAAAAAATTTATATAAACATTTATGTTTGATAGTTCTGCATTAAAAGGAATGAAGTTAACCGAACTTCAAGAAATTGCCAAGTTGGCAAAAACCATAAAATTTAACGGCGTAAAAAAAGATACGCTGATTGAACAAATTTTAGCCCATCAAGAAGCATCCGCTAAGGAAACTCCTGTTGAAAAAGTTGTTGCACCAAAAGAAGAGAAATTAAAAAGAGCACGTATTGCTCCAGATAATGGCCCTAAAATAGGTAAAAGTTCTACTGATTTATTTTCAGATGAGTCTGTAAAAACAGCTCCTCTAGAAGAAGAACTTCCGGGTCAAGAACCAAAAGAACTTCTGGTTCAAGAAACCCAAGAACTTCCTGCAAAAGCAGAAAAATTCCAAAAGAAACCAAAGTTCATTAAACCGAATAAAACCGTTTCTGAAGAAACTAATGCTGACGAAGATGCAAATCAACAAGTAACAGCTACTGAAGTTGCAACCCAAGAACCTGCAGCCGAAAACGGAGAACCTGGTGAAATAGCACCTGCTAAACCGCAAAATCCGAATCAAAAGCATAAAAATCCGAATCAGAATCCAAACCAAAACCCAAACCAGAATCCGAATCAAAACCCGAATTTTAAGGCTAAAAAAAGCCCAAATTTTAGAGATTCCGATTATGAGTTTGACGGAATTATTGAAAGCGAAGGCGTTCTAGAAATGATGCCCGATGGTTACGGTTTTTTACGTTCTTCCGATTATAACTATTTAGCATCCCCAGACGATATTTATTTATCTACTTCCCAAATTCGTTTATTCGGATTAAAAACCGGAGACACCGTAAAAGGAGTAGTGCGCCCTCCTAAAGAAGGCGAAAAATTCTTCCCTTTAGTTAGAGTTTTAAAAATAAACGGACACGATCCGCAAGTGGTTCGCGACCGAGTTTCCTTTGAACATTTAACCCCAATTTTTCCACAAGAAAAATTCAACATAGCCGACAAACAAGCCAGTGTTTCTACCCGAATCATCGATTTGTTTTCCCCAATCGGAAAAGGACAACGTGGTATGATTGTAGCACAGCCAAAAACCGGTAAAACAATGTTGCTAAAAGACATTGCCAACGCCATTGCTGCCAACCATCCCGAAGTATATTTAATTGTTTTACTTATTGACGAACGTCCAGAAGAGGTTACCGACATGCAACGCAGTGTGCGTGGTGAAGTTATCGCTTCCACCTTTGATAGAGAGCCGCAAGAACACGTAAAAATCGCCAATATAGTACTTGAAAAAGCAAAACGTTTGGTAGAATGTGGTCACGATGTAGTCATTCTTTTAGATTCCATTACCCGTTTGGCAAGAGCCTACAATACCGTGCAACCCGCATCAGGTAAGGTCTTGAGTGGTGGTGTAGATGCCAATGCCCTACAAAAACCAAAACGTTTCTTTGGAGCCGCGCGTAATGTAGAAAACGGTGGTTCGTTAAGCATCATCGCAACCGCACTTACCGAAACAGGTTCTAAAATGGACGAAGTTATCTTCGAAGAATTTAAAGGAACTGGTAATATGGAGTTACAATTAGACAGAAAAATTGCCAACCGAAGAATCTTCCCAGCAATTGATTTAACTTCATCTAGTACCCGTAGAGACGACTTATTGCTAGACGAAAAAACCCTACAACGCATGTGGATTCTAAGAAAATTCTTAGCCGACATGAACCCAGTAGAAGCCATGTCTATCATCAACGATAAAATCAAAAAAACCAGAACCAACGACGAATTTCTGATTTCTATGAACGATTAGAAGCGAATCGTTTGCGCATTGCAGTAAACGTCATTCCCGCTATCCATTACAACAAAAAAATGCTTCCCAACACGGGAAGCATTTTTTTGTTTCCATTGCTATCGGGGCTAGATAGGTTATGTCTTTTGTGAAAATAGTATTAACCACCACCTTGTCATTCCGACGCAGGAGGACACGAGCGATTGCGAACTGGCGGAGCAATCTCATCATTTAATAATATTTCAAAAGAAACAGCAATTAAAAAAATGTATACTTTTCCTATAAATAACAGAAAATGTATACATTTGGGAGAAATATGCTACACAATTGCGGTTTGCAACCCAAGATGGGTTTATATACGTAGTAGAGATGAGTGTATTAACGAGTTGGCAGTAATTTTGCGAGAAACGAGTGTGAATAGGAAACAACTTAGAAAAATCGAAATGAAAATTGTGAAAATTTTACCTGTAATTATATTTTTATTTTTTTTAGGTTGCAATCCCAAATCGGAAAAAGCAGAATCAAAAGTTAGCAAAAGAAAACTTGAAAATAATTTAAATGCTAAAACTGTTAAACATTCTGACAATGAAAAAATAAATGAAATAATTTGCGACACATTAGTATTTGATGAAAATATGAAAGGAAAATTATTGGAAAATAAGTTTGCAGAAAGTAAAAGTGAACTTAATTTTTACAAAAAATTCATAAAATCAAAAAAAATAAATGTCCCAAAAATACTAAAAACAAAAAGTACGAAAACAAAAATCACCTATCTAGGAGAATTAAAAGACCTAAATCATAAAAATTCATACCACATTATAACAAATTTTGAAATTTGGGGTATTGGGGAAATGCTATCACCTAGAGGAAGAAGTAAAGTCGCATTCATAAATGAAACGAAAAACAAAATTTTAATATACGATTTAGGAATGCCTGAAAATTTACCAGTAAAAATAGAAAACAATATTCTTTATTTTAAAATCGAAAAATCAGAAATTAAAATTTCTATATTGGGAGGGCTATCACCAGAATTGTGTATTCCGAAAATTGGTTGCAATTGAGAAAAAACTACCCCCGATAGCGCGGATTTGCACCTTAAATCCGCATGTTTCAAATTTAAAATTATTTTTTTATACTTTTTCTGTTTTTTTTTGCATTTTCAATTTGTAATTTAGGCTTTTAGAGATAAAAAAGTTTTATGTTTCCAATAGTCATTTAAAAA
>CANFZM010000009.1 GCA_947451525.1 Flavobacteriaceae bacterium
ACTATTGCCTAATTTTAAGGTTTTTAAATGACTATTGGAAACATAAAACTTTTTTATCTCTAAAAGCCTAAATTACAAATTGAAAATGCAAAAAAAAACAGAAAAAGTATAAAAAAATAATTTTAAATTTGAAACATGCGGATTTAAGGAGCAATTCCGCTCTATCGGGTTTGCAAGCCCAACTAAAACCTAGTTTTTAGGCGCAGTATTTATTTGGTAATATCATAGTAATCTGGGGTTATTGTACTAATCATATGTCCATTCACTTAAAGTCAATAAGTTTGCATTTCTGTCCACCGAAATAATTAGGAAGTAATATGTGTAAACCCAACTTCCTGGACCAATAAATTTTTCATCGTCTTTGTCAAACCAGTCTTTTGAGATTATATAAAAAACACTTTCATTTAATGTTTTGAAAATTTCAAAAAATTTGTCCAGTATTTTCGCAAAGTCATTTCTATCATCACCCCAGTTAGGCTCATTTATAAAGTCAATTAGAAATTTAATTACACCCTCCTTTTTCGATTTCTTAAAGTCAGATATTTTTACATTTTCAATGTTAAATGCTTGTCCCAAATATCCACCATCAGGATCTACTTTTATACAGTCACGCAAGCAGTCATAGGTGAAGTGTTTTGACCGAATGAAAATGTCAACTATTTGGTCATTTTCGATTTGTTTGTCAAAAGAAAATACAAATTCTGTCAAGTTAATACCTTGATATCTTTCGTCAATTTCGATATGTCGTTTTGTCTCGAAGGCTGTCATTAAAATGGCTTATAACTCATAAATATACAAAATTCTATTTTGCTTATGCGTCAATTCTGGGTGGATTGCCACAATAGTGCGACATATTTTTATCAAATATATACATTATCTTTTGTTTTTAGGTAAATGCTGCATTATTGTATTAGTTTCTTTTGGAATTTTTATTTCACAAAAGACGGGACCTTACTAGCCCCGATTGCAGTGGAAATCCTTTTTTTATATAGCCCATGGTTTAAACCATGGGCTATATAAAAAAAGATTGTAACGAAAAGCGGGAATTACCTTTACTAAAATGCGCAAACCATTCGCTCCTGAAAATTCATGCTGTAAATCTTAAAAATCTAATAGGGGATATCTTATATCTAAGATCAAAAATGTATATTTGCGTTTATTTTAATTAAAGAATGGATAAGAAAACCGAAGAATTTTATATTCGCCTAAAGGAAGAATTGAATAGTACTTCCAGTTGGCCATCAGAATACCTTTATAAATTTATTGTTCCTACCGATGCCAAGAAAATTGAGCAGGTGGAAAATGCGTTTGATAATTTGGGAGCTGTGATTAAAACCCATCCGTCTAAAGCAGGGAAATACACTAGTATTTCGGTTAATTTAACGATGAATTCTCCCGCGGATGTGGTGGAAAAATACATTGAAGTTTCTACAATAGAAGGAATAATTTCATTTTAATATGGTACCAAAATATATAAAAGAGAATGCGAACGACGTGGTATTTAATTTAGAATACAACGCCGAAAGACCGCATTTAATTATACCAGAATATGGTCGTCATTTGCAAAAATTGATTGATCAGGCTAAGGTTATTGCCGATAGGGAAGAACGCAATAAGGCGGCTCGTTACATCATTCAGGTGATGGGGAGTTTGAATCCGCATTTGCGGGATGTGCCCGATTTTCAGCATAAATTGTGGGACCAGATTTTTATTATGGCCGATTTTATGTTGGATGTAGATTCGCCCTATCCTATCCCAACTCGGGAGGTAATTAACTTGAAGCCAGAACGATTGGCATATCCGCAGAAAAATCCGAAATACCGTTTTTATGGAAACAATATCAAATACATGATAGAAGTTGCCAATAAATGGGAGGAAGGCGAAATGAAAAGTGCGTTGGTGAAAGTTATTGCCAACCACATGAAAAAATCGTATTTGAGTTGGAATAAAGACACGGTTACCGATACGGTTATTTTTGAACATTTGTATGAACTATCCGAAGGGACTATCAATCTTTTGGGCAGTGAAGAAGAATTATCTACTACTAACGATTTAATTCGTACCAACAAAAAAGTGTCTAACAAAACGTTGGCACCGGCTCAGAAAAATATGAAAATACAAGGTTTTAAAAAACCACCTTTAGGCAAAAAGCCTTTTGTGAAAAATAATAATAATCCAAAATAAATAAGGTGCTAAGGTACTAAGGATCTAAGAAATCTAAGAACCTTTGCTCTTATAACCTACTAACTTATAACCAAAGAAATGGGAACTTTTAAAATTGAAGGAGGCATTAGACTAAAAGGGGATGTTACACCACAAGGCGCTAAAAACGAAGCATTACAAATATTGTGTGCCGTACTTTTAACACCAGAAAAAGTAACAATTAATAATATTCCGGATATTATTGATGTCAACAAATTGATAACGCTTTTAGGAAACTTGGGGGTTAAATTACAAAAAAACGGACCAGGGTCAATTACTTTTCAAGCCGATGAGGTGAATGTAGGGTATCTTGAAACGGAAGCATTTAAAAAAGAAGGTGGTTCTCTTAGAGGTTCTATCATGATTGTTGGGCCATTGTTGTCTCGATTTGGAAAAGGATATATCCCGAAACCAGGTGGCGATAAAATTGGAAGACGAAGATTGGATACCCACTTTGAAGGATTTATTAATCTTGGTGCTAAATTTAGATACGAAAAAGAAGACCATTTTTATGGTGTGGAAAGCAAGGGAAGATTACAAGGAGCCTATATGTTATTGGACGAAGCCTCGGTAACGGGTACTGCCAATATTGTTATGGCTGCTGTTTTAGCCGAAGGAATTACTACTATTTACAATGCTGCTTGTGAGCCTTATTTGCAACAGTTGTGTAAAATGTTGAACTCTATGGGTGCCAACATTAAAGGTGTTGGATCGAATATGTTAATCATTGAAGGCGTTGAAAGTCTGGGTGGTTGCGATCATAGAATTCTTCCGGATATGATTGAAATTGGTTCTTGGATTGGTCTTGCTGCCATGACTAGAAGTGAAATCACAATTAAAAATGTAAGTTGGGATAACCTTGGGGTGATTCCGAGTGTGTTTAGAAAATTAGGAATTACTCTGGAACGAAGAGGCGATGATATTTACATTCCTACGCATGAAAATGGGTATGAAGTAAAAACCGATATTGATGGATCTATTTTAACCATTGCCGATGCGCCATGGCCAGGATTTACTCCCGATTTATTAAGTATTATTCTAGTGGTTGCAACGCAAGCCAATGGCGATGTGTTGATTCACCAAAAAATGTTTGAAAGCCGTTTGTTCTTTGTAGACAAATTGATTGATATGGGTGCTAAAATTATGTTATGCGATCCGCACCGTGCGGTGGTTATGGGTCATAATTTTAAATCGCAATTAAAAGCAACCGTAATGAGTTCACCAGATATTAGAGCGGGAATCTCGTTATTAATTGCAGCACTTTCTGCTAAAGGGACTTCTACTATTCAAAACATTGAACAAATTGATAGAGGTTACGAACGAATTGACGAACGCTTGCGTGCACTTGGTGCGAATATCGTGAGGGTATAAACCAACATAATTTTATTTTAAACCATTAAGGTAGTAAGAGAATTAAGAAAAACTTAATGAAACTTAATACCTTAATGGTTTGTTTTTTTAGAAAATATTTCTTTTTTGGAATTTAAAATATTTATGGAAACTTATATTATTGTACTCCTTTGTTTAGCAGCATTTTTTGCAGGATTTGTAGATGCTATTGTAGGCGGTGGTGGTTTGATTCAAACTCCGATTGCTTTGGTATTGTTGCCTAATTTGGCGGTTTCTTCTATAATAGGATCGTTGAAAATTCCTGCTTTTAGCGGTACTTCTTTTGCTGCAAATCAGTATTTGAAGAAAGTACAAATGAATTGGAAGTTACTTTCCATTATGGCTATTACTGCTTTTAGTGCAGCTTTTTTAGGTTCTAATTTATTGACTTTGGTGAGTAATGATTTTATGAAACCATTGCTCCTAGTAGTGTTGACTTTGATTGCTATTTATACGTTTGCCAAAAAGAATTTCGGAACCCACCAAGAGAAGAATTTATCTCCAAAAAAACAATTACTTCTTGCCGTTGTAATGAGTATTTGTATTGGGTTTTACGACGGATTTATTGGTCCAGGAACTGGGAGTTTTTTAGTTTTAGGGTTTGTGGCAATCTTGGGTTTTGATTTTTTGCATGCTTCCGCAAATGCTAAAATGGTGAATCTAGCAACGAATTTTGGTTCGATTTGTTTGTTTGTATTGAAGGGGAAAATAATTTGGGCAATTGCAATTCCGATGGCGGTGTGCAATGCTTTTGGGGGATGGATGGGAGCCAAATTGGCTATCAAAAAAGGAAACGGTTTTATTCGGATTTTCTTTTTAATAGTGGTGGTTGGTACATTAATCCGATTTGGATATGATGTGTTTTTTAAATGATATTTTTTCAACACTAATTTCACTAATTTTTTCTGTCTTTGGCAGTAATCATAAAAAAGGTTGACACGAATTGCACGAATTATCACTAATTAATTATGCTGAAATTGATTACACGAATTTTTTCTGCCTTTGGCAGTAATCATAAAAAAGGTTGACACGAATTACACGAATTATCACTAATTTTTTTTACCAAAACTAATCAGCAAATAATTTGTGTAAATTCGTGTAATTCGTGTCAAAACTTTAAATGGAATAGCATTATTATTCTAGTACATTCAAGAATTTCAATCCGAAAATAACGGCGTCACCTTGGTATCCATTTTGGTACGAACGAACATAATCTACTCTGAAAAGTTTTGCTTTTCCAACCCCTAAATTATCCAATCCTACCGAAAACTCTTGATACGGATTTCTCCCTGGAATCGCCAAATTGTGGAATCCTAAAACCAATTGCGATTGTAGTTTATTCAATAACGGAATTTTATTCATCAAAAATCCTTTATCGTTGTGCTCAATATGGGTTTCAAAATAACTGTTGTTGGTGCTTGTCGAATAATAAGGTAAGTTGTTGAACTGATTGGTATAACTTTCTCCATTGCTAATATGGGTTTGATTACCGTTAAAGTGTCTGTAATCTACAAAAGATATGTTATCGGCATTAAAGAATTTACCTCCTTTAAGGTTGATTTTCATGTCGCCTTTATTTCCAAGGGTGAAATCTTGCTGAACTCTTGCTGATAGCAAAGTGTATTCGTATTTTTTGTCGGTTGCAGCAAATGTTTTTTCTAGACCTACCGAAATAGTTGGGTAAGCATCATTTCCAATATTGTATTTTCCGTCGGGTCTGGTCCAGTAGTGTTGCCCGAATTTGATTACCGCTACTACATTGGCTTTCATTAAATTGTGTTTTTCAAATGCTGGAGTTACAAAGTCGTTTAGCAGTATTGGGTTGTTGGACGAATAGATATCATCTGTTTTGGTAATACTTTGGTCTGTGGTATTCCACAAAGGTTTTCTTTCAGAATATTCTAAATTGAAATTCATGTTTAAACCATTTATAATTTCCCTTCCAAAATTGGCAGCAACAAAATTCTTTTCATACAATTTCATGAAATTATTTTTAAATAACAAACTGCTGAAGGTATTTACCATACTTGAAATAGGATTATTTCCGTTGAATTGATTCACGCTGCTTCCTCCATTTACAGAAAGCATGGCATTATTTATATTATTGAATTTACGTACATAACTTCCGGTGGCACGCAATTTATTTTCTGAAAATCCGTAATCAAAATTAGAACCAATTCTGGTGAAAGTTCTTTTTTCTTCATTTCTTTTGGTATAGGATAAACCTGCTTGAGTTTTCCAACCTTGCACCGTGTTGAAGTTGGTTTTCATCAAAGGACCATCATAATTAATAGACCATTTTTTAAATGAATTAGAATAATTATACCCCATAAGTACATCTGCCACTCTAAATTTATTTCGTTTATTGTCAATAGAATCTAAATAGGTTTTGGATTTTTTCTTAGTTTGTAAAGCATCTTTTTTTAAGTAATCAGTGCTTTCTTCTATAGTTAAAGGAACTGGACGAATGGTATTCCAAAAAGAATCTTCTTTTTTGTTAGCATTTGCTTCAAATTTTAGAACTTCATTAGTAAATGTTTTCTTTTCTAATTTTTCTGGAAAATCAAAATTAGAATATACATAGGTAAATTTTCCATTGATATTGATGCCAAACATTCCCGCTTCAAAATCTATAGTTTGGGTGTTTTTAGCCCAAATTTTATTGGTATTATTATAACTAAAGTTCTGTTTTAAAGTTAAAGTGTTAAGAGCAGGGTTTTGCATCTGGCTTCCTTTTATAGACAAATCTACAGCATAAATAGCCCATGAATCGTCTACAATATAAATGTAGCCAGTCATTGCTGGTTCGGTTTCACGTTTGGCTGTTACTTTAATTTTATCTATAATTTTGTTGTTTTCATCAACGAACGAACCATCAAATTTGTATTTGTAATAATTAAAAGCATTGTCTGCAATAGGGGAAACAACTTTTACATTAAAATCTAAATAGTTTTCGTAAAAGTCAAAATTCACATCGGCAGCATTATTAAAACTAAAACCATTATCGTTACCACTAACTTTAGATGCAATAATAGTTTCCTTCATTTTATCGGGCTTTTGGAATGTTATTTTAGAAACCGTTTCCGATAAATATAAAATACCACTTCGAGTGGAATCAATCATTTCATCAAAGAAATCTAGTTTTTGTCCTAATATGGTTTTCGGAAGGTTTTTAACCCGAAAGATTCCTCTAGAATAAAAGTCGGCATTGTATCTAGCGGTTTTAGCCGAATTTTCTTTTCTGCTAGCAATGGCATTTTTTATAATTTCAATTGCAGGATTTACTTTAGAACTAATTGCAACCTCATTCAATTGGATTTCTTCCTCTTGCAAGGTAGCGTCTACTGTAAGCGCAACTTTATTAAATTCTACAATTTTCTTTTCGGTTTTATATCCTAGATATTTATAAAGAATTATATAAGTTCCAGGTGCTTTTATGTTTAATTCGTATTTACCTTGGTCGTTAGTGGTGGTACTAATATAAGTATCCTTTACATATACATTTGCAAAAGCGATTGGCTTTCCTTTGGAGTCGTTAACTACCCCTTTTACTTGACTGAAAGAAATTACCGAAAAAATTAGAAACAAAAGGGTACTGATTTTTTTCATAAAAAAATGTTTTACTAAAATTATAAATAAAAGAAATGCTAACTATTGTAATAAAAAGGATTGCAAAGCGAGTTCGTAACTTTTTAATCCGAAGCCAAGAATTACCCCTTTAGCATTGGGTGAAATAAACGATTGATGGCGAAATTCTTCTCTTGCAAACGTATTAGAAATATGCACTTCAATTACTGGGGTAGTAATTGCTTTAACTGCATCTCCAATTCCTATAGAAGTATGGGTGTAGGCAGCAGCGTTTAGTATGATTCCGTTGTAAGAAAATCCAACATTTTGCAATGCATTAATCAATTCTCCTTCAATATTACTTTGGTAATATTCTAATTCTATTGTAGGAAATTTCTCTTTTAAAAAATTAAAATAATTTTCAAAGGTTTCGTCACCATAAACTTCAGGCTCTCGTTTTCCTAGTAAATTCAAGTTCGGACCATTGATTATAATAATTTTCATAGAAAAGATTTCTGTAAAAATATATAAACTTTGTTATAAATAATGAGTTTTAAGATTTTTTTAGAACTATTCTAAATATTAAAAGAAGACAATTTTTTTTGCACAGATTATTTTATTTTTTTAACTTTAAGTATAACTTTAAATTTTTATTATAATGAAAAAAATCATTTTAACCGTTGTTGCACTTAGTGCTTTTGGTTTTGCTAATGCGCAAAACAAAAAAGAATCTAATTTAGGATTCTCTAAAGGAGATGTTTTTGTGTCAGGAGCATTGACATTTGGTTCTGATTCTAAAATTTCCAATTACAAACAAGATAATTTTGTCTTTGCGCCTTCTGTAGGTTATTTTGTTACGGATAACATTGCTTTAGGGGTAAACCTAAATTTAGGTTCGGGAAGTGTTCAGGCTACTTCATCTTCAGGGACTAACAAAACAAGTACTTTTGCTGCGGGATTAGCTGGTAGATATTATTTCACACCAGCTTCTCAATTTACCTTGTTTACAGAACTTGGAGTTGCGTTAGGTTCTATTAAATCCACTCCTGCTGTAGGCAATGTTACTAAAGTGAATAGTTTTGGTGTTGCTTTAGCTCCAGGATTAAATTATTTTGTTTCTAAAAATTTCTCTTTAGAAACTAAAATTGCAGTTTTAAGTTATGTGTCTGCTAAAGGTGATTGGTCAGGTGCTGAAAATGCTTCAAGTGTTAGATTCGGAGGGGACTGGTCTGCAGTTTCTTTTGGAGTTAATTATAAATTCTAAACTTAATTTTAAATTGTTAGAAACCACTCGAGGAAATTGGGTGGTTTTTTTTATTGACTGTTTTCTCGTTACTTTGTAACTATGAATTGGAACACCTTTATAAAAAGTTATCAATCGTATCTTAAGATTGAAAGAGGATTGTCTAAAAATACTATAGATAATTATTCTTTAGATATAGAGCGGCTTTGTGTTTATTTAGAAGCAAATTCAATTGAAGTTTCTCCTGTTAAAATCTCGGAGGAAACTATTCAACAATTCATTTATTCGGTTTCTAAAGAGGTCAATGCTCGTTCGCAAGCGAGAATAATTTCTGGATTGAAAAGTTTTTTCTCCTATTTAATTTTTGAAGATTACCGAACCGATAGTCCAATGGAATTGATAGAAGCCCCACGGTTGGGAAGAAAATTACCAGACACTCTTTCTGTACAAGATATTGATAGTTTAATTGCGGCCATCGATTTATCCAAACCCGAAGGCGAAAGAAATAGAGCCATCATAGAAACTTTGTATGGTTGTGGTTTGCGAGTTTCCGAATTAGTTACTCTAAAAATCTCCGATTTGTTTTTTGAAGAAGGTTTTATAAAAATTACGGGAAAAGGGAATAAGCAACGATTTGTGCCAATAAGCAACGTTACGCAGAAATTCATCCTGATGTATAAGAATTTAATTCGGAATCATCTAGTCGTTCAAAAAGGGCATGAGGATACACTTTTTTTAAATCGACGTGGGAAACAACTTACAAGAGCAATGATTTTTACTATCATTAAAGACTTAGCAGTTGCTATTAATTTAAATAAAGTCATCAGTCCGCACACACTTAGACATTCCTTTGCTACTCATTTGCTAGAAAACGGAGCAGATTTGCGCTCTATTCAATTACTTTTAGGACATGAATCGATTACTACTACTGAAATTTATGTGCATCTGGATAGAAAACATTTGACGCAAATAGTAAATAACTTTCATCCTAGAAAATAAAAAAAAGCTTGTCGGTTAGGACAAGCTTTCATTTTTTTATAAATAACTTCAGTTTATTATTTTGCAATATTTACAGCGCGAGTTTCTCTAATTACTGTAATTTTCACTTGACCTGGATAGGTCATTTCGGTTTGGATTTTTTGAGATATTTCAAATGATAAACTAGAAGCCATATCATCACTTACTTTTTCACTTTCTACAATAACACGAAGTTCACGACCAGCCTGAATAGCATAGGCGTTTTTAACACCATTAAATCCAAAAGCAATTTCTTCTAAATCTTTCAAACGTTGAATATAAGAATCCAATACCTGACGACGAGCGCCTGGTCTTGCCCCTGAAATAGCATCACAAACTTGAATAATTGGAGAAATTAAATATTTCATTTCAATCTCATCATGGTGTGCTCCAATTGCATTACATACTTCTTCTTTTTCACCATATTTTTCCGCCCATTGCATACCCAATAGTGCGTGAGGTAAATCACTTTCGGCATCTGGCACTTTACCAATATCGTGAAGTAATCCAGCGCGTTTAGCAAGTTTTACGTTCAAGCCCAACTCAGCGGCCATAATTCCACAAAGTTTAGAAACTTCGCGAGAGTGTTGCAATAAATTCTGACCATAAGAAGAACGGTATTTCATTCTACCAATAGTTTTTATCAATTCAGGATGTAAACCATGAATTCCTAAATCAATAACAGTACGTTTTCCAACTTCAATGATTTCATCATCTATTTGTTTTGTAGTTTTAGCAACTACCTCTTCAATTCTAGCTGGGTGAATACGACCATCGGTAACTAATTTATGCAACGAAAGACGTGCAATCTCTCTTCTAACAGGGTCAAAACAAGAAAGAATAATAGCTTCTGGAGTATCATCTACAATGATTTCAACACCAGTTGCCGCTTCAAGGGCACGGATATTTCTTCCTTCACGACCAATAATTCTACCTTTAACATCATCCGATTCAATATTGAAAACCGAAACGCAATTTTCTACTGCTTCTTCTGTTCCAACTCTTTGTATGGTGCTTATGATAATTTTTTTAGCTTCTTGTTGAGCAGTTAACTTAGATTCTTCAATAGTTTCTTGAATGTGTGCCATTGCTTTGGTTTTGGCTTCAGCTTTAAGGCTTTCTACCAATTGTTCCCTAGCATCTTCAGCAGAAAGACCAGAAATAACTTCTAGTTGAACTACTTGACTTTTGTGCATTTTTTCAACTTCTTGTTGTTTCTTATCCAGAACTTCAATTTTAGAATTGTATTCTGTTGTTTTCGCTTCATAGTCATCATTGACTTTTTTGGCTTTGGATAATTCACTAGAAATTTGAGATTCTTTGTCTCTAATTCGTTTTTCTACTTCTGCCATTCTTTTATCTTTCGATAAAATTTCCTTTTCATGTTCTGATTTTAATTCCAGAAACTTTTCTTTGGCTTGAAGTAATTTGTCTTTTTTAATGTTTTCGCCTTCTAGATTAGCATCTTTTAATATAGATGCTGCTTCTTTTTTTGCATTTTTCAATAAGTTGGATACGTTGCTTTTTTCCAATACTTTCGATATTGTAAGTCCGCCAACTATTCCGCCAACTATTCCGATAATTATAGATACTATGTCCATGGTTTGTTTAAAAAATTTATATATAAAAAAACCTACATTAATTGCTTGTATAAACTCGTAAAGACAAGTTTTGAGCTAACTCGCTGTTCAAGTTTCCCACATAAAGAGGGCATACTATAGAAGCGACGATTCACTCATTTTAATTTGTTAGTGTTGAGTTTACCAAAAATGAACTAATGTAGGCAGTATTTTTAGCTTATTTATAAGAACGTTATTTTTGTAATATTATTTGAGATATTGGTCTAATAATTCATTAATTTTTGTCAATCGCTCTATTGATTCGGTACCATCAATAGCATTATCCACATTTTTTTGTTCTAATTGAGAGGCAAATTGTAGTGCACACATGGCCAAAACATCTTGCTTATCACGAACAGCATAATTTTCTTCAAATTGCTTTATCATTATATCAATTTTCTTCGAAGCACTTCGCATTCCTTCTTCCTGCGACATGTTTACCGTTAACGGGTATACTCTATCGGCAATTGATATTTTAATTTTAAGCTTATCATCCATAGTTTTAATCTGCTATCTGTGCTATGCAATAATCAATCTCCCTAATTAATGAATTTATTTTAAGCTTTGTATCTCTTTTATAATCTTCACTGCCCAGTAGAGAATTTGTTATTTTTAAGGACTCTATGTCTTTCTTTAGTGTTTCCAAAACTAAAGTCTGATTTTGCATAGAAGCCACAGAAATGGTAATTTCTTTTTGTAACGCTTGATTTTTTTCTTCTAAACTATTTATTTTAACAAACAATTTTTGAATTTTATTTTCAAGAGTATCCATTATTTCTGTAATTTCACTCATCTATAACAGTATTCAATACTTAATCTTACAAATTTATAATTCCTATTCTATTAAAGCAATATTTTTAACGAAAAAAAATATTTATTTTTTTGTGAGGAGATAACATTTTGTAAAATAGGTAGTTGAAAATTACTTTTTTTAGATATTTTTTTATATCTTCATTATTTAATAAATTAGCAAAAAACCTTTTTCTATGAGATTTTCTTTCTGTTTTTTTCTTGTATCCTTAGTTAGTTTAGGTCAAAATCAATATCCTAAAGATTTTTTTTCGTCGCCATTAGAAATTCCAATTCAATTATCTGGTAATTTTGGAGAACTCCGCCCCAATCATTTTCATGCCGGTTTTGACTTTAAAACCAATCAGCATGAAGGACTTAATGTTCATGCTGCTGCCGATGGATATGTTTCACGTATAAAAATTTCTACTGCCGGTTACGGAAAGGCAATTTATATTACCCATCCCAATGGATTCACCACAGTTTATGGACATTTGCAAAAAGCAGTTGGTGTAATTCAAGATAAAATAGAAGAGTTGCAATACTCAGGAAAGAGTTATGAGATGGAAGCCTTTTTTAAACCTAATGAATTACTTGTTAAGAAAGGTCAAATTATTGCCTTGTCCGGAAATACAGGTGGATCAGAAGGACCGCATTTGCATTTTGAATTTAGAGATAATAAAACCGAGAAAATTATCAACCCATTATTTTTTGGATTGGATTTAAAAGATACAAAAAAACCAATTATTTCTTCTCTTTTGGTTTATCCAATAGATGCCAATTCTATAGCAAACGAATCTAAAATTCCAGTAATTTTGAATTTATCTTTGCAAAAAGACGGTACTTATCTTTCCGAAAAAGTATTAGCAACAGGTCGAATTGGCTTCGGAATTAATGCAGTTGACTGGGATGATGTTTCCTATAATGCCAATGGGACTTATAAAACACAATTAATTTCTAATGGAACTCCAATTTTTGGTTATGAATTTGATCAGATGGTTTTTGATGAAGCGCGTTACGTGAATGCCTTCATCGATTATTATCGGTATAAAAAAACGCACCAAAGGGTTCAGAAATTATTTATGAAATATCCTTATAATTGGAGTAACATCTATCAAAATGTAGATAACGGAGTTTATAATGTGATTCCGAATTTTACTGGCGTAGAACGTATTGAAGTTTCTGATTTCTTTCAGAATAAAACCACAATTTCTATTCCAATTCAGTATTCTAACCAAGCAGCAACGGTATTGAATCCTGTCAAACCCTCTAAATATTTTGTGAAAGCCAAAGTTGATGCCAATTTTGAAAAAGATAATTTTTCGGTTTCCTTCCCTGCAGGAACTTTCTATGATGATTTTTATTTGAATTTTGATGTAAAAAGCAATATTTTATATTTGCACGACGATACGGTTCCTGCAAATTCTAACTTTACCATAACTGTTGAAGATGCAATTTCTAGCGAGGAGGATAAGAAAAAAATGTTTCTTGCTTCCTTGAATGGAAAAAAATGGACTTACAATGCAACAAAACTAGTAGGGAATACGTTTACTTGTAGAACCAAAACATTAGGGCAGTTCACTTTGATGAAAGATACCATTGCACCAACTATTAAAATTGCAAAAAGTATAGAAGGCAAATGGATTACTGCTCAAAAAAGTGTAAGTCTTACTATTTCAGATGATTTTTCGGGTGTAAAAACCTACAATGGCTACCTTAATGACGTTTGGGTTTTGTTCGAATACGAGCCAAAACTAAATAAAATTACGCATGTTTTTAAGGATAATCTATTGTTGGAAGGCACCAATAAATTGAAAGTGATAGTAACCGATAATGTTGGAAATTCTACTATCTTTGAAACGCAATTTAATAGAAGTCAAAAATAATACAATCCTTTTGAAAACAAGAAACAAAGTTTTATCGCTGCTTTTTTTTCTAATGAGTGCAGTGGTAGTTGCTCAAAATGCAAAAGTTACCGGCATCGTTTTAGATGATAATAAAAATCCAGTCGAAGGTGTTAATGTCAGTTACCAAAGCAAATCCTCGGTAACTAATTCCAATGGTTTTTATGTAATAGAAATCCCTTCCAATCAAAAAGTAGTTTTGGTTTATACCCATATTTCATTAAAAAGTATCACCGCTACTTTTCAATTAAAACCCAAGGAAGTATTAGATTATAATCCGATAATGAACAGTAAAAATGCGCAACTAGAAGATGTTGTAATTACTAGTAGTCGTAAACGGGTTCAAGGTATTATTAGTATTGATACTGAGGTTGTAAGAAAAGTTCCAAGTTTATCTGGTGGAGTAGAAGGAATACTAAAAACATTACAAGGGGTTAATTCTAACACCGAATTAAGTTCGCAATATTCGGTTCGTGGTGGAAACTACGATGAGAATTTAGTTTATGTAAATGAAATTGAAATTTATCGTCCATTTTTAGTGCGCTCTGGGCAACAAGAAGGATTGAGTTTTACCAATACCGATTTAATTCAGAATATTGATTTTTCTGCAGGAGGTTTTCAATCAAAATATGGTGATAAAATGTCCTCGGTTTTGGATATTACCTATAGAAAACCAACCAAATTTGGCACATCTATGGAAGCCAGCATGTTAGGAGGAAGTGTTTCTGCCGAAGGAATTTCTAAAAATAAAAAATGGAGTGCTATTACAGGTATTCGCTATCGCGACAACTCTCTTTTGGTAAATAGCCAAGAAACACAATCCAATTACAAACCTACATTTGCTGATATTCAAACGAATATTAATTTTAATGCTAATAAAAAACTACAATTTAGTTTTTTAGGAAATATCTCACAAAACAAATACAGTTACCAACCCTTAACGCGCCAAACCAATTTTGGAACGTTGAGTAATCCTATTGCGCTTCAGGTTTTTTACGAAGGGCAAGAAAAGGATCAATACCAAACTTATTTTGGCGCATTCAAAACCAATTATATTGCAAACGAAACGAGTACTTATAAGGTTATTGCTTCGGCTTACCATACTCAAGAGCAAGAGCATTTTGATATTGATGCAGCCTATTATTTGGGTGAAGTAGATACCAATATTGGTTCGGAAACTTTTGGTAATGTGACATACAATCGAGCAATTGGTTCACAATTGAATCATGCACGAAACGATTTGGATGCTGTAATTTTCAATGGGGAAGTAAAAGGAAATCACAATTTTAAGAAAAAATTCCAAATAGAATGGGGATTGAAATACACCCACGAAAGTATTCGTGATCGCATTGTAGAATGGGAAGCCCTTAACGATTCTGGGTTTAATGTGAATCCACCAAGTGTTCCGCCAAGAGACGATCCCTATCCGCCAGCATATTCAGGGCCATTAGTTCCTTATCAAAATGTGAGAGCGTTGAATTTTGTAGACATCAATAGATTTTCGGGTTATGCCCAATGGAGCACTAAAACTAATTTAGGGGATAATCAATTGTGGTTGAATGCAGGAGTTAGAGCACAAAATTGGTTGGTTTCTGGTGATGCAATTACCGATGCCAAAAGCCAAACCGTTTTTAGTCCAAGGGCTCAAGTTTCACTTAAACCCGATTGGAAAAAAGACATGCTCTTCCGTTTTTCAACTGGCTTTTATTACCAACCACCATTTTATAGAGAATTGCGCGATCAATATGGTGTAGTAAACCCGAATGTGAAAGCACAAAAATCAATACATTTTGTATTAAGCAATGACTATAATTTTAAGATGTGGAACCGACCATTCAAGTTGGTGAGTGAGGCTTATTATAAAACAATGAGTGATGTAAATACCTATACTTTAGAAAATGTTAGAATTCGGTACCGAGCGAATAATGATGCTGTTGCGTACGCTTACGGATTTGATTGTAGATTGAATGGTGCTTTCGTTCCTGGAACCGAATCTTGGTTTAGTTTCGGATACATGAAAACTGAAGAAAACCAAGATGGTAGAGGTTATATTGCACGGCCTACAGACCAACGATTGAAATTCGGAATCTTATTTCAAGATTATATGCCCAACATTCCTAACGTGAAATTGTATTTGAATTTAACCTATAATACTGGTTTGCCAGGAGGTTCTCCTTCGTATGCAGATGCATACCAATACCAAAGTCGTTTGCGCGATTACCGTCGTGCCGATGTTGGATTTTCGTATTTATTTACCGAAAAAAATAACGAACGTCCCGAAGGGCATTGGTTAAAGAAATTCAATGATTTGTCTCTTGGTTTTGAAATTTACAATATGTTTAACAACCAAAACGCAATTACCAATACTTGGGTTCGTGACGCTTATTCTAAGAGCCAATACGGAATTCCGAATTACATGACAACGCGAGTTTTTAATATAAAATTGACTGCAAGATTGTAAATTTCACTAAATTTGAAATTAAATTAGTTTCCAATGAAAAACATTTCCAAATATATTGTCCTTTCAGTAGTTGCCCTTTTAGTAAGTTGCAAACAAGAAAAAGAAACTCCAAAAGTTTCTTACGATACCAATGCTAAAGATAAACCAGTTGCCAAAACCGATGCATCTTCAATAAAAGTAGCCGATTTGCCAATTAATTTCAGCGGAACTAATATACTTATCCATCCAATTGGTGATTTGAGTATTTACAGTAGAGATAAAAATGTTGGTTATGATTCTTTTTCTTCAAAAGGCGAATCGCAACAAAGTTTTGCAGTTTCCGATAATAGAGAATTTGAAATTACCGGTTATTTGCAAAATATTAAATTTCAAGAAATAGGAAAAGACTCTATTAAAGCCTTAACGGATAAACAGATTTTAATTGAAACGGCAACTTATTTAAAGAATACTGCCGATAAAACCAAGAAACAATTTTTGGTTTATACTCTAGCGGATGCCGATACCAACAAGGATGGAAAAATAGATAGCAACGATATTAAGACGCTTTATATTAGTGCCATTAATGGATCTAATTTCACTAAATTATCACAAGACCTTCAGGAGTTAATTGATTGGAATTGTATGGAATCTACTTCTAGATTGTATTTCAGAACCATAGAAGATATCAATAAAAATGGTGCTTTTGATAAAGAGGACAAAGTGCATTATCACTTTTTAGATTTACTTTCAAAAGAGTGGAAAGTGCAGGAATACTTTCCGGTGAACTAAATTAAAATGTCACTTTCCAAATCGGATTTTTCTATTTCAAAATCAAAATCCAATTTCGAAACCAATTCAATAACTAATTTCTTATACCAGTTTTCTGATTTTGGATGGATGTAGATTTTTTCTATCAATTGGTTGAGATCCACATTAATCTTTAATCCATCGTTGATTTTAATATCTTTATCGTGTAAATCCGAAAGAATTCTGACTTCTCTTTCGTATTGGAAACTTTTTCGTTTGAACAAAAACGGAAAAAACATATCGTCAAACGGAATGTATTCTTTTTTGTAATCAATATAATTTACTTCGCCTATATATTGATTAAATTCCTTTTCCGTTTGGAGTGCTTTTTGCAACCTTCCAATGGTAGATTGAATGGCGATACCTTCGCTGTTTTGGGTAAATATTTGCCACATGGCAAACGATTCATATTCGTTAATGTGCCAACTACTAACCACCACTTTTTCCCGATGGGATTTATAGAAATCTAAAAATTCTGGATTGTTTACCGATAATTTTTTAATTTCTTCAAAAGTTGGTTCGCTAAATGTTCCTTCATATTGGTCTTCAAATTTATCCGAACGGGACATGAAGAGTTTTTTTGAAATCAGTAAATCCAAAAATTTAGACAAATCCAAATACTTCCAAACTATCGTATCGGGATCCTCAGGAAGTGTAATATTTGGATTGTTGACATACATTTATTCAAAACTTTGCATCATCACTAATTTAGAATAGGTTCCGTTTAGGGTTAATAATTCGTCATGGGTTCCTTGTTCTACAATCTCCCCACGGTGCATTACCACAATTTTATCTGCTTTTTGTATGGTAGAGAGTCGGTGCGCAATAACAATAGACGTTCTATTTTGCATCATATTTTCTAATGCAACTTGAACGAATTTTTCGCTTTCGGTATCCAATGCCGAAGTGGCTTCGTCCAAAATCATAATTGGTGGATTTTTCAAAACTGCACGGGCAATGTTCAAACGTTGTTTTTGTCCACCTGAGAGTTTGTTTCCAGCATCACCAATGTTAGTATAAATTCCGTTTGGCAAATCTTGTACAAATTCATAAGCATTAGCCACTTTCAAAGCATCCAAAATTTCTTCATCAGTAGCATTTTCTTTTCCGATAAGGATATTATTTTTAATAGTATCGTTAAATAAAATCGAATCTTGCGTCACTAAACCTAAAAGGTGACGAAGAGAATTCATCGTCATGTCTTTAATATCGGTGCCGTCAATTTTTATTGTGCCCTCTTGAACATCATAAAAACGAGTCAACAAATTGGCAATCGTGCTTTTTCCGCTTCCGGATTGTCCTACCAATGCAACTGTTTTTCCCTTAGGAATCTGTAAAGAAAAATTCTTTAACACGTTTTCTTCTTCGTATTTGAAATTAATATTTTCAATTGTAATTTCGGTGTCAAAAGATGCTTTTACTATAGCATTTGGTTTATCGGTTATAGCATTTTCAACTTCTAAAACTTCAAAAACGCGTTGCGCTGCAGCCATACCACTTTTTACCGAATAGGTTGCTTTTGAAATGGATTTCGCAGGAGTTAAGATATTGTAGGCCAGCCCCATATAGGCTAAAAATTGAGCACCTTCTAAGATTGCTTTTCCGTTTGGAAGCGTATCTACAAGAACCATATTTCCACCAAACCATAAAAGTACAGCAATTACAATAATACCCATAAACTCACTAAAGGGTGAGGCTAAATTGTTTTTTCTGCCAATACTGTTTGATAATTTTAAAAGTCTATCTACAGATTCATTAAATCTTCTCTTAAAACTATTTTCGGCATTATAACTCTTAACTACTTTTAATCCAGTAAGGCTTTCTTCTACAATGGAGATTAAGTGTCCTCCTTCGTATTGCAATTCTTGAGATTTAGATTTTAATGATTTTCCAATTATTGAAATAATATACCCGGAAATAGGTATGAAAACAAAAACAAAAATGGTTAGTTTTATACTAATGGCAAACATTGCTGCAATTGTAAAAACAATGGTCATGGGTTCCTTTACAATCAATTCTAATATTGCAAAAAATGAATTTTGAACTTCCCCAACATCCCCCAACATCCTAGCCATAATATCTCCTTTTCTTTTTTCCGAATAATAAGAAATGGGTAAATCGATGATTTTGTTATACATTGTATTTCGTAAATCTTTTAAAACACCATTTTTCAAATGCATTAAATGATTCGATGCTAAATAATTAAATAAATTTTTAAGCAAGAATGTAATAATAATAAGTGCTACAACTAGAAGTAAAGCATATTGCGGTCCATTATTTTTTTCTAATTCGGTAATGTAATAATAAAGGTATTGCTTTGCAAACGTAGGTATTTCCCAAAAGGTTGTATAAGTTGGTTTTTCGGATATTTTTTCTGCTTGGGCAAACAATACTTGCATCATCGGAATCAAAGCGATGAAAGACAACGTACTAAACAAAGCATATAAAATATTGTAAACCACATTCCACACCACATGGAATTTATAAGGTTTTATAAAAGGAAATATTTTCTTAAGATTTTCGTCCATTAGTTCAACTGCATAGCAGCAATTATGTTTTTAATTTTATCATCTAATTCTTTTTCTACTTCGGTAGCATTTTCTACAGCATCCAAAGGTGCATTTACACTAAAATAGAATTTTATTTTTGGTTCGGTTCCGCTAGGGCGAGCACAAATTTTAGAACCATCTTCTAGATAATAAATCAATACATTCGATTTTGGAATGTTTATTGGTTCTACTTCTTCCGTAAACCTATTTTTGGCTGTAGAATTTTGGTAATCTTCAATGCACACCACGCGTTGTCCATCAATTTCAGCAACTGGGTTTTCACGTAAGTTAACCATCATTTGATTAATTTCTTCCAATCCAGAGATGCCTTTTTTGGTCAATGAAATTAAATGTTCTTTATAAAATCCGAAATCTACATATAAGTTTAATAGTTCTTGGTATAAGGAACTGCCTGCTGCTTTGGCTTGTGCTGCAATTTCACATACTAACAAAGTTGCTGCAACAGCATCTTTATCTCGAACAGCATCACCAACCATAAATCCAAAACTTTCTTCGCCACCTCCAATAAATTCTAATTCTGGAAAATCTTTTATGAATTTTGCAATCCATTTAAAACCAGTTAATCCAACTTTACATTCCACGTCATAGGCAGCAGCAAGTTCTAGCATCATTGGGGTAGAAACAATAGTAGTTCCTATAAATTGTTTGCCAGTTATTTTACCAGCACGTTTCCATTGTTCTAAAAGGAAAGCCGTCATGACAACCATAGTTTGGTTTCCATTTAACAAGGTCATTTTGCCATTAGTATCCCTAACTGCCACTCCTAAGCGGTCTGAATCTGGGTCGGTACCAACTACAATATCTCCTCCAACTTTATCTGCAAGAGCCATAGCCATAGATAAGGCCTCTGGTTCTTCTGGATTTGGCGAAATTACAGTAGGAAAATCCCCATCAGGAACTTCTTGTTCTGCAACTATATTTACATTGGTATAACCAGCCTTAGCCAAAACTCCAGGAATCGATTTAATCGAAGTTCCATGAAGGGAAGTATAAACAATCTTTAAATTTTCTTTAGCAGCAACTGGCGTATTAAAACTTGCATTTTCTATTGTAGATTTTGCAAAAGCAGCATCAACCTCAGTGTCTATATATTCAATTAAATTTTCATTAGCATCAAACTTAATATTCTCATACGGAAGCGCTTCAATTACTTGAATTATTTCCGAATCTTGTGGTGGAACTAGTTGCCCACCATCTTGCCAATATACTTTGTAGCCATTATATTCTGGCGGATTATGAGAAGCCGTCAATACTATTCCGGCATGGCATTTCAAATATTTCAAGGCAAACGATAACTCTGGTGTAGGTCGCATATCCGAAAAAAGATACACCTGAATCCCATTAGCAGAAAAAACATCGGCAACCGTTTTAGCCAAAGTATCGCTATTATGGCGACAATCGTAAGCAATTACAACTTTTAAAGCCTCTCCTGGAAAGGATTTTTTAAGATAATCTGAAATCCCTTGGGTATTTTTACCCAAAGTATATTTGTTAATTCTATTGGTTCCAGCACCCATAATTCCGCGCATTCCACCGGTACCGAATTCTAAATTTTTATAAAAACTCTCTTCTAAATCTTTTGGAGAATTAGCAATCATCTCGCGAATGGCTGCTTGGGTTTCTTGGTCAAAAGTAGGGGTTAGCCATTCATTTGCTCGGTCTAAAATAGTTTGTTCTAGTTGCATATTCTTTTTTTATGAAGCTATTCCTGCTATCCGCTCTATCTTTTCTTGCTTAAAAAACAGCAAGAAAAGGATGCCGCTTCTATCAGGGCTAAGCCTATTTGTAAACTTATTTTTTAATTTATTCTTTGGTTTTTATTTGTGTTGTTAGTTTCCTTATTTTCAGTCAATGGTTAGAAATTTTAATTTGAGGTCACAATTTGTATCCTCAAAATATTGAACTCAATTACAGTTAGTTTGAATTTAAAATCATTAGGACACTTATTTACAAATTTATTTCCTTAGCAATTTTATAACGTTCTTCATTGTTTTTATTTCTAAGAATTATTTCTCCCAAAAATCCTGCAAGAAATAATTGCGAACCAATAATCATGGAAGTTAAGGCAATATAAAACAACGGGTTTTGAGCTACTAAAATGGTAGGCTCATGAAGTACAAAAAGTTTAATTAATTTGATTATAATTATAAATCCAGTAGATAAAAGTCCGATAATAAACATTAAAACTCCAGCCGCACCAAAAAAGTGCATTGGTCTTTTTCCGTATCGAGACAAAAACCAAATGGTTATTAAATCTAGAAAACCATTTATAAAACGGCTCATTCCAAATTTAGATTCGCCATATTTTCTTGCTTGATGAATGACTACTTTTTCGCCAATATTACCAAATCCTGCATTTTTTGCCAATACCGGAATATAACGGTGCATTTCACCCGAAACTTCAATGTTTTTAATGACAATATTTTTGTAGGCTTTCAATCCGCAATTAAAATCATTCAAATACACTCCCGAAGTTTTTCGAGCAGCCCAATTGAATAATTTAGAAGGGAGGTTTTTAGTAACCGCATTGTCGTAACGTTTCTTTTTCCATCCAGAAACCAAATCATAATTGCCTTTGGTAACCATATCATAAAGTTCAGGAATCTCATCCGGACTGTCTTGTAAATCGGCATCCATAGTAATGATTACATCACCTTCTGCCTTTTTGAAGCCCGCATGTAAAGCCTGAGATTTACCGTAATTTCTTAAAAAACGAATCCCTTTTACGTTGGAATCTTTAGAATTAAGATCCTCAATAATATGCCAAGAATCATCGGTACTTCCATCATCAATAAAGATAACTTCATAGGTATAATGGTTGGCGTTCATGACCTTCACAATCCAAGAATGTAACTCAGGTAGCGATTCTTGTTCGTTTAATAATGGGATGATTATGGATAAATTCATTTAAGAGCAGGGTTGTTTCTTGATTTAAATATTCCAGATAAAATCAAACCTAATATTGTGCTTAACAAAAGATAAGTAAAGTATCCTTTTATTAATTCAATAATTGAAAACTGGTCATTATCTTGTATGTTTTTTATTGCTTCATTGATTTTTGCTGCAGGTGTTTCAAATTTTTCTAATAATTTAACTACATATTTTATAGACATTTCTTTCAAAGTATCCTTTAAAGATGGATCAATGAAGTTGAATAAAATTATTTCAAATAATGTTGAGACTAATAAAGCAATAAGGGCAAATATAAAGTAGGTTGTAAATGTATCTTTGAAGCCTAAATTATTTTGTAATTCCTTTTTAGTATTTAAAATCATTATTATTGCTAGCGCAGTAAAAATAGTGATTTTCAAAAAAGTAATCCAACCAGATAAAAATAAATTTAAGTTTAAACTATAAATTAAGGAAGTGGTTAGTATAGATAATAATCCAGAAATCAATCCAAAAGTCAATCCGTTTTTTCTAATAGTTTTATTCATATTTTTACATAGTTAAAATTAATCCACAAATATACAAATTCCATTATTATTGTATATTATATAATTCAAATAAAAAAAGTAGTCCAATTGTTTGTTAATTAAAAAATATTTGTACTTTTGCACTCTTAAATAAAAACGAATAATTAAAAGTTGTAGTCAGTTGATACCTTTTTATAAAAGCCTCACAACAAACTACCTCATAACAAATAAAAAGATTTATACAATGAAACAAGGAATTCACCCAGAAAATTACAGATTAGTTGCTTTTAAAGACATGTCTAACGAAGATGTTTTTATTACAAAGTCAACAGTAGAAACTAAAGAAACTATTACTCACGAAGGAGTTGAATATCCAGTTTATAAAATGGAGATCTCTAGAACATCTCACCCATTTTACACAGGTAAATCTAAACTTATTGATACTGCAGGACGTATCGATAAATTTAAAACTAAATACGCTAAACACGCTAAATAATATTTATAGTGTTCAAATTTTATTAAGACCTTCCAATTTATTGGGAGGTTTTTTTATGAAATAAACTTTTGTAACTTTGAACTCTAAATGTACGGACAAGTCGCGACTTGTCCCTCCAATAAATAAAAAATGAATTACATACTTTTTGACGGAACTGTTCGTGAAGCACTATTGCCATTTACTTTTACAAGACCTGTGGCCGAAATACGAATAGGTATTTTAACCATTCGAGAAAAATGGGAAAAATATTTAGGCTATACCACTACAACATTAACTGAAGAATACCTCTCGGAAAAATATCCGATGGTAGAACTTGAAAATAATGTAATGATTAATGCTTCTTTTTTGCCAAATGCTATTCTATCTGAAATAGTAAAAAACCTTGAAGCCAATCAAGCCATTTTTAAAGGAGACGAGGTTGTTGCTTTTTATACCAATGAAACTCAAGACGAAGTAGATTTTGACACTTATGAAATCATTGAATATGATCAAGAGTGTTTAACCATAGAGCACACTTGTGATATTTTTTCCAAAAATGATGCTGCTTTACGAGAAGATTTTGAATTAATTACAGAAGGAAGAACGTCACAACCTATTCCGAAATCGGTTAATGTAATTGCGCCTGAGAATGTATTTATTGAAGAAGGAGCCAAATTAGAATTTGTAACTTTAAATGCTTCTACTGGTCCAATATATATTGGTAAAAATTCCGAAATTATGGAAGGTTCGGTTATTCGTGGACCATTTGCCCTATGCGAATCGGGAAGAGTAAAATTGGCATCCAAAGTTTATGGGGCTACAACTGTTGGACCACATTCTGTTATCGGTGGCGAAGTTAATAATTCGGTTCTTTTTTCTTATTCCAATAAAGGGCACGATGGTTTTCTAGGAAACTCTGTTCTTGGTGAATGGTGTAATATTGGCGCCGACAGTAATAATTCGAACTTAAAAAACAACTACGAACCAGTAAAATTATGGAGTTACGAAACCGAAAATTTTGCTAAAACGGGTTTGCAATTTTGTGGATTAATGATGGGAGACCATAGTAAATGCGGTATTAATACCATGTTCAATACAGGAACTGTAGTGGGAGTGAGTACTAATATTTTTGGAGCAGGATTTCCTCGCAATTTTGTGCCAAGTTTCTCTTGGGGAGGAGCATCTGGATTTTCAACTTACTTAACAATCAAAGCATTTCAAACTGCTAAAATTGTAATGGCGCGTCGTAATGTTGATTTTACAGAAGACGATGCTAAGATATTAGAACACGTTTTTGAAGAAACTAAAAAATATAGAAAAGAGTAATATTTTTAGAGTTCTCGGCCACTGATTCACAGATTTTATTTTAATCTGTGAATCAGTGGCCGTTTTTATTTTAAAAATTTACTTAAATTTGCACACTCAATTTTTTGACAACGATTTCATTAATTGAGTTTACTTATGGAAAACAAAAAAAAAGTTGCCTTTTATACTTTAGGCTGCAAACTGAATTTCTCCGAAACTTCTACCATTGCTAGAAATTTTCAAGACGAAGGATTTGATCGCGTTGACTTTGAAGAAGTAGCCGATATGTATGTTATAAATACCTGTTCCGTTACCGAAAATGCCGATAAACAATTCAAACAAATAGTAAAGAAGGCCATGAAACTCAACGACAAAGCATTTATTGCTGCCGTTGGTTGCTATGCCCAATTAAAACCCGAAGAATTAGCATCTGTTGATGGTGTTGATTTGGTTTTGGGTGCTACCGAAAAATTTAAAATCACCGATTATATAAACGACCTATCCAAAAACGATAGGAGTGAAGTGCATTCCTGCGAAATTGAAGAGGCCGATTTTTATGTAGGAAGTTACTCTATTGGCGATAGAACGCGCGCTTTTTTGAAAGTGCAAGACGGTTGCGATTACAAATGTACCTATTGCACGATTCCTTTGGCACGTGGAATTTCTAGAAGTGATGCCTTAGAAAATGTTTTGAAAAACGCTTCCGAAATTTCTAAACAAAACATCAAAGAAATTGTCCTTACAGGAGTTAATATTGGGGATTACGGC
Organism: Flavobacteriaceae bacterium; assembly: GCA_947451525.1. Taxonomy (GTDB): domain Bacteria; phylum Bacteroidota; class Bacteroidia; order Flavobacteriales; family Flavobacteriaceae; genus Flavobacterium. The sequence continues at coordinate 25,512 of CANFZM010000009.1, forward strand.
AAAGGAGAATTTGGTAATAAAAAACATGAACATACTTTTCTAGATTTGGTAAAAGCATTAGACGAAGTAGAAGGAATAGAGCGCTTGCGAATTTCCTCTATCGAGCCTAATCTTCTTAAAAATGAAACTATAGAATTTGTTTCTCAAAGTCGCACTTTTGTGCCGCATTTTCACATTCCGTTGCAATCCGGAAGTAACGAAATTTTGAAAAAAATGAAACGTCGCTATTTGCGAGAGGTTTATACCGAACGTGTTGCCAAAATTCGGGAAGTAATGCCTCATGCTTGCATTGGTGTTGATGTTATTGTTGGTTTTCCTGGTGAAACCGATGAGGATTTTCTAGAAACCTATCATTATTTAAATGAAATGGATATTTCTTATTTACACGTTTTTACTTATTCCGAAAGGGATAATACCGAAGCGGCAACGATGGATGGCGTAGTTGCAATGAATGTGCGTTCCAAAAGAAGCAAAATGTTCCGCGGATTATCAGTCAAAAAACGTCGGGCTTTTTACGAAAGTCAAATTGGAAGCAATAGAACCGTTTTATTTGAAAGCGAAAATAAAGAAGGCTACATTCATGGTTTTACTGAAAATTATGTAAAAGTAAAAACCCCTTGGAATCCGGAATTGGTTAATACTTTACATCAAATAAATCTTACTAAAATTGATGAAGACGGAAGTGTGCGAATGGAGTTTCTAAATAAAGTTGTCTAGTATTTCGAATGAAATCTAATTTTAGTAATTCTAAAAACGGTTTCACTATATTGTTCAATAAATTCGAATTTATGTCTGCCGAGTTGTTTGAAGTCAATAATTCTTTCGCCCGAAATTTCGTAGTACATGGAGTCACCTTCTAACATAAATCGACCGCCATTTTTTCGATAAGCAGATCGAATTAAATCAAATTTAGATAAATTCCAAGTGCTTAAATTAGCATCTAAATCGTTTAATTCTGAAAATAAACCTTCTGTGATTTCCGTTTTACAACCATAATATTTTTCGATAGATTCGAAAAAAGCAAGGATATTAAGGTTTAGTTCTTCAGGATTCATTTGGTAAATATAATAAATTCCAAAATAAAAATTCCAAATTCCAATTATAACGATACAATTGGAATTTGGAATTTAAAACTTTGGTTGTTTTTTAAAAACTATATTTTAATTCCCGGAGGTAGTAAGTCTCTATAAGTAATATTTTTTCTGAAAAACAAAGCAATTTTAGGAAGGATAGGAACAACTTTTAGTTTGCGTTCGTAGGCTATTTCCATAATATTTTTTAATAAATCATTGATAAATTCTTCATCTGTAAATCCTTCCGGAACGTTTATGCGAGTCAGAAAAATTTTCTTTTCTTGAAAGGAATATTCAAGGGAAACTAACTTCCCATCCACCAAAGTTTCAAATTGTCTAGCGAAGGTATTGTCTTTAATTTCCATTTTTTCTAAAATTATCTCTGAGTTCATAAATAAATCAATAAAATTGAATTAGTTTTATGCAAATTTCGGAATAAATAATGGATAATACCATCGAAATACGTAAAAATATGAGTAAGATTCCTGTTTATTTTATGCCTGGTTTGGCGGCAAGTTCTTCAATTTTTGAACGAATTGACTTGCCAAAAGATACTTTTGAAATTCATCTTCTAGAATGGTTTCAGCCTGAAAATCAGGAAACTATTACAAATTATGCCAAGCGAATGGCCGAAAAAGTGGTGCACGAAAATGCTGTTTTATTAGGTGTTTCATTCGGTGGAATATTAGTTCAAGAAATGGCTCAGTTTTTAAATTTGAAGAAATTAATAATTGTTTCTAGTGTAAAATCGAATACCGAATTGCCTAAGAGAATGAAATTTGCTAGAACTACTAAAGCCTATAAATTACTTCCTACTAGTTTGTTGCAAGACGTTGAAAAATTAGTTAAATATGCTTTTGGAGATGTTATGAAACAACGCGTAAAGTTGTACGAACAGTTTTTGCATTTACGAAATAAAGAGTATTTAGATTGGGCAATTGAGCAAGTAGTTTGCTGGGAAAGAATTAAAATTGATGCCAATGTAATTCATATTCATGGAGATGCCGATGAGGTTTTTCCTTCTAAAAATATTAAATCCTTTATTAATGTTAAAGGAGGAACACATCTTATGATTTTAAACCGTTTTAGATGGTTCAATCAAAATTTACCCAAAATAATTTTAGGAGAAGCTGTTTAATTTTTCGGCTTGATTATTGTAGCTTTGTAGGTTAATAAAAAGAAATGAAAATGAAAAAGGTACAATTTTTAGGAATCTTGACATTGCTAGTTTTTGCTAGTGGTTTATTTATGTTTGCACTTTCTGGTGACGATAAAAAGAAATTATTGCATGAAGGAACTTCGCAATATTTTCCGGTTTCAGTGGATTTTGCAGGCGAAAAAACACCTTTGCAAATATCGGATGTGCGGGAACGATTTGATCGCGAATTATTAGTAAACGCCAATCTTCATTCATCTACTATTTTAATAATTAAACGTGCCAATCGCGCATTTCCAATTATAGAACCGATATTAAAACAATATGGAGTTCCAGACGATTTCAAATATTTAGCAGTAATTGAAAGTGCTTTAACCAATGCCGTTTCGGCATCTGGTGCAAAAGGTGTGTGGCAATTCATGCCAGATACTGCCAAAGAAAAAGGTATGGAAGTTAACGATGGTGTAGACGAGAGATATCATTTGCAAAAATCTACCGAAGCAGCCTGTAAATATTTATTGGCCGCCAAACAAAAATTTGGCAACTGGACTCTAGCAGCAGCCTCCTATAATGGCGGAATGAATGGCGTTAATACTAAAATATCCGAACAACAAGTTTCTGATTATTACGATTTATTGCTAACCGATGAAACTTCGAGATATGTTTTTAGAATTTTAGCACTTAAAGAAATTATGAAGCATCCAGAGCTTTATGGATTTGAAGTTGCTAAAAGCGAGATGTATGAAAATATCCCAACTAAAACACTAGAAGTAGATAGTTCCATTACCGATTTAGCAATTTTTGCAAAAAATCAAGGAATCAACTATAAAATATTAAAGATTCACAATCCGTGGTTGCGCGATAAAAAATTATCGAATTTAACCAAAAAGAAATATTTAATCGAAATTCCTACCCAAGGGTATTAATATAAATCCATGAAAATGACAATTCCAACAATAATAATAGTAATGGGTATTGGTTTAATAGCCGGAATGTTGAGTGGGTTAATTGGAGTAGGAGGAGGGATTATCATGGTGCCAATGCTACTCTTAATGGGATTCACACAGCAACAAGCGCAAGGAACCAGTTTAGCAGCACTATTACCACCAGTAACCTTATTTGCGGTTATAAATTACAACAAAGCCGGATTTATAGATTGGAGGTACGCATTAATTATTTCATCATTATTTATCGTTGGAGGCTATTTTGGAAGTAAAATAGCAGTAAATATTGACCAGCGTACCTTAAAAAAAATATTTGGGACTCTATTATTGGTAGTCGCTGGAAAAATGATTTTCGGAAAATAAAAACCTAAAAAAGGCTTTAGAAATTCTCTAAAGCCTTTTTTATATTCCTCGTACCTCGTACTTCAAACCTCGTACCTCCCTAGATTTTCTTCATTTGATCTTTCATCAACTTGATTTGATCTTTCAACATTCCTTGTTTGTCCAATTTTTTAACTTCACTTATTAAGTTAGTTGCTTCTAGTTTTCTTCTTCTAGAAAGTGCAACTCCAGCAAGGTTTAGTTTAGCAACTGCCAAATCCATATCCATATTTAATCCCAATTCAATTGCTTTTTTGAAATATTTTTCCGCCTGAATCAAATTTGTTTGCGAAAGCATTAAACCTTGAAGATAGTTATAATAACCTTGTTGTTTTTTTACTAAAGCAGTTTCAGGATTTTTAATTTTAGTAAGCCATTTTCTTGCTCCATCAAAATTTTGCTTGCGCAATTGAAGAAAAGCCAATAAAATAAATTCATTTTTGTAATAAAGAAAAACAGGAACTAGAGATAAAAAGATTAGAAAAATCCCATTTCCAATGTTACTTTCTGTGAACTGCCATACTGCCGTTGCTACAATTAGCGCCGCAAGTACAAGTTTAATATTTTTATGAAACATAATTAATTTAATTTAGGTTACAAAGGTAATAAAAGGTTTTTAAAATATTTTTAAAAAACTACTTGCAAGTAATAAAAACCTTTGTATATTTGCACTCGGTTTTAAAACAGCCTACCAAATAGATTAATACACGATTTAAAGATAAAAAGCAATGAGCAAAAGAACGTTTCAACCATCGAAAAGAAAAAGAAGAAATAAACACGGATTTATGGACAGAATGGCTTCTGCAAATGGAAGAAAAGTCCTTGCGCGTCGTAGAGCTAAAGGAAGACATAAATTGACTGTATCTTGCGAACCAAGACACAAAAAATAATGATTAGATTCTAATCAATATAAAGCCGTTACTATTTTTTAGTAGCGGCTTTTTTTTAAACTTGTTTATAAAATTTAATAAGTTTCAGGAGCTATTTCCCGCTATCCGTTCCAATCTTTTTAATTTTAAAGAAAAATTAAAAAGGATTTCCACTGCTATCGGGGCTAGGGCCAAATCGTTAACAACAACTACAAACTAACTACAATGCCAAAAGACAACTCCATTAAATCCGTTTTAATTATAGGTTCTGGACCTATTGTTATTGGGCAAGCATGCGAATTTGACTACGCAGGTTCCCAATCGGCACGTTCCATCCGCGAAGAAGGAATTGAGGTAATTCTTATCAATTCCAACCCAGCAACCATCATGACCGACCCAACTATGGCCGATCATGTGTATTTATTGCCGCTTACCACCAAGTCTTTAATTCAAATCTTAAAAGAACATCCGCAGATTGATGCAGTGCTTCCAACCATGGGAGGACAAACGGCTTTGAATCTTTGTTTAGAAGCAGATGAAAAAGGAATTTGGGAAGATTTCGGAGTAAAATTAATCGGGGTAGATGTTAATGCCATCAACATTACCGAAGACCGCGAGCAATTCAAACAATTATTAGAACGAATTAATGTTCCTACGGCACCAGCCAAAACAGCAACTTCCTTTTTGAAAGGAAAAGAAATCGCACAAGAATTTGGCTTTCCTTTAGTTATTCGTCCATCGTTTACTTTAGGAGGAACTGGAGCAGCATTTGTACATACCAAAGAAGAATTTGACGAAAAACTTACCTACGGATTGGAAATGTCTCCTATTCACGAAGTATTAATTGATAAAGCTTTATTGGGTTGGAAAGAATACGAACTAGAACTTTTAAGAGATAAAAATGATAATGTGGTTATCATTTGCTCCATAGAAAATATGGATCCAATGGGAATTCACACGGGAGATTCCATTACGGTTGCTCCAGCAATGACTTTATCGGACACTACCTTTCAAAGAATGCGCGATTACGCTATTTTGATGATGCGTTCTATAGGGAATTTTGCAGGTGGTTGTAACGTGCAATTTGCCGTTTCACCAGACGAAAAAGAAGATATTGTCGCTATCGAAATCAATCCACGTGTTTCGCGTTCTTCTGCATTAGCATCCAAAGCAACGGGGTATCCTATTGCAAAAATCGCTTCTAAATTAGCTTTAGGGTACAACTTAGACGAATTACAAAACCAAATTACCAAATCAACTTCGGCTTTATTCGAACCAACTTTAGATTATGTTATCGTAAAAATTCCACGTTGGAACTTCGATAAATTTGAAGGAGCCGATAGAACCTTAGGGCTTCAAATGAAATCGGTAGGAGAAGTGATGGGAATTGGACGATCGTTCCAAGAAGCATTACATAAAGCGACGCAATCCCTTGAAATCAAACGCAACGGACTAGGAGCAGACGGAAAAGGATATAAAAACTACGAACAAATTATTGAGAAACTAACTTTTGCAAGTTGGGATCGCGTTTTTGTGATTTATGATGCTATCGCAATGGGAATTCCATTGACTAGAATTCACGAAATCACCAAAATTGATATGTGGTTTTTGAAACAATACGAAGAATTATATTCATTAGAAAGAGAAATTTCGACTTACAAATTAGATACTTTACCAAAAGAATTATTATTGGAAGCCAAGCAAAAAGGCTATGGCGACCGACAAATTGCACATATGTTGGGCTGTTTGGAAAGTCAGGTTTATAAATTGCGGGATGATAAAAACATCAAACGTGTTTATAAATTGGTGGATACTTGTGCTGCTGAATTTAAAGCGCAAACCCCTTATTATTACTCCACTTTTGAAGCAGAAATTGAAACTCCAACAGGAGAACGATACGTGCATAACGAAAGTATTGTAACCAATAAAAAGAAAGTAGTTGTTCTTGGTTCGGGTCCAAATAGAATTGGGCAAGGAATTGAATTTGATTATTCTTGCGTGCATGGTGTTTTGGCTGCCAAAGAATGTGGTTACGAAACCATCATGATCAACTGTAATCCAGAAACAGTTTCTACCGATTTTGATACGGCCGATAAATTGTATTTTGAACCTGTATTCTGGGAACATATTTACGACATCATCCAACACGAAAAACCAGAAGGTGTCATCGTGCAATTGGGTGGGCAAACGGCTTTAAAATTGGCTGAAAAATTATCCAAATACGGAATAAAAATTTTAGGAACTTCGTTTGATGCTTTGGATTTAGCCGAAGATAGAGGTCGTTTTTCTGAATTGTTAACCGATTTAAAAATTCCATTTCCACAATTCGGAATTGCCGAAAATGCAGATGAAGCGTCGGCTTTGGCAGATGTTTTAGATTTTCCTTTATTAGTTAGACCTTCTTATGTTTTGGGTGGTCAAGGAATGAAAATCGTCATCAACAAGCAAGAATTAGAAGAGCATGTTATAGATTTATTGAAAAGCATTCCAGGAAATAAATTGCTATTGGATCATTATTTAGATGGTGCAATTGAAGCCGAAGCAGATGCTATTTGCGATGGTGAAAATGTGTACATCATCGGAATCATGGAACACATTGAGCCTTGCGGAATTCACTCTGGAGATTCTAATGCAACTTTGCCTCCTTTTAATTTAGGGGAATTTGTAATGCAACAAATAAAAGATCATACTAAAAAAATCGCTTTAGCATTGCGAACTGTTGGGTTAATCAACATTCAATTTGCTATAAAAGACGATATAGTTTATATTATTGAAGCCAACCCGCGTGCTTCAAGAACGGTTCCGTTTATAGCAAAAGCATATGGCGAACCGTATGTGAATTATGCAACCAAAGTAATGCTTGGCGAAAATAAAGTAACCGATTTTAAATTCAATCCGCAGTTAAAAGGATATGCCATTAAGCAACCGGTTTTCTCTTTTAGTAAGTTCCAAAATGTGAATAAAGCATTAGGGCCAGAAATGAAATCCACCGGGGAAAGTATCCTATTTATTGATGATTTAAAAGACGATCAGTTTTATGAATTGTATTCCCGACGTAAAATGTATTTGAGTAAATAACAAAAAAATCCCGATGAAAATCGGGATTTTTTTATTTAATGCTGTCCTGTAAATTATTTTATTTTCTTAATCAATTCATTAAGTTTTGCAGCATCCAAATTCGCCATTTCTTTTGCAACTAGAATTCCTTTTGCGTTATAAAAATAGGTGGTAGGTCTTGTGTTAATTCCATAATTAGACAAATTTTCACTACTTTTTAAATAATTAAAAGTATAAGGATTAGATTTAGAAAACTTAGTTATTTTCTCTATTGGTTCATCCGAAATCATAATGAAATTAACTTCCTCACCATATTGTTGTTTGATTTTTTCAAATTCAGGAAATTCCGCTCTACAAGGAGCGCACCATGTTGCCCAATAATTAACCACAAGTGGTTTTCCAATATAATTTTCTAAATTAACTTTGTTTCCATTTAAATCTTGCGTTTCAACTTGACTAAGCGAAAGGTCAGGTTGTGTCATAAAATTAAAATAAAGTACAACAGCAGTAACAATAAATAATGCGCTACCTGTCATATAGCCCTTCCAAAAAGATTTTTTTTCCATGTTTTTAGTGAATTGAAAGTTTACCAAATACTACTATTACTATTACGGTTATAATTAATAAACTTATAAAGCCAGAAATTAAACCTACATAAAAACTCGCATTTTTTTTCATATCATTTTTTTTATATGTTATTAGCCATTAGACGATTAAGTTTTTATTTTGTTACAAATAAAATTAATTTTTGCTAATTATTACGTTTAAGAATCATTTTTTCGCATCAAATCAATATTTTTTTGAATTTTCAAATTCCCCAATAAAAACCTATCTTCGCTTTTGAGAAAAGAGAATAGAACAAAGACTAAAGAGAATAGATGATAATAAGTTTAGTAAAACTCGCTCATCTATATTCTATCATCTATTCTCTATCATCTATTTTAAAAAAATGTCAAACAAACTTCTTCAAACTCCAATAGAATATCTAAAAGGAATTGGTCCTTCTCGCGGAGAATTACTTCGCAAGGAGCTCAATATCCATAGGTATGGCGATTTGATGAATTTATTTCCCAATCGATATATTGACCGAACACGGTATTATAAAATTAATGAACTTCAAAATTCTACTGCCGAAGTTCAAATTATTGGTAAAATTATCCACATTAAAACCGTGGAATTTGGTAAAAACCAAAAACGATTAGTGGCTTCTTTTACCGATGAAACTGGGCAAATGGAACTCACTTGGTTTCAAGGGGTAAAATGGATTCGGGAAAGTTTAAAACTCAACGAAGTGTATGTCATCTTTGGGAAAACTACCAATTATGGTGGCCAATATTCTATGGCACATCCCGAAATGGAATTGCTAGAAGAACATAAAGCCAGTTTGCGAAGTGCCATGCAACCCGTATATCCAAGTACCGAAAAACTAACCCAACGTGGTGTTACCAATAAGGTAATTAATAAAGCCATGCAGCAATTGTTTATGGAAATAAAAGGGCAGTTTATTGAAACCTTGCCCAATTATTTGATGGAACAATTGAAACTTATTCCTAAGAATGAGGCCATGTTTAACATTCATTTTCCTAAAAGTCAGGAACTTTTGATGAAATCGCAATTCCGATTGAAATTTGAAGAATTGTTCTTTATTCAATTGCAATTGATCACTAAAAATCTCATTCGAAAACATAAAATTAAAGGGCATCCGTTTGATAAAGTAGGCGAAAACTTCACTGATTTTTACAACAATCATTTGCCTTTTGAATTGACCAATGCGCAAAAAAGAGTCATCAAAGAAATACGAAACGACATGGGTAGCAATGCCCAAATGAACCGTTTATTGCAAGGCGATGTAGGATCTGGAAAAACTATTGTGGCGCTAATGTGCATGCTTTTAGCAAAAGACAACGGCTTTCAAAGTTGCTTGATGGCACCAACTGAAATCTTAGCCAACCAACATTTTATTGGTTTATCGGAACTTGCTAAAGATTTAAATATTACAATTAAACTACTTACTGGTTCCACCAAAACTTCCGAACGAAAAATCATTCACGAAGCCCTTGAAAACGGAACCTTAGATATTCTAATTGGCACCCATGCTTTACTAGAAGACAAAGTAAAATTTCAAAATTTAGGCCTAGCCGTAATTGACGAACAACATCGTTTTGGTGTAGAACAACGCTCTAAATTGTGGAAGAAAAACGATATTCCGCCACATGTTTTAGTTATGACCGCAACGCCTATTCCGCGAACTTTAGCCATGAGTTTGTATGGCGATTTAGATATCTCAGTTATAGATGAATTGCCTCCAGGCAGAAAAGCCATTCAAACCGTGCATCGATTTGATTCGAACCGATTAAAAGTTTGGAAATTTCTTAAGGACGAAATCGCCAAAGGAAGACAGATTTATATCGTTTATCCGTTAATTAACGAAAGTGCCACCCAAGATTATAAAGATTTAATGGACGGTTACGAAAGCATTTCCCGTGATTTTCCGTTGCCGCAATACAGCATTTCAATTGTTCATGGGCAAATGAAACCTGCCGAAAAAGAAGCCGAAATGCAACGCTTTGTTGCTGGAAAAACTAATATTATGGTAGCCACAACGGTGATTGAAGTTGGCGTTAATGTGCCCAATGCAAGTGTGATGGTGATTGAAAGCACTGAACGTTTTGGGTTATCGCAACTACACCAATTGCGAGGTCGTGTGGGTCGTGGCGCCGAACAAAGTTATTGCATTTTAATGACAGGATTCAAATTGGGGAACGATAGCAAAACCCGCATTGAAACGATGTGTAAAACCAACGACGGATTTGAAATTGCTGAGGTCGATCTTAAACTCCGAGGTCCTGGCGACATTATGGGAAAACAACAAAGTGGCGTTTTGAATTTGCAAATTGCCGATTTGGTAAAAGATAGAGATATTCTAATGTTAGCAAGAGAACACGCACTAAAACTTTTGAAAGACGATGCGGCAATGACCAAGCCCGAACATCAAAAAATGAGAGAAATTTTCATTGAAATGAGTGCCAAAAAGAACATTTGGAACTATATTAGTTAAAACAAAAAAACATGGTACAATACAACCCTAAAGACTGGATTACTTTTATTTTTAAATTTCACAAATCGGATACCTTCCGACAGTTAATTCCGTTAATGATTTTCATTGGATTTTACTCGGGAATTATCTGTTTTTTGGAAATGGATTATTTTAAATTGGAAGAAAGCAGCCACGTTAAAGGCATTTCGATAATGCATACCACCGTTGGTTTTGTATTGTCCTTATTGCTAGCCTATAGAACCAATACCGCTTACGATCGTTGGTGGGAAGGACGAAAATTATGGGGTGCATTGGTAAACAATTCTAGAAATTTAGCCATAAAACTTTCGGTGATATTACAAGAGGAAAAAGACCGCCATTTTTTTAGAAGATTAATTCCGGGTTATGCTTCTATTTTGCAAAAGCATTTAACCAATGAGGAATCTGCCAAAGTACTTTTTGAAGATTTAGATTTAGAAATAGACCACCAAAAACACCGTCCAAATCAAATTGCTAAAATGATTTTTCAAAAGGCAAACGATTTGTATAAATCCGAAAAAATAACGGGAGACCAATTGATTATAATAAATTCGGAATTGCAATCTTTCACCGATGTTTGTGGTGCTTGCGAACGAATAAAAAACACTCCAATTCCTTATTCTTATAGCGCTTTTATAAAAAAGTTCATATTCTTTTACATTATGACTTTGCCTTTTTCCTTTGCTTTTACTTTAGGATATTATGTTATTCCGGTAGTAATTTTTATCTTTTACGTGCTAGCAAGTTTGGAATTAATTGCCGAAGAAATTGAAGATCCGTTTGGTTTAGACGAAAATGATTTACCAATTGCAAAAATAGCCAGCAACATAAAAAAACATGTTGAAGAACTTCTATAATGTAAGTTAATTACTAATATTCAATAGTTAAATAAAAATCAATTAAACTCATTTTTCCTTGATAAACACTAAATTTGTAAGGATATTTTTTATGTAACAATTTCCCAAATTTATTCAAATAAAATGAAAATAAAGCACCTAATTATTACCTTATTACTCCTTTCTATTGGCGGATTAATTGCTTATAGAATTACAAAAAATAATGCAGAGGGCGACAAAGGGAAAGGAAAAGGCGATAAAAAAGACCCTATTGCAGTTACTGGATTAGTATTGAAAGGACAAACTTTTAATAATAATCTATCCCTTTCAGGTTCTATTGATGCGAACGAGCAAGTGGAGATTCGCAGTGAAGTTTCGGGTTTAGTAGAACGTATTAATTTTCAAGAAGGAAGCAACGTTGCTAAAGGCCAAGTGCTTTTTAAAATTAATGATATCGAATTAAGAGCCCAATTGGCACAAGCCAAAACCAAAGAATCTCTTGCATTCGAAAATGAAAGACGCGCTAAATTGCTGTTGCAAAAAGAAGCCATCAGCCAAGAAGAATACGATATTGCAAGTGCCGATTATCGTTCTGCGAAAGCACAAACCCAATTAATTAGTGCTCAAATAGGGAAAACATCGGTTAAAGCACCCTTTTCTGGAAAGATCGGATTGCGAAATATTTCCCCAGGAACTTATGTAACGCCTGCTGTTTTAGTTGCAAATTTGGTGAATGTTGGCAAACTGAAAATCACTTTTTCTATTCCCGAAAAATATGCCTCGCAAATAAAACTTAATACTACTTTAAATTTTACAGTTACCAATTCAACTGAAAAATATGCTGCTAAGGTATACGCCATCGAACCCGGAATTGATATTAATACCAGAACGCTTCAAGTTCGTGCTCTTGCAGATAATTCCGCAGGAAAATTATTGCCTGGAACTTTTGCCAACATTGATTTACCTTTAGATATGATTAAGGATGCCATTGTAGTGCCTTCGCAAGCAATTGTTCCAATACAAAAAGGGAAAAAAGTGTACATTACTAATAATGGCCAAGCCAAAGAAGTTAAAGTAGAAACAACTACTAGAACCGATACTTCTGTTTTGGTGCTTTCGGGTTTAAAAATTGGAGATACCTTAATTACTTCTGGCGTAATGTCTTTAAAAGATGAGGCTCCTATAAAAGTGACTGTTAAATAGTAATTAGTTACTAGTAATTAGTGATTAGTTTTCGACCATAAATCCTTCGTTTTCTAAAAATTAGAAATCGATAATCAGAAATCAACAAGCCAAATGAGTTTATCTACTTTAAGTATAAAAAGACCCGTATTAACTATAGTGCTGAACTTAACCATTATTTTGTTCGGAATTATTGGCTACACTTTTTTGGGTGTCCGGGAATTTCCGTCCATTGATCCGGCACAAATATCCATTAGAACCGATTATGCTGGAGCAAATTCGGATATTATCGAATCGCAAATTACAGAACCTATTGAAAAAGCCATCAATTCTATAGATGGTATTAAAAATATAACTTCCTCAAGTGTTCAAGGATCCAGCACCATTACCGTAGAATTTAATTTAAATAAAGATTTAGAAACTGCTGCCAATGATGTTCGGGATAAAGTAGCCCTTGCTGCAAAAACGCTTCCCAAAGATATTGATGCACCACCGGTAGTTTCTAAAGCCGATGCCAATGCCGATGCCATCATATCGATGACCATTCAAAGTGATTCCAGAAGTCAATTAGAATTAAGTGATTATGCCGAAAACACTATCGGACCACGATTGGAAACCATTCCTGGAGTAAGTGGAATTCAAATTTGGGGACAAAAACGATACGCCATGCGTTTGTGGATTGACCCCGTGAAATTGGCTTCTTATGGCGTTACCGTTTCGGATGTTAAAGATGCCTTAAGCCAACAAAATGTTGAATTACCTTCTGGAAAATTAACTGGAAACAATACCGAACTTACAGTGAAAACTGTTGGAAATCTTTCCAAACCAGAAGAATTCAATAACATTATTCTAAAAACTGACAACGATAAAACAGTAAAATTTAGTGATATTGGTTTAGCAGAATTAGGTCCAGAGGTTATTGAAACTAAAATGACGCAATCGGGTTCTCCTTTGGTAGGTATCGCAATTGTGCCACTTCCGGGAGCCAATTATCTGGATATTTCTAAAGAATTTTATAAGAAATTTGATGTTCTTAAAAAAGAATTACCCAAAGACATTCATCTAAATATTGCAATTGACAATACGTTATTTGTAAAAAAATCGGTAACGGAAGTTGCAGAAACTCTAGGGATTTCGATACTATTAGTAATCTTAATTATCTACTTATTTTTTAGAGATTGGGCCATTGCATTCCGACCATTAATTGATATTCCGGTATCGTTAATTGCAACATTCTTCATCATGTGGATGTTTGGATTTTCCATCAATGTGTTGACATTATTAGCAATTGTGCTAGCCACAGGTTTGGTGGTAGATGACGGAATTGTAGTCACCGAAAACATCTTCAAGAAAGTAGAAGAAGGCATGTCGCCAATTGAAGCTGCAATTAAAGGATCAAACGAGATTTTCTTTGCCGTAATTTCAATTTCGATTACATTGGCAGCAGTATTTCTACCGGTTATTTTCTTAGAAGGATTTGTCGGACGACTCTTTCGAGAGTTTGGAGTAGTGATTGGTGCTGCGGTACTAATTTCGGCATTTGTTTCGCTAACGTTAACACCAATGTTGAATGCTTATTTAATGAAAGGTGGCGAACAAAAGAAATCGAAATTTTATAATTATACGGAGCCTTTTTTCCAAAAACTAAACAGCGGTTATGCGGAAGCTTTAAAAAGTTTTATGAAAAGAAAATGGCTTAGTTTTCCAATATTAGTGGCTTGTTTCGGATTGATTTATCTGTTTTTCAACATTCTTCAAAAAGAGACTGCTCCTTATGACGATCGAAGTGCTTTGATGATGAGTGTTACTACTGCCGAAGGATCGTCTTATGAATATACCGACCGATTTATGCAGGAACTTTCGCAACTTATTGACGATTCTATTCCAGAGAAAAAGGTGAGTTTGATTATTACATCACCAGGATTCAATGCTTCTGCGGCTAACAGCGGTAGAATTAGAATTGCCTTGGTAGATTCGGATAAAAGAAACCGTTCCCAAAAAGAAATTGCCGAAAAGCTTACCAAATGGACTAAAAAATATTCGGATGCCAAAACATCTATTATTGAACAACCTACTATTGCAGTAAATAAGCGTGGTGGTTTGCCAATTCAGTTCATCATTCAAGCGCCTTCGTTTGAAAAATTAGAACAAAAAATTCCGGAATTTATGGACGAAGTTAGTAAAGACGAGACTTTTTCTATTACCGATGTGAATTTGAAATTCAACAAACCCGAAATCAACGTTACTATTGACCGTGAAAAAGCCGAAAGTCTTGGCGTTTCCGTTTTAGATATTGGGCAAACGCTACAACTTTCGTTAAGTGGACAACGTTTTGGGTATTTCATGAAGAACGGAAAACAATACCAAGTTATTGGGCAATTTGAAGAAAAAGACCGCGCCAAACCTTTAGATTTAACTTCGATGTTTGTTAGAAACAATAAAGGAGCCTTGATTCAAATGGATAATGTGGTGAAAATTGAGGAAAAAAGTAATCCACCACAATTGTATCATAACAATAGAAACATGTCGGCAACGGTTATGGCAGGTCTTGCTCCAGGCAAAAGTATTGGCGACGGAATTGAAGCCATGGATAGAATAAAAGCCAAAGTTCTTGATGATAGTTTTACCACCGATTTAGGCGGAGAATCTAGAGATTTTGTTGAAAGTGGATCCAATACTTCGTTTGCATTTGGATTGGCTTTATTGCTGATTTTCTTAATACTTTCGGCACAATTTGAAAGTTTTATCGATCCATTAATTATTATTTTAACAGTACCTATGGCAGTAGCTGGAGCCTTATTTTCACTTTGGTTATTTGGGCAAACTTGGAATATTTTTAGTCAAATTGGAACCGTAATGTTAATTGGATTGGTTACCAAAAACGGAATTTTAATTGTTGAATTTGCCAACCAATTACGTGAACAGGGAAAATCCAAATACGACGCCATTGTAGAAGCAGCGGAAGCACGACTTCGACCAATTTTAATGACCAGTTTAGCCATTTCATTAGGTGCTTTGCCAATTGCCTTATCTCTTGGAGCAGCTGCAACTAGTAGAATTGGTATGGGTGTTGTTATTGTGGGTGGAACTATTTTCTCCTTAGTATTGACACTTTTTGTAATTCCAGCAATTTATTTAATGTGGTCTAAAGCACGCAAACACCACCCCGAATTTGATAATTTAGAAGCATTTGAAAAATAAAATCATGAAGAATTACTTATATACCGCGCTCCTTTTGTTAATTGGAATCCAATTGCAAGCACAAAGTGTTCTAAAACTAGAGGATGCTGTGAAAATTGCTTTGGAAAACAATTACGATATAAAGATAGCAGCCAATAATTTAAAAATAGACGAAACCAATTCTAGTGCTGGAAATGCCGGAATGTTGCCTTCTATTAATGCAACTATTGTCAATACGAATAGCCTTCAAAACATTACCCAAACTCAAGGTGATGGTTCTCAAAAGTCTTTGAATGGCGCCAAAAATCTAGCATTAAATTATGGCGTTGGTTTGGATTGGACCATTTTTGACGGTATGAAAATGTTTGCCAAACGCGAACAATTGAAAGTTCTTCAAAAACAAGGAGAAGCCGAACTTAAAATGACCATTTTCACCAAAATAAGTGAAGTATATACCACCTATTTTGATTTGGTACAACAACAACAACAATTGGCAGCATTAGATACCGCATTGGTAATTTCCAACCAACGATTGACTACTGCCCAAAATAGATTTTCCATTGGTAAAGCTGCTAAACTAGAAGTATTGAATGCTCAAGTCGATTTAAATACCGATACCAGTTCGCAATTAGTTCAGTTGGAAACGTATCTAAATACTAAAATAAAACTGAACGAAATTCTAGCACGAGATACCGCAACCGAATTTAAAGTTATAGATAAAATTGTCCTAGACGATAAATTGGTTTTACAAGATTTAAAGGGTTTGGCCGAAAAACAAAATGCCCAATTGCAGGCACAAATTCTAGCCAAAAGCAGTTCGGAATTACAACTAAAACAAGTAAAAGCTGGAAGATATCCAACAGTTAAAATAAACTCAGGATATAATTTTAGCCATTCGGAAGCCTCGTTGGGATTTGTAACCCAATCGCAAGGCAGAGGTTTAACTTATGGATTTTCGGCAGCACTGCCTTTATTTAATGGATTTTATCAATCTCGAAATGAAAAAATTGCTAAATTCCAATTGGATAATGCCAACCTAGTCGTGCAACAACAACAAACCGCTTTAGCATCCCAATTGGGCACCGCTTTTCAAAGTTACCAAACCAATATGCAATTGACAAAAGTAGAAGAAAAAAACGTAAGCATTGCCAAACAAAATCTAGATATTACCTTAGCTAAATTCAAAATTGGTACCATCACTCCAATAGAATATCGAACTGCTCAATTGAATTATGTACAAGCTTTAGTGCGCTTTAGCAATGCACAATTTCAAACCAAATTGTATGAAATTAGTTTGAAAGAATTGAGTGGTAGTTTGGGGTTTTAAAGAATCAAAAAAATAGTACAATATGAAAACTAAACATTTATTAGTTATAATTGCATTTTTTATGGCAGTGTCTTCTAAGGCTCAAGTTGCCGATTCGGTAAAAGTATACCACGAAATGGCTTTTGATTTTGTAGGGATGCAAACACCCCTTTTGACAAAGAATTTTTTTGGAATTAGTTTAGATTTGAAAAGTTACGTCTATCCTAAATGGGCAACGGGCGTAAATTTTTCGTATTCACAGAAAATAATTAACAATAAGTTCAATTATAATATGGGAACTCCTATTGTTCAATATTATGAAATTGGTTGGATAAATCAATTTGATTTTGTTCAAACTAATAAACTTAGATTGGCTGCTTCTTTAACTACTGGAATTGCTATTTCTCGTCTTGCCGATAATGATGACAAAATAGAAAGACATGGCAAGTATGGAAATGTATATGTGCCTAGAGGTATAGCAACCGATAATTTATTTATTATCGAACCTGGTTTTGAAACCTCCTATAAAATATACAACGGAAACCATTACTCTGATATTTACATTACTACAAAGGCTAAATATCGGTTTGCCTTTGGCGGACCAAAATATGGAGACATCAGTGATTTTAACGGAAGTTACATTGGAATTGGATTGTCAGTTGTTGGGTTAGTTGGAGACATACAGAAGCATAACTAAGTACCTAATCAAGCGAAGTTAAGTTACTCCTAATGCTAATCTAAATTATTATAATTGTGTTTATTTAATAATTAATTTCCATAATCTATTAAACATTAATATTTCAATTTAAAATGACAGCAACCAAAAAAGTATTGCTAATTAATACACATTTAAAGTATCCAAATTGATTTGAAGGAAATTTTAATAGATCTTTTAATCAAAATGACATCGATTTTTACTTCTAAACTTTCTTAAATTTTGGTAATAAGTTGATTGTTTTAAAATCAAATAAACTTTATTCAAACTTTTATCTTTATGGAATTAAGCTTTTTAGTAATTTGTAAAACTTGCTTTTCAAAGTTATTTTTTTTTATATTTGTGACTTTAGTTACTTAAAATTATGAATTTGAGTAATCTAAAAAAAGCAAAATATACCCCAAAAATAACCTAAACAATGCCAAAAAAAACATTATTTGCACTGCTATTATCCATTACTATTGGTTGTTCTACTTCTCTTAAAAAAGTTTCTACTGATAAAAAAGTACTCTATTTTGGTGGCGATATTGTTACCATGAAAGGCGATCAACCTAACTATGTTGAGGCACTTGTAACTAATGCCGATTCTATTGTATTTACAGGAAGTCTTGCAGAAGCTAAAAAAATGTTCCCCACTTCATCAGAACACAATTTGGAGGGAAAAACAATGTTTCCAGGTTTTATAGATGGGCATGCGCATTTTGCAGCTTTTCCAGGGCAGTCTATTGGTGCTCAAATATTGCCACCTCCCGATGCAGGAGCCAAAAATATTAAGACATTAGTGCAAATAATGAAAAATTGGGCAACCCCCGAAAATATTGAATTGACAGGTTGGATATTCGGAATGGGATTTGACGATTCTGTTTTGGAAGAAAAAAGATTCCCAACTAAAGCCGATTTAGACCAAGTTTCTACAGTTTATCCAGTAATGGCAATTCACATTTCGGGACACTTTGCTGTAGTGAATAGCAAAGGATTAGAATTACTAAACATTACTTCCAAATCTGTAGATCCTGAAGGTGGCATTATCAGACGCATTGCTGGAACCCAAGAACCCAATGGCGTTCTAGAAGAATTAGCCGCCATTCCGTTAATGCCAACGGTGTTAAGTCCTAAGAGCGAAGCAGCCCTAAATAAATTTCTTCTTTCAGGTCAAGATATGGCTCTTTCCTATGGTTATACTACGGTTCAAGAAGGAAGAGCCATGAAAAATTCGCATCTTTTTTTAGAACATGCTGCCAATACCAATCTTTTAAAATTAGACGTGGTTAGCTATGTTGATTATTCTATTGCCGACTCGTTAATGACTTCCAAATGGTATTCTAAAAACTATAAAAATCACTACCGAATTGCTGGAGTAAAACTTACCTTAGATGGTTCTCCACAAGGTCGCACTGCTTGGATTACTCACCCTTATTTAATACCTCCCGATGGTGCAAAAAAAGGATATTTAGGCTATCCTGCAATTCCAAAAGATGAGGATGTTAAAAAAATATACGAAAGCGCTTTCAAAAACAACTGGCAAATAATGACGCATGCCAATGGTGATGCCGCTATAGATCAGATGATACGAACTATGAGCGCTGTAGAGCGCAACTATTCTAATAAAGACCGAAGAGATGTCCTAATTCATGGGCAATATGTGAGAGAAGATCAATTGGATTCTTTAAAAAAATTAAACGTAATTGCTTCTTTATTTCCATTGCACACTTTTTATTGGGGCGATTGGCACAAACAATTGATTGGAGATGCCTTAGGGAATTTCATTTCTCCAACCAAAACTGCATTAAACAAAGGCTTAAAATTAACTATTCATACCGATGCACCGGTAGCATTACCCAATTTAATGCGATTGATTTGGACAGCAACCAATAGAACTTCTAGATCAGGAGAAATTATAGGAAAAAACGAAAGACTGACTCCTTATGAAGCTTTAAAATGTATTACCGATTGGTCGGCATACCAACATTATGAAGAACGTACCAAAGGAACTTTAGAAGTAGGGAAACTTGCCGATTTAGTAATCCTAGATGCTAACCCATTAAAGGTTTCACTAGATAGCATTAAGGATATAAATGTTTTGGAAACCATAAAAGAAGGGGTGTCTATTTATAAAAAACAATAACCATGATTAAAGACAAAATTATTGCAAAAACGGAAGATTTGGTATATTTAATATTATCAATTCTGGCATTACTTTTTATTGTTATTGAAGTAATCGATTTGATTTATATTTTTTATAATGAATTAAGTATATTTCTATTTTCAGATAGTAAATCGATTGCACTTACAGGAGTTCCAATTTTCTTCAATATTTTGATTACTTTAGAAATTCTAGAAACTTTTAAAAATCACCATCAATCGGTGTTAAGTAAAGTGAAAATTATATTATTGGTTGCAATTACCGCTATAGTTAGAAAAATAATAACAATGGATATCAAACATGTTGATTCTTTATTGCTTCTTAGTATTTCGGTTTTGATTATAAGTTTGTGTTTAGGGTATTTCTTTTTATCAAAAAAAATGAAAAATAAAATTGCATTTGCCGAGTAATACAAATTGCAAAAAAAATGCATCTTATTTTAAGAAAGAATTATGAAAATCTAATTGTAATAAAAATCCCAAATCTATATTTTGATAATCACTTAAAATGAAAAATATTCTTAAAAAAATTACGTTTTTGTTGCTATTTGGAAGTGCCACAGTCGTAGCTCAAAACAATAATAGTCAATTAAATAACATTCCAGCTTTCTCTCCATCCAATTTCAATTTAAAAGAAATTAAAGAAGAGCGAAGTACAGATTCTATTAGAAAATCAGAATTAGAAGCAATGCTTTTTTCTGTTAAAGCTTCTGAGACTGAAAAGAAAAAAGAACTCCAAAGCCAGTTAATTCAACTTAAAAAAGAGATTCAGGCTAAAAAAGTGAGCTTTGATTCTATCCGATTAAAAGTAAAATCTTACCCAGTTTACGGTTTTTTTAACGATACCCTCTTTTTAATTTATAGCAAATTAGGAAGTTTCTCTCCTCAAGACCGTGCCGATGCTATTGGCAAAAGAATTAAAAACATAGCCGATGTTTATAGTTTCAAAAAAGATTCTTTGAAAATTTCCGATGCCGAAACTACTGTAGATGTTTTATTTGGCGAAACAATTATTGTGAGTGTTTCTGAAAATGATGCCATTTGGAATGCAACTTCCAAACACGAATTAGCCAAAAAATACAAAGCAATTATTGGAGAGGCTGTGGTTCGGTACCAATCGGAAATTAGTGACACCACACTTGCTAAAGAAATTGGTTTAGCACTATTTGCACTATTAGTCGTTGGTTTTTTGATATTTTGTTTAATAAAATTATTCAAAGGCATTGCTGCAAAAATTTCTTATCATGAGGGCAAACTAATTAACGAAATAAAAATCAAGAATTATACCTTGTTGAATACCAAAAGGCAAATTAATGCTTTGTTGGCTTTAAGTAAAATCTTAAAATGGGTTATTATTTTATTTATAATATACCTTGCGCTACCCATTTTATTTGGAATTTTCCCTTGGACCGAACATTTTTCAGAGACCCTTTTTGGATATATTGTTACTCCTTCCAAAAAAATAATTCTATCCGTTTGGAATTACTTGCCCAATTTAATTACCATCATCGTTATCGTTATTGTTTTTCGATATGTATTAAAAGGCATCCACTTTTTTAAAACAGAAATAGAAAAAGGCAATTTGCATCTTTCTGGTTTTTATCCAGATTGGGCAAATCCTACTTTTCAAATTCTAAAAGTGGCCGTTTATGCCTTCATGGTGATTGTTGTTTTTCCGTATTTACCCGGTAGTAATTCCCCAGTTTTTCAAGGGGTATCTGTTTTTTTAGGGGTATTATTCACCTTTGGATCCTCGGGTTCGTTGTCTAATGTGGTTGCAGGTTTGGTGCTTACCTACATGCGATTATTTAAGATTGGTGACCGTGTGAAAATTGGCGATGTTGTAGGCGATATTATCGAAAAATCGTTATTGGTTACCCGAATTCGAACCATAAAAAACGAAATAATTTCCATTCCTAATGCCACGGTAATGAACAGCCACACCATCAATTACAGTAGTGACACCAATGCTAACGGATTAATCCTTCATACCACAGTAACTATTGGTTATGACGTGCCTTGGAAAGACATGCATCTAGCTTTAATTAATGCTGCCAATAGAACTAATTTTATTTTAAAAGAACCTAAGCCTTTTGTATTGCAAACAAGTTTAGACGATTTTTATGTTTCTTATCAAATCAATGCTTACACCAAAGAAGCCAACAAGCAAGCCAGCATTTATTCGGATCTTCATGCTAATATTCAAGATTGTTGCAATGAAGTGGGCATAGAAATTTTATCGCCACATTATCGTTCTGCAAGAGATGGAAATGCTACAACCATCCCGACTGATTATTTAGAAAAGGATTATAAAGCACCAAGTTTTAATTTGAATATTAAAACGGAGGATAAATAAATTAGCATAAAGTTGCCAATGTTTTAATACGATGTTTTATAGAACTTTCTGAATTTTCTAACTTAGGAAAAAATAAAATCCTATTTTTACTTTTCAAAATAATGCTAAAATTTGGGAAATTGATTCTTAAAACAAATACTAATGAATAAACTCTTTTTTCTATTATTTCCGTTTTTTTCTTTCGCACAACAAACTACTAAAGTTGATTTTATAAAATGTGATGCTTCTGTTGCACCTCATTTTGAAACCAAAACGATAGATGGAACGGTGGTTTATAAATTCCAGGTGCTTTCCGAAATCGATTCTATACGAATTGATGCCAAGAACATGTATTTTTCAGATGTTGCTATTAATGGAACTCCCGTTAATTATAAAAACAACAAGAAAGAATTAATTTTATTTGAAGGATATAAAAAAGGATGCAACGAAGTTTCTTTTACCTATAAAGCAATGCCAAAGCAAACCTTATATTTCATTGGTATTGGGGAAGGCCAACAAATATGGACGCAAGGGCAGGGAAAGTATACCAGCAATTGGTTGCCTAGTTTTGATGATGTAAACGAAAAGGTTGTTTTTAAAATGTCGGTTACTTATGAAAATGAATTTGAGGTGGTTTCAAATGGAAATTTAGCGTGTGAAAAATACAACCAAAAGGGGGGGGCAACGCTACATCAATTTAAAATGGAAAAACCCATGGCTTCCTATTTAGTGATGCTTGCTATTGGAAATTTTGATCATGCTAAAACCTATTCAAGAAGTGGTACACCTTTAGAAATGTATTACCAACCAAAGGATTCCGATAAATTTGATTACACTTATAAAGACTCTAAAACCATTTTCGATTTCCTAGAAAAGGAAATAGGAGTGAAGTACCCTTGGAAAATTTACCGTCAAATTCCAGTAGAAGATTTCCTTTATGCCGGTATGGAAAATACTACTTCTACTATCTTTGCGCAAGATTTTGTAGTAGATGAGTCTGCGTTTAACGATAGAAATTATCTTAATGTCAATGCACACGAACTAGCACACCAATGGTTTGGCGATATGGTTACAGCCAAAACAGGGAAACACCATTGGCTGCAAGAAGGATTTGCAACCTATTATGCTTTGTTGGCAGAACGCAAGATTTTTGGTGATGACTATTTTTATTATGCCATGTATAAAAATTCGATGCTATTGCGAAAAGAAGCCAAAACCGATACCATTCCAGTTCTAAATGAAAAGGCAAGCTCGTATTCTTTTTATCAAAAAGGCGCTTGGGCATTGTTTGTTATCCAAGAATCCATTGGCGAAAAGAATTTTAAAAAAGCAGTAAAAAATTATCTAAAAAAATACCAATTTAAAAATGTAGAAACGGCTGATTTCTTAAATGAAATTGCAGCAGTTTCCGATTTTGATATTGTTAAATTTCAAAAAGAATGGCTGGAGGAGTATCATTTTCCAACCGAACAAGCCAATGATTTATTAAAGAAAAACGAATGTATCCGAACCTTATTTGAAATTCAAGCACAAAGGAACAAACCCTTTGCAGATAAAGAAAACTTCTTTTCCACGATAATGAAATCTAACGGATTTTATGCTTTGAAAAAAGAAATTATGTATCAAATACAAGACGTTCCATTTCTTGAAAAAGAAGCATTACTCCATTTGGCAATTCTTACCAACGATATAGAGGTCCGCCAATCGGTTGCCGAAATGATGAATGTTATTCCGGCATCCTTTCTATCCGAATATGAATCTTTATTAGACGATAAATCGTACGATACCAAAGAAATTGCTTTTACTAATTTATATAAAAACTTTCCGGATAATCGTTCCAAATATTTAGAACTAGCCAAAAATTGGGTTGGTAAAAACGATAAAGGATTGCGTATTTTGTTTTTATCCTATTATTTAGAATTTAATAGTGCTAGTGCCACTACCTCGCAATATTCCCAGTATTATTTTGAATTGGTTGATTATACATCGCCAAAATACGAGAGTTCTATTCGTCAAAATGCTTTTGAAAATGCCTTGTATTTTGAACCTAAGAACCTTAAAGTGCTTAAGAATTTAGTTAACGCCACCACGCATCCCAAATGGCAATTAGTGAAATATGCCCGCGACAGCATTAGAACTTTATTAAAAAAAGAAGGCTTCCGAGAATTGTTTGCCACTATTTTACCAGAAGTTTCCGATGCAGAAAAATTCCAATTGCAACGGTTGTTGGAGGAAAAGTAATTTTACAAATACTCTTTCACTTCATTTTTTAAATAACTCAATGCCAAATTATTCACAGATTCCCCTTCCAACGAATTGGTTAAAATAGTTTCGCGCAATCCATCCGCATTAGAAACAGAAGTGCTTAAAGCAGCTTTTCTAATGTTTTGAATAGTAGTGTTTTTGGCAGTGCTTATCATTGTCCAACATTCTTCGGAAACATAAATTTGTTGGGTCAAATTATGTTCAAATTCTTGTTCGATATGCTGAACTAACAAGTTTTGGTAATCCATTTTGTCTTCGCTTAATGGTGCAATTCTAATTACTATTTTGGTTGGAGAGATGCGTTCCATCAACAAAGCCAAACGTTCATAAGCCTGCAATTTTATTGGTAATGCTTGTTTTTGATTTTCTCTTTGTAGCATAAAACGTCTTTGGTTTTCGCTATTTTGGGTGTGCATTTGAAAAAAATAATACGCTACAGCACCAGTTATTAATGCTGGTAAAGTATAAAATGCTAATTCAATAATTTTGTCAGTGTTCATTTGTATTGTAGGATATAAATTGTTTACAAATATAAAGAATAAACCTTAAAATTGATGGTGCTTTAATAAGGCTAATTTTAGTTTTAGAATTAAAATTAATTAACCATTTGCTTAAAAATCTATTGACTTTACACAATCTAATGATTACTACCTAAATTAAGTAGATTAACTAGCGAAAGTTTTTTTAATAATTGGAACATTATAATTCCTGCAATTCGTGGCAACTCTTTAAAATCTACCATCGGTAGATAAAATTCGTGTAATCCATTAAGTCACAATAATTCGTGTCAAATTTGTGCAATTCGTGTCAAAAAGCATTTAAAATCTACCATCGGTAGATAAAATTCGTTTAATCCTTTAAGTCACAATAATTCGTATAAAATTCGTGAAATTCGTGTCAAATAGCAATTAAAATCTACCATCGGTAGATAAAATTCGTGTAATCCTTTAAGTCATAATAATTCGTGCAAAATTCGTGCAATTCGTGTCAAAAAGCAATTAAAATCTACCATCGGTAGATAAAAGACATGTAATAGATTCGCTAAAACAATTCTTGCAAATTCATGCAATTCGTGTTTACTGTACATTCCGACGCAGGAGGAATCTCATCCGTGTTAAGATTTAGAGCATCCGCGTTTAGATATAGAAAAACAACACCAAACCAAAAGAAAAAATTGTTGACAAATACTAATGAATAAACCTTAAAATATATTGTAATTAAACTATAGTAGCCTTAAATTTGAACTTTCAAAATAGTTAGGATGCAAAAATATATTAGCCAGCTGAATGAGGCGCAACAAGAACCAGTTTTACAAAAAGACGGCCCAATGATTATCATTGCAGGTGCAGGCTCGGGTAAAACACGGGTGCTTACCATTCGTATTGCCTATTTGATGAGTTTGGGTGTAGATGCTTTTAATATTTTAGCATTAACGTTTACCAACAAGGCGGCTCGGGAAATGAAAAAACGAATTTCCGATATTGTTGGAACTAACGAGGCCAAAAACCTTTGGATGGGAACCTTCCACTCCGTTTTTGCACGAATCCTAAGAAGTGAAGCCGATAAATTGGGTTTCCCTTCTAATTTTACCATTTACGATACCCAAGATTCCGTTCGTTGTATATCCGGAATTATCAAAGAAATGCAACTCGACAGAGATGTATACAAGCCCAAACAAGTTTTAAGCCGAATATCCTCCTATAAAAACTCCTTGATTACTGTAAAAGCCTACAACAATAATCCCGAGTTACAAGAGCAAGATGCGATGTCTAAAAAACCTCGTTTAGGCGAAATTTACGCCAATTATGTAGACCGTTGTTTCAAATCGGGTGCAATGGATTTTGATGATTTGTTATTAAAAACCAACGAATTGTTAAACCGTTTTCCAGATGTTTTAGCCAAATACCAAGACCGTTTCCGATACATCATGGTAGACGAGTACCAAGATACTAACCATTCGCAATACTTAATTGTGCGTGCTTTGTCCGATCGTTTTCAAAATATCTGCGTCGTTGGGGATGATGCGCAAAGTATCTATGCGTTTCGAGGTGCCAACATTAATAATATTTTGAATTTTCAAAAAGATTACGATAACGTAAAAACCTATCGATTGGAGCAAAACTATCGTTCGAGCAAGAACATTGTAGAAGCGGCCAATTCGATTATCGATAAAAATAAAACCAAGTTAGATAAAGTCGTTTGGACGGCTAACGAATTTGGAGCCAAAATTAAAGTCCACCGCAGTGTAACCGATGGCGAAGAAGGCCGATTTGTGGCCGGAGAAATATTCGAACAAAAAATGCGCAACCAGATGCTCAATGGGCAATTTGCAATTTTGTACCGAACCAATGCACAATCGCGTGCTATGGAAGATGCGTTGCGCAAGCGCGATATTCCGTATCGAATATATGGTGGCTTGTCTTTTTACCAACGAAAAGAGGTGAAGGACGTAATTTGTTATTTGCGATTGGTAATCAATCCTAAAGATGAAGAGGCACTAGTTCGAGTAATTAATTATCCTGCTCGTGGAATTGGCGATACTACCATAGAGAAACTAACCGTTGCAGCCAACCATTATAAGCGTTCCGTTTTTGAAGTGATGGAACATATTGATAAAATTGATTTAAAATTAAATGCGGGAACCAAAGCCAAGTTGCAAGATTTTGTAACCATGATTAAAAGTTTTCAGGTAATTAATCAAAATCAAGATGCATGGTTTTTAACCGATCACGTGACTAAAAAAACAGGATTAGTTCAAGAATTAAAAAAAGATGGAACCCCCGAAGGTATTGCCAAAATCGAAAATATTGAGGTATTAATGGGCGGTATTAAAGATTTTATTGAAGGACAAAAAGAGATTGATGGAGCTCGGGGCGCCTTATCGGAATTCATGGAAGATGTTGCTCTAGCAACCGATTTAGATAAAGATACTGGCGATGACGATAGAGTTGCCCTAATGACCATTCACTTGGCGAAAGGATTGGAATTTCCATATGTTTTTATCGTTGGATTAGAAGAAGATTTGTTTCCGAGTGCGATGAGTTTAAATACCCGAAGCGAACTCGAAGAAGAGCGTAGATTATTTTATGTAGCCTTAACTAGAGCCGAACATCAGGCTTATTTAACCTATGCGCAGTCGCGTTACCGCTGGGGGAAACTAACCGATAGCGAGCCTTCTCGTTTTATAGAAGAAATTACAGGAGAATATTTAGAATACATCAATCCGAGTGATGCTGGTGGCTACCGTTACAAACCGATGATTGATATCGATATATTTGGCGATGTAGATAAATCGAAATTGCGTTTGGCAAAACCCGTTACCGGAACGCCACCAAAACGTTACGGAGAAGAACCAGTTTCATCATCCACCATTCGAAAACTAAAACCAGTAGCCAGTAATGGAACCAATACAGGTAGTGCCAATTTATTTGATAACAAATTAGCCGCAGGAAATATAGTAATGCACGAACGTTTCGGAAAGGGAGAAGTGATTAACTTAGAAGGTGCTGGTGCCGATAAAAAAGCCGAAATCCGATTTGAAGTTGGAGGAATAAAGAAGTTATTGTTACGATTTGCTAAATTGGATATTATTAGTTAGAAAGTCAATAGTTCCCAACTTGAAACCTGAAACCTGAAACAAACAAAAAATGACACAATTCTTAAAAATATACGAAGACAATCCGAACGAGGCTGCAATTAAAAAAGTAGTTGAGGTTTTGAAAAATGGAGGTGTAATTATTTATCCTACCGATACCGTTTATGGTTTGGGTTGTGATATTACCAACACCAAAGCGCTAGAACGTGTTGCAAAACTAAAAGGAATCAAGTTAGAAAAAGCAAACTTGTCTTTTATTTGTTATAACCTAAGTCATATTTCCGATTATGTGAAACAAATAGATACTGCTACTTTTAAATTGCTTAAAAGGGCTTTACCTGGACCTTATACCTTTATTCTTCCAGGAAATAATGATCTTCCGAAAGTGTTTAAAAACAAAAAAACCGTTGGAATTCGTGTTCCCGATAATAGTATTATTCGCGCAATCATTAAAGAATTAGGAAACCCAATTATTTCTACTTCCATTCATGATGATGACGAAATTATAGAATATTCTACCGATCCAGAATTGATTTTTGAAAAATGGCAAAACAAAGTCGATATGGTTATTGATGGTGGTTATGGCGATAACATCCCATCCACTATTATTGATTTATCGGGCAACGAGCCAGAAGTCATCCGAGAAGGAAAGGGTAGTTTAGATATTTTGTAATTGCTTATGAAGAAGTTCCTTTCCTTAGTTTTCGTTTTAATGACTAGTATTTCTTTTGCACAAGTTGTAAAAGGAAAAGTTATGGATGAAACGAAACATCCATTACAAGGCGCAAATATTTATTTTGATGGTACTACAATTTCTACAATTTCCGATGAAAATGGGGATTTCAAATTGGTTTTTGGTTCCAAATTAAATAGTCTTTTGGCAGTTAGTTTTGTTGGGTATCAAACCCAATATTTCAAAACAATGGCACTCGATAAAGATTTAAACATTGTTTTAAAGCAAGCCACTAATTCTTTAAATGAGGTTGTAATTAAAAAAGATAGATTTACTAGAAAGCAAAAATTGCAACTTTTTAAAGAACAGTTTTTAGGTAGAACATCTGTTGGTAAAAAGGCTGTAATTGAAAATGAAGAAGATATTTATTTTGATTATGATGAAGCAACCAACACCTTTAAAGCTTATTCGGATACCCCTTTAATAATTGATAATATAGCATTAGGCTATAAAATCACTTATGAATTAGTGAATTTTGAAGTTAAATTCTATAAACTCAGCATTAGTTCTGACGATGTTGTGAGAAGTTTTTATGCCGGTTTATCTCGTTATGAAGAAGTAAATTTAAATAAACAAACTATCAAGCAACGCGAAAAATGTTACCAAGGTTCGCAATTGCATTTCTTTCGAAATTTAGTTAATACCATTTGGAATAAAGAGAATTTCCTTTTGTTTAAAGGTAGTTTTCAAGACAATCCAGACGATTATTTTACTATTTCAGATGTTGGAGATTCCAAAAAAGTGGTGGTAACGAAACAGAAAAAAGATCTAGCCTTGAGTAATTTTGTGGCAGAGTTTAATTTATTATTCAATAAAAAACAACAATCCAAAATAATATTTGAGACCGATACTTTCTATGTAGATAAGTTTGGAAATAACTCTAATATCGAAAATATTATTTTCTCAGGTTATATGTCCAGTCAAAAAGTAGCCGATATGGTTCCGTTGAATTACCGAATAGAATAAAAAAAACCTTGATTTCTCAAGGTTTCTTATGATTTTTATAACTTCGTACTTAGTATATCTAACCTCGTACTTAATTATTATTTCTTCATTTCTTTTTCAATCATGTCATAGAATTCGTCAATCTTAGGAAGAATAACAATTCTAGTTCTTCGGTTTGCAGCACGATTTTCGGCAGTATTATTTTCTACTAAAGGAATAAATTCCCCACGACCAGCAGCAATTAATTGGGAGGGTTTAACTCCTAAATCTTTGGTTAAAACTCTAACAATAGCCGTAGAACGTTTCACGCTTAAATCCCAATTGTCAATTAAAATCCCATTTCCTGTAAATGGCACATTGTCGGTATGACCTTCTACCATACATTCAAAAGTTGGTTTGTCGTTAATTACTTTAGCAACTTTAGCCAAAACTTCTTTTGCTCTATCGCTAACTACATAACTTCCGCTTTTGAAAAGTAGTTTGTCGGCAATAGAAATAAAGACTACTCCTTTTTCTACATTCACATTAATATCTGGATCGGAAATTCCTACAGAACTTTTTAAACTAGTAACCAAAGCAAGCGTAACGCTATCTTTTTTGGTCAAAGCATCTTGCATTCTAGTGATTTTTAAATCTTTTTCTTTGATTGTTTCTAATGCTTTTTCAATATTCTGCGCACCTTGTTTGGTAAGGGTAGTCATATTGCCTACATTGCTTATTAAATCGGAATTATTTTTCTTTAAATAATCGTTTTGTTGGTTTAACGACTCTTTTTCAGTTAAACACAAATTTAATTTTACGGTAGTCGAGTTCAATAAATCTTGGCACTCTTTATTTTGTTTTTCTAATTCGGCGATTTTCTTTTTGGTTCCACACGATGTCAAGGTCAATGCAGCCAACGAAAACATAAAAATTATTTTTTTCATAATGGGTTTATTTATAATTGCAAAACTACAATTTCTTACTTGTTATAACGGTTTAATACTATAAAGTATTGTTAAGTTTCTCTTTAAAAACGGTTTGTCGTTTTATGAAATAATCATAAACGATACTTTTAGTTTGATGATAATCTTCTTTTTGAGTCAGCCCTCTTTTCTTTAAATTAATGATAATCAAATGGTAAAAATAAAAATGGGCTTTAAGTATGGCAAAACAATGGGAGAATTTTCCTTGAAAAATAAATTGAATTCCCGCAATTCCATCTAAAACTAATCGGGTAAAAAGTATAGGAAACAGTTTTCTTTTGGGTAAATTCTTAACTAACATGAGTAAAGAATTTCTGAAATTTAAAAAGGTTTTCTTAGGATTTGCTTGATTGAGTGTTGCGCCACCTACGTGAAACACCACTGATTTCCCTGTATATTTTGCAGAATACCCAAGGTTAAAAGCACGCCAACACAAATCTATTTCTTCTTGGTGTGCAAAAAAATCGGCATCAAAACCATTTAGTTTTCGATAAATTTCTTTTCGAATAAAGAAACAAGCACCACTTGCCCAAAAAATTTCTTTTTCATCGTTGTACTGGTGGGTGTCTTTTTCTAGGGTTTCAAAGATGCGCCCTCGGCAAAAAGGATAGCCATATTTATCAATAAAACCACCTGCAGCACCAGCATATTCAAAGTATTCTTTGTTCTTGTAATCTAGAATTTTAGGTTGGATAATTCCAATAGTTGCTTCATTTTCAAATATAGAAAGAATAGGAGCAAGCCAGTTTTCAGTAACTTCAATATCCGAATTTACTAAAGCATAATACGGTTCTTCAACAGTTTGAAGGGCAATATTGTAACCATCTGCAAAACCATAATTAGCAGCATTCTGAATTATTTTAACCGATGGAAATTGCTCTCTTATTACCTCAATTGAATTATCGGTAGAAGCATTATCGGCAACATAAACCGTTGCTAAATCGGAATAAGCAACTACGGATGGAAGAAACTGCTCTAACAATTTTGCACCATTCCAATTTAAGATTACTACTGCAATTTTTTTATCCATTCTCTATTATCTATATTCTATTTTCTATTTTCAAAACTAGGTAACTCTTCAAGAAAAATATATTTCTCGTTTTCAAAATCCATTTGGCAAAAGTAATGATTTAGTCCGTTGCTCACCATCAAGTATTTTGCATTTAAAACTAAATTGTATCGTGCAATTTGATCAAAAGTATCTTGGGTGATTTTAACTTCGGGCGCCTTGCATTCTATTAGTAAAAATAAATCTCCATTTGGCTGGTATACAACTATATCGTACCGTTTATTTAAATTGTTTATTTTGATTAGTTTTTCAACATTTATGTACGATTTTGGATAGTTTTTTTCTTGTAATAAAAACTGAACCACATGCTGACGCACCCATTCTTCGGGAGTAAGAAGAATGAATTTTTTTCGAATTTCATCGAAGATAGCAATTTTATTTTCACTATTTTTGAAGCGAAACGAATACGTTGGAAATTGTAGTTTTTGCATGAAGCAAAAGTAAGACTTTTATAGAAAATAGAATACAGATAATAGAGAAGAGATATAATGGACGAAGTTTTAAAAATCATTAACGACCTGAAGGCTGGGAATATAAAACCAATTTATTTTTTAATGGGTGAGGAGCCTTATTATATTGATAAATTGACGGAGTATATCGAGAATACTATTTTGAGCGAAGAGGAGAAAGGTTTTAATCAAACCATTATTTATGGTCGCGATACTACCATTGAAGAGGTTGTTTCTAATGCCAAGAGGTATCCTATGATGGCGGAACGTCAAGTGGTTGTGGTTCGTGAAGCACAAGAATTATCCCGCACCATTGACAAACTAGAAAGTTATGCCGAGAACCCGCAGCCAACCACAGTTTTGGTTTTTGCTTACAAATACAAAACTTTAGATAAACGTAAAAAACTTCTAAAACTAATTGCCAAACACGGCGTTTTGTTGGAGAGTAAAAAGATGTACGACAATCAAGTAGGCGCTTGGATTAATAAGTTGCTTCAAGGTCGTGGTTATTCTATAGATCCCAAAGCCAATGCTATGTTGGTGGAGTTTTTAGGAAACGATTTAAGCCGCATAAGCAATGAATTGGATAAACTAAAAATAATCCTTCCGAAAGGACATACTATTTCTCCTAAAGATATTGAGTATAATATTGGCTTTAGCAAGGATTTTAATGTATTCGAATTACAAAATGCAATTGGTTCTAAAAACCAACTGAAAGCCTACCAGATCGTTCAATATTTTGCCGAAAATCCTAAGGATAATCCAATGGTGGTTACCGTGAGTTTGGTATTTAGTTTTTTTGTTAAAATTTTAAAATACCATGGGTTGAAGGATAAAAATCCTAAAACAGTTGCGCCTATATTAGGAGTTAGTCCTTTTTTCTTGAAAGATTATGACGTAGCACTTCGCAATTATCCTATGAAAAAAGTGAGCAGTATAATTGCTTCTTTGCGGGATATTGATGTTAAAAGTAAGGGAGTAGGTGCTAATGCCTTACCAACTCACGATTTGTTGAAAGAAATGTTAGTGAGTATTTTTAGTTAATTTATTCTATTACTAAATATATCCAACCCGTTCTGGCCTCATTAGTACTTTTTAACTTTACATAATAATAGTAAGTTCCACTAGGTAAAATATTGTCATTATAATCTTGTCCATGCCATTGGTTTGTATAGCCATCTTGTTCAAAAACTACCATTCCGTAGCGGTTGTAAATTTTGAATTTTTCAATTACACCAAGACCGGTTAAGTCCAAAATTTCATTATGCCCATCTCCATTTGGCGACAATCCACTAGGAACTTCACACAAAGTACTAGTGATTTCTTTGGTTACCGTGGTAAAACAACCGTCGGTATTGGTAATTGTTAAACTATAAGTTCCGCTAGGATGGTTGGTAATATCTAGTTGGTTTTGATTGCTAGAATTTCCATTAGGTTCTGTCCATGCATATGTTGCTGTAGTAGTATCATACGAATTAGAAACGGGAGTTGCCCAAATAGTATATCGTTTATTAACACATTCGCTATCCAAATTAAATAAAGGAGTAGGATGTAAGGTGACCGTAACATTGGAAGTTCCAGAATCGCATACGTTAAGACTACATTTTACATGATAAGTCCCAGAATTTGCCACAGTAGCATTGCTTATTAACGGATTTTGAACAGTTGCAGTAAACCCATTTGGTCCCGACCAATTATAAGAAACATTCGGAATTGTAGTAGCATGCAATTGAATGTTTTGGGTTTCGCACAAAACAGGGTCGGCAGTTGCAGTAGGGGTTGCAGGAACTGCTTTAATAGTAACGGATACTTGTTCTTCATCAAATGTATTGCAAGAGCCGTTGACACGATATTTAAAGGTGTACAATCCGGGAGAAACTGCTGTGGAATTCCATAAATTATTTACTAATGTGCCACTATTGGTTAGTTCTTGCCATGTTCCAATAGTATCGAAATTCCCAGATAACAATGAAAATAAATTCATAATTCCGTTGGAACCACAATAGGTAACATTAGAACCAATTCCGGCATTCGGATTAGTAGAATTAGGAGATATAGTATAATTTAAAACAAAATTAATACATGAGTTGGGATTGCCAGTATATTCAACTCGAACATGATATGTACCACTATTTAAAGCACTATTAAACGACGGAAATTGTAGAGAATTAGAAGTGTTAATAATTGCAGGATTAGAATCTTTCCACCATTGATAAGTTAGAAATGAAAAATAAGGAACGGTTAAAGATCCTGGTTGCCCGTTGCAAAAGTTGGTAGGACTAATACCAAAGGTAAATGGCATAGGAACACTATACAAAGAGTTTAATATATACCCGCAAGCATCTTCCACTTGAAAATTATAGGTACCAGCGGCTAATCCTAAAAATAGGGAAGAAGTTCCATTTTGAAGTAAAAATGGAACTCCATCTTTAGAGGTTATTCTATAATGTAATGGTGCTAATCCTATAGCATCCACAACTACATCATAACTTCCATTATTACAGGAAAAGTTGTAAACATTATTTATTTTAGGTACTCCAGTAAAATCAAATAGGCTAATTGTTTCGTAGCAAAACATAGGAACAGGAATACCAGAAACGTAAGTAGTTAAAGTTTTTAGTATTCTAAAACTCCCTAAATAAGCCATGTTGTAATTTATACTATTGTTTGTTAATTCAATAGAATTACTACTATTAGGATAAGTATTTGGGAAATAAGGAATGTTGTTTGCTGGATTTACCCATAGATTGTTTGTTGCATCCCACTTTTGTAACCAATAACTTGCTTGGGTCATGTTGTTACTAGTGTGCGATAAATTAATATCAAATGCGCCACAATGCGGAATAATTTGGGCATTAGTTGTTTCCTGATAACCAGTTATTGTTACCGGTACATTAATAAAATTCCCACAACTATTGCCGCATTTAAAAATATAATTTCCAGCAGGTAAACCATCCATAGTAAATCCTCCCGTAATAATAAAACTAGTTGCAGAATAGGGTAAAGGGAAACTAAAAGTAGTAGGTGCAGTGGTAATTTGCACCGACGTAAAAACACCTTCAATTTTCACACTTCCGTTGCCTAAAGTGCAACCTTCTAGTATAGTTGTTACTGGTAATGGCGGATTATACGGCAGAATAATAACATTTAAGGTACCTAGTTCTCCACATTTTTTGGTAACCGAAAAAGTATAGGTGCCTGGAGGTAAGCCTGTAATAGTTGCTAAATAATTAGTAATGGTAGGCGTAAAATCTTGGGGTAATGGATGGGTATAAGAACTTGGCGCACTGGTGAGTACTAAAGTTAAAATGTTATAAATAGTAGTATCGCTGGTGGCACAATTTTGATTAAACAAAACATAATAAGGCTCTATAGGAATTGGTGGAGGAATGGTAATATTTAAAGTGCTAGCATTTCCGCAGATGTCTTTTACTTGAAAAATATAATTTCCGGGAGGTAAATTCCCAATAGTAAGAGAATGGGTTGCATTTATTGAGGATGTAAAATTATTAGGTACAGCACCAGTATAGGCTATTGGTGCTTGGGTAAGAATGACTTCGGTAACGTTGCTAAAAAGAATTGAATTAATAGAACATCCTTGCGAGGCTACATTATAACTAGCGCTAGTGTTAGTTTGCCCAGAATTTACAGTTCCGTTTAAATTATAATTATGTCCGCAGCCATCAATAACAGAAATTGCGTACGAATAATTTTGATTTGGAAATAAAGGAACATTAATGCTATAACTCAATGGGCTGTTGCCACTTGTAACAACCGGATAATAATTTAATACTGGTCCGCTTGGCGGAGTAACAGTAAAATGAATTGTTAATGGAAATACAATTATCCCTGTAGGATCTACTGTTGTTGCAGTAAAACCTATAGATACTGTCGAACAATCTACAATAGAAGGAGTAAGTATAGCAAGGTTTAAATTAGGATTTAATCGCATTAACGTATAGGTTTGAACGACTCCTTCACCACAAGAATCAAAAACACGTATTTGATATAACCCTGCGGTCAACCCAGTAAAAATAGGGCTTGTTTGCAGTGGCCTTGTCATTGGGCCTGAAAATATTTCATAACTCACAGCGGTTCCAGTAATAGGGGTAACCGTTATTTTTCCGTCATTACCACACACCTCTTTGGTGCTAGTGAGTTGGTAAGTAAGTTGAATAATTTGGTTTAAAATGGTTATTTCTTGTTGTTGGGTACCGGTTTGCCCTCCTAATGATTGTGTGGCAATTACTCTGTAGGTTGCTGCCGTTAATCCATTTAAAAAAGTACTTGACTGATTAGAAAGTGGCGTAGTGGTATTGGGTAATTTATAAATAGTATAAAGCATAGAAGCCCCAGGCGTTGTTCCAGAAACAGCAATAGTAAGCGTGCCATTAGCAGTACAAGTTTCGTCTGTATTAGTTAGATTTAAACTAAAATTGGATAGTTGGGAATACGATAAAAAGCCTCCTAGAAAGCAATAAACTATAAATAGAAATTTTATTTTTTTATAGATAAAAGAGTTTGTTGTATTCAAAAGATAGGAAATTATAAATTAAATGATAATTATCTAAATTCGTAGGTACTTTAAATAAATCCAATAGTTCAAATATAAAGAAAAATTCATTGCGTTGTTAATTGAAGTGAATTAGTTTATTAGGCAGATTTCCAAAACAAATAAAAATTCTTAAATAGTGCTATTTTTGCAGTATAGTTTTCTCTATAATTTTAAATTCACGATATTTGTGGTCCTCAAATTTAAAATCATACTAATGGGAATGAATAAAAATACTGTTTTAGGTTGGGCCACTTTAATCATGGTGATCATGGGATTAATCTTGATAGGGCTTGGCGTTTATAAATATGCCGATGTTGCAGGATGGGGATTCAGTGCTGTTGGCGTTGGTTTTCTGGCCAATGCATGGGTTTTTAATGCCTTAAAAGGAAGAGTTTAATTTACTAAAATATAAAAAAAATATAAAATGGCAGACGATAAGAAAGTGATTTTTTCAATGCAAAAATTGAGTAAATCCTATCCTGGAAGTGATAAACAAGTATTGAAAAACATCTATTTAAGTTTCTTTTATGGCGCTAAAATTGGTATTCTTGGATTGAATGGATCTGGAAAATCCTCATTATTAAAAATTATTGCTGGTGTAGATAAAAACTACCAAGGCGATGTGGTTTTTCAGCCAGGATATACCGTTGGATACTTAGAGCAAGAACCAATTTTGGACGAAACCAAAACTGTAATTGAAGTAGTTCGTGAAGGAGTGGCCGAAACGATTGCTATCCTGGACGAGTTCAATAAGATTAACGATATGTTTGGCTTGCCAGAAGTTTATGAAGATGCAGATAAAATGCAAAAACTGATGGACCGTCAAGCGGATTTACAAGATAAAATTGACGCTTCGGGTGCATGGGAATTAGATACCAAACTAGAAATTGCAATGGATGCCCTAAGAACTCCGGATGGAGATACGCCAATCAATGTATTATCTGGTGGTGAAAAACGTAGAGTTGCCTTATGTCGTTTGTTATTGCAACAACCAGATGTATTGCTTCTAGATGAGCCTACTAACCACTTAGATGCCGAAAGCGTACTTTGGTTAGAACAACATTTATCACAATATGCAGGAACTGTAATAGCCGTTACCCACGATAGATATTTCTTAGATAATGTAGCAGGTTGGATTCTTGAATTGGATAGAGGCGAAGGAATTCCGTGGAAAGGAAATTATTCTTCTTGGTTAGACCAAAAATCCAAAAGAATGGAACAAGAAGAAAAAGTGGCTTCCAAAAGAAGAAAAACGTTAGAACGGGAGTTGGATTGGGTACGTCAAGGTGCTAAAGGACGACAAACCAAACAAAAAGCGCGTTTGCAGAATTACGATAAGTTATTAAATGAAGATCAAAAAGAACTAGACGAAAAATTAGAAATCTATATTCCTAATGGACCTCGTTTAGGAACTAATGTTATTGAAGCAAAAGGAGTTTCAAAAGCATTTGGAGATAAATTACTTTATGATAATTTGAATTTTACGCTTC
The DNA here is from genome assembly GCA_947451525.1 of Flavobacteriaceae bacterium. Lineage (GTDB taxonomy): Bacteria > Bacteroidota > Bacteroidia > Flavobacteriales > Flavobacteriaceae > Flavobacterium. The sequence continues at coordinate 63,830 of CANFZM010000009.1, forward strand.
CACAAGCAGGAATTGTTGGTATTATCGGACCTAATGGTGCTGGAAAATCTACCATTTTCAGAATGATAATGAAAGAACAAGAGCCAGATGGTGGTGAATTTACCATTGGCGATACTGTAAAAATTGCTTATGTAGATCAAGCGCACTCTAATATTGATCCTAATAAATCTATTTGGGAAAATTTTTGTGATGGTCAAGAATTAATTATGATGGGTGGTCGTCAAGTAAATTCTAGAGCCTATTTATCTCGTTTTAATTTTGGAGGTAGCGAACAAAACAAAAAAGTATCTGCATTATCTGGTGGAGAACGAAACCGACTTCACTTGGCAATGACCTTGAAAGAAGAAGGCAATGTACTTTTATTAGATGAGCCTACAAATGATTTAGATATCAATACCCTTCGTGCTTTAGAAGAAGGATTGGAAAACTTTGCAGGTTGTGCAGTAGTTATTTCGCACGACAGATGGTTTTTAGATAGAATTTGCACCCACATTCTAGCATTTGAAGGAGACTCTGAAGTATATTGTTTTGAAGGAGGCTTCTCTGAATATGAAGAAAATAAAAGAAAACGTCTTGGTGGTGATTTGGCTCCAAAACGATTGAAATACAAAAAATTGATTCGATAATTAACTTATTTGATATAGCAAAAAAAACGTTGGTGAGAGCCAACGTTTTTTTGTTAAAATAAATCGGAATGAGTACCTATCGTTCTAAATAAATGATTTTTTCAACATCCACTTTTTCTACTATATAAAGTAGAATTTAAAAAAAAAAGAACACCTCTCGTTATTCTATTTAAACTTGATAAAAAAAACAATTTAATTTTATATCAAATTCATTTATGAATATTTAATTTTTTTCGATTACGAATTATATTAAAAATCTTCTTTTTCAAATGAATGCTACAAGTCTACTGCAACCCCTTTGCAGTAAGGGTTTTGATATTAAAATATTATAAAATTCATAACGTTTAAGTGAATAATTTTTCCCAAAGTTGGAATGAAAAATTTATCTTTGCACTAATTAAATTGCCCAAACCAAATTTTTGAACCAACCTATTCCCATATCTGTAACTTCACTCCACAATTTTTGTAAAGGAGATAATATAGCATTGAGTGCTATTTATACTGCTTGGTTGCCCGAGTTGTATTTAGTTGCTTTTCGATATGTACAATCCGAGCACGACGCAGAAGATGTTGTTGCAGATTGTTTTGAAAAATTATTGAAAATGCCTATTGAAAAAAGGTGTCAAAAGTTTATTGATGAAGAAATAAAACTTAAAGCCTTGCTACTGGTTATGGTGAAAAATAAAAGTTTGGATGTTGTTAAGATCAAAAAAAATCGCAATAGAATTGTAGATGGGTTAGTGAAATTCATCCCAAAATTTGGATTAAATTGTTCTAAACAAACTCTCACTAACGAAAGTTTCAAGTTGCTATTGGCTTGTTTGCCTAAAAAAGAACAACAGATTTTAACGCTGCATTTGGATGGTTTTACTAATGAGGAAATTAGTGTTCAATTAAAACTTACCGAAAAAACTATTGCCAATTTACTTTCTGTAGCTCGAAAAAAAGTAAAAGAATTATGGAAGATTTTTATGGAGTAGGGGTACCAAATTCAAGAGTTTACAAAAAAAATACTATTTTTGGGAGAAAAATGCAATTGAATCGTTTTTAGTATATTATGAAAAATAGTAGCCAAAATATAACTTTATCTCAATTATTACAATCGTTAGAAGACGATTATAATGAGGAGGAACGTATGCGTATTTTTGAAGAATTAAAAAACAGCAATCCTACAGACGATTTGCTGCTGGGGGCTAAAATGCTTTTAGAAGCAAATGATTGGAATTATAAGGTTCTTAAAAAAGCATTTGCCAAAACAGCACAAAGAATAGAACAAATTGCTTACAAACCACAAAAAAGTACTGTTTCTTATTTAAAATATGCCGCTCTGTTAATTCCTATTGCATTTATTTTAGGGTATTTTGTTAATTCATCTTTAACCTTTGAAGATTCTATTGAAAAGTTTTATGCCAAAGAAGAAGGATTACCTAACTTTATGGGGACTGAAACTAACAATTGGCAAAATTTAATGGAACTTTATCGTGCTAATAAAATGAAAGAAGCATTGGTTGTTTCAAGTAAAATACTTGCACAAAAACCTCAAAATGATACCGCTATTTACTTTCATGGAGTTATTTGTTACGAACTAAAAAACTACCAAGTAGCCAAGACGGATTATGAAAGAATAGCAAAAAATAAACAAAGTGTTTTTTATTACGATGCCGCTTTTCGATTGGGTTTTGCATTAAATAATTTAAATGAAGGCAAAGTTGCCAGACAACAATTTGAATCGGTAAAAATGGATGTTAACAATCCGTTTAACCAAAAAGCCAAAGAAGTATTGGAGTATTAATTAGGGTAATTATTAACCTAAATTATTGCAAAACAATTTTGTTAGTCCCACAAACTATTCCCGCAATATATTCACACAAACCTACTCACGTATAGTTGTCAAACAAACTATCCCAACAAAAAGCCTCACGTATAGTTGTTATACAAACAATCCCATAAAAACACTCACGTGTAGTTGTGACCCAAACTATTCCAGCAAAACACTCACGTGTAGTTGTCACACAAACTATTCCAACAAAACACTCACGTGTAGTTGTCACACAAACTATCCCTACAAAAACACTCACGTATAGTTGTGACCCAAACTATTCCAGCAAAACACTCAAGTTTAGTTGTGACCCAAACTATTCCAGCAAAACACTCACGTGTAGTTGTCACACAAACTATTCCAACAAAACACTCACGTGTAGTTGTCATCCCGACGCAGGAGGGATCTCATCACTTAAAGATTTCTTTCATTAGTACCGAAGGGATCCCTCCTGCGTCGGGATGACAACTTTGTGGAATGACAGCCTTGTGGATTGACAAGGCTGTATAGGATGGCGGAGATCCCTCCTTCGTCGGGATGACAACTTTGTGGGATGACAGCCTTGTGGATTGACAAGGCGGTATAGGATGGCGGTGATTCCTCCTTCGTCGGGATGACAACTATGGGGGATGACAACTTTGGGGAATGACAACTTTGGGGAATGACAGCCTTGGGGATTAAAACATTGCAAAATTACAAAGCAAAGTTATAAAGTTTATAGGGGAGTGTTATCAAATAAATACTCCAAAAATGCTAACTCTGGATTAATTATCTTTATTAAATTAATTTTTTTCTCTCTACGCCAACCTTTAATTTCTTTTTCCCTAGCTATCGCTTCTTGAATCCAAGTATATTTTTCATAATACAACAAATGGTGCACATTGTATTTAGCCGTAAAACTATTTGAATTTAATTTATCTTTATGCTGAGACAATCGGAGTCTTAAATTATTAGTAACACCAATATACAAAACCGTTTTAGCTTTGTTGGTAAGTATATAAATATAATAAGTGTGAAAGCCTTCTTGTAATTGCATACTCTAAAATAATAAATTTTATTTTTAGTTTCGCTTTTTTAACACTTTATGGAGATCCCTCCTGCGTCGGGATGAAAACTTTGGGGGATGAAAACTTTGGGAAATGACAAAGTTCTGGAATGAATACGGTTAAAGCTATTACTTATAATTATTAAGCTTCTTCTTCTTTCTAAAATACCACCCTCCAGCAATAACAGGAAGTATTGCTAAACACCACCACCAATAGTTAGGCTTATGCAGTCGGATGGTTTCATTATTACCAGTGATATTTAAGCCTGCCCAATACAACGGATTTGCCATTCTTGGGGATGCTGTTGCCAAATAATCTAATTTTGCTTTTTGAAGTGCTTCTGATTTTGTATTGTCTTGATCTAAATATTTCAGAAAAGAGGTAATAATTTGGACCGAACTTTTTTCATCTATTTTCCAAGAAGCCAATAGTATACTTTTTACTCCAATTGCTGTAAATGCCCTAGCCAAATTAATGTTTCCTTCTTGATTTTGCAATCCTACTCCGGATTCACAAGTTCCTAAAAGTAAAAAATCGCAATTCCCTTTCAAATTATAAACATCGTTTAAATTTAAAAAACTATCCGATAAATAAATTCCTTTCTTACTTTCATTTTCATCTGTAGTTGCTTTTCCGTGGGATAATAGTACCACAATTCTATCTTCCTTTAAGTGTTTGGAAAAAACATTTACTGTAGCATTTTTTCCTTGTACTAAATTAGCGTTATATAAATTAGCAATTGACTTGGATGCTATAGTAGCAGTTTTTAATTTTGATAATTCTTGGGTATTAAAACTTGGACTAAATACAGAAAAAGCATTTGATTTTGAAGTTTTTTTATCTATAATATTTGAAATAGAAGGAGATAACCCATAACTGAATTGGTATTTTTTAGCCAAGTAGGGAAGTTTTCTATAATCCTTGGATTTTGATTTTTCTGTGAGTAACATGTCAAAAGGTAGATTGTCAAAACCAGCTGATGGAATTATTTGAATATGGGTTACCGCGCTAGGTAAATAATTTGTTATTGGTTGAAAATAATCTCTATAAAAATCGTAGGCTATCTTTTTATAATTTGTAATATTATTATGATTTAAGGCCTCTAATAAATCAATATTTTTCTGACCAGGGTCTATGCTGTCTTTTGTGGTATTAATGTGTATAATTTTTATTTTTTGATTAGTAACCAATAATAGAAATGGGTAAAAATGAGCCTCATAGTTAGAAACATTATAACTTAAAATGGCTTCATTGTCTTTAAGTTTATATTGGATTTCACTTAATGAAGCAATCTTTTTATCGTTGAACAATTGAAGTTGTTTTTGTTTAGAACTAAATAGTTCATATTGTTTTTCAAACTTTCTTTTGTACTCAGAGTTCATAAGAATCTTGCCATTTATTTTCAATAATAAATCATCATAACTTTCGTAAGTTTTAGAGATACTACTATTTGAAATAATGCTTGTTGGTTCTTTTTTTTCTTTAAATAAATTTTCTAATAAAGCAGTATATTTAGATTTCTCATCATTTTCATAATACAGAGAAATATATTTTTCTTTTCCAGTTTCCTTATACAATTTGTAATAATTTATAGCCAAGTCATTGTAATGTGGATGAATATAAGAATTAGTATTGAACTTTTGTTTGCTTTTAAAAATGGTGTTAGCATATTCTAACCAATACTTCTCTTCCATTAGCATTGTTTTTTCAATTTCGTACAGTAATTTGGTATCTTTATTTTGATCATAAATATCAGTCAAACACCAACCTTTCCATTTCAATAAATCAATTAAATTAGCATTGCTATTTGTAAAAATATAAGGAGAAACTGTAAGGCGCTTAATACCAATTTCATAATTTTCTAATGCTCCTTTATAATCTTTTTTATAAAAAAGCATTAATCCTTTTAAAGCACTTAACAAAGCAGCATTAGGATGGTGAAATCCTGCTAACTTATCATTCATCACTAAAGCCTCATCATAATAGGAAATTGCTCTATTTGCGCACTCAATTGAAAGATTATAATTGGCGCAATTTTTATTATATAATTCCGAAGCAACTTCAATATTAGGAGCAGCCATTGAAACTAATAATCTTGCTTTTTTTAAATTATCGTAGGGATATCGCTTATTGATGAAATAACGAAGACTATCAATATATTTTAACTTAATAGCCAAAGTTTTTGCATGATTCCTTTCGCTAAACAAATGCGCATTATAAAGTATATAAGTATCAACATCTTGTTCTTCTTTATTTTTACGGTATATTTTTAAAGCCATATTGGTGTTATAATATGCTTTTTCTGGTATCATTCTCATATTATAATACCTTCCTATATAAGAATAGTAAAGGGCTTTATAAATTTCCTTTTCAGGGGCTGCTTTTTTATAATAACTATAAAATATTTTGCACTCCGTTAAATAATCATCTAATAAGAACAATTTGTCATAACAAATAGCAAGTAGTTGGTGTGTTTTGGCCAGTAACAGGTAGTTTTTAATTTTTACTTTGTTTAATAAAACTATATCCTTCTTTAGGATGGCCATTGCTTTATAATTGGCACCTAAATCTAAATAACAATCTGCAAGTCCATTTTGGGCAGTTACTTGTAACGATACGTCTTTTTTTTGTATTGCTTCTTTTGTTATTTTTTCAAATAATGGGATGGCTTGACGGTAATTGGATCTATCCAAATAATCTTGAGCAACTTTAAGCGATTGCCCGTTTAGAGTCAGTGAAACAAAGAATAAAATGTAAAGATAATTTCTCAAGTTTTATAATAGATATGGTTTGCAAGTATGCCAATTATTTTTTTAAAAACAACTGATAAAAATTTTGTAGAAATTATATCTTTATAAACAAGGCATAAAAAAAACGTTGGTTAGTACCAACGTTTTTTTTGTTTTGTAAAAGTTACTAAAATTTAATCTACTTCAAATGTAACTCTTCTTACTAACTGTCTTGCAAGTTTAGATTCTTTAGGCACTGAATTGTCTTCTCCTTTAAAAGATAAGGTTATTCTTTTTGGTGAAATTCCCCATCTAACAATCATTTCTCTTACTACATTAGCACGTCTATGAGATAAACCTATGTTGTAATTGAAGTCGCCAAGTTCATCCGCATATCCAATAATTTTTAAATTTGATTTTGGATTTGCAACTAAATATTTAATCAACCAATTGATAGAAGATATGGTTCCTGTAGTGATTTTAATTTGATCAAAATCAAAGAATACATTCACGAAACCACCATTAATCATAGATTTCATTTGAGCATTAGAATATAAATTGGTGTCTCCCATTACTACAGAATTATTAGTAGTTGAAGCTGGGTTTTCCGTTTTATTATTTATGTATTTTTCAATTTCATCTGGCACACCATTGATGTTTAAATCAACAGCACGACCTTTAGTGTCTACTACAACCCCAGCTGGAGTATTATTTTCTATATCTAAATAATCAGGTACTCCATCTTTATCAGCATCTACCATTTTAGCTTCAAGAGCAGCTACTTTGTTTTTTAGTGCAGCTAATTTATCTTCATTATCATAATACCAATCTGCATGTTTTTGTTTTTTACCAAAATAATAGGTAAGCCCTACAGAAGTAGAAAACATAGTACCAGTTCTGTTATATTGGTAATCTGTTAATCCTTTGCCATCTAAATTGACATGCTCAGAAATGTTTTCTTGAATGGTATAATCTATACTAGCCATAAAATGATTAGATATTTTAACCAAAGCAGTGGCACCACCTACAAAACTAAATATGTTATCATAATGATTGAAAGTTGTTGTGTTTTCTGCATGTAAAAAAGAAAACCCTGGCCCCATGTGTAATTGTAATCCAAAAGTATCGTTGAATTCTTCCCAATTCATTATTCTATGTACGTTTAGTACTGCTTCAACCGAAGTACGATACATATTATTTTTGAATGGAAGACTTCCTTGCTGGTTCTTGAATTTATCATTTACAAAATTCCAACGCAATCCAAATTTTGTATTAAACATTTTTCTTACATTGAATTCAAAATGGTTAAAATCTGGATTATTAAAATAATTTTGAGTAGTAGAATAATACCCAGCAGTAAATGGTCTTACTGCAATATTACCTCCACCCATAACATTTACAGACCATAAATTGTACTTTTTATTTTTTGTTTGGTCTTTAATACTATCATTGAGATTTTTTTTCGATTCCTCAATAATATTTTTCTTAATTTCAGTTTTCTTTAATTGTTTTGTTTGAGCTGTAACAGTTAACAAAGGCAATAATAGAAATACAATTTTAATTGTAATTTTTTTCATGATAGTTTGGGGCTATTTAGTTTGCAAATATATTCAAATATCTTAAAAAGAGCGGTGTTCATTTAAAAAAATGTTATATTTTACATAAAAATAACCAAGCAATACTTAATTTTCTTTATTATTCTTACTGAATAAGGAAAACTTACTTTTAATGATGTTATATTTTATATCAAATTATTCTATCATTAGTATTAACAGTAATAAAAATATCTACAAATAGCAATAAAAAACGTTGGTTAATACCAACGTTTTTTGTTTTGTTTAGAACCTTCTGATTTCCTAGAATTAGTAGCCTCTTTTTTCTTATTTCTTAAATCCGGTTTTGCATCTGGATTTTCAGGAACATCCGTGTAGGGATAGGGATGGTCTTTCTCAACCTTAACACTCATTTTAATGAGTTTTTCAATGTCTTTCCAATACGGTTGTTCGTCTTTTGCACAGAAAGAAATTGCCAATCCACTATTACCGGCACGGCCAGTTCTTCCTATTCGGTGCACATAGGTTTCGGATATATTAGGGATATCAAAATTAATTACATAAGGTAAACTTTCAATATCAATTCCACGTGCAGCAATGTCTGTGGCAACAAGAACCGAGATTTCTTTGTTTTTAAAAGCTTCCAAAACACGTTGTCTTGCATTTTGAGATTTATCTCCATGAATAGCTTCGGCAGTAACATTATTCTTTTTTAAAGCTTTAACTACATTATCTGCACCATGCTTGGTTCTTGAAAAAACTAAAACATTATTAATTTTATCGTTTCTAATGATGTGGTACAAAAGTTTTCGTTTGTCTTCTTTACCTACAAAATATACTTTTTGATTTACTGTTTCTGCAGTTGAAGAAACAGGAGTTACAGAAACATATTTAGGTTTGGTTAAAAATGTATCGGCAAGTTCTCTAATTGCCATTGGCATTGTAGCCGAAAACAATAGAGTTTGACGGTTGTCTGGAGTAAGTTTTACAATCTTTTTTACATCGTTTATAAAACCCATATCTAGCATCTGATCGGCCTCATCAAGCACCAAAAAATGCAAGTGGTCTAAATCTATAAATCCTTGTTTGTGAAGGTCTAAAAGTCTTCCTGGGGTTGCAATAAGAATGTCAATACCTTTTTTTAATTGGTCTACTTGTGACACCTGACTTACCCCTCCAAAAATTACCATAGAACGAATGTTGGTATATTTTCCGTAGGTGTTAAAACTCTCGTCAATTTGAATTGCAAGTTCTCGAGTAGGTGTAACTACTAGAGTTCTTATATGTTTTTTCTTGGCAGATGAACCCACTAAGCGGTGCAAATAATTGATAATTGGAATTGCAAATGCAGCAGTTTTACCAGTTCCTGTTTGAGCACAGCCCACTAAATCGGTTCCTTCCAAAATTATTGGAATTGCCTGTTGCTGAATTGGGGTTGGGGTAGTGTAACCTTCCTCTGCTAAAGCTTGCTGTATGTTTTTTAATAAATTTAAATCGTTGAATGTCATAACTATATTCTTCTTGAACTGTTTCAAGGGGCTACAAATATAGGTTATATTTTTTTAAGCGTTAATTTTAGTAGGATAGAAGATTTTATAATATTCTGAAAACTATATTCATTTTCAGCTTTTTTTTAGGAGATGACGCTCTTTTGGGTTTAGAAATGAGTCATTTTTTTTAGACTATTCTATCTAGATCTTTCCAGTTTTTTATCCGAGCTATATATTCAACATTTTTATCAAAATATGCAGCAATCAGATTCTCCTTCTTATGTCTAATAAGTTCAGCACTCTAATTTATGCTCTACTATTTGGAACATAAATTTAGAAAATTATTTGGAAATTATCAAGCTATATTTTCTAATCCACCAGGAAAAGGTCGGTAGGCATAATACTGCAATACTTCTTGTATTGCTATGATAATAGCTTTATTTATTGGTACAATTTTGGTGCCCAATTGGTAATCTATTTGGGCAAGATTCATGTAGTAATCAGTAAAAATAGGCACATAAAGGCCTTTGCTGATGGCTTCTTCGGTTTGAAGAAAATTTTCGTATTGGTTTTCTTTAATTATTTTGCAAGTCGCCAATCGTAATTCGCCATATTTATCTCTACTGGCAGCATATCCAAATAAGCGGCAAATTAAGCCACGGTATTTGTAGTTGGAACAACTTCCGTTGTTGGTTTCCAATAAAGTTAAAGGACGGTACAATTGGCAATTGGAATCGGTTTTTTGTTGTAATTCCTCAAGCATTGCTTCGGCTTGACCGTTTAAAAATAAATAAAACGCATATGGTAAAAATTCTAATGGCGAAGCATCAATGTTTGGTTTGTTACAACATTTGCCACATCCCGTGAGGCAATGTAAATTGGCTGTTGTTTGGAAAGCAGAAATTTCAATATCCAGTAAATCAAAGAGTTTTTCTACTTGTAGCACTTTATTCTCAATAGCCATTTTTTTGTAAGGTAGTCTTATAAAAAGGGCTACAGCAATAAATGGGTTTTATTTAGGATATTAGTTTTTAAATAATTTCACCCAACGGGTTAATTTAAGTATTATCCTTAATGCTTTCAATGGAGACAAATAAATTATTTTCTTCTAACATAAATATGTTTGATATTGTTCTTACCACTTTCGCGTTCGTCAATAACAAACTGGTTCATACTTTTAATAAAGGCCAACATTTTAGGAAAACCATAATTTCTAGGGTCAAAATCGGGTTTCTTTTTAAGCATTAAATTGCCTAATTCTCCAAGAAATGCCCAGCCATTTTCGTCTTCCAAATCGTCAATACTATCGGCAAAAAGTTTGATGATTTTCGGATCTATTTTACTTATTGCATTGTTGGTTTGTACCTTAGTTTTTGTAGAAGGTTTTCTGTTTTTGGCATCCAATGGAAGTTCTAAATCGTGTTTCTTTAGGATTTCAATGTAGATGAATTTATCGCAAGCGGTAATAAATGGAGTAAGGGTTTTCTTTTCGCCAATACCAATTACTTTCATGCCTGCTTCTCGAAGTCGGGTTGCCAATCTAGTAAAATCAGAATCGCTAGATACAATACAAAAACCATCTACTTTACCAGTGTATAAAATATCCATTGCATCAATAATCAGGGCACTATCGCTAGCATTTTTTCCGGTAGAATAACTGTATTGTTGAATAGGAGTAATGGCATTTTCTAAAAGTACATTTTTCCATCCCGAAACGGTTGGTTTGGTCCAATCGGCATAAATTCGCTTGAAAGTTGGTGTGCCATATTTGGCAATTTCTTCAAACATTTCTTTTACGTTGGCATAAGGAACGTTGTCGGCATCAATTAACACGGCAAGTTTTAGATCTTGTTTGGTTTCCATAAGCAAAAAATAGAATTGATTTCTTTATCAAATATAAGAAAAATAGATAACTATTTCTCAATTCGGTGTTTGTTGTCTAACGAAATGTTTTCAATAGTCCACTCAATGGTTCGCACAAATTCGTGTTTACGCACAGAACATTCTTTTTTGCTACAAATTTTACATGAAAAATCCAAGCAACCATCGGTGTGTACCATAAGTTCTACACTATCGCCAAAGTTGTTTTTTACAATTTTTTCTAATTCATCTACTTCCAAATGTCCTTCGTGAATATTAAAATACCACGGAATGGTTAAATGACAATCTAAATGCAGGGTGCCACCGTATTTTATAAACCGTAAATTGTGTAAGTCAATCCAGTTTTCTCTTCGTTTGGCTTGGCAATAACCCACCATTTTTTCTAACAATTCATCGTCGGCCTCATCCATAATTCCGGCAATAGAAGTACGCAAAATTTTATATCCAGAAACAATGATAATTACTGCAAAAACAAATGCAACTACGCTATCTATCCAGGCATAATGGGTGAAATAAATTAGGATTAATCCAATAACAATTCCCAGCGTTGCATAAGTGTCCGATTGCATGTGTCTTCCAGTAGCAATCAAGGCTAAGGAGTTGTTTTTCTTTCCGTTTTTTATTGAAAAATGACCAACCACATAATTGATAACTCCCGTTAAAGCAACCAAATAAATTCCGTAATCGAGTTGTTTTAATTCGTGCGGATGTTTTAAATTATTAATGGCTTCGTAAATGATTACAAAACTAGAAACCACCATTAAGGTACCTTCTATAGTTGCCGATAAAAATTCGACTTTACCGTGTCCGTAGGGATGGTTTTTGTCTTTGGGTTTTGCCGAAAGATAGAGGCTGTACAATCCTATAAAACCGCTAATTACATTGATTGTGTATTCTAAAGTATCGGTTAAAATAGCAACCGAATTGGTGTAATACCAAGCGGTTAATTTGATTAAAAATAAAAAAACAATTATTACAGTTAGTTTTTTTTGAATTTCAAAATTTTCTTTCGACTTGTACATTAGGTTTTTTAATTTGCCTCAAAAGTAGTGAATTTCCTTGTTTTAGAAGTCAAAGCAGAGATGAAAGTTATTAATTCTAGACCCGTTGGGTGCAATTATTCAAAAACGTCACTTCGAGTGTTTTTTGTGTAGAGAATCGGAACAAAAAATGTATCGAGAACAGTTTTTAAATAATAATTTTCTATTCTCGATACGATTTTTTTTCAAAAATCACTCGAATTGACGAAAATTATCATTCAAAAACTAATTGCACCCAACGGGTTAGTTATAGTAAAATTTATGTACTAAATACGCACTTCAATAAAAGTAGTATTCCCACTTAAACCAATTCCAATTTCACATTGTAATTAACCAGTTCCAAAATGGCTTTTTCTGATTTGTAATCGAATATTTCTTCATGTAATGCTAGGTCTTTTTTGATTGAAATTTGTTTTACACAGGTATAAAAACGTCTCAATTCTTCATCATTTGAAAGCAATAATCCTGGTACTTTGGTATTTAATCCATTCGTATCCTTGGCAACCATAGTAAAATAACTTGAATTGCAATGTTTTACTTTCCCAGTTTGGATGTTTTCGGCTTCCACCCGAATGCCAACAATCATCGAACTATTTCCTACATAATTCACGCTGGCTTTTAACGTTACAAGTTCACCAACTTCAATAGGATTTAAGAAATTAACTGTATCCACTGAAGCAGTCACGCAGTAATTTCCAGAATATTTAGAGGCGCAAGCAAAAGCAATTTGATCCAATAAAGATAAAATATACCCTCCGTGAATTTTACCACTAAAATTGGTGTGGGAAGGAAGCATTAGTTGCGAAATGGTGATTCGGGAAGATTTTACAGATTTGTAGGAACTCATAAATTATTTATTGAATGGCGATTTGTCTTTTTTAACTTCTGTAACAAAATATTTAGTATCTCCCCACCACGAAAAGGTCCGGTAACGTTCTTTGTAGGTAAGTTTTACATATTGTCCTTCTTGTTCCTTCAAGTCTGCAATCACTTTTACGTCTTTGTCTAAAACCGAAAAAGTAAAAGATTGTGTGCCAGAAATGCCGCTGCTAAGTTCGCCTTCCCAAGTTTTAAAAATAATGCCTTTATGACTGAATTTAATGAGTTGCCCTGACCGAACTCCTTCACTGTAGGAAGCATAATATACAAAAGAAAAGTAAGCGGTAACCATTACCGCAAGAGATAAAATTAGATAAAGAATAAATTTACGTACCATAATGAATTTATTTTAATCCGAATTTAATTCGGAATTGGTTATTAAATTATCCGAGATAGTGGCTCGGTTTAAGATATTATCTGGAAGCGATTTTTTGGCTTTTGCGCCCATTTTTTTTAATTTTTCTACGCTAGTTACAAGGTTTCCTTTACCATCTACCAACTTGTTCATGGCGCCTTGGTATTCTATTTTGGCCTCGTCCATTTTCTTTCCAATTTTCACCAAATCGGTCACAAAACCTTCAAATTTATCGTATAATGCTCCTGCCTGACGCGCAATTTCTAAAGCATTTTCTTGTTGTTTTTGGTTGGTCCACATGCTGTCAATAGTACGCAACGTAGCCAATAGGGTAGAAGGTGTAACAATTACAATATTCTTCTCGAAGGCCTTGTTGTACAAAGTGGTATCTTCGTTTAATGCTAAAGCAAATGCCGATTCAATTGGGATAAAAAGCAATACAAAATCAGGGCTTTCCATTTGATATAAATCGTGGTAGTTCTTATTTCCCAATTGCTCCACATGACGATTTATAGCAATAACATGATCCTTTAGATACTGTGCTTTTAGAGTGTCGTCTTCTTCGTTAATGTACCTTTCGTAAGCCGTTAAAGTCACTTTCGAATCGACTATCATTTTCTTTCCGTCCGGTAAATTAATCACCACATCTGGAAATACTCGGTTGCCTTCTTCGGTAACAAAACTTTGTTGTACAAAATATTCACGGTCTTTCTCCAACCCCGATTTTTCAAGTACTCGTTCTAAAATTAGTTCTCCCCAATTTCCTTGCATTTTGCTGTCGCCTTTTAATGCTTTGGTTAAATTAAGAGTTTCTTTACTCATTTGTTCGTTCATTTCCCGCAAGCCCAATATTTGCTGGCGCAATGCAGCATGATAATCAATGCTTTCTTTGTGCGTATCTTCTACTTTCTTTTCAAAAAGTTGAATTTTATCTTGTAAAGGAGATAAAATAGTTTTTAAATTTTCTTTGTTTTGCTCGGTGAATTTAGAAGTTTTTTCTTCCAAAATCTTATTGGCTAAATTCTCAAATTCTTTTGTGAATTTTTCCTGAAGTTGCTCTACTTCTTGTTTTTGCTCTTTATTGCGTTCCCAAAGATTTTCAAAATCGGTTTCTTTTTTAGATAATTGAATGGCTAAGGCTTCTTTTTCGGATCGGATAGTTTCCTTATCTAAATTGGATGCTGTTAATTGTTTTTCAAAATCTATTTTATCCGACTGAATTTGTTTTTCAAATTGATTTCTTTCATTCTGAAATTGCTCTTTTTGCTGATTTATTTGTGAAAGCAAGCCGTTATTTTTCTCTTCCAAAGTTGCTTTTTCCGATTTGGAATTGGCGGTAAACAACAATTTTCCAAGGAAAATTCCAATGGCTAAGGCGATAATAAAAACTACTAAAATAGGTAAAACTGTTGTCATTTTTTGAATAGAATAAGAATGTAAATATACTAAAGATGTAATAAATGGAATAAAAAAAATAATTATATTTGTAAAAATAAAGGTTATGAAGATAGTTATTGAGGCTGACGAACAATACCGAAACCTGTTTTTGGAAATTGCTAATTCTATTAAAGCGAAAATTTCGTTTAATGAAGAGGCCGATTTTTCGGATGATTTACCAGAACATGTGATAAAAGGAATTATTGAAAGTAGAAACCAAATTAGTAGTGGTGAATTTTTATCCCATGAAGAGGTTATGAAAAAATATTTAGCAAAATACCAGTAATGGAAGTTTTTTGGACTACAAAAGCAGACATAACTTTTGAAGTTATTACTGATTCTATTGAAGCCCAATTTGGAAAAAAAGCAGCATAAAATTTGTTTTGAAGGTAAATTCTATTATTGGTTTAATTGAAAAGTTTCCATTCCTTTTCAAATCTAGTTCAAAATTTTATAATGTTAGAAAAGCAACAATAAACAAACAGTGTTCTTTGTTTTATGAAATAAATACTACTACAATTTACCTACTCTATTTTTGGGATAATCGTCAAAATCCTATAGATTAATCCTACAAAATTATGCACCACCATTTTATTATTTACAAACCCTACGGCTATTTATCGCAGTTTATTTACGAACTCAAGCGTCCAAAAAAGTTACTCGGAGAATTACATGATTTCCCCGAGAATACTATGGCAATTGGCAGATTAGACGAAGATTCGGAAGGCTTGCTTTTGCTTACCACCGATGGTAAAATGAGCGAAATGGTGCGCAGTAAAAAAGTAGAAAAAGAATATTATGTTCAAGTGGATGGGGTTGTAACTCCAGAAGCCATAGCCGAATTAAAAAAAGGAGTGCTAATTGGTTTTGATGGTAAAAAATACCTTACTAAAGAATGCGAAGCACACATTGTAAATGAAATCCCTAATTTTCCACAACGGGCAAAAAAAATTCGAGACGAACGTCACGGACCAACTTCTTGGTTATCCATCACCATTAACGAAGGCAAATTTCGACAGGTGCGAAAAATGACTTCGGCAGTTGGGTTTCCTACTTTACGATTGGTTCGAGTTCGCATTGGAACTATCCATTTAAATAATTTACAAGCAGGGGAAGTTTTGGAACTGGAAAAGATAGAAGTTTAAAATTAGTTGCAATTTTTTAAAATTCAAAAAATATATTTATATTTGATTAAATATTAAGCGCTATGATTATAGTAATAAATAAAAATACCAGCAAAAAAGAATTTGAAAAGAAACTTACTACTTTTCAAAAAGCAAAGTCTACGAAAGGTGTTGATTTAGCAAAACATGTTGGGGTTATCCATCTTAAAAAAGACGCCCTTCAAATCCAAAAAGAATTGCGAAATGAATGGGAATAGTATTGTTTTAGATACTAATATTATTCTTTATTTGCTTGGAGGAAATAAGGATTTATTTTCTATTTTGAATGAAATGGAATTATTTGTATCTGTTATTTCAGAAATTGAACTTCTTGGTTTTAAAGGTTTATCCCAAAGTGACAAGAAAAAGATAAATCTCTTTCTTTCAGAGTGCACAATTGTTCCATTAAATACAGAAGTGAAAGATATTTGTATCACAATTAAACAAAAAAACAAATCGAAAACCCCTGATGCAATTATTGCTGCAACTGCTTTATATCTTCAAATACCACTAATAACTGCGGATAAAGAATTTGAAAAAATTGATAGTCTGGACTTATTTTTATATCAATTTTAAATTCTAAAAATGTTAAACATCGTTTTAGTTGAGCCCGAAATTCCAAATAATACTGGAAACATTGGTCGTTTGTGTGTTGGCACCGAAAGTCGGTTACACTTAATACATCCATTTGGGTTTGTAATAAATGACAAAAATTTAAAGCGTTCGGGTTTGGATTATTGGGTACATTTGGATGTTACCGAATACCAAAATGTTGCCGAATGGATTGCTCAAATTCAAGATACATCTAGAGTTTTCTTAATGAGTTCCCATGCCGATACTTCTATTTATGAAGCACAATTTCAAGATGGAGATTGGTTGGTTTTTGGGAAAGAAAGTGTTGGATTGAGTCAGGAAGTTTTGGCACAATTCGAAAATCATTTAACCATTCCAATGTCCAATTTAATTCGAAGTTTTAATATTGCCAATTCAGTGGCGTTTGTAGTTGGGGAGGCCAAAAGACAAATAAATTTAAAATAAAAAATTATGAGAGAAGAAGTTTCTGTAGAAAAAGCATTAAACAAGGGTAAAAAGAAATTGGTATTCTTACCAATGGTGGTACTTTTTTCTTTTATCGGATTGAGTTTTTATTTTAAATCAACACAATTAGTTGACGGTTGGATAATTATTGTTGGTATTGTTTTAGGATTTTTATTTAGTTGGCTGACTTGGAGTTATTTTGTTGTGGAATGGAAAGTTTGGGCTTTTGAAAACGTAAGAAATGTAAATGAATTAAAACGAAAAGCAATTGAGCAACGATTGATTTGGAACGATGGAAGTTGGTTTGAAAAAACGGAGTTTAAAAGTTACGAGCAAAAGCAAAAACTGAAACAATTAGAAAAGAAATTTTTAGAAAAGGATGTTTATCATGACGATTTGAATGTGCCAAAAGAAACCAAAATCGGTTATTCTAAATCCAATATTACTATAGAATTTATTATTGGAATAGGGATGATAGGATTGGGGATTTATTTCTTTATAAATGAAAAATCTGGCTTTTTCTGGGTACTTCTACCAGTAATCGGGATCTATAATTTATATTCGTCTTTAAAAAAATACATCGACAAATCCCCACAGATAATTCTAAATGACTTTGGTGTACAACTTAAGAAAAAAGAACTAGTTCTTTGGAACAAAGTTTTTAATGATAGAGTTTATACTGTTTCAAGTGGGAAAAGTTCCACAGATTATTTTGAATTTAATGATGAAAAAATAGCCATATCTAATTTAGATATTACTTTTAATAAACTTGAAAACTTATTGCATGTTTATCGAGTTCGTTTTGAGAAAAACAACCCTAGCGAATCATAAATCGTCCTTTTTCGCTATCAAATTTTATGTTTTCATCTTTGAAAAGTGTATCAAATACTCCTTTAGTAATCAAATTACACGGTTGGTCTTGAACCAGATACTCTTCTGTCATAACAATCATTTCGTCGGATAATTGAATTGCCAAATCGATGTCGTGGGTAGAAAAAAGAATGCATTTATTGGATTCTGCTGCTAGTTTTTTCAATAATTTAAAAAGCGAAACTTTATGAAATAAATCCAAATGCGTAGAAGGTTCATCTAAGATTATTAACGGAGTGTCTTGCGCTAGAGCCCTTGCTACGAGTACATTTTGAAATTGACCATCGCTAATTTCGTAGTATTTCTTATCCGATAAATGTTCAATTTGAGTTAAGGCAATTGCTTCGTTTACTTTTTCTAAATCTTCGGGGTTTAATTTTCCAATCCAATTGGTGTAGGGTTGTCTTCCCAAAGCAATTAATTCGAAAACAGTTAAGTTGCTTGTGGGTATTTTTTCGGTTAAAACCAAACTCAAATTCTGCGCTAAGTCAACAGGGCTGTATTCTTTTAAGTTTTTATTGTTTAAATGTACAGCACCCGACAACGGTTTTTTAAGTCCCGAAAGTGTTCTTAAAAGTGTTGATTTTCCAATTCCGTTTTCTCCAATTAAAGCAATTAATTTCCCTGCTTCTAGTTTTAAATTGATATTTTTAGCAATAACATTTTCTTTCGATTTGGATTTGTATCCAATCGATAGGTTTGTCGAAGTAAGTATGTTTTTGTTATCACTCATAATTTTTGTTACATTCAAACCAATCTATTCTTTCTCACCAACAACCAAATAACCACAGGTGCTCCCACAATAGACGTAATGGCGTTTATTGGTAACGTAAAATCAAATCCGGGCATTTGGGAAACCATATCGCAAAAGAGCATAATAATCGCTCCGATTAGGATGGTACTCCAAAACAATATGCGGTGGTTACTCGTTTGAAAGAGTAATTTTGATAAATGCGGTACTGCCAATCCAACAAAGGCAATCGGACCTGCAAAAGCCGTAATGCTTCCTGCTAAAATACTTGTTGCAAGAATAATTAATCTTCTGGATTTTTTTACTTTTAAACCCAAACTTTTGGCATAATTTTCTCCTAAAAGTAAGGCGTCTAATGATTTTATAGAAAATAAACTTAATAGCAATCCAAGGGAAACAGCAACTAATAAAATGCTGATATTTTGCCAAGATAAATTCCCGATGCTACCCAAACTCCAAAATGTGAATTTCTGTAATTTTTCTGCCGAACTAAAAAATGTTAATACCGAAACTATAGCACCTGCAAAACTACTAAACATTAATCCTGCAATTAATATGGTCATGGTGTCCCGCAAAAATTTGGATATCAAAAGCACTAACAGCAATACAGAAAAACTTCCCAAACAAGAGGCTAAAATGATTCCGTAAGACGATAATAAAAAAGTTGAAACTACACCCGGCAATGCTCCTGCACCTAAAATCACAAAGGCAACTCCCAAACTAGAACCCGAACTCAAACCCAAAACATAAGGCCCAGCAAGTGGATTCCGAAATAAAGTTTGCATTAATAATCCACTGATAGAAAGTCCAATACCAACTAAAACAGCGGTAATTGCTTTCGGTAGTCTAAAATTAATAATGATGTATTCCCAAGTATCTTTACTTGCCGTGGAGCCAAATAAACTTTTAATTACTTCTTTAAACGGAATGGCAACTTGTCCCAAAGATATGTTCAATAACAAAGCCATAAGCAATAGCAAAGTCAGTATAGAAAACAAAATAGTATTTCGGGTTTGGAACATTTTTGATATTTTAAACCATAAAAGAATTAAGATTCATTAAGGCTGGAATAGTTTGCAAAGTTAAAAGAAAAATTCGTGTAATTTTCAGTCCTTTTTTTCGTGCAAATTGGTGTAATTCGTGTCTACTTTAATTTTTCAAAAAAGAAAGGCTTGTAAGCCACCAACAATTCTGGATGCAAGATTTTTACGATATCTTTCAATACAATATCGGGTCGGTTTGGAGCTAATTCATAGTATAAAACGCCACCCGTTTTTCCTTTTCTACCGCTAAACGAATATACATTTTTATTTTGGAAGGCTTTAAATTGTGAGTAATGTGGGTTGGCGTCGAGCATTTCTTTTAACGATCCAAATTGCCCAGAAGTTATCCATAAATCGGCATTTTTTCCTTTTTCTAAAACCGTTTCAAACGATAACGAAAGACTTCCAGTTCCTGTTGTTGCTGCCCATAAATAGTTGCCTTGCGCTTGTTTTAGTAATTGGCAACCCCAACTAGTTCCTTGTGGTAAATACCATTTGTCTTCAAACATGTCTCCGGCTAAAATAGTTGGATGGGTAGCGGCACTTTTGGCGATTTCCAAAGTTTTTAAATAGTCTTTTTCTATTTTAGAAAATATCTCGTTGGCTTTATCTTGTTTGCCATACAAAGCGCCAAAAAACTTAATCCATTCGGCTTTTCCTAACGGCGTTTGCTCGTTCCAATCGCCATTTAATAAGACTTTTAAACCGTTTTTTTGAAGATTATCCAGCGTTGGGTTGTTGTTGTCTAAACCATATCCAATGATAACTTGGGGTTGTAAATCAATAATAACTTCGGTATTCAAGGCTTGATTAGAACCTAATTCTTTTACTTTTTTGGCATCAATTAAAGCACGAACTTTCTCGGAAGAAATGTAATTCAAATTTGGAAATCCTACCAACGTATTTTCCACACCTAGCATTTCTAAGGATGGAATGTGGGTGGTAGAAGTCACTACTATGGTTTTCACGGGAACCGAAATGGTAAGAAACTGTTTCAAACTATCGGGAATAATTCCGTTTTTTTCTTTCAAAATATAGGTATACGATTTATTGGCTTTTGGCCAAGGATTGGAAACGGTTACAATAGAAAATCCATTGTGATTTAGTATAGAAAATCCTTTGGCATAGTGAATTTCGTTTTTTGGAACTATAGTTGCTGGGTCGTATACTTCCTTTTTGCATTGCACAAAAGGTAAAACGAGCAGAACGAATAAAAAAGATTTTAAAAAATGCGACATGGAATTATTTTTTGCAAAAGTAAAATAATGTTTCCACAAATTGGTGCTTGTGTAACATTTGATGCAAAATCAAATTTTAAAAATTTCTAAATTTGAATAAAAATTCAAAATGAGAGATTCCAATACTTTTATGTACCTCGTTGGCGGAATAATTCTACTGCACTTTTTAGTAGGATTTGTTTGGTTGATACTAAAATTTTCTAAAAAGAAAGAAGATAAAGAATAATATATTTAAACTACATTTGCACTTGTATTTCGGTTGTGACTTTGATTTTTCAGAGGAACATTAAAAGGGAATTAGGTTAAAAACCTAGGCTGTACCCGCAACTGTATGCTATTTTGCTTGTTGTTATCTACAAAGTCACTTTTCGTTACGGCGAATGGGAAGGCAAACAACAAGACGCAAGCCAGGAGACCTGCCATTTTACATTGAGTATCAAACTTTCGGGAAAAAAGGTTTGGGTATGGGTAATTCTGTGCTTTTCTCCCACGATTATTAAATTAGTACTAACTAAAAAAATGAACAAAAATTTCATTCGTTTCAGTGCATGTATTGCATTGGCGACCACTTGCGGCTATGCCCAAGTAAAAGATTCCATCAAAGTAAAACAACTGGATGAAGTAGTGTTTTCCGATACTAAATTTGCGCAAAGCAAAGAAAAATCAGGAAAAGTAATCACCAAAATCACAGCATCCGAACTCCAAAAAAAATCAGGGCAAACCTTAGCCAGTATTTTAAATTCAGTAGCAGGAGTAGAGATTAACGGTACCCAATCGGCCAATGGAAAAAACCTAGGCTACTACATTAGAGGCGGAAAAAACCAACAAGTTTTAATTGTAATTGACGGAAATCCAGTAACGGATGCATCCGGAATTAACTTGGAGTACGATTTGCGTTTGCTTCCTGTCGATCAAATTGAAAGTATCGAAATTATGAAAGGTGCTGCAAGTACGCTTTATGGCTCGGGTGCTGCAACGGCAGTAATCAATATTATCTTGAAAAAATCTAGTAGAAAACCGCTGCAAGCCAATGCGTATTCCAATATTGGTTCGAACAATACAGCAACGAACCGCAAGTATAATGGGCAAGATTTTAACCAAGGATTTTCGGTTAATGGAACGGTTAAAAAAGTGAATTATTTGGCTTCGATGAACAGTACCGAAACCAAAGGAATGTCGCAAATAGCAGAGTCGCCTTCCGATTCTAATTACGATAAAGACCGATTTTCAAGGATTAATTATTTGTCGAAATTCGGATTTAAAGCAACCGAAAAATTGACTTTAGATTTCTTCGGAAATTACGATAAAGTGAACAACGATTATGATTTTCCTTATGATAATACTGGTTCTAACGATTCGTACATTAATAAATCGAAAACCGAACAATTCCGTTTTGGATTTTCGCCAAAGTATACTTATGCCAAAGGCGAATTGCATTTGAATTCTAATTTTACTAAACTGCAACGGGAATATCAGGAATTCAATTCTTGGACCAATGGTGTTGATAATTCTAGTTATGGCTCGCGAAGTGTAACGGTTGATGCTTTCAATAAGAATAACTTTTCCAGTAATTTTTATTTGATAACGGGTACAAATTACCAATTTCACGATATGAAAAGCGAAACGCCCTACAGCATTATTGCCAAAGAAGGTGCTAAATTTAATATGGTTGATCCTTATTTTACAGGAGTTTTTACTTCTAATTTTGGTTTGAACATCAATGCTGGTGCACGATTGAATATACACAGCCAATATGGTAATCAATTGGTTTATAATGTGAATCCGTCGTTTAATTTCGGAAAGGAAATTCCGGTTAAGATATTGGCTTCCTATAGTACTGCATTTGTTACGCCGAGTTTGTACCAATTGTACTCCGAATACGGAACTGCAACTTTAATGCCAGAGAAAAATTCTACCATTGAATCGGGTTTGGAATTGGCATTATCCCAAAAGAAACTTACGTTTAATGTGGTTACATTTTTTAGAGAACAAAACAATTCTATAGGATTTGATGCGACTTACCATTATGCTAATGTAGAAGGTTTGAATAAAGCCAAAGGGATAGAAACCATTGTGAATTATGCTCTTTCTACAAAGTTAAATTGCAGTGCCAATTATACTTTTACACAAGTAGATGAAGCCTTGAATCGATTGATTCCGAAGCATAAAGTTAACGCTTCTATTGATTTTTCGGCAACTAAAAGATTGTTCTTCAATGCCAATTACCAATATGTTGATGCTAGACAAGATGCCTTTTTTGATGGAACTACTTATGAAATTTTTACTGCAAAATTGGGTTCCTATCAACTGCTGAATGCTTTAGTGAAGTATGAATTAGTAAAAGATCGATTGACCATTTTCGGAAATGTCACCAATATTTTTAATCAAGATTTTGTAGAAAACATTGGTTATTCCACTAAAGGAAGAAATTTTAAATTGGGATTGAATATTAAAATTTAAACTTTAAAAATCTATTATTCAACGCTTTCAGAGTTTTTTTACTTTGGAAGCGTTTTTTTTATTAGCCACAGATTCACAGATTTTTTTTAAAATGATCTGTGATAATCTGTGAATTCTGCGGGCAAAAAAAAATGTGCAATTAATTAAAATAGGGAAGTGTTCTTTATTTGCTATAGATTTAAGCCTTTTATAAATCAATCTGTGAATCTGTGGCAAAAAAACTAAATCCCCTTTAAAAAAATAAAGTATCTTGTAACAAATTAAAACGTGTCTCGTCTTCTCAATATAACAACCTACAAATGCAGCAAAAGGAGTTTATAACGATGGTTTCTCCATTTAAAGATAAAATCTTTAGATTGGCCAAACGATTATTAATAAGCACCGAAGAAGCCGAAGATGCAACACAGGAAGTTATGGTGAAATTGTGGACTAAGAACGAAACGCTAAGCGAACTTCGAAGTATGGAAGCAATGGCGATGACAATGACGAAGAATTATTGTTTGGATCAACTGAAATCGAAACGCGCTGGAAATTTGACCTTAGTACACAACAATTACACCGACAGCCAAGCAAGTTTGCAGCAAAAGATGGAAGATGTAGACAGTTGGAGTTGGGTAGAAAAAATAATTAACGACTTGCCCGAACAGCAAAAAATAATTATTCAAATGCGGGATATTGAGCAATACGAATTTGAAGATATTGCCAAAACACTAGGAATTAGTGAAGCAACCATAAGAGTTTCGCTTTCTAGAGCCCGCAAAACGATTAGAGAAATAATTACCAAAACACATAATTATGGCATTGGATAGAATTGAAAAATTATTAGAAAGTTACCTCGAAGGAGAAACTAGTATTGCAGAAGAAAACGAACTAAAAGTATATTTTTCTTCTCTAGATGTTGCGCAGCATTTACAACAATACCAATCTCTTTTTAGTTATTTTTCCAAAGCGAAAGAAGAACAGTTTTCTCGAGAGATTTTACTTCCAACGAAAAAGAAAAATAACTTACAAATGTGGTCTATTGCTGCTTCGGTAGTAGTCTTATTAGGAGTAGGTACTTTTATGTATTTAGAAAATAATAAATCCGATGATTTTGTGGCTTGTTCTCCGGAAGACAACCCAGAATTAGTATTGCAACAAACGCAAAAAGCCTTGGCATTAGTTTCGGAACATTTAAATACGGGCATAAAAAGTGTAGGGTATATTAACGAGTACGAAGAATCTAAAAACAGAATTTTTAAAAAATAATCAATCTAAAAACGAATAGAAATTATGAGAAATAGAATTTTAATTATCGCATTAGTATTATTCACTAATACTTTTTTTGCACAATCGGTCTTCGATAAATTTGACAATCAAGACGACATTACAACGGTAATTGTCAACAGAAAAATGTTTTCGATGTTGAGTAAAGTAGACGCGAAAGATAAAGAATCGCAACAGTACTTAAATCTTATCAAGAAATTAGACAACCTAAAAGTTTTTGTTACAGCAAGTGATAAGAAAAGCGATGATATGAAAGCGGTTGCTGATAAATACATTAAAACTACAGGTTTAGAAGAGTTAATGCGAATTAATGAAAAAGGTAAAAACGTAAAAATTTTCGTGAAATCAGGTGCTACAGAATCGGAAGTAAAAGAACTATTAATGTTTATTGAAGGTTCTGGAAAAGAAGAAAGCGTGCTAATGTCTTTAACAGGAAATTTCAATCTGGAAGAACTTTCTGCCTTAACCGACAAAATGAAATTGCCAGGTGGAGACGAATTGAAAAAAGCAAGTAAAAAATAGAAATCAATAGCAATGGCAATTTCAAAAATCAATTTTGAGATTGTCATTGCTATAAAACCCAATAATTATGAAAATAGTTTATTTTTTAGCCATTGCCTTGTCGATGTTACTTTTTAGTTGCAATTCCAAACCAAGCATGCAAAAATATTTTGTAGACCATCAAGAAAAACCAGGTTTTATGGTGGTGGATATTGCGCCAAGCATCTTAAACGTAAACAAAGCAAAATTATCTATAGAGCAAAATAAAGCCTTAGCATCTTTTACTAAAATGAATATTTTGGCATATAAATTAAATGCTAAAAACCAAGTTGAATTTGATCAAGAAAGAAAAAATGTTGCCGAAATTTTAAAGGACACTACCAATTACCAACAACTAATGAAATTTGGTTCGGGTAAAAATGGTGCTTCTATAAGTTATATTGGCGATGAAAACCACATTCAAGAGTTTTTACTTTACGGATGTAAAAGCGATAACGGATTTGCAGTGGTGCGAATTCTAGGAAAAGATATGAATCCAGCCGATGCTATGACTATGCTATCGGTATTGAAAAGTTCTAATGTAGACATGAAACAATTAGAGGCTTTAAAAGGATTAATGAAATAGTTATTAGTTTAATTATAAAGAGGGTTAGTTGTAATTAAAAATCCCGATTTCTAATTTGAAATCGGGATTTTTTTATTTTTTCTTGTAATATTTAAACGGAACTACTAACATTCCAAAACATTCGCCATGCTCTTTGCCAATATGCTTGTGGTGCATTTTGTGGGCTCTTCGTACCGCACGAGAATAGATGTTGTCGGCGTTTCTAAATAGTTTAAAACGTTGGTGAATGAAGATATCATGTACCATAAAATACGCTAAACCATAGGCAAAAATTCCTAAACCTACAGCAATCCCAAGTTCAAAAATCCCTTTTTGCCAAAGCAAAAAACAACCAATACTTACTACTGCATAGAATATAAAAAAAGCATCGTTGCGCTCAAACCACGAATCGTGGTCTTTATTGTGATGATCGGCATGCAATACCCAAAGAAATCCGTGCATGATGTATTTGTGGCTAAACCAAGCCATAAATTCCATGATGCAAAAGGTTGCGAAAAAAACTAAAATTTGTAAGAACATATTATTTGAATTTTAAATACTGTTTAATTTATAGGTAAAATAACACTTGGCAAATAATTGAAATTTTTGATAATCCGATACTCGAATTCTCGTGTTTTTAATTTCTGCCGAAGGCGTCTTTTTCAGTTTGGAAAGTAATTTTTTATAATATATATATGCAGTATAAACCCCAAATTTTGCTTCTATTGGAAGTCCAACAATTCCTTGGTAACCTGCTTCAAAATCGGCTTCTATTTCTGTAATAATTTGATTTTTAGATGCTTCATCCAATTTGGTTAAATCGGTGTTTGGAAAATAAGTACGGCTTAAATCTTCATAATCCGCTTTCAAGTCTCTAAGAAAATTTACCTTTTGGAAAGCAGAACCCAATCGCATTGCAGAATGTTCTAATTCTTCATATTTAGCATTGTCTCCGTTTACAAAAACCTTTAAACACATCAATCCAACTACATCTGCCGAACCATAAATGTATTCTTTATATTCTTCGTCTGTGGCATAATTGGTTTTTTCCAAATCCATTTTCATGCTTTTCATGAACGAAGCAATCAAGGCTTCTGGTATTTGAAATTTATGAACCGTATGTTGGAAGGAATTCAAAATTGGATTCAAACTTATCTTATTTAGCAGTGCTGCATCGAGATCTTTTTCGAACATTGCAAACAGATTTTCTTTATCATAATCATGAAAAGAATCTACAATTTCATCCGCAAAGCGAACAAAACCATAGATGTTATAAATGTCTTGTCTTATAGTAGGTGCGAGCATTTTTACAGCAGACGAAAATGACGTACTGTAAGTGCGGGTTACATTCTTGCTACATTCAAAAGAGATGGTGTCAAAAAGTGATTTCATAATTCTTTTATAATTTAGCAGTGTTTTTTTATTAAATCGGCAACCAATTTCCCGGAAATTAATGCAGGAGGAACCCCTGGACCTGGAACGGTTAATTGACCGGTAAAATATAAACTTTCTACTTTTTTACTTTTTAATTTAGGTCTTAAAAATGCTGTTTGTAGTAGCGTATTTGCCATTCCGTAGGCATTTCCTTTATAGGAATTATAATCTTTTACAAAATCATTTACACAAAAGGACTCCTTAAAGATAATGCTATTTTTTATATTTTGATTCGTTAATTTCTCCAATCGAGTGATAATTTTTTCAAAATAGGTTTCTCTTAATTCTGGAGTATCTTCTAATCCAGGTGCAATCGGAATTAAAAATATAGCGGCTTCTTTCCCTTCTGGTGCCGAATTAGAGTCGGTTTTAGATGGGAAACTAGCATAAAATAACGGTTCTTCTGGCCATTTTGGAGTATCGTAAATATCTTGTGCATGTACATCAAAATCTACATCAAAAAACAACGAATGATGTTCTACATTGTCTACTTTCTTATCTAAACCTACATAAAATAGGAGAGAAGAAGGTGCGAAAGTTTTCTTATCCCAATATTTTTCAGAATAGGCTCGGTGTTTTTCGTCTAATAAGGTTTCCGTATGGTGGTAATCGGCTCCAGAAAGCACCACATCGGCACTTACCGTTTCTCCATTCACTTTAAGTCCAACCACTTTGCCATTTGCAACTTCAATTTTTTCAATATTGGAATTGGTATGGATGGTAACACCAAGTTCTTTGGCCAATTGTTCCATGGCAAGAATTACAGAATACATTCCGTTTTTGGGATGCCAAGTTCCTAAACCAAAATCGGCAAAATTCATAAAACTATAAAAAGAAGGCGTGTCCGAAGGTTTTGCACCTAAAAACAACACTGGAAATTCTAGAATTTGAACCAGTTTTTTATTCTTAAAACGTCTTCGAATGTCTTTAGAAATATTGCCAAAAAACTGATTGACTTTCATTGCCGTTTCTACTGTAATCAATTCTAAAGGCGATACCCCTGGGCGGTACACCAAATCTTTAATTGCAATATTGTAATTGCTTTGCGCTTCTTTCATGAACGTTTCCAGTTTGGCACCACTACCTTTTTCGATAGATTCAAAAGTGGTTACAATCTCTGGAAGATTATCTGCAATGGTTACAAAATCGGCTTCGCCAAAATATACTTGATAGGCTGGCGAAAGTTTTTGTAAGGTATAATAATCGGAAGGTTTCTTGCCAAAATCGGCAAAAAAACGTTCGAATACATCGGGCATCCAATACCAAGTTGGACCAATGTCAAAGGTAAATCCGTCTCGTTTTAGCTGTCTTGCTCTACCGCCAATAGTACTATTTTTTTCATAAATAGTTACGGTATTTCCTTGTTGTGCTAAATAACAACTTGCTGCAAGAGCAGAAAATCCAGAACCAATTATTTTAATGTCTTTGTTCATATGTTTTTGATTTGCTTCGCTTATTCGCTAAAGCATGAAGATTAATTTGCTAAAGGCAGATTAAATTAGTGTCTAAATTTAGTAATTTTTTTTGTTTTTAAAATTCTTACAATTCGTTTACTAACTCGGTTATATTATCAAATGTTCTAATTTTTGAATTGAGTATTGATTTGTCAATATTTTGAACATTTCTTCCAATCATCCATAACTCCGAATCTTCTTCTAGAATTTGCTCATTTAATTCTTTTATGTAAGGGTTGATGCTTGCTTTAATAGGCTCTACCGTTGAATAGCAGATGTATACAATGTTGCTAAAATATTTTTTCAAATCTTTCAAACTATCTGTAGGTACACTTTCGCCGAGATAAATAGTTTTATAACCACTAAAAATAATTTCGTAATTAAGATACATCAATCCCAATTCGTGCACTTCGTTCATAGGAAGGTAGAGTACAAACAATTTATCTTCTTTAGTTGGTTTATTACTTTGAATTTTCTCGGTATTAACCAATAATTTCAACTTAATTAAATAACTAATAAAATGCTCGTGTGCAGGGCTTATGGTTTCGGCTTGCCACAAGAAACCAATTTCTTCCATTAGAGGAATGAATACTTCAAAAAACACTTCTCTAAAAGATTTTTCCGACAACAAACTATTGTAAGTGTCCAAAAATAACTTTTGATCAAAGTTCATCATCGCCAATTTAAAAGAACTAATTGCGTGATTTTTGGCACTTTTAGTAGAAATTATTTCTTGAACCAATTGTGGGATTTCCTCCGACGGCATTTTAGAAATCTTAGAGATTTTATAACCGTAGTCGTGTAATAAGGTTATGTTTAGTAATTTTTGTAAGGCTTGTAAATCGTAATACCGAATGTTTGTATCGGTACGCATTGGTTCTAATACGTTGTAACGTTTCTCCCAAATACGAATAGTATGTGCTTTTATTCCTGTTAGATTTTCTAAATCTTTAATAGTAAAAGTGTTTTTAACACTGCTCATGGCTTTTTATTTTGTTTAACAAAAGTAGTAAAAATAGTAAACAAAAGGTAAAATATTTTATTTAATTATTAAAAAGAGGATAATAGTCTTTTTATTATAGGAATTATAGTGGTAGAAACTTGATTAAACGTCAATAATTGTATTTTGATGTTTTTTATTTAGTGATGTGATAAGGTTAATTTTTTGGGTTAATTAATAGATAATGCTTCAGCCTTTAAATTTAGAGTTTGGTCAATCATTACAGGGCTTCGGTAGGTTACTATTTAGTTTCCGCATATCACTTAAGAGTTTCGGTAGGTTAGGATTTGATTTCCGTATATTACCTAAGAGTTTCGGTAAAACATTATTTGGCTTCGGTAGGTTAGTGATTAATTTCGGTATATCACTTAAGAGTTTCGGTCAAACATTATAAAGTTTCGGCAGGTTATTATTTGGCTTCCATATATTAATAAACAGTTTAGATAAGGTACAGATGACATCTAGGTTATAACATTTAATAATTGATTTTTGTGTTTTTCCTTTTATAGTTCTATGTTTAGAGGTTTGTGCAAATTTTGCACAAACCTCTTTTTCTGCTAATTTCTCTTCTTTAAAAATATTAAAAGAGTTTTAAATAAATATTCAGGAGCAAAAGAACGCTCTATATTTATAGATTTTGAAAATGATGGATTTAGACGTAAAAGACTTATTTACTAAAGAAAATAATTTAATTCAATTTGTATAATGTAAGAAATACACGAAATGGAGTCAAAAAAACAATTTTTTTTTTACGTTAAATAGTCTAAATAGAAGGCTATTTTTTCTAACCGTACATTAATCGTACAATTATTATAACTAAAAAATCGTAACTATCTAATAATTTGATAATTACGATTTTTATTTTGTTTAAAAAGTGACCACGGTGGGATTTGAACCCACACGCCCTTGCGAGCACCAGCCCCTCAAGCTGGCAAGTCTACCGTTTCTCCACGTGGCCTAAAATAAAAAAAAGCCATTCGCATGGCGAACGACTTTTTTTGTGACCCGACTGGGGCTCGAACCCAGGACCCCATCATTAAAAGTGATGTGCTCTACCAACTGAGCTATCGAGTCATTGCGTTCAAAATTTTGTAAGACTTAAGTCATTATTAGTGACCCGACTGGGCCTCGAACCCAGGACCCCATCATTAAAAGTGATGTGCTCTACCAACTGAGCTATCGAGTCATTATTGTTTCTTGAACGCGGGTGCAAATATAAGACGATATTATTTATTTTTCAAAGCAATTTTGTTTTAAATTTGCCTTTTTTTAATAATATCTCTTAATGCCTTAGTATATAAGGTTTTATTTTATGAAGAAAGTAGTTTTAATAGGGTATATGGGGAGTGGAAAGTCGGTTGTGTCGGCTATGTTGGCCCAAAAAACTGGAATCGAATTCGTAGAATTAGACGAGTACATCGAAAAAAAATGCGGAATGTCTGTTGCAACTATATTTGCAACCAAAGGCGAATTGTATTTTAGAAAGATAGAACGGGAGCTATTTTTAGAATTCTTACAAGATACTTCTAGGGAGCTTATTATAAGCACAGGTGGAGGAACTCCTTGTTATTATAACAATCATGAACTGTTGCAAGCAGAAGGTGTGGTTTCTATCTATTTAAAGTCTACAATTGACACTTTAACGCAGCGGTTGGATAAAGAGAAACAAAGTCGTCCGTTAATCGCACATTTAGATATTGAAGGATTGCGTGAATTTATCGCTAAGCATCTTTTCGATAGAAGTTTTTACTACAATCAAGCTACTTTTAAGGTTGCTGTAGATACTAAAAGTGTGGAAGAAATTGTTTCTGAAATTGTTTCTTTGTTAGTCTAAAACTGCATAACTATCCTTTTCTTCAAATACTACCGTAACGTGTTCTAGCGAAGTTGTAGATAAAGAAATTCCTTTAAAATCCACCTTAATAGGGTATTTTTTATGATTTCTGTCGACTAATACTGCCGTTTTGAATTTCTTTAAAGGCACTTCCAAGAAATGTTTTACGCCATACATCAAGGTAGAACCAGAGTTTAACACATCATCAACCAATACAATTCCTTTATTTTGGTACATTTCTTTAGGAATAGAAGTAGTGATTTCAGCATTCAAGTTTTGCTTGTTCATTTTTACCTCGCAAAGGATAACTTCTATTGGCGAAATGGTTTGTAAGACGGTGGCAATTTTTTGAGCAAAAATAAATCCATTGCTTGCTATTCCTGCAATAACGATACTTTCGTCGTCTACAAAAGTTTCATAAATTTGATAGGCAATTCGTTTTATTTTGTGCTCAATTTCCGAGTGGCTTAAAATTCTATTGGCAGTCATAGCGTTATTTTTTGGTAAAGATAAAAAAGAGTTCCTTTTCTAATCGAGGTTTGATTGAATTAATTGCAGTTTCTAATGTTTTAATAGTAAAATATTTTTCAAATAAAGTAACATATTCTTCTTTCGAGCCCCCAAATGGTGGCCCTACTTCGGTTAACGGAAATTGAAATAATAATCCTGCTATTTTTCCATTAGGCCGTAATAACGATTGCATTTTTTTTACATAGTCTTTTCGCAATGAAGGATCTAAAGCGCAAAAGAAGGTTTGCTCTAATATTAAATCGTAGGTGTCGTGGTGTTCAAAAAAATCAGAACAAATTAAATGGTCTTTTGGAAAAGTAGGAATCCTTTTTTGAATGTTATCCAATGGGGATTGAGCAAAATCCAAAACAAAAACATTGGAAAAACCTTGGTTAAGTAGGTATTCTAATTCATAACTATTGCCGGCTCCCGGAATTAATATCTTGGTAGATTTATCGGTCAGTTGAACAATATATTCTTTAAGAGGTGTAGAAATTTCACCAACATCCCAGCCGGTTTCATTTTTTTGATAGCGTTCTTCCCAGTAATTTTTATTCAGTGGCATCGGTGGCAGTATTAAGTTCGAGGTCGTCTAAATCTCTTCGATCTTTTTTGGTAGGACGTCCAGTTCCAGTTTTTCTGTAATGCTCTTTAGATAATTTTAATAGTTCTAAATGTGCAAACGATTCGGCTGGAGTGTCGTCTTTTCTATAAATATCTACTAATTTAGCACCCACACGGTTGGCAGGAATATCTAGAACCGAAATAATATGCACAATTTGGTCTTTTCGGAAGGTGATTTTATCACTTGGAAAAACCTCTCTAGAAGCCTTTGCCACCTGACCATTTACGGTAATGTGGTTTTTTTTGCAAGCCTCGGTAACCATATTTCGGGTTTTGTAATAGCGCACGCACCATAAATATTTATCTACTCTCATAAAATTATCTAAAATCAACGTTAAATAGTTTACAAAAATAAATCAATATTGTATCTTGCGCACCTAAATTTGATTAATAATGAATAATATTTTTAAAATTCTTTCGGTTTTTGTTATTTGTGTGGTGGTAGCATCATGTTCTAAAAGCAGTAATAATGATGTAGAGCCATTAAGAGATTATACAGAACAGTACACAGCCGATTTGGCTTTAATTAATACTTACATTGATACGCATTATATTACACGTGATGCAGATTACAATGTAACTTTTGATACTTTGTTGCCAACAGGTGGACATTCTTCCATAAGAACTGATCCTGCATTTCAGTTAAAAGATACATTAGTTGCGCAAGATGGAATTCATTATAAAGTATATTTCATAAAATTTAGAGAAGGGACTAAAGATAGACCTACTCAAGTAGATTCAGTTCATGTTGCTTACAAAGGAATTAATCTTTTAAAAAGCGCCACTTTTGATCAAGCTATAACTCCAACATGGTTTAAATTACAAGAAGTTATTAAAGGTTGGTCTCATATAATTCCTAATTTTCATACCGGAACTTATACGCCAGGAACAGGTGGAAACGGAACTACTTTTGATAATTTTGGTGCAGGAGTTATGTTTTTACCATCTGGGTTAGCCTATTATAGTAGTGCTGCAGGTACTATTCCTGCTTATTCTCCTATTATTTTTAGTTTCAAATTATACGAATTACGATACCGTGATCATGATGGTGATGGAATATTATCCAAAGATGAACGAAGGTTATCGCCTCTTGTTAATGCCAATGTTAGATGGAAAGAAAATCCATTAGGAAATGATTATAATGGTGATGGTTCTATTGATATTTCTTCTACTTTGTATGATTCTGATGGAGATGGAGTAGTTGATTCACCGGAATCTTATGATATAGATGGAGATGGTTATGTAAATATGTATGACATTGATGATGATGGAGATCATGTCTTGACTAGAGTAGAGATAAAACAATATACCGACCCTATTACATTAAAAGTTCATTTATTTGGTTTTAATGGTGCTGTAGTAGATGATCCAACTACTCCTTATGATGAAAGATTAGGAATTCCAAGGAAATATACTGGTCCAGTTAATAATACAACACATTTGACAACGCCACTTCCGGCAGATTATACAGATCCAACAAGGTTAAGAAGGCATTTAGATCCTACTAATTATCCACCTTACGAATAATAAAAAAATCCCGTTCTAAAACAGAACGGGATTTTTTTTGGACTATTTGGTTTCTAATTTCTTTCTTTCTTGAATGAGTATGTTTAATTTTTTACCATAAAGCGATTTGGCAATTTTTGGTGTCATCGATTTTTGAATGGTATCTAAATACTTTAAATTAATATCATAAATCTCAGCAACGGCAACATAAGGAGCAACATCATAATCGGCATGATTTACAGCAAAGTTAGTAGTGTAAAGGTATTTGCTTTTTAAAACGTTATCTTGCTCTTCTTGTATTTTAGTTAATTCAGCAGTATTTTTATCTTTATAGGCTGTGAATCTTTTTTGAATTAAATCTAAATTTTGATCTACATAACGAGAAACTACTTTTTTGTATTCGTCGTACAATTCTTGGTTTTTAGATCCAGATATTTTGGCATCGGCAGTAAAAAACTCTAAAGAAGATTCAATTTTAATGTTTCCTGGTTCTACAAAAAACGGAAGGTTATTGTCAATAGAATTGGTAACACCTCTATCAATAAACAGATACAACATTTCGGGAGAATCAATTTTTAAATCGCTGCTAAAGTGGGAATCCCCATCAATTTTTATGGTGTCAATGGCTACTAGAGTAGTGTCTTTAATGCGTTGTATGTATAAAGTTCCTTTTTTAAATCCTTTGATAAATCCAGTAATGTGCAGATTCTTATCGGTTTTCTTTTCAGAACAAGAGGAAATTAAGGCTAAAGCGAATAAGGCTATAAGTGTTTTTTGCATGGTTTTTTATTTTCGGCAAAATAATAAAAAAATCCTCAATTTATAACAT
The DNA here is from genome assembly GCA_947451525.1 of Flavobacteriaceae bacterium. Classification (GTDB taxonomy): domain Bacteria; phylum Bacteroidota; class Bacteroidia; order Flavobacteriales; family Flavobacteriaceae; genus Flavobacterium. The sequence continues at coordinate 98,810 of CANFZM010000009.1, forward strand.
AAAAAGAGGATTTAATAATAAAGAGTTTGACACGAATTACACTAATTATTGTAGTTTAATAATTGGATTACACCAATTCTAACTTTCGCTACAGGTATAGTAATTCTTTAAAGTTAGCGAATAAGTGCATAAATTATTCGTGTAAATTCGTGTAATTTGTGTTGAAAAGAAAGTTTTATCCTTTTAACCAAGCTTCTTTCAAGGTGTTTTTAGAAGCGTCTATAGTATGGTATCCTTCCGATTCTTCGTAGGAAAGGATTACTTTCCCCGTAAGGGTAAGCTCTTTTTCATCTCGTTTAATTTTCATGGTAACAGTATCGCCTTCTTTCCATTTTTGGGCAGCAGTCATCATTTCTGAAATTTGATCCAAAGAATATTCGGATCCATTTATAGCAGTAATAATGTCGTCTCCTTTTAATCCTAAAGTTGTTAAAAACGGACTTAATTCGGTATTGGCTTTTACTTTAATTTCTTTGGCAGAAGTGCCTGTAATTCCACCTGATTTTTTATTCATAAACGGATTGCTTGCTTTTTGGATTTTGGTTTTTGCAATTCCCATTTTCGCAAAATAATCTGCATACGGAATAGGGGTAGTTCCCGATACATAAGTCGTTAAGAAGCTTCCTACTTCGGGGTAGGTTAGTTCGGTAATTTTACCAAAAAGTTCGCTATCGTTAAATGGTTTTTTAGGGCCATATTCGTTGGTTAGTTTTTGCATTAAATCTAAAATTCCTTTTTGTCCATTGCTTTTTTCACGGATGATAATATCAATACACATTCCAATTAAAGCACCTTTTTCATACACGTTTAAATACTGATCTTTATAAGGTTCCACCAATACATTTTCACTCATAGTGGTGAACGGCATGGTGTCATTTAAACGTTTGGCATTGTTGATTTTACCTGCCATTCGTTTGTAAAAAGCATCTTCATCAATAAGTCCTTGATTGACTTGAAAAAGATTAGCAAAATATTCGGTAACTCCTTCGTACATCCATAAATGTTGGGACATTTTAGGGGTGTTAAAATCAAAATAATGAATCTCATTTGAATGTACTCCAAGTGGCGTTACAATATGAAAAAACTCATGGGAAACCACATCAATTAATTCTTTTCCAAGAGCCGAATTAGGCATCATTTCCGGAAAAACTACCGATGTGGAACTGTTGTGTTCTAGTGCGCCAAAACCTCTAGCATCTTTGGCTTTCATATCCGATAAGTAAAGCAAAACGGTATAGCGTTTGTTAGTGTTGATTGCTCCTAGAAATTTCTTTTGGGCACGCATACATTTTTCTAATTCGGGAGATAAATCTTTGGCGGTATGTTTTCCGTTTGGCGAATACACGCTGAATAAAATATCCATTCCATCAACGTTAAAAGTTGTGTAATCGGGAGCAGAATACATAATTGGATTGTCTACCAAATCGTTATATCTTGAAACCACGAAAGTATCGGAAGTGTTGCTGCTATCCGAATCTACTAACGAAGTAGCGCCAAAAAGTGTTTCCGGATGCGTTACAGTTACATTGTAAGTTAGGTCTTTTTTAGCATCAAAATATCCAACAAAACCGTGGTTATTCAATAGAAAATTCTTGCCTTCAACGATATTTGTTCCTGCAGGAGAAAATATTCCTTTGCCAAAACCACCTCCACTTTCAATGTCAAAAGTATCGTTAACCCAATAGGAAATTTTGTCTAGTTTAGTAGCGTTTTTTATGCTCCAAGAGTCGTCGTCTAGTTTGGTTACTTCAAGAGAAGCACCATTAGAATCGACTGCTTTTACCTCGTCAATGAATTTTCCGTAATCATCCACCGAATAAGTTCCCGGAATAATTTTAGGAATATGATACACAATTTCATTGGTAGTTATAGGAGGAGCCATAACGGTAACTTGCACCTTGTCGTCTTTAACGTTATTTAGATCAATTTTTACCGTAACTTCTTGTTTGTCATTTTGTTGCAATACAGCAGTTGGTTTGCAACTCCACAAGAGTGACACAATGGCTAGACTTAAAATAATTTTTCTCATATTTTTTTATTTTTCAAATGTAGGACTACCAATTTACTGATTTTGTTACAGAATTAATGTTAAATAAATATTTTTTACATTATTAATGGTTGAATGTTTTTTGGGGTTGCTTTGCGTGAGGGATTACTTCACTTAATTTTTATTTTTATCGGAGTTCAGTGAACTTCGTTTGAAGTGGAGCTCTTTTTATATTTGGCTATTTTTTGGCCAAATATAAAAAAGCGGGAACGGAAAGCCCGACCCGTAAGATGCGAGGAGGCACGACGAAGCAATCTTGAGGGGCACGCCCAAATTATATTGATTTTACAAATGATGCTATGGTGTTAACTAGTTCTGGCATAACGGGTAAATTAGGGTTGCTGTACGATTTTAAGTTTTCTTCGTCAACGGTAATTTCCTTGAAAATATGGTTCATGTTTTCTATTATTTTCAATTCCGATTTTGGATTAGCAACATGTAATAATTCAGCATCCGTTGTAGGAACTTGAAGATCTTTAGTTCCGTTTATTAGTAAAATTGGAATAGTAAGTTTTTTAATTTCTACCTGCGGATTGTATTTTATCCAAGAAATCATATAGGGTTGAACGCTTTCTCTAAAAAGAGAAGCCAACATTGGGGTTTTATTTTCAAAAGTTTTGCCTGCTTTTAAAGTTGCGAACCCTTTATCTACAGTTTCTTTCATAGATGGTACTTGCTTGGTAATTTGTTCGGATAAAACTTCGTCGCTACTTCTTCCTGCTCCGTCCAGCGAAACATAGCCATCGGCAGTATTTAGAGCGGCTACCATTCCTATTAGTGACCCTTCGCTATGCCCGGCAATAATTATTTTAGAATATTTTTTTTGCGATTGGAAGTAGGTAATTACATCTTTGGCATCGTTGATGAAATCTTCAAAGGAAAGCGTTTTTTCGTCTACCGTTTTAGTAATCATTTGAGCGAAAATTCTTTTGTCGTAACTAAATACGGAAATTCCGTTTTGCGCTAAGCCTTCTGCTAAATATTTCAAAGAGTTGTTGATTCCACCAATAGTGCTGTTTCCACTGCGATTGGTTGGTCCTGAACCGGCAATAAGAATAACCAATTTGGTTTTTTTAGTAACTTTTTCAGGAGAAAAAAGAGTCCCTTTAATTAAGGAATTCACTTCAATTTCTTGGGAAGCAGTTTTTTTTTCTTGGGAATAAGAAATCGTAACAATTAGTATAAGAACAATTTGGAATATATTTTTCATTTTTTTTTAATTTAAGAAATTGATAATTATTTTGGATACGATTTCGCTCAATAGTAAGCCAATGACGAATAAAATGGAATGTTTAGTTTCTTTAGAATTAGTAGCAATTTTAAATCCGTTATGTAATAAAATTATCGACCAAATTATTGCCAGTAAGGAGATTATAGAGGATAGAATTAACAGTAAAATTTCATTAGGAAGCAGTTTTAAATCTGATTTTGGATTAATTAAAGTTAAAGTTTTATTAGAAACTGTATACATTTTATTACCAATATTAAAAAGTGGTAATAAGTAAAAAGGCACTTTTGCAATTAGTACTGCAATGAATAAATCTAATATTCTAGTCTTTTTATTTATGAATAAACCTAATAAATATAGAATTACAGATGCAGTTGTTATTACAATTAGCAAATCGGATATGGGTTGAAAGAAACTTACTTTTTCAGTATAATGAAGGTCTATAATTCCATCAAATCTAGAGTTAAAAAGGAATCCTAAATAAGAACCAATCAATAAAGTTACTATGCCAAAAGGCAATAATTTCTTCTCGGAGAAGTGAAAAGGGTTAAATAAATTTTTTATCATAGTTTAAATTTTTTAAAACATCTTCTATTTCTTGAGGTTTTTGAGTTCCTATTAATAATTTGTTTCCATTTTTAAAGGTTATTTTAAATCCCTTATTTCCAGAAACGTTATAAGCGCCTAGCCGAATTCCCCAACCACCATATTCTAAAAGAGCATTGTATTCTACCACATCTATTTTTTCAATATTTTGCCAAGGGTAGAATTTTATTTTCCATAATAATGGACAAAAGTTAATGTAAATTCCATCTTCTTTTATGGTTGTTTCCATTTTCATAATCCAAAATAAAAGGCAAATTATTATTGGAAGCAAAAGCGGTAAGCAATCCTGCCAATCTTTTATGGTGCCATAATCTTTTTGAATAATAAATTTATAAAAAAGAAAGGCAAATAAAGAGAGAAACAATAACCACAACCACCATTGTCGGAACTGCTGTTTTTCGTAAAATACTATTTTAGAGTCCATTGTTATTTACTGTTTTGAATTGATTTTATTTTTTGAATAATATCGTCCAATTTATTTCTAACCGTTGGGTAGCTATTTCCCATTTGCGAGGCCATTTCTTTTAAACTACCACTAGTTAAAAAAAATTGTAAAATAAAATTCTGTTCCTCTTCTGTTATTTGTAGTAATAACGGGAGCGAATAAGTACCAGAAACAATTGTAGAACAATTGCTGCAACTTAGTTGGGTTACTGAGAGAGAACTTTCACAACTAGGGCATTGTATAGGAAGTTTTGGTTGCATAAAATTGAGTTAATACTATGCAAATGTAAATATTATTTAAATAAAAATTAATATTGTTTAAATTTTATTTAATATAATTTATTTTTAAATAATATTATTAGGATTTGAAGCATAAAAAAAGCGATATTTTCTTATCGCTTTGAGATTTTAAAATGAGATATTTTATTCGCTATTTTATTTATTTCTTTTTCGAAAATTACAAACGAATATTTTTGGCTTTCCATTGGATTATGAATTTCAAAGCCATTCTATAGACTGTAAATTATTTGTATTATATAGTAATACAAATTTTAGAAAACTAAATAACTCTTAAAAAAGAGTTGAAGATTTTAGTCCAATTTGTTTTTCATGTAATATTTACCATCCAAATCGTCAAAATCATCTGTAACCATTGGTTTTGGCTTTGGTTTGCTAGCGGTCGCTTTCTTTTTCCAAAGTTCAAAATTATCTTTAGACAATCGTTTGCGCATTAATTCGGTTACCTCATTTTCGGTGATTCCAAATTCTGCTTTTAATACTTCAAAAGGTTTCTTTTCCTCTTGGGCCATGCTAACCACGCGTTCTAATTGATCGTGGCTAAGCTCAACTCTCTTACTTTTTTTCATTAGTCGAAAAGCACTATTAATGTTAATTAAATTTCAATATCAATTTATATACCAATATTAAGAAAAATTTCAATTACTTTTTAAAAGGAATAAAATTTATTTTAATTTAAAATAAAAATTTCAGGTTTTAATCATTTAATTATCCGAAATGTAAGATTAATCCTAGGATTCACTTCTTTAGATGTTTTCGGGATTTGGTGTTTCCAAAAATGTTGGGTTTCACCTTTCATCAAGAGTAAACTTCCATTTTCTAAAGTTATTTTTAGTTTAGCATCTGATATAGAATTATGTTGCAAATGAAAACTTCTTTCGGCTCCAAAACTTACCGAAGCAATTACGGGATTTCTTCCTAGTTCTTTTTCGTTATCGGCATGCCAGCCATTGCTGTCTTTTCCGTTCCGGTACAAATTGAGTAATACAGTAGTGAAATATTCGTTGCATTCTTCTTCTATTTCATTTTTGATAAATGTCAATAACGGATTCCACAAATGGGGATGCATAACAATATTCGAGTAGGAGTAGGGTTTGCCTTCATTTCCAAAAAGAGCCGTTAATCTGGGTTGGGGGTGGGTTTTTCCAAAAACGGTTATGGCATCTTGTTGCCATGGTATTTCTTGATATAATTTATCAAAAAATAATTTGGCTTGCGATTCTTCAAAGAAATTTGGATAGTATTCAATGATAGCATTGGGCACATCAAAGACAATTTTTTCGGAAGGAAATAGAGAATTCATTTTTCAAAAATAAAAAAAAACGACGGAATAATCCGCCGTTTTTAAATAAAATTCTTTGTGTTATTCTTCTAATATTTCTGATTTTTGAAGCAGATTTTTATAAATTATACCTCCAACAATGGCTCCTAAAATTGGTGCTGCCCAAAACAACCAAACTTGTTTTAAAGGTTCACCTCCCGCAAATAATGCTTGCGATAAAGAACGAGCAGGATTAACTGAGGTATTTGTGATTGGAATACTTACTAAATGTATTAGCGTTAATGCTAAACCAATGGCGATTCCTGCAAATTTTCCGTTGGCTAATTTATCTGTAGCGCCTAGAATTACAATTAAGAAAAATAAGGTTAAAATAAATTCTGCTGCAAAGCAAGAATACATCGAATATCCATCTGGTGAAAAGGTATCAAATCCGTTAGAAGCAAAAGCACCAGCTTTAGTATTGTCAATGCTGTTTCCTGTTTTTCCAGACCAAATGTAAAACAAAGTTCCAGCAGCCGCAATAGCTCCAATACATTGTGCAATAATATAAGGTACTAAATTTTTAAATGAAAATCTTCCGCTTGCCCAAAGTCCAAAAGATACTGCGGGGTTAAAATGTCCGCCAGAAATATGTCCTACAGCATAAGCCATGGTCAAAACAGTCAATCCAAATGCAAGAGCTACTCCTGCAAAGCCAATTCCTAAATTAGGATAACCAGCAGCAAATAGTGCGCTCCCACAACCTCCAAAAACAAGCCAATACGTTCCAAAAAATTCTGCAAAAAGTTTTCTCATAATGTATAAAATTTAGTTAGTAATAAATTTAATTTTATACCAGAGATATGAATATCTAGTAATGCATTTCTTTTTTTATAATAATATAAAGATACATCACTATTGTTGTAGGAAAAAGTTTTTCAACTTTGTTAAAAGTAGAATTTTGGGTATTGAAATAGAATTAAAATTAAAATTCAAGTAACTAGTTCTAAATCTAGAACTAAGATATACAAAATTCTAATTAACAGAAAATAAATTGGTTATTTATTTCTAAAATGTTTTGTCAAATAATACGAATTCACTCCTAGAATAAATATATTGGTAATTATTATAGGCCATGAAGTTACTAGCAAAATGCCATAAATCACAAATATAATAGCTCCAATTGAATTAATAATTCGTAATGTACTGATGTTTTTCATTAAAAATGATATCATTATTACTAAAGACGCTAAGTACCCAATCCAATCAGTTAAAGAAATATCAAACATAATTTTGTATTTATTAAGTCTACAAAGATAGTTTTTTGTTGTCTATGGTTTGCTTATTATATTAATTAAAAAAAGCCTTACAAACAATTGTTTATAAGGCTTTCAGGTTAACTAATTTAATATTAATTAGTCATGTTTTTTAATTTGGTAGCACCATCACCAACAGATTTTACTGCTTTATTATTCGTTACAGTATTTACTTGATTTGCAGTTGATTCTGCTTTGGTAGCCGCCTTGTTAACTTTAGTAAGCGCGCTCTCTTTAGTTGCATTTGCTTTGCTAGTTCCTGCTGCTTTTGCTTCTTCTGTTTTTGTTGCTACTGCTTTTTCTGTTTTAGCTTTAGCATTTGTTACCGCTGTTTTAGCTTTAGTTTGCGCCGATACCGAAACTATTCCCGAGAACAACATTAATCCTAAGATTGCTTTTTTCATGATATTTTTATTTTATAAATTAATACTGTTTTTTATTTTACAAAAACCAATCCAATATAAAAACCTAACATTGTTTTTAAGTAAAGATTAACAATAAATTGCAAATGAATCCGTTTTTATAAGAAAATACAAACAATGAGGATAGCGTTATTGTTTTTTCTTACAATTTTAAATTGCAGTAATAAGCCAATTATAAAAAACAGTAAAAATTATTCAACCTTTAATAAAGAAGCGTTAGAATTTTGTAAAAATAAAGGTTTTAATGAAGACTATTATTTCTTATTAGATATGAGTATTCATCCTGGTAAGAACCGTTTTTTTGTTTACGATTTTAAACAAAATAAAATCATAAACCAGAATTTAGTTACTCATGGAAGTTGTGACCAATTGGAAGAAAATCCAGAACAGTGGGAAAAGGCAAAATTGATAATAGAAACAATAGCCATTGTTCCATGAAAGGGAAATTTAAAATAGGTGTTCGTGCCTATAGCCAATGGGGAATTCATGTTAAATATGTTTTGCATGGATTAGAAAAATCGAATGCTAATGCCGAAGATCGAGTAGTAGTACTTCATTCTTGGGAAGCGGTTTCTAATAAGGAAATTTATCCTCAAGTTAGCCCTTTAAGTTGGGGATGCCCTGCAGTTTCTAATGACTTTATGAAGCTTTTGGATACAAAATTAAAAGCTGCTAAAAAGCCTGTTTTATTATGGATTATTGATTAATAAAAAATAAACCCTATAAAAAAAATAAATTTATAGGGTTTATTTTAATATCATCTTCGTCCACCACCATTGGATCTTCTACCACCATTGTTTATTCTATTTCCACCATATCGAATAGTTCCTTTTCTATTTTCTCTTGGAACCGCATTGCTGCTTCTGCTAGGAAAAGTTATCGTTGAGAATCGTCTTCTAGGTACGTATAAGTTGTGCGCAATTGCAACTCTACGCATAGTAACTTTTCGGTATTGATTTCTGTAAATGTAACAATTACTATAGAAAACTGTAAATTGAAAAGGTCTCCACGGTCTCCACCATTTAGGATAATGGTTCCAATGCCAAGGTGAATGCCAAACGATATAGTTAGGAGCATATATAAATTGTATGCAAGGCCAAAACCAAACATTTATAATAATCTGTTTCAGTTTTATTTCGGCTGCAAATGGACCGCCTTTTCCGCCCGAATTAGTTTCTGTTACTTCAGATGGTTCTACAAAAGTGTTCTGCGCATATAAATTGGCATCACCTTCTATTTGAAGCACGACATTTTCCGGCCCAGTTTTTTCAATTCCAATTGTAGCAATATCTTGTTTAATTTTTTTGTTTGTATAGGTGCTTAAAATAATTACATGACTAGTGCCATCTTGTATAGCATCTACCATAATATAATCGGTGTCGCCATCATTATTTAAATCTAGATTATTCACCGAATTATTTTCTTGGTTTAGAAGCGTTTCAAATTCTTCTATAGAATTGGCTTTTTTAAATAATGCCAATGCACCTTCTAAACTAAAATTATCACCGGTATTTTCTGGCTGACTAAATGCAGTAGTAATTCCTAGAAAAACTAACAGCAGAACTAATGATTTTTTCATATGATGAAATTTTAATATCCACATTTAAATTTAGTGATTTTTTTTCAATAGGACACTATTTAAGTTCGAAATTTTAACAACTAAAATGATTTAATATTTCAATTTGGATTTAAGTTTTAATTAAGTTTTTTTAAAGTTAATTTAAATAATATCCGTCTAGATTTGTATTAGAAATTTAAACAATTATTAATTCTAAATTCAAAAAAAATGAAAAAATTAATTTCAATGATGGCATTAGTTGCTTTCTTATTTGCAGGAACAGTGAACGCTCAACAAAAACCAGAAGCTAAAAAAGACGCAGTTAAAACTGAAAAAAAAGAAGCTAAAACTGAGAAAAAAGAAGCTAAAAAAGAAATGAAAGCTGAGAAAAAAGAAGCTAAAAAAGAAGTTAAGAAATAATATTATTTTTTAACTTTTCAGAAAAGTGTTCAAGTATTTGGACACTTTTTTTGTTTGTAAAATTGTGTAGTAATAAATTGGATATTGCACTCTACTTAACTAAAACTTTCCGAACTTTGAACTCAAAATAAATCTAATGAAAGTAAATCCTAAAAACGGTATTGACCAACTTCTTTTCGGAATGCAGCAAAAAGACGTTATTGCTATTTATGGTTCTCCCGATAAAGAATTTGAAGACGAAGAACAAAACATAATTTTTTTATATAACAATTTGCAATTGCGTTTGACTTTTTATCAAGATGAAGCTATGAAATTGGGGTATATGATAACTTCCAATCCTGAAGTAACTTTGTTAGATAAAAAAGTAATTGGTTTGGAGGTAGAAACTATTAAAAAGGAATTGCCTTTTAAATCTTGGGAAGAAGAAGATTTTGATTCCACTGAAAATCATTTCAATGAAAGTAATTGGTTGGTTTTACAATCGGAATTCGGGAAGATTATCCGTGTAGAAATTGGTGCTATCATAAACGATAACGACGAATTTGAATGGAAATTCAAAAAATAATTTCGTTTTAAAGCATAAAAAAAGGCACAGAAGAAAAAATCTTTTGTGCCTTTATTTTATTTAAGAGAATTATTTAGTTGGAGCAGGAGCGGCTTCTAATAATTCAACTTCAAATATAATATTAGCATTTGGAGGAATTACACCACCAGCACCTCTTTCGCCATAACCTAAGTTAGATGGGATGAAAATAGTTGCTTTATCTCCAAAAGAAAGTGCATTTAAACCTTCAACAAATCCAGGAATGAATTGGTATTCTCCAGCTTTAGCTTGCATCGGTTGGTATCCATTAGCATTTGCTCTGTTTTGGTCGAATTTACCATACTCTTTAGCAACGTTTTCTCTACAGCTATCAAATAAACTACCGTCTTCTAAATATCCTGCATAATTGATGAATACAGTAGTTCCATTTTCTGGTTTTTTACCAGCACCTTTTTCAGTGATAACATATTGTAATCCAGAAGCAGTTTTAGTAGCAGTTTGTTTTAAAGCATTTAAAGCAGCAACTTTAGTAGCCATAACAGTTCCAAATTTTGAAGTGTACTCTGCTTTTTTAACAGCATCTAATTCTGCTTGTTTCTTTTTAGCTTCCGCATCTAGTTCTGCTTGTTTTTTATCATCGTCTGCTTTCCCAGCAAAATAATCAGAAAATACTTTGGTAGCATTGAATTTATTAGCATCTGCACCTTTTCTTATTATAGTAACTTTAGTAATCACATCGTCTTTCAATATTTTATTTACAATATCCATTCCAGAAGCTACATATCCAAAAATGGTATGTTTGCCATTTAACCATTCAGTTTGAGCTATTGTAATAAAAAATTGGGAACCATTAGTTTTTGGCCCTGAATTAGCCATAGCTAAAATTCCAACTTTGTCAAATTTAGCATCGGTAAATTCATCTTTAAAAGCGTAACCAGGTCCACCTTGACCAGTTCCATCTGGATCTCCACCTTGTATCATAAAGTCTTGTTGGTCACCATTTAATTTAGAAATTACTCTATGGAATTTCAATCCGTCAAAGAATTTTTTCCCTTTGTATTTTTCTGCAACTTGTGTGTTAGTACCTTCTGCTAAAGCAATAAAGTTAGCAACAGTAACTGGCGCTTTTTGGTATTCTAATTTAATTAAAATTTTACCTTTAACAGTTTCCATTTCGGCAAAAATACCTTCTTTAGTATTAATTGCTGGTGCAGCAGGAGTAGAGGTAGTTAATTGTGGTTTTACAGCAACAGTTGTAGTTGCTTTTTTAACTGGTTTTTTTGTTTGCGCATTCACAATTGTTAATCCAAAAAAGAATAACAAGGCAATTTTAAATTTCATTTTCATTAGTAATTAATTTATTGATTTATATTTAGTTTACATTTTCTCTAATACTTCCACTTCAAAGATGATGTTGGCATTGGGTGGAATCACATTTCCTGCTCCGTTTTCACCATATCCTAAATTAGAAGGGATGAATAACACAGCTTTATCACCAATATTTAATTTGGATAAGCCTTCTTCAAAACCTGGAATCATACCTCCTTTAGATCCAACTTGAAAAGGTAGCGGAGAATACCCATTTTGAGCAGCTCTTTGAGGATCTAATTTTCCGAAAGTTTGCGCAGTTTCTTGTGAACTTGTGTCAAATAAAGTTCCGTTTTCTAAAAAGCCTGCGTATTTAATAAAAACAGTGCTTCCGTTTGCAGGCTTTTTACCAGTTCCTTTTTGGGAAATAGTATACTGCAATCCGGTACTTGTTTTAGTTGCTGATGCTTTTGCCTGTGCGAAAAAAGCAAGTTTATCTGTAGTTACTTTTTTGTAAGTTGCAGCATAAACTGCTTCTTGTTTCTTTTGATTTTCAGATTCGGTTTTGAAGTAATCACTGAAAATTTTCACGGCATCAAATTTCTTTGCAGCTTCTCCTTTACGTATTATTTTAATCGAATTAATAGCGTCATCTTGCACTACAGCGTTTACAACCTTCATTCCTTTTTCAATCACATGACCAAAAATGGTGTGTTTTCCATCTAACCAAGGCGTATCTTTTAAAGTAATAAAAAACTGACTTCCATTGGTTCCAGGGCCAGAATTTGCCATTGCTAATAATCCACCTTTATCAAATTTTAAGTCAGTAATTTCATCTTTAAATTTAAAACCTGCATCGCCAGAACCATTTCCTAACGGGTCACCACCTTGAATCATAAAATCCTCAGCATCACCATTGGTTTTAGATATTACTCGGTGAAATTTCAAACCATTGTATAACGGTTTTCCTTTGTAATCTTCGGATACAAATGGATGGCTTCCTTCTGCAAGTGCAATGAAATTTGCTACAGTTATAGGTGCTTTAGTATATTCCAATTGAACTAAAACATTCCCTTTGGAAGTTTCTATATCTGCATACAAACCATCGGGTAAATTGTTGTGACCATCTCCTTTACATCCTACAAATAATACTGCTGCGAGTACTGCTAATAAGTTTCCTATTCTTTTCATTTTATTCTTGAGTTGTTTTATTTTCGGTTTTAAAATCGTTTAAAGTAACGGTACAAATAAGTGGTTCGTTAGTTCCAATTCGTCTGTTATCTCCATGGTATCCAAAAGCCATGTGCGACGGAAATAAAAACGTTACGGTTTCGGATTTATGCATCAACTTAATACCGTGACGTAATCCCATCATTATATTTTGTTTATCAACAATATAGTTTTGTGGTTTTAATTCCAATTGTGAATAAATTACGTTGCCTTTTATATCTTTAATTTCATAATCAAAACTAGCCACATCGCCTTTTTTAGGACGAAGGGTGTCTCTATCATTTTTCACATCATAATAGTACCAATATCCTTTTTGGGAAGCAATGTATTTAACTTTTGGATTACTTTTTATTATGGAATCAATTTGACCTTCTTCGCCTTTAATAAGCTTTTTATTGCGTTCAGCAGATGCTTTTAAAAACTCTCCTGACGAATGCGAAATAGGCATACGAGCTTGTTGTTGTTTACAACTTGCAAGGGATAGAACGGCAATGCTTACAGTGAATATTTTTTTTAGTATTCTCATTTAGATAATAATTTTTGAAATTATAGTTTCAAATTTTTCTATGGTTTTTGCCAAAGTATCATTCGATTTTCCTCCAGCAGCATTAATGTGACCACCACCGCTAAAGTGTTCTCTAGCAAATTGATTTACATCAAATGCACCTTGCGAACGGAAGGATATTTTAACAATATTTTCGTCGCGATGTTCAATGAAAATTGCCGCAAAAACAATGCCTTTTATAGTCAAACCATAATTTACAATGCCTTCGGTATCGCCTTTTACATAATTAAATTCGTCTAATTCTTTTTGCGAAAGCGAAATATAAGCCGTTTTTAATTCTGGAATGACCTTCATGTTTTGCAAGGCTCTTCCTAAAAGTTGCAATCTATCGTAAGAGTTATTGTCAAATAATAGAGTTGGAATCTCAGAATTGTCAATCCCCAAATCAATGAATTCTGCAGCAATTCTGTGCGTAGTTCCGGTTGTTTTTGGATAACGAAATCCACCAGAATCGGTCAGAATTCCTGTATATAAACAAGTAGCAATAGTTTTATCTATTAAAGTTTTTTTATTTAAAAACCCGATGAAATTGTACACCATTTCGCAAGTAGAACCAAAAGCAGTATCCGAATAAGTATATTTTGCATAGGTATCTGGCAATTGGTGGTGATCAATCATTACCATAGGAACGGTAAGTTTGTTCAAAACGTTTTCCATTTCTCCTGTTCGGTGTAATGCATTAAAATCTAAAGTAAAAATAAGATCTTGTTCTTGCAAGATTTTTGCAACTTTTACTTTCTCGTTTTCATATACTAAAACCTTATCAGTAGCAGGCAACCAAGCTAGAAAGTTAGGGAAATCATTGGGTGCAATTACTACTGGCTGGTGGTTTAATTTCAATAGAAAATGATACATTCCGAGGGTAGAACCCATGGCATCACCATCAGGACTTCGGTGGGGTATAATAGCAATTTTCTTTGGCGTTGCCAATAATTCGTTTATTTCGAGAATGTCTTTTTCGTTCATAGGATGCGAAATTACATTTTTTTAACTAATTGTGAATTATTTTAGCATTATTACAACATTTTAATTGCTATAAATTTTCAAAGTCATTTTGAAAAAGTTTTTTATACAAATGTTGCTTTGGTCCATTAACAATTTGCGAAGAGTAAATCCCTACAGAACCCGAACAGAAGTAAGCCACAAGACAAGCTAATCCTATGTAAATGCCACAATCCAACCCAAAAAGCTCCATCCCCATAATGGTACAAGCAATTGGGGTATGGGTGGCTCCCGAGAATACGGCTACGAAACCCATTCCGGCTAATAGGGCAATTGGTAAAGGTACAAATCCTGATAGGGTACTGCCTAAAGTTGCGCCAATAAAGAACAAGGGAGTAACTTCACCACCCTTAAATCCGGCACCTAAGGTAAAAGCGGTGAAGAGTAATTTGAGTAAAAAATCGTAATTGCCGCTGCTGGTGTGAAATGCTTCTACAAGTGTTGGGATTCCCAATCCTAGAAATTTGGTAGTACCAATGCAGTAAAAAGCTATTGCCAAAACAATACCTCCTATCATTGGGCGCAGGGGTGGAAAGGCAATGTATTTAGTAAATAAATTTCCGAAAAAATGCGTGGTTTTAGAAAAAGCCATTGCCGTTAATCCGAATAGAATTCCGACTAAAAGTATCCATCCAAAATTTACTAGAGATACACTTGGAATGATTGGGATAGTGTAATGGGTATGTTGTATCTGAAGAAATTCTACAGTATAATAGGCAACTAAGGCAGTGAAAAAAGAAGGCACAATACTGCGGTAACTTACTTTACTAAAAAAAACTATTTCTATTGCAAAGACAGCTCCAGCAATTGGGGTTCCGAAAACGGAAGCAAACCCTGCACTAATTCCGATTATTAATAGGGTTCTTCTTTCGGCTTTTGTTAATTGGAATAGTGATGGAAATTGATCGGCAATAGCACTTCCCATTTGTACTGCGGTGCCTTCGCGACCTGCAGAACCTCCAAAAAGATGGGTTAATAAGGTGCCAATTAACACTAAAGGCACCATTTTAAAAGGAATTTTTTGCTTGGGATTTTCGTATTCTTCGAGAATCAAATTGTTTCCCTTAACCACTTCTTTGCCAAAGTAATGGTACAATAATCCGACCATTAATCCCCCAAGGGGCATTAGCCAAACAATAAAAAGATGGTTATCTCGAAAGGTAGAAACCCAATTTAAGGAAACTAAAAATAGGGCAGAAGCCAAACCTGAAAGTAGTCCTACAGCTAAACACAACACTAACCATTTGGTAGCATTTTTTAGTAAAGATTCTTTTAAGTTGGGTTGTTTCATTTGAATTAAAAGGCCTTTATTGGGCTTTCAAATGTAATAAAATATTTCAACTTATGCCTTTATGGTTTAAAACCTTAGAGGGATAAGGGTTATAATTATTTAAAAAATAGTTTCAAAATACTATTTCCTATTTTACGTTGCATACCTCCTTTGGTAGTTGGAATTCCGGTGGTTCTAGCAAATTTTTGTTTGGCTTGTGTAATGCCTAATAGTCGGTTTAATGAAAATGAAAATCCAAATTTTCCCATGATTGTAGGTTTTTATGTTTATTAAAGATTTGAAAAATAGGAAACCCCTCTTAGTATCAATAAGAATATTGCCATTCCTAGTAAATGAGTACTGTCATTACTAATTATTTTTGTCATTAATAAGAGCGAAATATCAGGATAAAAGTCAAAAGAATACCTCCAAAACGGATTGTATTCCCCAGATTTAAATTCCGTAATTATGGCTTTAGTTTTATTTTCTTTTAGAAAGTAATTTAAATTTAAAAAGGAGACTAGTACTGCAATTCCTAAAATGAAATAGGAAACTTTTATATTGAAACTTTTTATAAAAGGGAAGTAAAGTGTTATTATGTTTATTAAAAAAATAAATGATAAATAACTTGCTGCATTCTTTTCTGGAGTTGTTTTATTGGTTCTTGAAATAGATAAGAACGTGCGATAAAATAGATAGTGATATAGTTTTATCATCTTATTAAATAAATAATATATATTGATAAGGTATTGTTAAATTCAAATATACTAATTTTCATTAAGAATCAAGAAAATAACAGCTTAATTGTTGTTTTGCAGTGGTGTACCATCTTCAATCCAAAACCTAAATTGGATGATATTGTAATAGTATAACTATTTGGCATTAAAGTATAACGTTTTAGATAGTAATTGATTAGACCTTTGTTAGGTTGTGAAACTTCATTCATAATAAAAACCTATACCAATGGAAATTTCAAATAATTGTATTGACGCTTGTTTAGAATGCGTCATAACTTGCGAGAGTTGTAATACGGATTGTGTTGCAAGTGGCAATAAAGAATGTATTTTGTTATGTCGCGATTGTGCTGATATTTGTGCTCTTTGTGCTCGATTTGAAGCAAGAGGTTCACGATTTAGCGCAAACTTACATGCTTTATGTGCTATAATATGTAGAGCCTGTGCCGCTGAATGTGCAAAACACGCTATGCATCATGATAGTTGTAAAGCCTGCGCAGAGGCTTGTGAAAAATGTGCTGCTATCTGTGAAGAACTTGCAACTGCATAATTTTATTAAATAAAAAATTTCAATGTTTAGATGTCCTAAAAAATTATTTATTATGAAAACAAAAGCCGAACAAGAGCAAGATATTTTAAATATCACTATAAAAATTCATAAGTTATTTCCAGAATTATCTAAATATATTGCTGAAATGCCCGAAACTTTTTCAAGTGAGGATATAGCGTCAATAAATAATAAAACGCTCAAGGAATATTATAATTCTTTGTCAGAAATGTTACAGGAATATTCTAAAACCCATGTTGACGAGAATGAAAATAAAACTATTCCAGCCAGTCTTACTTATCCCGCTTCGGAGGATATTTTTAATCAAGGAAATAAAGTTTCAAGAGTAGACGATAGGTTATGGAATGAGAATGGTTTTAGTAAAGACAGTTTAGGTAGTGGTTTGGATGTTCCAGGATCTGAATTGGATGACCAACAAGAACGCATAGGTAGTGAGGATGAAGAAAATAATTATTACAGTTTGGGAGGCGACGACCATAACGATTTGGAGGAGGATAAAGGATAGAAGAACACAACGATTAAAACTGTTTTATAATGATCATTCAATACAACACCGACAAAACAATTAGTGGAGAAGAAAGAAATCAAGATTATTTTACTTCTCAAATAGCAGCGGAATTAGAAAGGTACCAATCGGATATTACAAGAATTGAAGTGCATATCTCAGATTAAAATGGTAAAAAAGATGGAGTAAAAGATATTCGATGTTTGCTTGAAGCACGACTTGAAGGTAAAAAACCAATTGCTGTTTCTTGCCAGGAACATAACATTGAACTGGCAGTTTTAGGAGCAATTGATAAAATTAAAGCCACACTAGAAACTATTCTTGGACGCGAAAGCAATTACTAAATAACTTCTGAATCATAAGATTAACCTAGTTTAAAAACTTTTTAAACGAGTAGAAATCTCGTTTATAATGGTTTTGTGATTTATTGTGTTATTTTTATATATTAGCAAAGCAAATGAATAGTTGTGGCATTACATTTATGTTAATCCAAATAAAAAACGGATTGTTGTGCGGCTTTGTAAAAACGAAGGAAAAGCCGATTGGTGGAAAATATTAGCAAGTTTAGGTGGAGCATACTAAACTTTTTTTATTTGCAAATTAGAAATTGAATAATAATAGAAACCATTGAATAACCAGACTCAAAAATATATAATCCTATTCAATCTAATAGCTGTACTATTTCTTTTTTTAGATGTTTTTATTCCTGGAAAAGTGTCGCCAATAGAGAAGTTAGAATCCTTTCATAGCACCCAAAGATATTTTGGTTCAGGAAATCGAACAGGTTACGAAATTATAAATATTGTAGAACTAAAAAACGGACAACTTTACAGAATTGGGAAGCAGCCTTTACGGGATTATAAATCGGGGCAAAAAATAAAGATTATTAAGTCTCCTTTATTTAGCAAAGTAAATGAAGTTCTCATTTTAGATAAAAGGTACTATACCATAAAGTGTGTAAGTAAAAAAAATATGAGGGTTTGTGCAAACCCTCATATTTTTTTTACTTAATTTTAATATTTACACATTTTATGAAAAAAGAAGATTTATTATCCGATGAATTTTTGAAGCAATTCAAAACAGG
>CANFZM010000010.1 GCA_947451525.1 Flavobacteriaceae bacterium
GAAAACAAAATTAAAAAAAATAGTCCCAACTTAAAAGTCGGGACTACACAAGGTAAACATCCAGTGAATAATCGCAAGAAGCTTCCTCTCGGTGTTACAAATATATAAAAATTAACAAAATAAATTAGGTAATCAAGATAGTACCTAAGTAGGTTATGTCTTTTGTGAAATTAGAATTTCAAAAGAAAACCTTTTAAAATAATAACGAATCAATTTCCTACATAAACAAGATAATGTATATATTTGATGAATAAAGCGATACAATGTAGCGCGTATATACTAGTTATCTCCAACTTTTCTTCCAACCCTCCGTTTTGCACTTAAAGTGCCGTATTCATTGATATTGTTGTTTTTGTAAAAGCAGAATAAAGCACAAAAAAGCAACAAAATACTTGTTTTGTTGTACCCAATGTTGTACCTTAGTACTGCGTTGCACTAGATTGAAAACCCAATAGAATCAACATGTTCACTCTTTTGCTTCGCATTACAAATATAGTATAACATTTTAAATTCTCTATTATTATGGCTTCTATCAAACTAATTCTTCGCACCAATCAGAAAGATCAAACAGGACACAGCCCTTTGTATATCCGAATTATAAAAGACAGAAAAACGAAATTTATCACTGCTGGAGTAAAACTCAAAGAGAACGAATGGGATGAAGCAAAGCAGAAAGTAAAAAAGAACCATTCCAATAGTGCCCGAATGAATGCAGCATTATCTCAAAAGATTGCAGATGCCGAAGGTCAGGTTGCCGACATGGAACGCAAAATAAAAACCGTATCCGTTAAAAAACTCAAAGAAGCCATAAAGGGAAAAGAAGTGCCAAACTTTTTTGAATATGCCAGAAAGAGACTAGAGAAAATCAAAAGCACTGTTTCTTATTCCACTTACAGAGCATACACCTCCCAGGTTGATAAATTTGAAAAATACATGGGAACAAAGGATGTATATTTTGATGAAATTACGGTAGCATTATTAAACGACTATAAATTTTATTTAGGCAATAAATTAGGCAACGGAGACACAACACAACGCCTTTCCATAATTGTGCTCGGAACCATATTCCGGGATGCTATAAAAGAAGAAGTAATTCCAGAAACAATGTTTCCTTTTAGCAAAATAACCCTCAAAATCAGTTCTTCTAAAAGATTATTTCTTAATAAAGTACAGATTGACAATTTAACCCAATTAAAACTCACAGAAGGCAAAAAAGCAACCATGTGGAGGGATTTATTCCTTTTCTCTATTTATGCCGGAGGATTGCGTTTTAGTGATGTTATCGAAATGCAATATTCCAATTACAATGAAGCAGAACATAAAATTCAAAAACACATTCGGAAGACTGGAAGAGTTCACCAATTCAAAATTGGAAAAGTAGCGATTGATATTTTGGAAAAATACAAAAAGGCAAATACCGATAATGACGATTTTATATTTCCAGTTATTATCGATAAAGAAGGCTATTTAAATAGTGAAGCCAAACGTTATTTTCAAACTGCAAAATTCAATAAATTGGCAAATTGGCATCTGAAAAAATTAGGAGAAAAAATCAAATTGCCTTTCGACCTTTCCTTCCATTTATCACGACACAGTTTTGCAACCAATGCCTTAAATAACGGAATGCGAATAGAGCACGTTTCTAAACTTATGGACCACCGAGACATTAGCACCACCCAGGTATATGCCAAAATAATCAGCGAAGAACTAGACAAGGCAGTTGACAATTACATCTACTAATTGAAAAAAATGGCTGTATACTAATATGCACTTATTTGCGTTATTATAAACATAAGCCATTAGATGCCAATATTTTAAAAATACGGCTTTATGCTGTTGTAAAATCCTTTTTATAAAGGATTTTTTTTGTTGAAAATTTAAAAAAGAAACGATTTCTATTTCAAAAAAAAATCAAATTGAATCGTATTTGAAAGGAAATTTAAGATGCTAGTAATAAATAAAAAAGAGTTGCCAATGAGAGATTTCAAAGATTAAAGAAAATAAAAAATAAGTTTCTAAATTTTCAATTCAATACAAATGAAAGTAAAAACAACTCTTTTTCCTGAGTTCATTTCAGTGACCACCCCCAAATCTGAAAATCCTTTATATGATATTGTAATAAATGAAAATGCAACTAATGAGAATTATTGCATTGCTTTAGTCCATAAAATTTTTGAATTGCCACATTCAAAATTTGCTGCATTTATTGACTTCCAAGCAGAACTTATGAAAGACGAATTGAAATGGATTAATAAATTAGAAAAACTTATTACCATTAACGAAGACTTATTTTTTGAAAATAAAGTCATGGGTCGTTACAATAAAATGTTCCTTTATATTGATAAAAAACGAGACGAACTGCAATCTTCGAGAGTAAAAAAAAGCACCATCAAAACACCAAAACGCTTCATAAATGCAGATGCAGAAGACCGGCATTTTTCATTTACAGAAGTAAAATATTCTATTGAAAACATACCAAATTTCAATGAAAAAATCATTTTTATAACCGAAGAAATATTTGAATACAAACAAGCAGATATTATTTCGGTTAATAATAAATTGCAGCCTTTCGATGAACAATGCACGCAACTAATCGAAAAACTTCAAACCATTCGCAAGATGAAAAGCGATTTTGATAAAGAGAAAGAACTTGAGAATAGTACTACCGAATCAAACCCAGTTCCAAAAACCAAAATTCAATTAAATGGTCCAATTAATATTGTAACCAATGATTTTAAACAAATGATGGTAAATATTAATCCCAACGGCAAACCTTATATTCAATATAAAATCAAAGATATTGCTCAATTTATATGTGAAAATTTTATAGATGAAAACGGTAAACCTATTTCTCAAGCGACAATTCAAACCTATCTTTCACCAAATCGCACCGACAAAGATCCAAATAGTGATATGAAAGTTAGATTTTAGTCAAAAGTGTGTTTTTTACTTTCCTTTATTCATAAGCCCTCACAAACTTTTTAGTCCGATAAGACTAAATAGAACCTATCGGACTTTTTTTTATTTCTTCCCTTTGCACTATAACTTTTAAATAGTAAAAAAAATGGAAGCAATTATCATCACCAAAGACCAGTTCACAGATCTAATGTCAAAATTAGACACTATTCAATCTCAAATTGCTATCAAGGCTGACCCAAAGAAAGAAACCTTTTTAGACAATCAAGAATTTCTCTTGTTCATGAAAATTTCAAAGCGGACTGCTCAAACCTGGAGAGACGAAGGAAAAATTTCATTCAGCCAAGTCGGTAGTAAAATCTACTACAAACTTACAGATGTCGAAAAACTATTGCAAGAACACTACAACAAATCATTCAATAAGAAATGACATGCACCAGTGCAATGGAACCTGCGAAGTTTGTGTTTGTAAGTCAGACACAAACTTAAAAACTAATTACTATCCACTAATTACTAATCACTAAAAAATGGTAACAATCTTCAAAAACTTCAACGAAGTAATAGAACACAAAACAATACCTATGATTTTGGATGAAATCAAAATAGGTAAGTACAAACACGCCATAGTTTACTTGCGTAAATCATTATCTGAAAACAAATTGGAAGCATACGAGAAAGCTAAGAAATCACTTCCAGCTTTCACACCTTCAGGAAAATTTATTGGTGGAAGAAAAATGGATTTTTTAGCTGAATATTCCAATTGCATCATTTTAGACATCGACAAATTACAACCAGAACAACTAGCAAAAGTCAACCATGCAGCAAGACAATGCGAGTTCACTTATGCTTGTTTCATAAGTCCTTCAGGCAATGGATTAAAGATTTTAGTAAAAGTAAGCAGCAGCAAAAACGAACACAAAGAAACCTTTTTGGCAATCCAGGATTATTATGAAAAAGCATTAAATCTTCAAATCGATAAATCCGGCAAGGATATAACCCGATTGTGTTTTTACTCCTGGGATGAAAATCTATATCTAAACGAAAACGCTACAACCTTTGTCACATCGGACGCAGTCGGGATGCCTTTAATTGAAGGACCACCAGAACCTAAAACCCAAGACCTAGAACCTAGAACCAACTCAGAAGCCATCTATCACCACTGCATCAAATTCACCGAAAAAAAAGTGCAATTTGCGAATGGTAGTCGCAACATATTCGTACACCAATTAGCCTGTAACCTAAACCGAAAAGGCATTTCACTTCACGAGGCATTAGGATATATTTTAACCGATTTTGGCTATGATGAAAAAGAAGTAACCCAAACTGTCAAAAGTGCCTACGGAAACCTTCACGAATTCGCCAAAAATTCCCCTCCCTTGGAGGGGTGGCCGAAGGACGGGGTGGCAAAAACAAAAAAGGAAACTCCACCTTCTGGCTCCCTCTCCTTTGGAGAGGGCTGGGGTGAGGACGACGACGAAGACAAGCCAAAACCAACCCAAATAGACCGTTTAGAGTTGTTTTTATCAAACAAATACGTTTTTCGGCACAACATTGTTTCTGGCAAATTAGAATTCCAATATTTCGGTAAAAAGAAGTGGAATGTGATGAATGATTTTATTGAAAATTCAATGTTGCGAGAATGTTTAAAAGGAAGAATCAAAACAAACCTGTCTTCCTTAAGAAACTTGCTGTATTCCGACTTTTGTCCTTTGTTCAATCCCTTTGAAGATTACTTTTTCAATTTGCCTTCTTACGATGAAAAGACAGATTATATTACTGAATTAGCCAATACAATTACAACAACAAAACAAGACCTTTGGCAGCAATGTTTCAAAAAATGGTTAGTGGCTATGGTGGGTTGTGTTCTAGATGATAAAGTTATCAATCACACAGTAATTGTCTTCAGTGGCAAACAAGGATTAGGAAAAACTACGTGGGTGGAAAAGTTAGTTCCCAAACAATTGAAAGAATATCTATTTTCTGGAACCATAAACCCAAACAATAAAGATACTTTAGTACAATTGGCTGAATGTATGTTGATTAATTTGGACGAGTTAGAAAACCTAAACCGTTCTGAAATCGGCAGCTTAAAAGAAATCATCACTAAAACCCAAATAAGAATGCGTAAAGCCTACGGACATAATAATGAAACTATGCCAAGACGCGCATCATTTGCAGGTAGTGTTAACACAGCTCAGTTCTTAAACGACAGTACAGGAAGCAGAAGATTCCTTTGTTTTGAATTGGAAGGCATCCAATACCAACACGAAGTAAATATTGATGATGTTTTTTCACAAGCTTTGTATTTATTCAAAAGTGGATTCAGACATTGGTTCGACCAAGAAGAAATTAAAAACATAACCGAAAATAACGAACAATACCAATTGCGAAGTCCAGAAGAAGAACTATTATTAACTTGGTTTGAACCTTGCGAAAGAGAAAAAGCCAATAATTTTTTAAATGCTTCTCAAATAGCAGCCAAATTAGCAGAAAGAGCAAAAATAACTATTACAGACGGAACAATAAACAAATTAGGGAAAGCATTGAAGAAACACAATTTTTTGAGATTAAAGAAAAACGGAATATTTGTGTATGCTTTGATAGAAAACTCATACGAAGAAGTAGATAACAGAAACAAAATTGCAGACTAAAATTTTGTCTCATAGTAATAAATTCTTATCATTTTAATTAGTGACTAAATTATATATTTAGTCACTAATTTTTATTTCATTTATTTACTTCCATTTGCATTATTTTCTTAGGGTAAGCAGGGTAACCAAAAAAGAATGCAAACATTTTATATTTTTTTCCATTGTAAACTTTCTGGCAACATTAGGATATTTTGATGCAAATAAATAATATGGTCTGTTTTATTTGCACCAAAATAGCCGTATAAATCCATTTTTTATATTCTAAAAAAATAAAAAATCTTTTAATTAAAATTAGGGTACCAACCTTACCCTAATTAATAATTTATAGAAGTTGAATAAAATTGTTAATAAAATGTTCAGTATATTGCACTCTGTCGCACTCGTTTTAGTATATTTGTTAATTAGATAAGTTATAAGATTAATCTTAATTTCATTTAATATGAGCATACACATAATTGAAGAAGAAAAACTAAAACATCCATACTATAAACTTATGGAATTAAAAGGAGAAACTTTGGAAACGGAATTAAATTCTTGGTCTAGGTTAGATTTAATAGAATGGTTGTGTTGGAATGACCGAAATGGTGTTTATAAAGATGAAGAATCATTACAAGAATTTGGCAATACGGTAAGCAAAGAGGAAGCAATTGAAATAATTATCAGACAAATAACAGAAGCGTAAAAAATGACAAACAGTGACACTCAAATAGCATCCAATTCAATAGAAAGTTACCTCCACGACTGTCGCGTTAAGATGGGGGAATCCATTCGGGAAATCCGAGAAAAAAAAGGATACAATCAAGAACAATTAGCAGAAATTATGAAAGTAAGCAGGACAACAATATCTAAAATTGAAAGTGGAAAATTCAATTGTAGTATAGATTACCTATCTAAGTTTTCTTGGTTTTTAGGATTTGAATTTAAATTTGAAATTAACAAATAAAAGATGAAATTTAATAAAGAAAATTTGATTAATGCAATTGAGAAAATTGACAAAAATCCAGATTTAAGAAACAGTAGGAGTTCCTCTACATATGACTTAATATATAATGAAAAAAAATATCCACCTATATTAGTATTGTCAGTAGCAAACCAATTGAATGGAGACAAAGAATTACTATTAAGTGATTTTGACAATAAAATTGACATTCCATTTAAAATATTACGCGATAATGGATTCCAAATAACCAAAAAAAACTTAAATACTAGAGATGAATTTGAAATCTGGTTAAAAGAAAAACATAGCGATAATTCTGGTGCACCTAGTTCCTATTTAAGATCGATTGATTTATTATCTGATAGCTTTTATAAAAATAATAAAATTGACAAAAAAACATTGTATGAAATAAATGATATTGGCTTATTAAATAATCTTCATAAAGAGGTCTTAAAATTACAAAAAGACAAAAATTCATACATTTATTACTCTGATGCACCAGGTTATGGTGATAACAATTTCTTTTCTGCAAGTATTAAAAATTACATTCAATTTCTTGAAACAACAAAAATGTCCACAAAAGTAAAATCTAAAGAAAGCATAGTAAATTTATTTAATGAAATTAGTTTAGATTCAGGTTTAGTATTTTCCAAAAATCTAGTTCTCCGTTTAATCGCCTCACTTACTTCTAAACCTTTTGTAATACTCAGTGGTTTATCTGGTTCCGGTAAAACCAAAATAGCGCAAAGTTTTGCAGAATGGATTTGTGAGAACGACTCACAATATAAAATAGTACCAGTTGGAGCCGATTGGACAAACCGTGAACCGCTATTGGGTTATCCAAATGGTTTAAATCCAATGGAATACATTACTCCAGAAAGTGGTGTATTACATTTATTGTTGGAAGCTTCAAAAGAACAAAATCAAAGAAAACCTTATTTCATCATTTTGGACGAAATGAACTTAAGTCATGTAGAACGTTATTTTGCTGATTTTTTGAGTATCATGGAATCTAAAGATACCGTGAAATTATATACCGGAAGTGATCGTTCAAGTACAGATGGATTAGATATTACACAACAAATTGGCTGGCCTAAAAACGTATTTATTATTGGTACGGTTAATATTGACGAAACAACTTATATGTTTAGTCCTAAAGTGCTAGACCGTGCCAATGTAATTGAATTTAGAATAACTGAAGAAGAAATTGCTGCCTTTTTAAATAATCCAGGCATTCCTGATTTATCAAAACTATCAAAACAAGGAGCAAACATGGCAGAGAATTTCTTAGCTATAGCAGCGATTTCAGATACAGATAAAAATGAGGAACTAACAAATAAATTAAATCTATTTTTCTCTGAACTTAAAAAAGTGGGTGCGGAATTTGGTTACCGTACAGCAAGCGAAATAATGCAACTAGTAGCAAAATTGAAAGCATTGGAACCTACTATTGAAAATAATGTTTGTTTAGATATAGCAATTATGCAAAAGCTATTGCCAAAACTGCATGGCTCTAGAAGTAAATTAGTAAAAGTGTTAATCGCTTTAGCAGCTCTATGTATCGATGATAAACAAAAAGAAGAATTTATTAAAAATTTTGAAAATCATCTCAAAAATGACTTTGATGGCATAGAGGTAAAATTTGATATTTCATTTGAAAAACTAATTAGAATGTATAAAAATGTGCTAGCTAATGGTTTTACAAGTTATGCAGAAGCTTAATAATTCATGGAAGTAAAAGAATTACATATTCCTATTCCTTATGATGTTTTTAATAAAAACGTTACACTATTTGTATATCCCGAAAATTCATCAAAATTATATCTAGTAACAGAGGAAGAAGCAAAACAAAATGGGGAAAGTCAATATCAAATATTAGAAGGGAATAGCTATGATTATACTATTTCTGATAAAGATTTTAGATTAGATTGTTCTTATAATGGTATTATAACAAAGCGAACAAGTGAACTCTCATCAGGTAGAATTGTTCCAAATATTTATGTTGGAACACTTTCGTTACTAATTACAGATAATATACAACCTAATAAAGATTTTAAAATAACATTAGAAGTATTAGCAACAAAGTTTGACACCAAACTCGATAAAAGTTACCGCGAAAACTACCGTTTTATGTTAAAAGACATAACCGATAAGTGTACCGAACTTTTAATGCAAATCAATTCTCCAGTAGAACAAAATTTTGAAACAGACTTTTCAAGAGATAACGAAACCATTTACCAACGATTCAGTTTTATAAATGCCATCATTCAAAACAAAGATTTTGAGGAAGCCATTCAAAAAATAATTGCAAATCCCAAGACGAATTGGAATGTTGAACAAGAGGTTACAGATGTTAGGAAGATAAAACGCTTTACTAATGCAGCTACAAAACAGTTATTATCAGGTTCCAATAGAATTCCTTTAGAAACAACACATCCGTTATATACATTAGGCATACATTCTGTTCCATTAAAAATAAATAGTTTCAGAAAAATTGAACACATAGACACTCCAGAAAACCGTTTTATAAAACATGCTCTAGAGGTGTTTTTACGTTTTTCCGAAGATTGTCAACAGTATTTTAAAGCAAAGAACTATACTCGGCCAGCAATTGAAGCTACTAATTTAGTAACTAAATTAGATAGCTATTTAAGTATGTCATTTTTTCAAGATATTTCAAGACCTACATCACTAAAATTAAACAGTCCGGTATTGCAAAGAAAAAGTGGATATCGCGAAATTTTAAGTGCTTGGTTACAATATGATCTAGCTGCAAAACTAGTTTGGAAAGGTGGTGATGATGTATATAACGCAGGTAAAAGAGATATTGCTACTTTATATGAGTATTGGCTATTTTTCACATTGCACGATTTGTTTAAAGAAAAGTTTAAGTTAAATAATGTAGAACACGAAGAAAAAGCATACGACCATTTGTTAGAACCGACAAAAGATGGTTTAAATATAATGGTAAAACAAGGAAGACATACGGCATTATATGGAGATTTTGATGCTGGTAGTAGAAAATTAAAAGTTAAATTTTCATACAATCGTTCGTTTAAAGGGGGTACAAAATACGCACAAGAAGCTGCGGGTAGTTACACAACAACACTTCGACCAGATTACACATTGTCAGTTTGGCCAGCACTTTTAAGAGAAAAGGATGCAGAAAGAGATGAATTAATTGTGCATATTCATTTTGATGCTAAGTACAAAGTAATTCAATTTGATTACAACACTAAAATAGACTCTGATATATTAGAAGAGGAAGAAAATAATGAGCGTAAAGGAAATTATAAAAATGCTGATTTATTAAAAATGCATGCCTATAAAGATGCCATCAGAAGAACTGGCGGCGCTTATGTGTTATATCCTGGTACAGAAAAAAAGGAAATAAGAGGTTTTCATGAAATAATACCAGGTTTGGGAGCATTTGCAATCAATCCAACAGAATTCAATAATGGAATAAATGAATTATCAAATTTTATTGATTTAGTAATTAATCACTTAGTGGATAGAGCTTCACAACGGGAGAACATTTCAAATAGAGCACATTTAATCTATAAAGAACCCAAAGAAGATAACAACTATCTACACGAACCATTACCAGAATATCTTAATGGTAAGAAACTAATTCCAGACGATACTTTCGTATTAGTAGGATATTCAACAACTGCACAAAGATTCAAATGGTATGAAGAAAATGGAAAATACATTTTCCGCATGGATGAAGAAAAAGGTTCTTTAGAATTAAATAACGAAGTCGTAAATGCTAAGTATCTTTTGTTAAGAAGAAATGGTGAAGAATTTGCTTCCGATTTATATGAGATTAAAAGTAAAGGACCAAAAGTATTTTCTAATATTTATTTAGATTCTTTAAGTTATCCAGCTTCAAGTAATCCAAAAGAGTATTATCTGTCAATCGAAATTGAAAAAGTAAAAGCAGCTGAATTCAAAGATGTTAGCTTTAAGTTTAAAGAATTGGATAGGTATATTGAAATTCAAAAAACAGAAAAGAATATTTATTCAAAAGTGGGGTTACCTTTTACAGTTACACTTACTGAGTTAATGAATAAAAAAAATAAAAATTTGTAAAATAGTGCTCTAATCTACTACAATACAAAAAAGATTATAAAAATTGTTTGTAAAGATTGAATATTTTGTTGTAAGTTAAAAATTATTCAATTTAAGTTAATATATTTGCGTAAAACACAAATAAATTAGCTATAGTGGAAATCAACAGAATCAAAGTTGCTCTTGCTGAAACCAGGAAA
This sequence comes from Flavobacteriaceae bacterium, assembly GCA_947451525.1. Lineage (GTDB taxonomy): Bacteria > Bacteroidota > Bacteroidia > Flavobacteriales > Flavobacteriaceae > Flavobacterium. Next base: position 10,776 of record CANFZM010000010.1, read on the forward strand.
AAAAATAAATGGTTAGCAGAAAAAATAGGTAAAGATGAATCAACTATTTCACAATGGTGTACTAATGCTCGTCAACCTTCCCTAGAGAATTTGCTAAAAATTGCTAATATACTTAAGATTGATATAAGAGATTTACTTTATCCAACTAATAAATCAGATAATTAACATGAGTGAAAAGAAAACATACATAGATCTTTTTGCAGGTTGTGGTGGCCTATCACTAGGTCTTTATAACACTGGTTTATGGAAAGGTTTATTTGCAATTGAAAAAAGCCCTGATGCTTTTGAAACATTCAGTCATAACTTAATTGAAAACAGAAACCATTTCAATTGGCCAGATTGGTTGCCTAAAAAAAATCACGATATAAATGAAATTATAAAAAATTATCCTAATGAGCTACTAGCTTTGAGAGGAAAAATTGATATGGTTGCTGGCGGTCCACCTTGCCAAGGATTTTCAACAGCAGGCAAAAGAATTGAAAACGATTCTAGAAATAAGTTAATAAAATCATATATAAATTTTATCCGCTTAGTACAACCAAAAGTTATATTTTTTGAAAATGTAAAGGGATTTACTCAAAAATTTGACAAAAATAAAATTCAAGGTAAAGTGTATTCAGAGTATGTAAAAAGTGCACTACAATACACTCCAGCTGATGGTAAATATTTAGGATACAAAGTTGAAGGAAGATTAATTGATTTTTCAGAATTTGGTGTACCTCAAAAAAGAACACGTTTTATATTAGTTGGAATTAGAAAAGATATTGCAAACAAAACTAATCCAATTGCATTTTTTGATTCAATCAGAAATGAAAGAGAAAAATTCCTAATCAATAAAGGAATTGGTTTAACAAACAGTTTAGAAGATGCAATTTCTGATTTATTAAGAACTAATGAAACTATGTCACCAGATACAAGTTCATTTATGGCTGGTTTATACAATAAACCACAATCAAATTATCAAAAATTATTAAAAGGAGATTATTCAGAAACGATACCAGACAGTCATAGGTTTGCTAAACACAGTGCTTCAACAGTTGAGAAATTTGAATACATACTTGAAAACGCTGCTAAAAACAAAACTTTGTCAGACGATATTAAAGAAAGATTCAATCTTAAAAAAAGAACTATTATACCATTATCTGGAAGTACGCCAACTCCAACAATAACAACTTTGCCAGACGATTACATACATTATTGTGAGCCAAGAATATTTACAGTTCGTGAATATGCTCGTATTCAATCATTCAATGATTGGTATGAATTTAAAGGCAAGTATACAACAGGAGGTAAAAGAAGAACTCAGGAAGTACCTCGATATTCACAAATAGGTAATGCAATTCCGCCACTATTTGGGGAACAAGCAGGACTTATTCTAAATACTATAATTTAATGGCGAATCCTAACGAATTGCATTTTAAAACCAATGTTCAACTTAAGAGTATCATTGGTAAAGACCTAATAAATGATGACAATATTGCTATTCTAGAACTAGTAAAAAACTCTTTTGATGCAGATGCAAAAACAGTTAATGTAAAGTACATAAACTTAAAGAATAATGATGACCAAATAGTATCTTCTTTTTCAGAGAAAACATCTAGATTAATTATTCAAGATGATGGATTAGGGATGGATTTAGAAGATATTCAAGATAAGTGGTTGAATATAGCCTTTTCAGAAAAAAAGTCTAATAAAACTCAACATAACCGAAGAATGGCTGGTGCCAAGGGGGTTGGGCGATTTTCTTGCGACCGTCTTGGTGAATATCTAAATTTATATGCTAAAACAAAAAAAAATGAACAATATATTAAACTTACAATAGATTGGAAATTATTTGAAATAGAAGATGATAAAAAAGAAATACAATCTATTCCACTAAAATTTGAATATTTATCAAAAAATGAAATTATAAATAGTGGTTTAGAAGCTTTTGAAAATGGTGTACTTTTAGAAATAATTAAACTTAGAAGTTCTTGGGCTTATCCAATAAGGGATAAAAATGAAAATATAATAAAATGGGATACTGAAAAATTTGTTGATCTTAAAAAATATTTAGAAAAACTTATAAATCCAAATCAGGCATTTCAAAATGATGATTTTGGGATATACCTAGATACTCCTGAATTTAAAATAGAAAACGATTTAAGAAATGATTATGAAAAATTCATAGGTAAAATTGAAAATAGAATTTTCGAAGAACTTGATTTTAAATCTACAAGTATAGAATCAGAAACACGAGAAAATGGTAGAATAATTTATACTGAATTAAAAGATAAAGGAGATACGATTTTTTGGTTAAAAGAAAAGAATCCATTTTATCCATTCATCAAAGATGCTAAATTAAAGATTTACTATCTTAATCCATATGCTAAGGCATTTTTCACAAGGCAAACTGGAATTCAATCTGTGAATTATGGTTCTGTATTCTTATTCATAAATGGCTTTAGAATACCTCCCTATGGTGATGGCGGTGATGATTGGCTAGCTTTAGACCAAAGGAAAGCTCAGGGTCATAGTAGATATTTAGGATCTAGAGATTTAATTGGTCACCTTGAATTAAACGATGAAAATAATGATTTTCAAATAATCTCTAGTAGAGAAGGAATTGTTAAAAATGAAAATTATTTAAAATTAACTTCAAAAGATAGAAATGAAAGTTTTTATTTTAAAAGCCATCGAAGATTAGAGAAATATGTTGTTGATGGACTTAATTGGGATAGTGCTATTTATGACGGGCAAAACAAAGAAGAAGCAAAGCTTCTTAAAGAATTAGAGCAAAAAATTGTAGAAGGAAATATTAAAGAATCTGAATTAATTTACAGAGAAAAGCTCGATGTTAAACAAAGAAGAGTGTACAATGCAATTCATTCAATAATCTCAGCAAAAATTGATGATGTTATTGAGTTATATATAAATGAAAATTTAATAACACAGAAGATAGAAGAGGAGAGAGAAAAGTCCGAAAAAGAGTTTCAACAATTAATAGACGACTTCGAGAACAAAAAAATTGACTCCGAAATATTAAATAGAATTCTTCTACGAAAAGCTGAACAAAATGCTGAATTAGAAAAACAACTAAAGGAGTTTTCTAAATATTCAACAAATGAAGCAACAACAAAAGCAATTTTAGAATTACAGAATTATAAAAAAACAGTTGAAGAACAAACCCTTTTAATTAAAAAACTACAATACGAATTAGACAATTTAAAAAATCAAAAGCAAAGTGCTGAAAATACTGCAAAAGAATTTAAAGAGAAAGCGGCTAAAGCAGAAATTGATTTGTCGATTGAAAGAGAAAAGAACTTGTATCTTCTTGCTACAAGGAGAACATTAAGTCCTGATGCCGACGGATTAATACATACAATAAAAATTAATAATATTGAAATAAGAGATGGTATTGAAAATATTATCGATGATCTAACTGAAGATGATTATGAAATATCTGATTTAATTAAAAAATTAGGTTTTTTAAAAATTAACGCAGAAAGATCTTTGAAAATGGCAGAATTTGTTACAAGATCTGACTTGAAGGAAGATATTGAAAAAAAAGATGTTGATATTGTTAAATATATCAAGGAATATATTACTCTATATGGCGAAACATTTTCTGATAAAATATCTTTCAATTATCTTGTAAATAACTCCCATCTGAATAAAAATATTAGTGTTCTAAATTTATCGATAGTACTCGATAACTTAATAAGTAATTCCATCAAATGGGGCGCTAAAAATATTCTGATTGAGTTTAACAACATTAGTGATAAACAACTAGAATTGATTTTTTCAGATGATGGTGATGGTTTATCAAATAAATTTTTAAATAACCAAAATCGAATTTTTGAACTTTCTGTTAGAGATACTCCAACTACTGGAATGGGAGGTTCTGGAATTGGATTATTTTATACTAAAAATCTTTTAAATGATATGAATTGTGATATTGCATTTTTAGGTAATAATTTAAAATTAGCTGGGGCATCTTTCAAACTTATTTTTAATACAATATGAGTGTAACTAGACTACTATATATCGATGATAATAAAATTGATTCACAAATTGAAAATCTTCGAAAGAAACTAAAGGGAGTTGGTTTTGATCTTGATGAAACTTTTATAAATTTAAATGACGAAAAGTTTAAAAAGCGAGATGAAAACCAAAAAGTAGTATTGGATATAAATAAAATCAAAGATTTTATCATTGAAAACTACTCTCAAGAAAATTTTGATATTATAGCTTCGGACTATGATTACTCTGATGATAAATTAGACGGTTATCAATTACTTTCATGGATTAAAAACCAAAGTAACTCTCAAAAATATAGGTTACGTTTTGCTCAGTTCTGTTTATATTCTGCTGAACAAGATAAGCTAGTAGTTGAACTTAATTCTCCAGATAAAATTAAGAAGTTAGTTAAATTGAAAATAGATGATTTTATTGATCGCAACAATTTAGCAAATGAACTTTTTTCACTTTTTATTAAACCAAAAGAGAAATATAACTATTCAAAGCATTTAATTGGTTATTTAGAAAAATATCCTGATTTAGTTTTTAATAATGTTTATCCTAAATTTAAAGGAAAACAATTATCAGACATTGCACATGAAATAGATAAAGATTTACCAAATGGGATAGATTTCCAAAGAAATTTGGTAGAACTTACCATAGCTCATTTAATTGAATTAAATAAATTCAAAGATTAATGATCACAATTATAATTTCAATTGATCCATCAACTAAATTTCTATTTGAAATTGTAGAAAGTTTGAAATCTAACTCAATTAAGTTTAATTTGATTGAAGTTCATCCTAATACTGAATCATATACTAAGTGTCTAAATTTTATTGCAGAATTGCCAGAATATAGCACAATATTATTCTTTGGACATGGACAAGATAATCAAATATATGGTGGAGAATTACTTGGCAATTTTACAAAACAAGCATTAGTAAAGAAAAATGATATGGGAATTTTTAAAGCTCAAAATTTATTCTTGCTTGCTTGTGACTCTGCTAGCTTAATAAAAAGTTCTTTTCGCATTGCTAAAACAAATAAAGCAATAGGATTTGGTCCCTTGCCAACAGAGATAGAAGAAATTGAAAATGATAAAAAACTTGCAAATGAAGGAATTACGTTAGATACAATAGAACTCTTCAAAAATGCAATTAATGAAACTATTACTTTAGGCTTATTAGAATACTTTAAGGACGAATCTCAAGGTTTTATTTTCTTAAAAGATTACATAAACTTACTTTTGAATAAAAGAATTAATAAGGCAATACTTGAAGAGGATAATAGGAACTTAGCCGATTTATTATTTAATATGAAAAATGATATGGTTCTTTACTAAATACTATAATTTTCAGTATTTAAATTTCTGTTGCCGCTCCTTGACAATACTCTATAAAAAATCAATGGTATCGTTTTTAGAAAAAACACAAACGCTTAGCAACTCACGCTAATAATTTTTTGTCCCAAGCTGTGTTAAATAATTGAAAATGAAAATTTAAAACATAATCATTATCTCATTCAGCTGCACAAAATCCTCGTTTAGTCCAAGTATTCCTAAACGCATAGCTTTGTTTGCTTCATTTCGTCAATGACTGTAAAAAAGAAATGGAACTCGATTGATGAAGTTTTTATTCGAAACCAAGTCAATAAAATTATAGGCAAAGCGTCCCTTTCAATAAATAAAATTTTATTTTTGTTACATATATAGTTATAAGTTTATAAATCAAAATGAACAAATCCTCAAAATACACGGTACAACTTTTGCAGTTTCTAGAAAGTGAAGAAAATTATCCTGCAATGCTAGAATGGATAGAAGATCTTCCAGAACTAGACCAACCAGGAGTATTTAGAGAAATGCAAGCTTTTTATAAAGAACGGTATTTAAAAACAGGCGAACAAGATTGGTTAGATAAAGCCAATTTCATTGCTAATGGTATAGAAGATTTTGAAGAAGAAATCCTAGACAATAAACTAGACAAAGCATTATTTATGATGCAATTTGATAATGTAGAATTTGAAGCAGAAAAAGTAGAATTATTTTTAATTCAGTCTAGAGAAGCAGTAATCAAAATCATCCTTTCCAATCCCGAAAATAGAAAGGAAATGATGAAAATTGCGCAACAAATAATAAAACTAGAAAAAGAATCAGGGATTTATGACCCAGCCAATTGGATTGAAATTTTATAATCCCAAAATAGAATGAATAAAGATTAAAGTTAATATTTTTTATAGTAGCGCACCATATAACTCTAAATTGATTATTTTTGCATAGTGAACAAGTCCGTAAACATAGCAACAATTTTTCCCAAACACTTATTTTGGGACATGGATTATAGTAAACTTAATCTTTCTAAAGATAAAGCTATTATTATCCCAAGGGCTTTGTTTGCAACAACTCCAGAAACATTTGAAACAGATATTCAAAAATTAGAAGAACTATATTCTACTAAAGATATTGTTAAATACTTAAAATTAACAACAGAAAACATCAGTAACAAAGTTTGTATAAGTGTGGCAAAAAGATACAATGTAAAGCCATTTCTACGTTTTTCACTATAATTTATCAAGGCAGCTAAAACTAATAAAGCCCAATAAACAAAGGTGTTTTTTGTTGTGAACAAAGATTAATTGTTAAAAATTTTGGTAAATTATTCATATGTATTTATATTTACATCAATCGTACCAGTAGCGCTTCCCATAAGAACAGCCTTCTGGTCTTTTTTTTTATTTTTTTTGAAAATTAGTATATTTTTGTTAATTATCACTAAATTTCACTTATAAGTGAAATATTTATCTACCTTTGTAAACCTTTTTAGAGTAATGAATTGCGAAATAGTAAAATTAGAAGAGTTTAGTGGTAATCAAGCTTCAATATATTCTATTTATATTGAGGAAGAGAAGATGACTTTATACGACAGATTTATTATTGAAAATAAAGTGCGATTTTTAACTGAAATAACGGATATTAATAAAAGACTTATCAATATTGGCAAAATTGGTGCGCGAGAAAATTTCTTTAAAATTAATGAAGGTAACCCAGGTGATGGAGTATGTGCTTTATATGATAACCCAAATTCAAATTTACGACTGTATTGCATAAGATATGGTACAAGTATTGTTTTAATTGGAGGTGGTGGCTATAAACCAAAAACGATAAGAGCTTTACAAGAGGATGAAAAACTCAATGAAGAAAATGATTTTCTTAAGCAACTTTCTAAAGAAATCAAACAAAGAATGTTAGATAAAGAATTAAAATTTACTACCGATTATTTAGATTTTGAAGGAGATATTAACTTTAATTTTAATGATGATGAATAACAAACCTAGAACTTACAAAAGCCCTATACTTTCAGAACTTATTGAAAATATTTCTCAAGAAGAACTGGAGAAAACAGAAAGCAAAATGCGTCTTGCTGTAAAAATTGCTGATGCAATTAAAGCTAAAGGGTATGGAAAAACTGAATTTGCAAAAAAAATCAAGAAAAACAATTCCGAAATAAGCAAATGGTTAAGTGGTACTCACAATTTCACTCACGATACACTAATTCTTTTACAAAAAGAACTAGATGTTAATTTAGTTAATTCTGTGATAAATGAAAAGATAGAAATTAAAAACATACATATAGTAGCTCAAAGTTCAAATAGCTCAAACAATAATTTTAATTTATCTAGAATATTTAATTTCAAAAAAACTGTTTATGTAAATACATATTCACTTTCTACAATTTAATTATGGAACAAGAAAAAAATATTAGCTTTAGGTTAAAGAATATAGAATTTTCGGAATCAAGTATAGTAGGCATTGATTACACAATAAGTACTGATACAATTTTCAAATTCAATATTAACATAGAGCATTTAGTAAACATCGATGAAAATTGGATTGCTATAAAACCAAATATTGAAATATTTACAGAAGAAAGTGATGTCATTTTAGGTAAACTTTCATCAAGTTTAATTTTTGAATTTGAAAATTTAGCTAGTTATGTTGTAGAAAAAGAAGTGAAATTACCTTCAGACATCATTATTGCAATAAACTCAATTTCAATTTCAACAATTCGTGGTATAATGTTTTCTACATTTAAAGGAACGTATTTACACAATGCCTTTTTACCTGTAATAGATCCTAAGGCATTTAATATTGAAAAATAGTTTTTAAATTATTTTAAAAAATGATTGCACCAGTAATGCTTCCCATTAGAACAGCTTACTGGTCTTTTTTTTAAAATAAAGTAGAAAAAATTAATTATCTCATTCAGCTGCACAAAATCCTCGTTTAGTCCAAGTATTCCTAAACTCAAATCTTTGTTTGTTTCATTTCGCTAATTTCATTTCCAATAGCGAGAATGTATTTCTTCGTTCGGTGATTAAAAGGATGTTTTACATTTCAAATGCCACTCCTTTGCCAACGCTCCAAAAAAAATTACTGGCACAGTTTTTAGAAAAAACACGTACGCTTCGCAACTTGCGCCAGTAATTTTTTCCCCCAAGCTTCTTTACATAATGTGGCATTATAGTGCATAAAGAAACACCCTGCTTCTAATGAAAATCAAGGATGCACTATAATAACATTATGTAAAAAAGCCGCGACACCCAACCCGCTTGCCAGTGGCTCTAGGGCAACTTTTTGAGCAGCTTCCATCGCACCAGCCGGCTACTCAAAAAACCACCCTTCGCCACTGTCTTCAAGAACGTTTGGCTTTTCATCAGAAACTTTACGGTTACCAGTTTTTTCAAGAACTTTTCCGTTAACTGTTTTTAGCAACTTTATCCATAAATCGGATTTATAGTTTCATTGCTTCTGCGCGTGCCTTAACCTTTCCAATAGCCATATTACAATACATTCAACTTTCGATTCTAAACACGTATCAGGCACCCACAAAACCAAAATTCCCAGCAAGAGTATCTTTTTTTATTTGCTACAACTTCAGTAGTAATTGCTTTCACCTTAGCGAATGCCCTTAAATTTCCAATACCAATCTTTCGTAAAATGGAACCCTAAATTTCAAAACAACACTCAGGGCATCCGCTAAACCTAAAAGCAATCAGAAATTATCAATAAGCAAATAAAAAAACGATACCCTTGCCCGCGCTTCTGCCCCGTCGCACTCGGCAAGTGTTTGCATTGTTTTTTGAAGATGCCATTCCTTTTCAGAACAACTATTTTAGTAATTCATAATTTGCAATTCATAATTACGTTTAGGCATCCTCAAAAAAACAAGTAGTACGAAAGAGTGTGAAATTTCGTTACGGGATGAAAAATCGTTTGATTTAAAATTTGGATATTTCATCCCTCCACCAAAATTTCACACCCTTTCCCAAGACGTTTATCTTTCAATTCAACACCCAAAAACACAATCCCACTCCGATTCCATACTAATTTTAAAATAACATTTACAATTCGGAAACAAAACAAAAAAATAAAAAAAAAGGAAGCAAAGATAAGTTCCAGGTTTACAATAAAGCAAGTTCAAGCCCTTCGGGTTTCAGATAAAATCTCCACCCTATCGGGTAGTATTTTATCTGAAAAACTTGCTTTATTGAAACCTTCCACTTGAACAAATGGCTTTCTTTTTTTCTTTTTTTTCTTTTGAAATGTTTTATGAGTCGAGCATCGCGAGACGAATTTGAATTTATCCAGAAAATTCGCATAAAATTGAAAAATAGTATCAATTTTTAAAGCCAAATGTTATGCTGAAATTTTCTATTAAAACCCACCGAAAAGACGCTATTTATTCTAAACCTCATTTATTTCTTTTGAACAAAGGAATGAATAGCGGAAAGCCTCAAAAAGAACCTTTTACAAATAGTTTCGTTATCCTATTTGAAAACGAATCCGATTTTGATTTAATAAATCTCACCGCTTTTGCCCTTTGGAAAACAAAATTTTGGCATCCTTTTCTTTGCGGCTCCGTTATTCCTTTTTTGCGTTTAAAAGACATAAGAAAAGAATTTGAAACCAAAGTAAATCAAGAAATTAAGGACCATCAGGAGCACCTTAAAAACATGGAAACGCTAAAACTTTTAGAACAAAGCGAAAAGCGTTTCCTTGAAAACTTAAATCTTATCAATGATCTACGAAGAGTAATTTTATATCGATACTGCAATCGTTAAATCAAATATAAAGTTTCTTTTTTGCGCTTAAGTTGCTAAATAAGGGCTACTTAAAAGCAATATATACCCACCACTTAAATAAATAGGGTTAAACTAGTGCAAAGCATTTTTAAAAAATGATAATAACAAAAAAAGCTCCGAAAAACGGAGCTAATTTTGTTTTAAATTTTGAAATGTAAAGATTATTCTTTGGTTTGTTCTATCTTGGGTTCTGGTTCTTCTTCCGATTTTACAGCAGTCTGAGAAACTACCGAAATAATGCTACCGCCAAGAACCAAATAACCCGCAGCAGAAACTAAACCAACAGGAATGGCAACAGGAGAAGCAATAATAATTCCTCCAACACTTGCCAAAGCAACTCCGATATTTCGCAAAATTTTAAACCATTTTGGAGTAGGAGCCTGAACTCGTGCAACCAAATCCATTTTTTTATTTTTCATAGTCGTGAGTGTTAAAAATTAATAGTTCTAAATTATTTAGTCTTTTTTCTAAATATTCTACTTTCTGATTTAGCAAATCATTGCCGCTTTTAAATTCTGTTTTAATAATCAATGCCATTGTTTTGACCTCAATTAAATCTTTTTCCATTCGTTTAAAATCGGTATGTAATTGCTTGATGAAATAGGCCACAACAGAAAGTAAAATACTAATCAAAGATCCAAAAAGCACAGTTATATTATTTACGTTTTCCATTGGGTATTGATTTTAAAATTGAAAATTATTTTCAATAGTTATTTTATTGTTTTCAACTTTTGCAAGTGCCAACAATTTTGGATAAATCATTTTGTAAGCTGCCACACTTTGAGATACTTGATAATTGCCATCAACAAACTGAAAGCCAAAACCGCAAAGCGGACAACCTGCCGTTTCTTTTATTGTATTTCCGGTATGAATATAAACATAACTAAAATTGGGTATTCCGGTTATTTCTATCATTCCTTCGTGAAGTTTCCCCAGGGCTTTTTTATAAACTGCATTTTTTCCTCCCCTAGTATTTAATCTAAAAGAAAAAGTTCCAGAGGGTATTGCAATTTGAGAAGCTATTTTTGTTTCTCTAATCTTATCCTCTAATAAATAACATTGAAAGATTCCTTCAATATACAATTGGCTTAGCGTACTTTCTTTGCCCTGTGCTACTCTTATTATTTTACTTTCCATAATTGTAATCTATTTGTGTTTACATAAAAAATCCCTCGTTTTTATGGAGGGATTAATCAGTTTTTTTTCTAAAAAGCATCCTCAACTTTTAAGCAGTTGCCACTTGAAAACAAGTAGAAATTTCCACCAACTCGTTGGTAGAACTCAATTCCGATGCATTGTAAAACAGTAACATTTGCTGTTGGAAGAACTGCGCCAGGTAAAGTTGCTGTAACAGTTGTAGCAGGAACTAGAGCATACAAATCCAAGAAGCCACTGTATTGAATATCGTTTATCTCATTCAAGTCAGCATCCATAGAATCATAACTGTTTGTGGTAGCGTTGTATTCAAAATCACTCACTACAGAAAGCGAAGTAATCAAACGGAAATGAGTTGCACCTGATGGAGCATTAACCAAATTCGCTGGATTAAAAGCATCAACAACAAAATCACCAGTTTCTCTATCAACTCCGTGAGTTAATGAGTAAGGAGCGTTGAAAATTCCATTGAAAGAAGAATTTTTGTCAAACTCAAATCCTTTCAAGTAACTACGTTGCGTAGTGATTTCAATTTTACGATACCCTCTGGCTTCCGTTTGGTCTTCCAAGTTGATTTTCTTCATTATAGAAGTCAATCTTCCAGTTACTTGGCTATCCGCCATTTGTTTCATCAATTGTGATAATCCAGTACGAACCGATTTTCCTGCTTTGGCGCAAGCCCCAAATTCGTTCATATTCTCACGAGTTCTCTCAAATTCAGGAGCAGTCATTACTTGATCACTAGTTGGTCCGCCAACCATCCCAGCGAAGTAGCCTTCTTGTCCTTTAATTTTAAAATGTCGAATATCTCCAAGAGTTCCAACATACTTAATAACACCTTTTTGTCTTGCCATTTTTTTAAGATTTAAAAAGTTAATAATTAGATTAAATTCATATGACAAATTTCAATGATTATCTTTGATTATCAATAACTTAAATAATTGTAAATCAATGCAATACAACGCAAAAGCACCGTATATAGTGGAAACCCATTGGCAAATTGAAGAAGTCTTAGATGGAGATAGCATCATCATTTGCAATCGTTTCACTAAAATGAAAAAAGAAATCCGACTTTATGGCTTGGATGCACCAGAAGTAAAACTAAATAGGAAGATGAAAGAAGATGAAGAGAAAAGCAGTTTACCAGCCGAGTTACTGCTCCAATTTGGTTTGCAATCCCTGTACTTTGTTTTGTCGGTTGCACCGCCTAAAACGACTGTAACTATCATTACGGAACAGGAGAATTATTACGACTACTGGAACAGGCAGTTAGGATATGTAATTTTGCCTAGTGGATTATGTTTAAATGATTTACTTTTACAAAATGGATATGCAAAAGCAAGCCACAATTATTATTGTGGTAGGTTAGAAGAATTCCAAGTATTAAACCGCATGGCGCAGCTTAATAATAAAGGGATTTATAGCTTTGTAAAAAAGTTTTAATTTGTTGTACTTATGTTGTACTAACTTAATATAAATTTTTAAAAGTATCAATAAAATATAACTCTTACAGGCGTAAAGAGTATATATACTAGTTAGCTGTCAGCATAAAAAACGAAAAATCAAAAATGAAAAGAATAGAAATTCAACTTAGCAAAACTAAACTTATTCTAACATTTTTGGGTTCGTGCCTTTTTGTAGTATTAGCAATATTTCTAGTTAAAAATCCAGAAAATTTTAGAAATGCAAATGTTGTAATGACAAGACTAGTTGGAATATTAGGGATTTGCTTTTTTGGGTTAATTGTGCTCACGGTTCCTAGAAAATTATTTGACAAAAAACCGGGACTCATTCTAGATGAAAATGGCATTATTGATAATTCAAGTATGAAAGGTTTTGGAACAATTTTATGGAAGGATATTATTTCAATTAGGCCAATAAAAGTTACTAGAACAACAAATCTGTTACTAATATTTGTTTCTAATCCTGAGAAATATTCTGAAAACCCTAATTTTTTTATTCAGTATTTAAGAAAGGTTGGAATGAAAATGTATGGAACACCAATTACAATCAGCTCAAATGCATTGAAATGTAATTTTACCGAACTTGAGGGGTTAATTAATGAAAGATTAGAAAAACAAGAAACGCCGAACAGCTACCCCAGCTGGCACGAGCAGAATTAACCCGCATCGCTAGTGCGAGCTTCTAGCTCGTAACCACAAAGCAAATAAAACAAACTACAAAAAAGTTGTAGTTTTTTGTGTATTGCAAGAAGCTATGATAAAAACAAACAGATTATTATAAATAGATATTAATTGATTATGTTTGTGGGTACGAGCTAGAAGCTCGCACGAGCGGGGAATTCTTTATTTGAAAGTCTTGAAAAAGAGCTTGAGAAAAGTTCAAATAATTTAAATGAAATTTGTCAGGCAATCCGAAAAATTGGGTTTCCAAAATATTATCCAAGATATATGATTCAACATGGAATTCAAGCTTTTACAGAAAAAGATGGTGATGGACTTAATGAAAAATTTGATAGTGTAGTGTCTTGGAATCTGGCATTAAAAGAGTATTTGCATTGCGGAGAATAATAAACCCGATCGTGTTGATTTTTTATCCGTGCCCACAATCCAAATCATTTAAAAATAAATAGATTAATTTTACTTCGGGCGTTCTACAAATTCTAGTAAATCCAAACTCACTTTAGAAGTAAAGACACCATAATTCACCACCACTTTATTCTTTTCTATTTTTTCTAAAGTACCAATTGCTTTACCATCGTGCATTCGTACTCGATCACCAATCTTAAGAGCCATTTTAGGTTTTTCGGGCACTAATGCTGCCTTAATTTTTTTCTCTTTCTTTTCCTTACGGATTTCTTCTACCTTAATGGTAACTTCCTCCACAATTTTTTTCTGAATAACCTCTTGAACTTTCTTTTCCTTGACCGAAATTTTTCTTCGTTTGCTATTCTCAATCTCCACTATTTTAAGCAAATCGCCAATCAGCACTTTCTTATCCTTATTATTAAAGTAGGTCTCCGAAATATCGTCCACCTTTTGTCCAATATAAATTAAGCGTTGGCTGGCATCATACAATTCTTGGTAGCGTTCCAACTTGTCTTTAATTTTGACATTAATTAACTCCATTTTCTTGCTTTCTTCCCGCGCTTTGGTTTCTTCTTCTTTTAAGTTATTGGAAGTTTTTTCCATTTTAGAACGCTCTTTTTGCAAAGTAGCAATCGTTTTATCAAAACGCACTTTGCCACCTTCAATTTTCTTTTTGGCACGATTAATTAACCCAAACGGAATGCCATTTTTTTGTGCCACCTCAAAGGTGAACGAACTACCGGCTTGCCCTAGGATTAATTTATAAAGTGGTTCCAACGATTTTTCATCAAATAACATGTTGGCATTACTTGCATACGGCAACTCATTGGCCAAAATCTTCAAATTAGAATAATGCGTAGTGATGATTCCAAATGCTTCTCGGTGGTAGAATTCCTCCAAAAAGATTTCTGCCAAAGCACCACCCAATTCGGGATCAGAACCAGTTCCAAATTCATCAATAAGAAACAAGGTTTTTGAATTACATTTCTTCAGAAAATAATTCATGTTTTTCAATCGGTAACTGTACGTGCTTAAATGATTTTCAATCGATTGGTTATCGCCAATATCGGTTAAGATCCGATCAAAAAGAAAGGTTTCACTGCGTTCGTGCACCGGAATTAACATTCCAGATTGCAGCATTAATTGTAATAAACCAACGGTTTTAAGAGAGATAGTTTTTCCACCAGCATTAGGTCCCGAAATCACAATAATGCGATTGTCTTGATTCAATTCAATGGTTTGCGGAAAAGTAACTTCTTTCTTTTCTAAATTATTCAAAAACAAAATAGGGTGGAAGGCTTCTCTGAAAAAGAGTCGCTTTTCTTCAATAATAGTGGGCAACAAACCATTTATTTTGTGTGCATATTTTGCTTTAGCAGCAATAACATCAATGTCGCTTAAAAAATCTTGGTACTGTTTTAGCAAATTTATAAAAGGTCGAATATCGTTAGATAGTTTCTTTAAAATTCTCGTAATTTCTTCGCGTTCTTCGTATTCTAAATTACTTAATTCTCGTGAATATTTTAAGGTCGCTTCGGGTTCGATATAAGCAATGCTTCCAGTTTTCGAACTTCCAAGAATGGAACCTTTCACCTTTCTGCGGTACATGGCTAACACTGCCAAAACCCTCAGATTTTCCACAAAACTTTCTTTGATATCGTCTAAATATCCTAAGGAATTGTATTGGGATAAAGCGGTACCAAAACTTTGATTGACCTTCCCTCGAACCGAACTCATATCCCTGCGGATGTTGATTAAATCGGGAGAGGCATTATCTTTAATCACTCCGTATTTGTCTACAACTTCATCAATTTTTTGAATGATGATTTTAGTATATTCTACCTGAATGGCTTTCTCTTGTAATTTCGGATAATAGTCGTTAAATTTTTTAAAAAACAACAATAATACATTTACCGTTTCCGATAAGGTTGCCATTTTTCTGAAAGTACTTACTTCCAGAAAACTATCCTCAATCCCCAAAAACTTAATGTCGTTAGTGATGTTTTCAAAGCCATGGTTGGGAATAGCGTTGTTATTGGTAAACGAAGAAACATATTCCGAGGTTTGAACTAATGCTTGAAGCAGCAATTCTTTATCCTGAAACGGCACTATTTCGAGGGCTTTTTGCATGCCAATTTCGGTATTACAACGATCCGAAATGGTTTGCAAAATAGTATTAAATTCTAAGTCTTGAAGTGTTTTTTGGGTAATTGAAATCATTAATTTTTTATATGACGTCAAAGTTACAAAGAATCTTGTTCTAACAATTTATTTTTTATATTTGTAATATGAAAAAAGATGAAATTCTTAACGCATTAAAAAACGACAAACAATTCCTAAAAGATAATTTTGGAGTGGAGAGCATTGCTTTGTTTGGTTCTTATGCTAAAGAATCTGAAAATAAAGACAGTGAAGTTGATTTTTTTGTAGAATTTAATAAACCATCTTATGACTATTTATCTGGATTGTATGAATACCTAGAAAAAAAATTAAATTCTAAAATTGATATCGTCAGAAAAGGCCCACATTTATCCAAAAGATTTCTAAATAACATCCAAAAAGATTTGATATATGTTGGATGATACTTTAAAATATACCCTTCAAATAATTTTAGAGCACATCAATCCTTCTTGGCAAAAACACTTAGCATCCGAATTTCAGAAACCGTATTTCTTGGAATTAATGCAACAAGTGGAACAAGAATACAACACCACGACTTGTTTTCCTAAAAAAGAACTGATTTTTAATGCTTTTGAAAAATGTTCTTTTCAAGATTTGAAAGTGGTAATTATTGGTCAAGATCCCTACCATGGGGAAGTTAATGGCAAATGTGAAGCCAACGGATTGTGTTTTTCGGTAGACGATGGCATTCCGATTCCTCCTTCTTTAAAGAATATTTTTGCCGAAATCAATTCGGAATACGATAGAATTTTTGTTCCAACTTCGGGTAATTTAGAACGTTGGGCGGAACAAGGGATTTTACTTTTAAATGCCGGTTTATCGGTTCGAAAAGACAATGCCAACAGCCACAAACATTTGAAATGGAATGTATTTACGGATGCCATAATTAAAAAAATATCCGATGAAAAAGAGAATGTGGTTTTTTTACTTTGGGGCGGATTTGCACAAAAAAAAGGATTAAAAATAGATAGAACTAAACATTTGGTTTTAGAGTCGGGACATCCTTCTCCGTTAAGCGCTAATAGAGGATATTGGTTCGGAAATAAACATTTCACTAAAACGAATGCCTACTTAAAAAGTAAAGGAATTTCCGAAATTAATTGGTAACTTAATCTAGTGTTAAGGCACTCAAAACTTCTTCTTTCATAAAAGGTCCACCAGGATATTTAGCGGTATAATCTAAATTGAGCCAAACATTTCCGCGTTCGTCGATGTGGTAATGAATAGTTTTTCCGTTGCTTTCTTTTGGGAAAAGTACTTTTTTTATCAAATAATTCATGGTTTCCATATCGGCTCTTTTACCAATAAGAATTTCAGGATAAATGTGCCCATCAGTATGAATAAGCCTTGGAGTTCCACCAATTGATTTTACGGCAGCAGCCATCAAAATAGAATGGTCGTCACAATCGCCAGACAAATACCGAACCGATTCGCTTGCGCTGGCTATGTATTCTTTTCCTTTAGGATCACTAACGTAGTTCCAGTTGTTGTTAATTTCTTTAAAAACAGCAAAACATTGAATTAAAGTAAAATACTCATGGTATCTTTTTTCGTCTTTAAAGTATTTGTTAACCGCCATGATAGCAAAATCGCGCACCTTTGGGTTTTCATAATCTATGGCACTTATTATTTTACTTTTGTTAGGGAAAGGCAACAACTTATCTACGATTATATCTTGTGGATAGGGGTTGTAAGCCATGGTATACATCATTGTTTGGTAATCTTCAGATACGGTTTGGAAGTTATATTTTCCGAATAGAGTTCCAAATAGCAAAGCAATTAAATATGCAAAAACACCAATCAAAATGATACGCCTAAGGGCTTGTAGAATCAATTGAATTAAGATGATGAGTACAATAAAAATCAAAACTCTATCTAGATGTAGGTACCAATTAAATTGGATTAAGTTTTGGTGTACTATTATAAATATGGGAATGGCAATTAATACATTTAAAACAAAAATAATGATGGTATCCCATGGTTTTTTGACCGTGAAATTCTCAGTAATTGTTTTGTAATAATATTTTAAATTGTGGGTCATTGTAATGAAAAAGCTAAAGTGCTTTTACGATATCCACAAAAGTACCTTTTTTATCTAAAATCTTAAGGTCGAAGAGCTGATTTTGAATTTTGTTTAACACTTCTTCGGATAATGGTTTTTGCGACCACTCGGTTAATTGTAACCATTCTTGAATATCTTCTTTTTTTTGATGGAATTTTGTTGCTAAAGTGCTATCAATATTTGGGATTTCTTTAAAATTTTGAGTAGTTATATTTATAACTTCTAGAATTTGAGCAATAGTATTAGGATGTTTATGCAATACTTCTTCACGAACAGCAATTACAAAACAAGGCCATGGAGTAGGGCAGTCGGCAACTCTACGAAAGATGCCTTTGTCTACTAAAGGCTTGGTCATAAAACGTTCCCACATGAAATAATCGGTAGTGCCTTTGGTTAAGGCTGTAACCGCTCCGTCGATGGTATTGACGACTTCAAATTGGAGGTTTTCAGTATTCCAACCTTCCTTATTGGCATTAACATACGCCATTAATTGCGAACCAGATCCATAACGAGAAATAGCGACTTTAGTATTTTCTAAATCGGATAGGGTTTTGTAATTAGAATTTGCCGCAACGTGAATCCCCCAAATTAAAGGACTTTCCACATAAACTTGCACAATCTTACTAGGATTACCGCCAACAATATCTTTTACAATTCCTTCGGTTAAAATAACGGCAATATCGGTTTCTCCATCGCGAAGCATTTGACACATTTTGCCTGTTCCTTCAGGAACTTCGATCCACTGTAAGTCAATTCCAACGGCTTTAAAATCGCCATTTTCTATTGCTAAATGCCACGGAAGATTGAAATGTTCTGGAACTCCTGCTATTTTTATTGTTTTCATTTTGATAAAACATTGTAAATCCTAAATCTATATTAGAATTAGAATCATTATTATAATAAAAAGTGCGGTAAAAAAGTTTTTATTGGCTACTGTAAAACCATTTTTGTCAGCTTGGTTATTGGAGTTATCTATATAATAATCTAAATTAGTTGGAAATTTACTTTCAAAAAGGACATTGTAAATTTGAAAAAATAACCATCTTGTTAATCCTCCAATTCCTAAAAAAAAGCGTTGGAAAATACCACCTAAAATATGAGTAATTAAAAACATAAAACTACTCTACCAATTTATCTAAAGCATATATAATCAAATCATCTACAGCTTTATAAGGGTCTTCACTGAAAGTACCAGTTGCACGATTGGCGATAATGGCATTTAGCGATAAGCATTGGTGACCAAGGAGTTTCCCAAGGCCATAAATTGCGCCAGTTTCCATTTCAAGATTGGTCATTTTTATACCTTCGTATTCAAATTTATCCATCTTGTTGTTTAGATCCGGATCTTGAATAGGCATGCGCAATATGCGTCCTTGAGGGCCATAAAATCCGCCTGCAGTTCCTGTAAATCCTTTAAAAATAGTATCGCTTTCCAATCGTTTTTCAAGAATTTCACTTCCTTTTATCACATACGGACGTCCTTTTCGCATATCCCAATCGGTTTGTTTGATGAAGGCATCTTCCATTGCCGTTTCGGAAATTTCGTCAATACAATAGGAGCGAAGCATGTTGTCTAAACCCAATCCGTATAGACTCATTACGATGCTATCGCAAGGCACGTCGGCTTGTAAAGAACCAGAAGTTCCAAAGCGGACAATGTTTAGAGAAGTCAATTCTTCTTTGACTTCGCGAGTTTCTAAATCGATATTCACCAAAGCATCTAGTTCGTTCATCACAATATCGATGTTATCGGGACCGATACCGGTAGATATTACGGTAATTCTTTTGCCTTTGTAAATCCCTGTTTGGGTTTTGAATTCTCTTTTTTGTTGCGAAAATTCGATGCTAGAGAAATGTTTAGTGATTTTCTCTACCCGATTTTGATCTCCTACAAAGATGATGTCTTTGGCGATGTGTTCTGGCTTAAGGTTTAAGTGGTAAACACTACCGTCTGGGTTTAATATTAATTCGGATGATGCTATCATGAAATTGTTATTTGTTATAAGTGTAAGTTCGTACCTCGTATTTTGTACTTCGTACCTTTTATTATCCGCCAACTCGTTTTGTTTTGAATCCTTTATCTTGAAGGATTTTCATTATTTTATCGCGGTAATCGCCTTGAATGATGATGGCGCCGTCTTTGAAACTTCCGCCAACACTCAATTTAGTTTTTATTTCTTTTGCTAGGATTTTGAAATCTTCTTCTTCGCCTTCATAGCCTTCGATAATGGTGGTTGGCTTACCTTTTCGTTTTTCAAATTTACAAATCATGGGTTCTTTTTGAACCAATAACTCGTGTGTTTTTTCCTCTATTATTTCGGGCTCGTTAGATACCTCATGTTCGGGGAATAGTTTTTTTAGTTGGTCTTGTAGGTCCATATTTTTGCACGCGGATTAAACGGATTCGCTAAAGCGAAACACTGATAAAAACGGATTTTTTGTTCTTCTTTTCTATTTTGTTTCTAGTTCGTTAGAAACTTAATTTTGTTACTATTGAATATCCATATTAGCACGCGGATGAAACGGATTCGCTAAAGCGAAACGCGGATTAAAGCGGATTTTTGTTTGTTTTTCTTTTGTTTTCAAATATTTTTCTTCGGAATTCAGGTTTTTTACCAAAATTCAGTAGTAATCCAACTTCGCAATCGGTTCCTCTTAAATAATTTAATAACTGGTTTTCAAATTGCTCTACTATATACTCGACTGCTTTTAATTCTATAATTATTCTATCCTCTACAATCAAATCAGCGTAATAATCACCAACTACATTTCCTCGATAATAAACTTTGATTTTCTTTTGCGGAACTACTTCTAAACCTTTATTTTTTAATTCAATATATAACGCATTTTGATATACTCTTTCCAGAAAACCATATCCCAATTCGTTATAAACTTCATAAAAAGTTTTCAAAATAACATCTGTCAAATCTCTATGCAATAATTCCATAAAAAATTCCTTTAATTCAGCACTCTAGTTAAAAAAAGTACATTAAATATAAAGAAAATAAATTAAAAAATCCGTTTTTATCCGCGTTTTTTACGAAGTAAAATCCGTTTCATCCGCGTGCCAAAAAAAAGATAGTTTATTTCTTAATCAATCCCAATTCCACCAATCTCTCATTCAAATAATCCCCCGCAGTGATGTCTTCAAATTTCTTCGGATTATTTTCATCCATACACAATTCCAAACAATCTAATTTCATATCACTTACTGGGTGCATAAAAAACGGAATAGAATAACGAGAAGTATTCCACAATTCTCTTGGTGGATTTACCACTTGGTGGATAGTTGACTTTAATTTATTGTTGGTATGACGTGATAACATATCGCCCACATTAATCATCAATTCGTCAGGTTGCGCCATAGCATCTAGCCATTCGCCAGCGTGATTTTGCACTTGCAAACCTTTTCCTTGCGCGCCCATTAAAAGGGTAATCAAGTTAATATCGCCATGAGCGGCGGCACGTACTGCGCCATCTTTGGGTTCATCGGTGATAGGAGGGTAGTGAATTGGGCGTAAAATACTATTGCCATCTTTGATGTAATTATCAAAATAAAATTCATCCAAACCTATATAAATAGCCAAGGCACGCAGTACATAAATCCCTGTTTTCTCTAGTTTTTCGTATGCTTCTTTTCCGGTTGCGTTAAAGTTAGCCAATTCATTTACGGTAACATTGTCTGGGTATTCGCTAGCGTATTTAGAATCTTTTTCTACATACTGTCCAAAATGCCAAAACTCCTTTAAATCTCCAGCCGAGCGACCTTTGGCATGTTCTTTTCCAAAAGAAATGTAACCTCGTTGTCCGCCAATACCGGGAATTTCATATTTTGCTTTAGTTTCTAAAGGCAAACTGAAGAAATTTCTAACTTCCGAATATAAATTCTCTACCAATTGATCATCTAAAAAATGACCTTTTAACGCTACGAAGCCAATATCTTCATAAGCTCTTCCGATTTCATTTACAAACTTTTGTTTACGTGTCGGATCTTCCGACAGGAAATCACGTAAGTCAACACTTGGAATTTGTTGCATACTAAACCTTTATTAATTAAAATTTTAAATCGGAAAAAATTCCAATCTTAATTACAAATGTAAGCAATTCTTGAAATTTAAATAGTTAATTAGTTTCATTTTATTATATATTTTTTGTTTCGGAAACTATTTAGGTTTATCTGTTTAGCATTACAATTAAAAGACATTTAGTGATTTTAGAATGTTTATAAAATTTTGTAAAACTTCCCAAAAACTTATCGTACTTTGCATAAAATAATAGCATGAAAGAATATTTCAAATATGCCAATGGTTTTGTAAATCTTAACGACGAAAATCTATTTCTAACTAATTCTGGCAATTGGTCGGAAACCTTAAATTTACTAGAGAAATCGCCTAAATCGATTCGGCAAAACAACTTTAAAGGATTTAAAATTTATATCTATTTGTTTGTAGTCGCCTGTTTGATAATTCTAATACTTTCCAAAGCAAAAAGTGGTTCCATTCCTTTCGGTATAGTTTTGTTAGGCCTTGGAACTTTTGCTTATTTAAAAAGAGAAACGGGCAAACGTTATAAAATTCCAACTTCCAAAATAATTAATATTAACCTTCATGAAAATGAGGCTACAATTCACTTTTATAATGCCAATGGAATAGAAGATTCTGAAAAACTCACTAACATTGAAGCCAAAGGATTGGAGATTTTATCCCAATGGAAATCTCTAAATTCTTAAATTTTATTAAAAACGGTTTCTTCGTTGTGTATTATAACGAAACAATCTATTTTTGCAAAAACAACTAACTACTAAAATGAACACAATAACTACTACTAATTTTAATTTTCCAAATCAAAAATCAGTTTACAGAGGTAAAGTTCGCGAAGTGTACAACATTAACGACGAACTTTTGGTTATGGTTGCCACCGATAGGCTTTCTGCTTTTGATGTGGTGATGCCAAAAGGAATACCTTATAAAGGACAAATATTAAACCAAATTGCTACCAAATTCATGCAATTGACGCAAGATATTGTACCGAATTGGTTAATTGCTACTCCAGATCCAAACGTTGCTGTTGGACATTTATGTGACCCATTTAAGGTGGAGATGGTGATTCGCGGCTACCTTTCAGGACATGCTGCTAGAGAATATGATTTAGGAAAAAGAAGCCTTTGTGGTGTAACTATGCCAGAAGGTTTGAAAGAAAACGATAAATTTCCAACGCCAATAATCACTCCAACTACCAAAGCCGATATGGGCGTTCATGATGAAGATATTTCTCGAGAAGCCATTTTAGCAGAAGGAATTGTAACAGAAGAAGATTATTTAGTTTTAGAAAAATATACCCGTGCTTTATACCAACGCGGAACCGAAATTGCTGCTTCCCGCGGATTAATTTTGGTGGATACCAAATACGAATTCGGAAAAACCAAAGACGGTGTAATAGTATTAATTGATGAAATTCACACTCCGGATTCTTCTCGTTATTTCTATGCCGATGGCTACCAAGAGCGTCAAGATAGTGGGGAAGAGCAAAAACAATTGTCTAAAGAATTTGTGCGTCGTTGGTTAATTGAAAATAATTTTCAAGGTAAAGAAGGGCAAACGATTCCGGATATGACGGAGGAATATATAGAGACCGTTTCCAATCGCTATATTGAGTTGTATGAAAATATCCTAGGAGAAAAATTTGTTAAAGCAGATATCACTAATATCCAAGAACGAATTGAAAAAAATGTCACTGAATATTTGAAAAATAAATAATTAAAAAAGTCCCAAAACAATTAAGTTTTGGGACTTTCTTTTCTTTATATAACTAACCCAATTAATAACTTGTAATATCGCCAGAACCTACTATTTTTTTATCTATCGTTTCTGGTTTGTTTTTATAGTGAATATCACCACTTCCAGCAACATTAGCAGTTAGGTTTTTAATACAATTTACTTTTAAATCTCCAGAACCAGCAACAGCAACTTCTGCATTTTCAGCCTCAATTTTGGAGCAATCTAAATCACCAGATCCTGCAATTTTAGCTTCTAAATCTTTGGCAGTTCCAGTAACTTTTAAATCACCAGAACCTGCTAGTGCTATTTTTAAGTTGGTACTATTTACTTCAAAATTTCCATCTCCAGAACCTGCTAATTTTATCTCAAAGTTTTCGGCATTAATTACATCTTTGTTATGGATAGATCCAGAACCTGCAAAACTAATTTCAGATATTTTTTCGAAGGGTATGGTGATTGCAATTTCTCTTTCGCCATATTTTAAATAAACTTTATTGTCAATTTGAATTTTCAACTTAGTTCCTTCAACTTCGGTTTTTACATATTCTAATAGATTTTCATCCCCTTTTATGGTGATTACTCCTTCTTTACCAGAAACTAATTCGACTTTAAATGGCCCTCCAACTGCTATTTCATCATATGCAGCGGTAGTTCGTGTTATTGTAGTGTTGATTCCGTTACCTGTAATTTTTTCTTTATCCCAATTTTGTGCATTAGTAATTGCAGCGAATAAGAAAGCGAGTAATGTGATTGTTTTTTTCATTGTTGTTATTTGTTTAAAAGTTGAACGCTTCCATAATTGGTTGTTACCGAAATTGAGGATTTTCCGGTACTTATATTATAACCACTATAACTTTTAGAATTGTTTTTCTCCGATTTTTCTGAATATTTTAATCCAATTTGATCCTTGAAACCACCATATTTCAAGTTAATATCAAAATCAAAAGGAACCTCTGGTGCACATGTTATTCTAGTAGTAGAATAATTTCCGTTAACGACAATGTCTTTAGTCTTAAAAGTAGTATTCAAATTAATGTCACTATAATTAGAATTTATGTCCAAACTTTGCCCAATATCTCCCAATTTAAGGGTTAGATAATTTCCGTTACAATTAAATTTCTGAATGGATTTCGAACTTATTTTAGTATAATTAGACGACATGAAAAGGGTTCCCACATTTTGTAAAACAAAACCATTATAGTTTCCATCAATATTTAGTTGGTTTATATTTTGAATTTCCACTTGCGAATATTGGCTGTTAATATTCAATTTGTCAATGGAAGTTATAGAAGAATCTCCCGAATAGGAAAGCGAAATGTTATTGGATTTATTGGTAAAACTTCCCAAATTAATATTTCCGTATTGGCAAGAAATACTAGAAGTTCCGTTTAATTTTTCAATGCCAATATTTCCGTATTTATTTGCTAAAGAAATATTGCCATTTCTTGGAATTTTAATAGTGTAGTTAATTTCATAGTTTAGGTTGGTGCCACTTTTCCAATTACTATTTCCAAATAGTGTCGCAGCACTTACCTTAGAATCGGAAGCATCAAATGCAATATCAATGGAATTGAGTTTTTCATTTACTTTATCCTCATTATTTCCAGAAACTTTAATACTTACTTGAATAGAAATTTTGTTCTCGTCCCACAAATACACATTAATATTTCCATAAGAATTGGAAGTTTGCAACATCGCATCCGAAGTTACATTAAAAGATTTAGATACATTTTTTTCTTTCGTATAAGCGCCTTCTTCGTAATTATTTCCAAAAGAAAACAACGGGAATAATAGGATTAGTACTAATTTAGATACGGTTTTCATTATCGTTTTCATTAATTTTATTAACACTTTCCACCTGGTCTAAAACCGATTTTATAAAAGAAATTCTAGTTTGCATATTGGTAATCATGGCATAAATTATTTGTTTATTCTCCCCATTTTTTGCGATTTCAAGTTTTAGATTTTCATAATCTTTTTCCAAAGAATTCATTTGCTTCATGGCATCTACAATAAGTGCTTTGCTTTTTGGAGTTTCCTTTTCTTTTAATGCTAATAATTCGGTATTAATTATAGAAGAAATAGAATCGTGGGCTTGCTGTACTTGCGGAGAAAAAACAACTTCTTGTTTCGTAGGATGGATAAAATTCAAATATAAAATCCCAAATCCAAGCAGGAGGGAAGCGGCAATAGATAACGGAATCCAATTTAGTTTTTTCTTTGGCTTGTTTATTTTTAATTTATCTAAAAATCGTTTTTCGTGTCCAGTAATAGGTTCTTCCAAATCCCAATTATCTTGGTCTTTAAAGAAAGAATTCAGGTTGTTTAGATTATTCATAATTGAGACATTTTATTTCGTAAACTTTCTTTTGCTCTGCTCATCATCGTTCTACAATTTTCATTGGTAATATTCAAAATACCGGTTATTTCTTCCAAATCGTAGCCTTCAATAAAAAATAGAGTTAGAATGATTTTATAATTTGGTTTCAAACTTTGTATCGTTTTCAAAACATGTTCTGCTTTTAATTGGTCGTAATTAATAGATTCCTCAGCCTCCCAATCGGGAATTTCCATTCCGTCCGATAAAGATTCTATAGTATATTTATTAGTTTTTTTTAATTCCGTAATACTAGCATTCACTACAATTTTCTTTAACCAGGCACCAAAAGTTACCTTTCCACTAAAGGAATCTAGTTTTTTAAATGCTTTTAAAAAACACTCTTGCATAATATCTTCCGCCAAAGCGTGATCACTTAAAATTCTATAAGATACGTTGAACATTGCCTTATAATACCTATTATAAAGTGCTAGTTGTGCCTTTTCATCATTAGAAGCGCAACGTTCCAGAAGAATTGCTATATCCAGATTTTGGTTTTTCAAATACTTGGTAGATTTAATCTATTCTAAAGACAATAGAAAATTTTAATTGTTACAGTTTGATTTCATAAATATATAAAAATAAAAAAATCCGAAGTATTATTTCGGATTTTAAAGTTGGTTAGGTATTGTAAATACTATTTAAAGTATGAAAAATCATGGTTGTTTTCAATTTTCAATAAACTTTCATAAATCAACTGAATCACATTTTCAACATCTTCACGATGCACCATTTCTACAGTAGTATGCATATAACGCAACGAAAGCGATATTAATGCCGAAGCAACGCCACCATTGCTATAAGCAAAGGCATCCGTGTCGGTACCAGTTGCTCTGGAAGTAGCATGACGCTGAAACGGAATTTTCTTTTCCTCAGCAGTACTTACTATTAATTCTCTTAGGATATTTTGGGTAGCAGGAGCATAAGCAATAACGGGACCTTTACCCATTTGCAAATCTCCTTCAATCTTTTTCTCAATCATTGGAGTAGAAGTATCGTGGCAAACATCAGTTACAATAGCAACATTCGGTTTGATGGTTTGCGTAATCATTTCGGCACCACGAAGTCCAATTTCTTCCTGCACCGAGTTCACGATATACAATCCAAAAGGCAACGTTTTATTGTTTTCTTTCAACAAACGAGCAACTTCGGCAATCATAAAACCACCCATTCGGTTATCGATGGCTCTACATACAAATTTATTCTCATTCAAAATCATGAATTCATCTGGATATGTGATCACACAACCCACATGAACGCCTAATTTTTCAACTTCTTCTTTTGTTTCGCAACCACAATCAATAAAAATATTGTGTAAAGTTGCAGGCTCTTCCTTACCGCGATTTCTAGTATGAATGGCTGGCCAACCAAAAACCCCTTTAACAATTCCGTTTTTGGTATGAATATTTACTCTTTTAGATGGCGCAATCTGATGATCCGAACCACCATTGCGAATCACATAAATAAGTCCATTGTCCGTAATATAATTAACATACCAAGAAATTTCATCCGAATGTCCTTCAATCACCACTCTAAATTTAGCGTCCGGATTAATAATCCCCACGGCACTTCCATAAGTATCCGTAATAAAAGTATCCACATAAGGTTTTAAATACTCCATCCAAATCTTCTGTCCACCAGCTTCATAGCCAGTTGGCGAAGGATTGTTTAAGTATTTTTCTAAAAAAGCAATAGACGATTCTGTAAGTATAGATTTTGTTGACATAAAATATTTTTTGCTAAAATATAAATTTGGCATTACACTTGTTATGTATATTCTATATTTTTACACTAAAATTAACAGCTATGTTCAAGCAAGCAATCTTTCTACTCATTTTTTTTATATCTGTGCCAACTTTTGCACAGGTCAAAACCACTAGTACTCCCGAAAATGAATTCAACATAAAAGAAATTGATACCTTAAAAATGGACACGATTGTATTGAACGACGTATCGTTTTCAAAAGTAAAAATGGATCCCGAAGAAAGAAAACAATTCCTTTTACTCCAAAACCGAGTTTACAAAGTATACCCATTTGCCAAAACAGCCTCCGACAGACTTTATCTTTTGAATAAAAACATGGGAGATCTAAAATCCAACAAAGAAAAAAAGAGATACTTTAAGATTGTAGAAGACTTTATTGATAACGAATTCAAAGACAAACTAAAAAAATTATCCCACATGCAAGGGCAAATATTAGTTAAGTTAATCTACCGCCAAACCGGAATCTCAACTTATGACCTAATTAAAGATTATAAAAGTGGCTGGAAAGCCTTTTGGTCCAACAACACCGCGCGACTTTTTAACATCAATCTCAAAGAAATTTACGACCCCCTAAACAATAACGAAGACTATCTTATTGAGACTATCCTATTTAGAGCCTTCTCCAATGGTCGTTTGCAGGAGCAAAAAGCCGCTAACCCAATAGAATTAGACGAACTAAACGAGCATTGGGAAAAACTCGCCCAACAAATAAATAAAAAGTAAAATTTTAAGGAGCGAAACAGCAGGCATTTTAGTAAAGACAATTCCTGCCATCCGCGCTACAAGGTAGCTTGCTTCTGTCAGGGCTACTTAGGTTTTGTCTTTTGTGAAATAAGAATTTTAAAAGAAACTACTATTAAAATAACACCACTACATTTTCCTAATAAATAAAAGATAATGTATATATTTGATAAAAATATGATACACAATTGCGGCAATCAACACTAAAATGGATTTATTTACGAAGTTGAGTTGCTAATATTTATGAGTATGTGTAATTTTAAACGACACGCCAACTAAATGACAAGACCGCAATACAACGACAAAATAATAGTGACGGCAAAACTTAAGTATCCATTTGAGTTTTATGCTACGACACTATTTTTCGCATTTATTTTTTTTATAATCTTGAAACAAATGTTTCTTGACGACAAAACACAAATGGAATGGTGGTTATTATTGTTGGGTTGCTTGGCAGCGTTCATTTCTATTGTTTTAATCGGCAGACATCAATACAAGAAACTTGTTATATATTCCGACAAACTTATAATAAGACCAATATTCTCATTCCGATCAATGACAATTCAATTAGACAACTTAAAAGGTTTCGAATTAGTTGAAACGGCTATTATTGGTGGACTTGGTTATAACATTCGACTAATTACGACAACAGACCAAAAAATAGTATTCCCTCAAGACAATTATAAGAATTACGACAAAATAATTGCTGGTTTTCATAAATCTAACCTTCCTTATTTCGGACAAAAGGAACTGCAATCAAATTACAAAAGGACATACGGCAAGTTATTAAAATGGAGTGCATTATTGTTGCCATTTATTTATGGACTATTTTTACTTCTAAAAATGACTATACGTTGAAAAGAAAAACTACCCCCGCTAGTGCAAGCGTCACGCTCGTACTCACAATCTAAATCATTAAAAAAAAGCATTATACTATTACAAAATATGAATTTTCCATAGTGTTGTCATTACAACGCAGTAGGAATCTAATTTAAAATATATTGTGTAATTCTGTAAATTAATTTGTAATTGTATCAGGTAATTCTCAAAAAAAAATTTGTTTAAATTCTAACAAAAACAGTGCAAATAATTTACCCCAACCATCCATCTCTGTCCAAACTACGGTACTGAATAGCTTCTGCAATATGCACAGATTCTACTTTTTCAGAAGCCTCCAAATCGGCAATGGTTCTTGAAACCTTTAATATTCGGTCGTAAGCCCTAGCAGAGAGATTTAGTTTTTCCATAGCATTTTTCAACAATTCTAATGAAGATGCTTCCAATTCACAATATTCTCTAACCAATTTCGACCCCATTTGGGCATTGTAGTGTACGTTTTCCATCGCTTCAAATCGTTTTGATTGAATTTCTCTAGCACTAGTAACTCGCTTCCTAATTTCCGAACTACTTTCGGCTTTGCGAGTTTCAGTTAATTTTTCAAATGGTACTGGAGTTACCTCTACATGAATGTCAATTCGGTCTAAAAGTGGCCCCGAAATTTTACTCAAATACCGTTGCATTTCCATTGGCGAAGAACTCACAGGAGCATCCGGATCATTAAAATACCCACTCGGACTTGGGTTCATGCTTGCCACCAACATAAATGAGGATGGGTAAGTTATGGTAAATTTAGCCCTCGAAATAGTAACTTCTCTATCTTCTAGAGGTTGTCGCATTACTTCAAGAACTTCTCGTTTAAATTCTGGCAATTCATCTAAAAAAAGTACACCATTATGAGATAAGGATATTTCTCCCGGCTGCGGATAACTTCCTCCACCAACTAAAGATACAGAAGAAGCCGTGTGGTGCGGACTCCTAAAAGGCCTTTGACTCATCAAACCCGCATCTTTAATTTTCCCTGCAACCGAATGTATTTTGGTAGTTTCCAAGGCTTCTTTTAAAGTCATTGGAGGTAAAATACTCGGTAATCGTTTGGCTAACATGGTTTTTCCAGATCCTGGTGGTCCAATTAAAATTATATTATGCCCTCCAGCAGCAGCAATTTCCATACATCGCTTTATGGACTCTTGGCCTTTAACATCGGAAAAATCAAATTCTGGAAAATCTAAAGTTTTATAAAATTCTTCTCGGGTATTAATTACAGTTGGTTCTATAGTTCCTTTTCCTTCAAAAAAATCAATGACTTGGGTTACGTTTTCTATACCGTAGACTTCTAGGCCATCCACTATAGCGGCTTCTTTAACGTTTTGGATTGGCAAAAAGAAACCTTTAAAACCCTCTTCTCGAGCTTTAATAGCTATAGATAATGCTCCTTTAATGGGTTGTAAACCGCCATCTAAAGACAATTCGCCCATAATAATATACTTATCTACTTCCTCCGCTTGTATTTGACCAGATGCAACAAGAATACCTATTGCTAAAGTTAGGTCGTAGGCAGACCCCTCTTTTCGTAAATCGGCCGGAGCCAAGTTTATAGTAATTTTTTTACCCGGGAGTTGGTACCCATTATTTTTCAATGCAGCTGCTATGCGGTAACTGCTTTCTTTTATGGCATTATCAGGAAGACCAACTAAGTGATATCCTACCCCTTTATCAATATTAACTTCTACCGTAATTTTGGAAGCTTCCACCCCAAAAACGGCACTTCCATATACTTTTACTAACATGGTTTTGGCTTTTAAATAACTTATTGTATCAAATATACAAAAGTTTTTTAAAATTAAATAAGGAAGATTTCATTATAAAATAGAAAAGTCGGACCAAAGCCCGACTTAAAAATATTAATTCATTTTATTATTTCTTAAAATTCGCTATACCTTGTTTCAACCAATTTTCATACAATCTTGTATCGGGATCGTAACTGGTTGTTGGCGTAACTGTGTTTAAGTTATTCCCATCTAAATCCACCAAGACGTATAAAGGTTGCGTGTTGGTTTTGTATTTTGTTATCATAAAATCCGTCCATTTATCACCAATAGTAACAATTTTTTCGCCTGTAGATTTAGAAATAAATTGTTCGTTTTTAGGTAAATCTCGTTTGTCATCTGCAAACAAAGAAATAAGAACCACTTCATTTTTCAATATTTGAGAAACCTTTACCTCCGTCCAAACGTTGTTTTCCATTTTTCTGCAATTCACGCAGGCATGTCCTGTAAAATCTAATAGAACTGGTTTTTTAACTTCTTTAGCGTAAGCCAAACCTTTTTCATAATCGGTGAAAATCACCAAACCATGTTTGTTTCTTTCGGCTCCTTCTGGCAATTTTTCAGAAGTAAAAACAGCAGCAGAACCTCCAATTCCATTCGGACTCTCACTATATTCTTCAGGTGGTGGAAAAGCACTTATTAATTTTAATGGTGCTCCAAATAATCCTGGAATCATATAAAAAGTAAACGATAAAACTACTAATGCTAATAGCAATCTTCCAACTGAAATATGGGTTAGTGCCGAATCATGTGGCAAGGTTATTTTTCCTAATAAGTAAATTCCCCAAGTTCCAAAAATTGCAATCCAGATGGCTAAAAATATTTCTCTTTCAAACCAATGCAATTGTAAAACCAAATCGGCATTAGATAAAAATTTGAATGCCAAAGCCAATTCTAAAAATCCAAGTGAAACCTTAACGGTGTTAAGCCATCCACCCGATTTTGGTAACGAATGCATCCAACCCGGAAACATTGCAAATAACATAAATGGCAAGGCTAAAGCCGATGAAAATCCTAACATTCCAATTACTGGAGCGATTCCACCACTGGATGCTGCTTGCACTAAAAGTGTTCCTACAATTGGTCCTGTACAAGAAAACGAAACAATTGCCAAGGCTAATGCCATGAATAATATTCCTACAATTCCGCCTCTATCGGCTTGTCTATCTACTTTATTTGCCCAAGAATTTGGTAGCATAATTTCAAATGCACCAAGAAAAGAAGTTGCGAAAAACACTAATAAAATAAAGAAAATCACATTAAACCAAACATTGGTAGAAAGCGCATTTAGAGCATCGGCACCAAAAATAGCAGTAACGGCTAAACCTAAAACTACATAAATCCCTATGATAGAAATTCCATAAATAATAGCATTTCGTTTACCTTGAGCAGGAGTTTTACTTTGTTTAGTAAAAAAACTAACTGTCATTGGTATCATTGGAAATACACAAGGAGTTAACAATGCAGCAAATCCGCCAAGGAAAGCCAAAAAGAAGATTGTCCAAAGTCCTTTTTTCTCCTCTTTTTTATGGGCAGCATTAGGTGCTTCTTTTAATTCCTGTTTAGTTTCTGTTTTCACAGAATCTACTTTGGTAGCAGCGCTTTTAGTTGTATCTATATTTGTTGGCTCAACTGCTGAAGTGGCTATAACCGGAATAGCAAAAGTCAAATCTAATTTGTCTGTTACGCACTGATTTTGACACGCTTGATAATCCAAATTTATAACAATTTTACTAGTTTTAGGATTTGTAATTTTAACCCTTTGCGTTAAAGTTGCTTTGCCTTCAAAGTAGTATTCGTCAATTTCAAAATCTTTGTTAAATTCTTTTTTATAGGCACTTTCTTTGGTTTTTCCAACCAATTCAAAGTTCCCTTTTTTGTTTTTAATCGTTACCACCATTGGCAGTGGGCCACCGTCTGGAGTGAATTGTGAATACATGTGCCAACCCTCTTCAATAGTGGCATTCATAACCAAATTAAATTCGGTATCGGATATTTTTTCTGTTTTGGAAGTCCATTTTACGGGCTTTTTAATTTGCGAATTTCCATTTGCAAAAGCCAAAAAAGCCAAAAGTAATAGAAGTAATTTCTTCATTAGTATAGTTTTATTTGTAGTTTATGGTTTGTTATTTCTGTTATTTTAAATCGTTCGTCTTGACGTCTTCCAATCACCCACACAATCTGATTATCCGAACATAAAAGCCATTGGTTGGATTTATCAATTAAAGACATTTTTTCGTCTTTAA
This sequence comes from Flavobacteriaceae bacterium, assembly GCA_947451525.1. Lineage (GTDB taxonomy): Bacteria > Bacteroidota > Bacteroidia > Flavobacteriales > Flavobacteriaceae > Flavobacterium. The sequence continues at coordinate 44,434 of CANFZM010000010.1, forward strand.
AGTACTTACTCAATTTCTTTTTGCCCTGCATTCCTAAAGGATAAAAATAATCTCCTTCTTGCCATTTCCGAATTGTTAATGGAAATTGTAATAATTCTTCATCAACAAAGATACAATTGGAATTAGTATTTGAAATGTCATTTTTGTTACAAAAAGAAATCTTTAAGGGAACTTTAACCTCTTGAAGTTCTTTAGGAATGAAATATTCTTCCTTATCCGAATGGATTTCTTTTGCATATAAAATCAATAAATCTCTGTTTTTCAATAAAATATGGGTTTCCGAAAAAACCTGTTTCCCCGATTGCGCAGTTACTAAATCATAGATATCCTCCCAAGCGGTAAACCCAAAATCTTTTAGCCATTGGTATAAATAAGCAGAATAATTAGGAAGTTTTAGTAATTCAATCAAATTGAATTTCAATTGATTAGTTTCTTCTTGAACCACAATTTGGAAAACTAATTTAGTAGCATCTTCTACCAACGATTGGGCTTGTTGTAAATTTTCTACTGTATTTTGAAAAGAAGAAAGCAAGTTTGGATTTAGTTCTTTTAAAACTGGTACAATGGCATGTCGCACTTTATTTCGGAAATATTTATCAGATGCATTACTAGAATCTTCCCGCCATTGCAAATTATTTTCTTGCATATAATTTTCAATTTCTACTCTAGAAAAAGGCAATAAGGGTCGGATGATTTTATCATTTTGTGCAGGAATTCCAGTTAAACCTTCCAATCCAGTTCCACGTGTGAGGTTGATTAAAAAGGTTTCTAAACTATCGTCTAAATGATGTGCCGTAAGAATATAATCGAAATTTTTATCTGCTAATTGTTCGTAAAACCAATCGTAGCGTAACTTTCGTGCAGCAACTTGAATAGATACTTTAGCATCTTCTGCAAATTGTTTGGTATCAAATTTTTGAACAAAAAGCGGAATTTGATTCTCCTCACAATAGTATTTTACAAAATCTTCATCGCCATCGCTTTCTAGATTTCGTAAAGAAAAATTACAATGTAAAACGGCAATTTCATAATTTAATTGGTGGAATAACTGCAACAAAACCATGCTATCCATTCCGCCACTTACTGCTAGAAACAAGCGTTTCCCTTTAAGAAAAGGAAAATTGGTGTTTAAATGAAGTTGCAGTTTTTCTAGCATGTTTCAAAAATACGGATTTTATTTAACTCAAAACGGCAAACATTGCTTTTGCTTTTAACAAACATTCTTCGTATTCTTTTTCGGGATCGGATAAAGAGGTAATGGCACTTCCAACGGAAAAAGAAACGTATTGATTTTGTGCATTATATAAAATACTTCGGATGACGACATTAAAATCAAAATCTCCATTTGGAGTAAAATATCCCACGGCACCGCTGTACAATCCGCGTTTGGTTTCTTCCAGATTTTCTATAATATTCATTGCCGAAATCTTGGGAGCGCCTGTCATGCTACCCATTGGGAAGGTAGTTCTTAAAATTTCTATTGGCGAAGTAGTGTGTTCCACTTCAGAAACCACGGTTGAAATCATTTGATGCACTTGTTGGAACGAATAGATACCGCAAAGTTCTTCAACATGCACTGAGCCTTTGGTGGCGGTTTTAGATAAATCGTTGCGCACCAAGTCCACAATCATAATGTTTTCGGAACGTTCTTTGGGATCTTCAGATAATTCTAATTTGGATTTTTCGTCTAGATTAGAATCTGAAAAACGTTTTGCAGTTCCTTTAATGGGCTGCGAAATGACTTTGGTTCCTTCTTTTTTCAAATATCGTTCAGGGGAAGCTGATAATAAATACTGCTGGTTATTTTTAAAATAAACTGCAAATGGTGCTTCCGAAAGGGTATTCAATTTTTGATATACTTCTAATGGATTTATCTGGGAATTTTCTGCATAAAATTCCATACAAAAATTGGCTTCATAAATATCCCCACGATGGATATGTTCCAGCATTTTAGACACCTTGGAAAGGTACTTTTCTTTAGTAATTCGTTGTTTAATAGTAATTTCTGAACACTGATCACTATATACTGAACACTGATTTATATCTTCAAAATCACTTTCCATTTCATCATCACACAAACGTAAATATTGCATTTCCAACTGATTTCCTTTTAATAAAAAAAGTTTTTTCGGTTGGAAAAAATATAAATCTGGAAATTCTAATCCGTCGTGGTTGTTGGATTGTAAGTCTTCAATATCGTTTTTTAAATCGTAGGATAAATAACCAAAAAGCCAATCTTTAGTTTGACTTTGGTATTGGTGTAAATCTTCAAAAGCTTTTGAAAAATCTGTGCTTATGGATGTAAAGGCTTCAACTGCAAGAATACTATCGTAATTGGAATAGGTTTGTGGATAATTATTGGAATCTAAAAAAACTACTTCCCTAAACGGATTAGCCCACAACAAAAGCTGTTTTTTAAATTCGGTAGGATTTGTAATAGATTTGGAAAGTACGGTTCTCAAAAGGGAATATTTATTTTTTTCAAATTTACAATAAAAAATATTTTAAGCTAAAATTAAGTGAGAGGAATTTGTGGCACGATTTTTATACTAAGAAAATTAACATAAAAATTAATTTTTTTAAAAATTCATTATGAATAGTAAAACTACTTTAAATCTTATAATTGAATATCCTTACTTAAATAATAACTTTAAATTTAATTTTTATGAAAAACAACACCAAATTCGCATTGGCTTTGCTAGTAGTTGGCATCGCAATTTCTTGCAAACAAGCTGAAAATGCAGAAGATTCTGCTAATGCAGTAACCGACAGTACAAGTGTAGTCTCTTCTTCGGCAGCAGTGCAACCCAAGAACAGCAACCGAAAATTTGTACGAACTGCCGACATCAAGTTTAAGGTTAAAAATGTAGCAAAATCTACTGGAGTTATTGAAGATGCAACGAATAAATTTGGCGGATTCGTTACCTACACTAACTTGCAAAGTAACATTAGCGATGAGGATAAAACTAAAATTAGTCCAGACAGCACTTTGGTAACTACCAAATATACAGTTGAAAACAATTTAACTATTCGAGTTCCTAACCGACAATTAGATACTGTAATTAAAACGATAGCACATCAAATAGGTTTTTTAAATTACCGAGTGATTAAGGCAGATGATGTGACTTTACAAATGCTTTCCAACCAAATGGCACAAAGTAGAAGCGCCAGTTCTGAAAATCGAATTGCAAATGCTATAGATATAAAAGGAAAAAAACTAAATCAGATTATAGATGCCGAAGAAAATTTAGATGCCAAAAAAGAAGTTAAAGATTCTAAAGTAATAGAAAATTTATCGTTGAACGATCAAGTAAATTTTAGCACTTTAACCTTACAAATTTACCAAGACTCTAGTGTAATGCAAGAAATGATTGCCAATGAAAAAAGCGTTAATGCCTACAGACCACATCTAGGATTACAACTTTGGGATAGCCTAAAAACGGGATGGTTTATTCTTGAAAACATACTATCGTTTTTGGTTGTTTTATGGCCGTTTGCTTTGATTGGTGTTTTAGGATTCTTAGGTTACAAAAAGATAGTTAAGAAATAAATATTGATAAAATTGTTAATAAACCACTCACTAGAAGTGGTTTATTTATTTTAAAATAGTTTTATATTTGAATCACTAACCAATTAATATTTTAAATTATGAGAATTGTTATTATTATTGTTCGAGTTCTTATGGGACTTCTATTATTATTTGCTTCCTTAAATTATTTCTTTCATTTTGTTGCCGAACCACAGCAAACTGGAACTATGAAAGTTTTTAGTGATGGAATTGCTGCAACTGTTTATTTAATGCCATTAGTTAAAGTTGTAGAATTACTTTGTGGATTATCGTTAATTAGCGGGAAATTTTTAAAATTGTTTGCAATTGTTTTAATTCCAATTACCTTAAATATTTTATTGATAAATATTTATTTAATGCCTAGCGGAATTCCTATTGCTGGCACTTTATTTCTTGGCAATCTACTTATCGTTTATAGTAATTGGGGGAGTTATAAGAATTTATTTACAGTTTAAATTAAACCTTAAAATTATCAAATTAATTTTTACATATAAATAATTAACTTTCGCTCTAAAATTAGTAAATTTTAGAGCGATTTTTTTTATCTATTTTTTTAAAAAAATCTTTTATTTAAATTCTATTTTCACAAAAGACAAAACCTAAGTAGCCCTTACAGAAGCTAGCTACCGTGTAGCGCGGATGGCAGGAATTACCTTTACTAAAATGCCTAAAGTTTCGCTTCTAATAAAAAACAGAAAGTTTGTTGTCTAAATTCTTTATTCTGTGTTCTATTTTATTGTTAGTTTTTTTGTTGTTTGATAAAAAAGAATTACTTTTGCACACCTTTTGGCGAAGAAGAGTTTCCTTTAGGTATCAACTATTTATGTAAACACTGCTGCTGTTTTCTATTCGATAATAAACTCAAGAGACACGGCATACAAATTTTTTATCAGCATGTCTGAATTAAACAAAGAACAACAAGATTTTTTAAATGATTTTAACTGGCACAATTACTCAGAAGGTATTGATGTAGTAGATCAAAAAAACTTACAAGAATTTGAAGATTTAGTATCGAAAACTTTTATCGATACCGATCAAGAAGAAGTAGTTGAAGGTGTAGTAGTGAGAATTACTGACCGTGATGCTATTGTTGACATTAACGCAAAATCGGAAGGGGTTATTTCTTTAAACGAATTCCGTTACAATCCAGGATTAAAAGTTGGAGACAAGGTAGAGGTTTTAATTGACATCCGTGAGGATAAAACAGGTCAATTGGTTTTATCTCACCGTAAAGCAAGAACTATTAAATCTTGGGATAGAGTTATCTCTGCTAACGAAACAGGTGAAATTGTTACTGGTTTCGTAAAATGTAGAACTAAAGGTGGTATGATTGTTGACGTTTTCGGAATTGAAGCGTTCTTACCAGGTTCACAAATTGATGTGAAACCAATCCGTGACTACGATGTATATGTAAACAAAATGATGGAATTTAAAGTTGTGAAAATTAATCACGAATTTAAAAACGTTGTAGTTTCGCATAAAGCGCTTATTGAAGCAGATATCGAAGTTCAGAAAAAAGAAATTATTGGTCAATTAGAAAAAGGACAAGTACTTGAAGGTGTTGTTAAAAACATTACTTCTTATGGTGTGTTTATTGACTTAGGTGGTGTTGATGGATTAATCCACATTACAGACCTTTCTTGGTCAAGAATTAATCACCCAAGTGAAGTTCTTGAATTAGATCAAAAATTAAACGTAGTTATTCTTGACTTTGATGATGAGAAAACAAGAATCCAATTAGGTTTAAAACAATTAAACGCTCATCCATGGGATGCACTTGGTGCGGAACTTAAAGTTGGTGACAAAGTGAAAGGTAAAGTAGTAGTTATTGCTGATTACGGTGCTTTCATTGAAGTTGCTGAAGGTGTTGAAGGTTTAATTCACGTTTCTGAAATGTCATGGTCTACACATTTACGTAGTGCTCAAGATTTCGTTAAAGTTGGAGATGTAGTGGAAGCTGTTATCTTAACTTTAGATAGAGACGAAAGAAAAATGTCTTTAGGCATCAAACAATTATCGCAAGATCCTTGGACTGATATTACTTCTAAATATCCTGTAGGTTCTAAACATACTGGTATCGTTAGAAACTTTACTAACTTTGGTATCTTCGTTGAATTAGAAGAAGGTATTGATGGTTTGGTTTATATCTCTGATTTATCTTGGACTAAAAAAATCAAACATCCATCAGAATTTGTAAACGTAGGAGATAAACTAGATGTAGTAGTATTAGAATTAGATGTTGATGGACGTAAATTATCTTTAGGTCATAAACAAACTACTGCTAATCCTTGGGACAAACATGAAGCTGCTTTTGCTGTTGGAACTATCCACAACGGAACAATCGCTGAAATTGTTGACAAAGGTGCTACTGTAGATTTCGGAGATGATGTTGTTGCGTTTATTCCAACGCGTCACTTAGAAAAAGAAGACGGTAAAAAATTGAAAAAAGGCGATGTAGCTGATTTCAAAGTTATCGAATTCAATAAAGAATTCAAAAGAGTTGTTGCTTCTCATACTGCTATCTTTAGAGAAGAAGAAGAGAAAAACGTGAAAGCAGTTTCAGAATCTGTTTCATCTAACAACAATTCATCGTCAGCTTCTACTTTAGGAGATAACAATGATATTCTTGCTGAATTGAAAGCTAAAATGGAAAAAGGAGGAAACTAATTCTCTTATTCTTATAAATACTAAAAGCGCTACAGAAATGTAGCGCTTTTTTTTTGGTTGTATTATAGCCTTTCCTTTTCAGTAAAAAAATCCTTAGTGCAACTTTGTGGAGTCTTCGTGCAACTTCGTGAAATAGTTATATATTTTTTTACAAGGAACTCTAAGTAACGCAACGTTTTGCTAAGGATTTTGTATATTTCTAAAATTACATAAACCACCCCGCCCTTCGGGCACCCCTCCAAAGGAGGGGAATAATATCGCCGAAAAAATATTGACCAAAAAAAAACACTCGAGTAGTCGAGTGTTTTTTCTATTTTTAACTTATCGTTGTAAGATTTTTATCGTAATTGCGCTCCTAATTGTGTTTCAAAGTTAGATTGTAATTTCCCCATGATTTTATCAATTTGAACATCGGTTAAGGTTTTCGTTGTGTCTTGAATGGTAAAACTCACAGCATACGATTTTTTTCCTTCGGGTAAATTCTTTCCTTCATAAACATCAAACAGATTGATATCTTTTAAAAGTGATTTCTCCGTTTGACGAGCTACTTTATAGATAGATTCAAATTCTACGTTGGCATCAACTAATAAAGCAAAATCGCGTCGTACTTCTGGATATTTAGAAATAGCGGTAAATTTCACTTTATTGGATAGTAACTTAAGCACTAAATCCCAATGGAACTCGGCATAAAACACTTCTTGTTTAATATCAAAATGTTTCACGATTGATTTTTTAACCGTTCCCATTTCAACTAAAATATCGTTTCCTAAAGCAAAAGCAATTCCTTCCGCAAAAACATCATTAGTAGTAGGGATATTTTGAGTTTTGTCTAAACCTAAGCGTGCTAAAATTGCGCTAACATATCCTTTAAATAAAAAGAAGTCGGAAGGTTTTTGAGGATTAGTCCAGCTTTCGGCAATTCGGTTTCCGGTAGTGAAAAGCGTTAGATGTTTCTTTTCGTTATAACCAGATAATAATTTGCGGTAACTTTTTCCGAATTCAAATAATTTTAAATCGCTACTTCTTCTGTTGATATTGTAGGATATTGCTTCAAGTCCAGAAAACAGCATCGATTGGCGCATTGCTGATAAATCATTGCTCAACGGATTTAATATTGTAACATTATATTCTTCTTTCAATTGTTCTGAAAGATTTACATAATCGGGAGTAGTCAAAGAATTTGCCATCATTTCATGAAATCCTAAAGAGTTCAATTGGTTGGCAATGATGTTTTGTACTTTATAATCTTCATTTCTTGGAGAATTAGCAACTGTAGCATTTAATTTCTTTGAGAAACTAATGTTGTTATATCCATATACACGAAGAATTTCTTCAATAACGTCTACTTCTCGTTGCACATCTACTCTATAGGCGGGGATAATTAATCCCATTCCAGCATCCGAAGAACTGTTCACTTTTATATCTAAAGAAGCAACAATTTTCTTGATGGTTTCCTTTGGTAATTCTTGACCAATTAATTTGAAGGTTTTTTCGTAATTTAAGAAAACAGTGAAATCTTCAATTTTCTTTGGATAGATATCAATAATATCGGAAGTAATATCGCCACCAGCAACTTCCTGAATCAATACAGCGGCACGTTTTAAAGCATATTGCGTAATTTCAGGATCAATTCCTCTTTCAAAACGAAAGGAAGCATCAGTACTTAAACCATGTCTTTTTGCTGTTTTGCGAATAGCAACCGGATTAAAATAGGCACTTTCTAAAAAGATACTTGTAGTATTTTCAGATACTCCCGAATTTTTCCCCCCAAAAACTCCAGCAATACATAACGGACCTTTATCATCACAAATCATGATGTCTTCTTCGTGCAAGGTACGTTCGATAGAATCTAGAGTTGTGAATTTGGTTCCAGCTGCAACGGTTTTTACGTTAATCTTCCCGTGAATTTGCGAGGCATCAAATGCATGTAAGGGTTGTCCTAATTCATGTAGTACATAATTAGTAACATCAATTACATTATTTTTTGGAGTTAATCCAATAGATTTCAATCGGTTTTGTAACCAACTTGGAGATTCTTTTATTGTAATTCCAGAAATAGTAACGCCACAGTAGCGCGGTACCAATTTAGAATCGGTAACGTTAATATCAATTTTTAAGGTACGCTTGTCTACTTTAAATTTAGAAACCGAAGGGGTAATTAATTCTAAAGAAGCATTTTTTTGTAATAATCCGGCTCTTAAATCTCTTGCAACTCCCATGTGTGACATTGCGTCGGCACGATTTGGAGTTAATCCAATTTCAAAAACTTCATCATTTTCTATATTAAAAACTTTAGCAGCAGGAGTTCCTGGTACTAAACTTTCGTCTAAAACCATAATACCTTCGTGACTAGTTCCTAATCCTAATTCATCTTCGGCACAAATCATTCCATGACTTTCTTGTCCGCGAATTTTTCCTTTTTTAATTTCAAATGCTACACCTTCTTTATCAAAAAGTTTGGTGCCAATAGTAGCAACGGGAACTTTTTGTCCGGCAGCAACATTACTAGCGCCACATACAATTTGAACGGGTGTTCCAGTTCCAAGATCTACTGTAGTAACCTTTAATCTATCAGCATCAGGATGTTTTTCACAAGTCAAAACATGACCAACCACAACGCCTTCAAGTCCTCCTTTTACCGATTGGTATTTTTCAACCATTTCTACTTCTAGACCTAAATCGGTAAGAATATTAGAAATATCTTCGGAGGGAGCATCTATTTTTAAAAATTGTTTTAACCAGTTGTATGAAATCTTCATGGTATTCGAATAATATTTTGAGAGGTCAAAGATAAGTATTGTAGCATTTACATTAAAATATATTTACATCAAATAATTATTTCTTTTATATTGATAATTTGATTATAAATTAGTAGTTTTTTTTGGATATACCTAAATAAAAGGTATAATAATTCCACTCTTAACAATTTTGTGCTATAATATGATTTTTTTGTGCTACTTTTTTATGATAAAGGTTATTACTTTTGAATAAACCTAAAAATAATAAAAATGAGTAACTTAATTCAAAGACCACAATTAAAAGAAAAGTATGATAATTACATCAACGGAAAATGGACTGCGCCTTCTACAGGGTTGTATTTCGAAGCAGTATCTCCTATTGATGGGAAATTATTAGCAAAAGCGGCACATTCTACAAAATTAGATGTTGAAATGGCTGTAGATGCAGCACATGAAGCATTTAAAACATGGAGCCAAACTTCGGCAACTGAAAGAAGTATTATATTAAATAAAATTGCGGATAGAATAGAGGCAAATTTAGAGCACATTGCTATTGTAGAAACTCTAGATAACGGAAAAGCAGTTAGAGAAACTTTAAATGCAGATATCCCTTTAGCCGTGGATCACTTTAGATATTTTGCAAGTGTAATTCGTGCAGAAGAAGGTTCTATTAATGAATTAGATAAAGATACCGTTTCTATAATTGTTAATGAGCCACTTGGTGTTATTGCGCAAATTATTCCTTGGAATTTCCCAATTTTAATGGCAGTGTGGAAACTTGCTCCGGCTCTTGCAGCAGGAAACTGTGTGGTTCTTAAACCAGCAGAAAGTACTCCAATTTCTATTATGGTATTGATGGAAATCATAGGTGATTTACTTCCTCCTGGAGTAATCAATGTTGTTAATGGATTTGGTGCTGAATTAGGAAGAACTTTAGTTACTAATCCTAAAGTTTCCAAAGCGGCCTTTACAGGATCAACTGCCACAGGAAGAATGGTAATGCAATATGCTACAGAAAATATTATTCCGGTAACTTTAGAATTAGGTGGAAAATCTCCAAATATTTTCTTCAAATCGGTTATGGATGAAGACGATGCCTTTTTAGATAAAGCTATTGAAGGTGCGGTACTTTTTGCTTTCAATCAAGGGGAAGTTTGTACCTGTCCATCTAGATTGTTAATTCATGAAGATATTTACGATAAATTTATCGAAAGAGTATTAGAAAGAGTAAAAGCAATTAAAGTTGGAAGTCCTTTAGACTCAACAGTGATGATGGGTGCGCAAGCATCTCAAATTCAAAAAGATAAAATCCTTTCTTATATAAAATTAGGAAAAGAAGAAGGAGCAGAGTTATTATGTGGTGGAGATGTGAACCATTTAGGTGGAGATTTAGAAGGTGGGTATTACATTCAACCAACCCTTTTTAAAGGACATAACAAAATGAGAATTTTTCAAGAAGAAATTTTCGGACCAGTATTAGCCGTTACTACTTTTAAAACTACCGAAGAAGCTTTAGAAATTGCTAACGATACCATGTATGGTTTAGGAGCTGGAGTTTGGACTCGTGATGCACATGAGTTATACCAAGTGCCAAGAGCTATTCAAGCGGGTAGAGTATGGGTAAATCAATACCATGCTTATCCAGCAGGTGCTCCGTTTGGAGGATACAAACAATCGGGTATTGGAAGAGAAAATCACAAAATGATGTTAGACCATTACCGTCAAACTAAAAACATGTTGATTTCTTATAACAAAAACAAATTAGGTTTCTTTTAGTAGATAATCCTTAAATTTAAAATTAATTAATATATTTAAAACCATTAAGGAATTGAGAAAATTAAGGTAAATAATCTTAAATAATCTTAATTTCTTAATGGTTTAATTTTTATAAAATGGAAAAAATAAAACGATTAGGAGTTACTCCAGAGGCATTAGAAGTTGTAAAAATGCTTCAAGAAAAGTTTGGCGATTTGATGTTTTATCAAGCGGGTGGTTGTTGTGAAGGAACACAACCACAATGTTTTGAAAAAGGAGCTTTTTTTCCAAGAACTAATGATGTATGTATTGGTCAGATTGAAGGATTTGATTTCTGGTTGGATAAAGATTTATTTGAATATTGGAAATTCAGTCATTTTACTTTGGATGTAACTGATGGATTTGGTCCTGGAGGATTTTCTTTGGAAACGCCTTATGGAAAAACCTTTCAAGTAAAATACCGATTGTTTACCGAAGATGAAAGTAATAATTTAGAAGAGGTAAAATTGAATTCCTACGATTAATGCGTAACATTCATTAATTGGTATTGCTTTGGTGTTACACCTTCATGTTTTTTAAACAAACGAATAAAGTAATTGCAATCTTCAAATCCGGTGGCATAGGATACTTCGTTTACGTGAATTTTCGGATTTTTCAATAACTTTTTGGCATATTTTATCTTTTCATTTAAGATAAATTCTATAGGGCTCATGCCCAATTCTCTTTTAAAATAGCGGTAAAAGGAAGTAGTACTCATGCAGGCTTTTTCGCTTAAATCTTTCAAATTAATGCTTTGCTGAATATTCTTTTTTATAAATTCAATTGAAGCCGCTAAAGGACTATTGATTTCAAAAGGAGTATCATCTTCGTATCGTTTTACGGTTTGGGTTTGGATAATTCGTATCAATAATTCCTGTAAAGTCAAATCAGCCAACGCATCTTTGGTGATAGAGGTACTCATACATTCTTTAATTAATTTATTGATGGTCGTAGCCAAATCGACATTATTGTAAAAGAAATAATTTTGATAATTCAATTGCCAAAAATGATTATTTCCTTCTTTAGGATAACGTTCATTAAGAAAATTAAGGGTATCTGTTATTTTGGCTTGATCGATTGCTAGTGCCAAACATTGGGTAGGATTGTTAAAACTTGCTTCTGGAAAATCAATTTTCATTCCTACATTAGAAGGAATTACTACAGTTTCACCAGGCAAATATTCAAAGCCAGGATCGTCAAAAAGATGCATTACTTTTTTTCCCCGCAACATGCTTGTCACCACCAAATCATTAAACTTTAAAGGCACTAAAGTAGATTCTTGATAGGTTTCAAAAATATTCAACTCACAATTATTCAATGAAAAAATGGTACGATTTTCGACCAATGTTTTCAATGATTTTTCATGGGTTAGGGCAGGTGCATGAAGTAACGATTTTAAGGGCATTTATTTATTTTATTTTCGACCACTAAAATAGTAAAAATAATATTCAGTTTTCAAAAACAAAAGTTAATTGTTGCTTAGTTCTAATATATATATGAAAAAAAAATTAGTCACCAAGAAGATAAGGTATGGTAGAATCAATATATTGTAGATGAATAAAAATATCTCTATTAACTTACATCAAAAATATCCTTTCAATTGTCCAATACAATGCCACGCATCCTATTAAACTCGATATAGGATATACTACTCGTTCTTTGTACCAAATTTTGTGTGCGAACCATTTGCTAACTAAAAAATAAGCCAAGAGTAGTACCACAATTTGTCCTAATTCTACACCAATATTAAAAGAAATTAGAGAGGTAAAAAACTGTTCTTTTGGAATTCCGATTTCTTTTAAAGCGGTTGCAAAACCCATTCCGTGAATTAATCCAAAAGCAAATAAGATAAATAGTCGATAAGGATTTACTTTGCTATGAATAATATTTTCTAAGGAAGTAAATAGTATGGAAAGCGCAATTAATGGTTCAATATAATTGGAATTAGGCATCAGTATTCCAGATGCTGCTAATCCTAACGAAACACTATGAGCTAAAGTAAAAACGGAGCATTGAATCACTACCGATTTTAACTTTGAATTTAAAAAGAAAATACTTAAGATAAAAAGAAGGTGATCAAAACCATACGGAAGAACGTGAGTAAATCCTAATACAATATACTGCTCAATAGTATGGAGATAACTCATCATTTAATCTTTAACCAACTTAAAGGTAGTGTTAGTTTTATCTATTATTTTTAAGAAATAGATTCCATTTGCTAAAGCCGAAAAATCTTGATTCTCAATTGATTTTCCTTTATAAATGAGTTGACCTAAATTGGAATAAAGTTCATAATTTTCATTTCCTGTATACGATTTTAAATTTATTTTGAAATGAAAAGGATTTGGAAATACCTTTATTTCATTGGATTCAAAACTATAAGAATCAACTGAAAGCAGCGGATTGCAATAGGAAGTTCCTCCAACTAAGTTAGTCATTTCACTACATAAATAACTGTAATTAGAACTTTGAGTAGGAGTAAGGGTTCCCAATAGTAAATTTAGATTATTTGTCTCGGCAACATTATTGGTTAAATTGAAAAACTTTTCTGTACCATCGTCAAATTTCATCAATTTGTAATCGGTATTTCTCATTGTTTTACCATCTCCTGAAGTGGGTGTTAGTTTGAAAATTTCAGTAAATTCCCATGGTCTTACAGATGCAGTTTGGTTTAATAATATTGGCATTAAACTGTGGCTATCTACAACAGTTGTTGGTATTTGACTTTGCCAATTAGTATCACCAAAAAGTTCTAATATTGTTGCAAATAAATCGGCGGTATTCACAAAAGAGTTATTGCTTCTGTTGGGATTTACAACATCGGGACCCGAAACAATAAAAGGGACTGTTACTCCGCCTTGATAAATGCTTCCTTTTGAAGGACTACTTTGCGCTACTAAAGAATCATCACCATTGTCACCAATGAAAATAATATCGGTGTTATCCCATTTTCCAGAACTTACTAAATAGTCAAAAAAGCGCCCTATTTCTTTATCCATAGCCTCCGTCATGGCTTGAAAATAAGGAACCGGATTAGCAGTAATATCTGCTTGTGTGCCAGATAAACCAGTATTAGTAATCAAGTTGGCAGGGGGTAAATGATAGGGGGTATGTGGTGCATTAAATGCTAAATATAAAAAGAAAGGTTTTGTTGTAGGTTGACTATTTATATACGAAATTGCATTATTAACATTTTCAGTTGTGGCATAATTAGTGCAGGTTGAACTAACGCCATTGGTAATTTTAGCCCAATTATAGAATCCGGTAACTAATTGACCAGGTTGCCCTAAAGCACCAGTTAAACTTCCTTCATAGTGATCAAATCCCATTGTTGTAGGATAATTATAACCTATTGGAGCAAAGGTTGTTAAATGCCATTTCCCAATGCAGGCTTTAGATATTCCGTTTGGCGAATAGATATTTAGCACCTTAGGAATTATATTTTCATTGATATTTAATTTTGTATTTGCACCATCCACTACATCACCCACACCGGTTCTAAAACTATATCTACCGGTTAAGATTCCAGCACGAGTTGGTGAACAAAGTGGATTAGACCAAGCATTATTAAAGACAACGCCTCTAGGTAAAAGACGCCTAACATTAGTTAAATTAACAACATTGGCTGCATGATCGGAATAAATATCACAATAATCTTTTCCTAAATCGTCTGCAACAATTAAAACCACATTGCGTTGTTGTGCATAATTGGTAAATCCAATAAGAAATAGAACAAAAAGGAGATTTTTTTTAATCATTGGTTATTTTTTTACAAGTACTTTATGGGTTTGTTTTAAATTATCACTTTTTATATTAATAAAATAAATTCCATCTGAAAACTCTTTAACATCGATTTTAAATTCGTTGGAAATAGATTTTTCTTCTTTAGAAAAAACAATTTTTCCGAAAATATCGGTCATTTCAATTTGCACCGAATTTAAAACTTTCGGAAAATTAATTATTACATAATTAGATGCAGGATTTGGATAAACTTTTATTTCATTTTCTACAGAGAATTCCGTTGAACTCAAAGTTGGATTTCCTTTTACACAGATAACATAATTGGTGTTCGTTTTGGTATCATAAGTAGTAATCCCAAATTGAGTATTCCAATACCATGCACTTGTTAAATTGGCAGGATTTGGTAAAAGCGTAGTAGAAGACCAATAATTATGAACTCCAATGGAACTAAAAAAAGTAGTATTTACCGAAGGACTAGAAGTACTTTCCATGTTTAACGATTGTAGTTCTTTAATGTTTGGTAGTCTCCAATCGGATGCGCTTGCTAAGGTTAAACCTTCGGCATAAGTAATGGCTTGTTCCCAATTAAATAGGTTAGCGTTAGGCACTTTTTGCCAAACCAATTGGGTTACATTATCGGTTATGGTACCATTTCCATTATCTGTAAAATGATTTGGTAAAATGGTTGGAGTAGTTATATCTCTAACGGCCCTTACATGATAACTTTTGGTTCCACCTGCACTGATAGTTTCTGCTTTGGGTTTGTTGCCAATTCCTCCACCAGAATTAGTGCACCATACTTTACTATTATCGCCCACTTGAAACGTGTTAGTCCACCAATATTCGGCACCTGTAAATGGAAAATAAACCACATCTTCTGCAGGATTATTTTTTTGTAAGTTCAGAATACTCATGGCTTCCATTGGGGTAGGTAATCTCCATCCGGAATAGCCTCCAAGTGCAAGTGTACTGCAATAAGTAATGGCATTTTCAATAGTCATTTCGCCACCATCGGTTTGTTGCCACATTAATTGAGTCACATTATCGGTTATTGTACCATTTCCATTATTGGTAAACGAAGGCACGTTGATACTATAATCCTGGTCTTCGCCAACTGTTAATGTGTAACTAGTAGTTTGCCCAGTATCGGGTAACAATGCTATAGATTTAGTAACACTTTGTGCAAAAGATATTGTGGTTAGAAATAGAAATGCTATTTTTTTCATCGTTATTTAACAAGTAGTTTTTTAGTTATCTGTGCATTGTCAAATTGAAATTTCACAAAATAAGTTCCAGATGCCAAGTTTTTAATATCAATAGTAGATTTAAAAGAATCGGTTTTCAAAATCAAATCGCCTTTAATGCCATAGATAGCAATATTTTGAATGTCATTTTCTAAAATAGTATTTCCAATATTTATTTGAAGAATATCTTTTGCAGGATTTGGATATAATGTAACAGCATTATCTAAAGCAAAAGCATTGTTTGCAAGAGGCACCGTACATTGTGAGAAGCCATTGTAATTAGTAGGTGTAGTTAGGGATGGCGTTACATAATTGAAGGTGTACGTAGTGCCACTCCAACTAAAATTAGTAGCATAACCTGGTGTGCCGTTTAAAGTATAGGAAAGGTTATAACCGTTGTTGTTTGCATTTGCTACGCAAGAAGTAATAAGTGCTCCAGAAAGTGGCCCCCAATTTTCATTTCTAACTGGATGCGCCGCTGCTTGCGGAATTAATTGGTTGGTAGCATCTTCCGTTACTTGTCCTACAAAACTTCCTATCATATAAGGTGCAGTAGAAGTTCCGTGGTAATGATACACACCATTAGTTCCGTAATGACCATGATTGGTATCTAGGGTTGTCATTGCAGTTCCGTTTGGTTCTAAACTTCCATAAACGGCAAAACCATCCAAAGCAAAAGCACAAGGAAGGTTAGTGGTAGTTTGTCCTAAAGTATATAAATGAATTGGTGCTGTATGGTAGTGGTAATCATCCCCTTTGCCGCAGTGACCTCCATAATTATCTAGTTGTCCATCTAAGTAGGAATCGACACCAGTATTAGTATGGTAATTAAAAATAGGCACTCCATTAGCCGCAAGAGCAATGGCACCTCTAGTAAAATGTACGTTATCAATTAGTGTTGGAGTTGCAGCAATTATAGGGTTTAGAGGAATACTCCAATGGTTGGTTCCAATATAACATTGTGGGTTGGGTACTTGTTGTTGCCAACCATGATTGGAAATTCCGACCATCATAGTGTGGTTAGGAATTCCTTTACTTTCCACATAAAAATAATTGCTATCCCAAGAAGTATGCACGTTTGGAATAAAAGGGATAAAAGCAGAATTTATAAAGTTTGGATCAGTTGTAGTTAGCATTTTTTTTCCGAAACTAAACAAGGTCATAACGATTCCTGCAGAAACTATTGGGATTAAATAGTTTCTTTTTTTGCTTTCGATATTTCGGAAAATATAGATTCCAAAAACAAATAAAAATAATGCTATTAGAATCGATTTTATTAGGAAAGGGGTAACGTTTTCTGCTTTATTTACAGTAGATAAAGAAGTATTTATGGCAATAATTGCATCTTCTCTTTTCTTTACATATAATTGATCTTCGGCAGAAAGGGATTGTAAAGGCACGTCAATAATTCTATTTTGGGCATCTTCAATAGATACTAATCCATTTTTAAATTTACTAAAAGAACCGTCAATAAAGGTGTGCTCTTTTTGAATTGACCAATGTCTTAAAACAATTTTGTTATAATTTAAGGTATGCGAGAACATAAAACCACTTAGCATACAAACTAACAATAGGATAATTTTTTTCATAAATTTCATTTTATATTAAGATACCTTTTTAATAAATTCCTTGCACAATATAGTTATTTTTCTTAAAAATCACCTTTTTAATAGTAATTTCCCCGATTTTATTTCCCCGTTTTCTCCTGAGATTTTGTAAAAATAAGCACCATTACTTACTTCTCCACCACCGTTATTGGTTCCATCCCAAACTACTTGAAACTTCCCTTCGTTGACATAATTTCCTGTAGTTAAATTTTTTACACTTTGACCGAGTTCATTATAAATTGAAATCGAAATAGTTTGTGCTGTATTTAAAGTAAATGCAATAGTTGTTTCTTTTGAAAAAGGATTCGGATAGGCAATTTCATCAGCATAATTACTATTCCAAATCACAGCCGAATTAGTGCTTAGATTGTAGCAATTATTTAGTCCTATAGTATAAGTGGCAGAAATATCTTTGTTATGTCGAGTGCTATTTTCACTTGCAGGCAAGAAGGCGCGAACATAATCTACTTGAAGTCCTGTTGCAGTAACGGTAACTCGTAGATGGCCAGAATTCCCTACAATTTGACCTGCTAAATAGCCATAAGTTGCTGCTTGGGAAGGGTAGTTAAAATTAGGCAAACTTGGTTGTGGCGTTTCTTGATATACTAAACAATCTTTGTCTTGTTTTACAAACAAATGATCGTGTCCGTGGAAAAAAATAGTTACATGATTTTCAGTCAATAAATCCTTAATAGGTTTGTACCATCCAGGTCTGTAGGACGCAAAACCGTTAGTTATTCCGTCATAGTTCTTGCCACCCCATTCGTATTTATCGGCATATTCCGTTCCGCCACGACCTTCGGGATCACCACCAACAATTTGATGCGAGAAAATAAATTTGAATTTTGCGGTACTACCTTCCAAAGTAGTTCTAAGCCAATTGTATTGTGTTGCTCCTAACGACCAATTCCAACCCGTATTTGCATTAGCATTTGGCTTCGGATTGGTATTCCAATATGGGTCAATTACAATAAAAAGAGCATCACCCCAAGTCCATGAATAATAGGCTTTTCGTTGGGCAGGCGTGTTATTTGGTCCGACAAAGTTTTGCAGGGTTGCATCCCCAGAATAAAATCCATCTGGACCCGGATTTAAAAAATACTTTTGACGCTCTTGGGTGTTCCATACTGCAATGTTGTCTGCAGTTCCTGTTAAATTCCAACCTGCTTCTCCTTCATGGTTTCCTAAAGCAATGAATAAAGGAACAGAATGACAAATAGTTTCATAATTGGAGCGAAGTAGGTTGCAACGGTACCCTATAGTATCGTGTGGAATTTGGTTAGTAGTTAAATTTTTTAATTTATCGGTCATTAAAAAATCTCCTAAATCAATCATAAAATCAGGATTATCTTCTAATTGGTTCTGTAAACATCTCTGATATAAAGCAACATCTGTAGATGCATCCATGTGAGGATCGGCTTGCACTACAAAAGTAAATCCACTACCAATTTGCCTTTGCGTATGAAAATAATGCTCGGCTCTAGTGGTGAAATTGGTATCTCCTGGGTTTCTATAAATAACTCTATAGTAATATTTGGTATCTGGTTGCAATCCGTTTAGGCTTTGTTCTGCTGGATCATTCGCTGCAAAGGTTTGCCAAGATGTTTGCGATGGATAAACACCACTAATAGTTCCGTATTGCACCGCCATTTCTGCCGGAGTCGAAAAAAACATTTTAAGAGAAATACTTGAATTGGTGGGTTTTCCTAAAACTTCTTGTCTGCTTATGGTTTGTGATTTACTATTATAAACAATGAAAAGTGTAATTATTAAAAGAAAATATTTTTTCATAATTATTTAGATTAGTGTTTGATAATAATTTTTTTGGTTAAACTTGTATTTTCGTCTACTCTTAAAAAGTAAATTCCATCCGAAATTTTGGAAGTGTCTAATTCATTCGATTCAAATCGAAGTATCGTTTGACCAAGAATATTGGTTAATTCAAATTGGTGATTCGTAGTAGCCTCTGAAAAATAAATAGTCAATTTATCGTTGGCAGGATTCGGATATACATTAATTTTCGAATTAACAGAAGCAACTTCATTGGATTGTAATAAACAGGTGCCAACCGTATAGGAATACCCAATTTCTCCATTAGTATGTCCGGCAGATCCTGTAGTTCCTGGGATATACGATTTTACATAATCCACAGAAACACAATCGGAAGTAACGTTAACTTTGACATGTCCAGTTCCATCTAAAATTACATTGGTATAGGCATCGGCATTTGCAGCATAACCAAAAGTATAAGTGGCATCACTTGGCATAGGTACTTCTTGATAAACTACGCCATTTAATTGCTCTTTAGCAAATAAATGATCGTGTCCTTGAAAGAAAATATCTACACCGGTATCTTCAAAAACTTTTTGAATTGGTTTCCCCCAACCCGGACGGTATTGGTCAAATTTGTATTGATTTCCTTGCATTCCTCCCCATTCGTTACCAGTTGCAGTTGCTATTCCTCCTCGACCTTGACCTCTGGTGTGGTGTGCAAAAACAAATTTATGTGTAGCAGTACTATTTTCTAAAACGCCTCGCATCCATTGGTATTGTGAATAACCTAAAGTCCATTCCCAATTTAATGGTTTCGAACCATCTAAAGGTGTAGTTCCTGGAAATATTTCGGTTCTATATACATCTAAAACCACAAAAAGCGCATCTCCCCAAGTCCAAGAATAGTAATTTTCAGGCATCCCAATGCCAAAACCTTCAATTGTGCCGTTTCCAGAATAAAAACTATTTGGGAATGGATTAGGGTAATAATATTTTCGCCATTGTGTTCCCCAAACCCCAATGCCATTTGGTGCTGCAGGTAATGGGTTTGTTGCAGTAGTGTATATTCCATTTACATTAAGGTAATAGTCGTTCTCACCTTCGTGATTTCCTAAACAAACATAAAAAGGTACCGACGGGCAAATCGCTCCAAGATATTGTCTGTAATTTTTATGTAAAACATCCATGTCATTACTAGTCGTTACAGTAGGAGCGTGGTCATCGCCAAATATATCTCCTAAGGATAGCATAAAATCTGGATTTTCGGATGCTTCATTGGCAAGGGTAGTTTGGTACATCGCAACATTAGAATAACCACTATATAAATGTTCATCGGCTTCTACTGTAAATGTAAAGGAACTTCCCGGAGTTCGTTGGGTTTGAAAATGATACTCTGGAGTAACCGAATAAGTTGCTGCTCCAACCAACTTATATTGCATTCGATAAAAATATTTTGTGTTTGGAACTAATCCGTTTAAATCTATTTCATCAGGAACATTTAATACATTGTTGTATACAATGGTAGTATTAGTATACGTGCCCGATTGCATTCCATATTCCAAATAGTATTGCATATTTTGATCAAATAAAATACTTGCCGTAATAGAGGTATTAGTAGGTCTTCCTAAAATAATGGATTTTTCTTGAGCATTGTTTTTTTGAGTAGCCACAAAAAAAAATACTAAAAGAAGCAGTTTTTTTAGTGTTTTATTAAGAAAATGATATAAGCGATAATTAAAATTCATGAGCAATTAATTTGTAAAAATTGAGGACAAAAAATAAATGTTGCTTTAATATTTCTATTATAAAATATTCATATAATAAAAATATTTTTATTATAGACTTTAAAAATTCCATTTGGTTTAATTCATTTGTTAAAATTTTAAGAAAATTTTCATTTACATATCAAAATATTAAAAAAAAACTAATTATTCTAAATAAAAAACACTCGAATAAATTAATATTCGAGTGTTTTTTATTTAGAATAATTAGTTTATTTACAAAACTCCCAAGGCAAGCATACATTCTTTCATTGATTGATACGTTCTTTCAATATCGTTATCCAAACCAATTGAAAAACGAATTAATCCATCGGTCAATCCCATTTCTTTTTGTTCGTCTAATGGAATTTCAGAAGAAGTTGAGGTTCCAGGCGCACTGAATAGCGTTTTGTAAAATCCTAAACTCACAGCAAGGTATCCAAGGTTCTTTTCTTGCATCAATTCCATTAATTCGTTGGCTTTATCAATAGACCCAGCATCTATGGTCATCATTCCACCAAAACCATATTCAGGATTAATCATTGTTGCATATAATTTATGACTTGGGTGACTTTCCAATCCAGGATAGACCACTTTTAAACCATCTTTTTCAAATTTAGTAGCCAAATACATAGCATTATGACTGTGTTGTTTCATTCGAATATGAAGAGTACGCAAGTTTTTCATCACAGATGCCGAACGCAAACTATCCATAGTTGGTCCAAGTAGCATACTAGCACCCGAGTTCACATCTTTTAAACTGTTGATGAATTCTCTTGAAGCACAAGTAACACCGCCAACGGTATCGCTACTTCCATTAATATATTTGGTTAAACTATGAATTACAATATCCGCACCCAAAGAAATTGGAGCTACCGATAATGGAGAAAATGTATTGTCTACTACTAATTTTAAATTATGTTTTTTTGCAATCTTTGCCAAACCAGCAATATCAGCAACTTCTAGTAAAGGATTACTAACCGTTTCACAATACAAAACTTTGGTATCTGGAGTAATTGCTGCTTCTACAAGATCCAATTTAGTAATATCTACAAAGGTAGTTTTAATACCAAATCGTGGCGTGAAGTTCTTTAAAAAAGCATACGTTCCGCCATAGATAGTTCTACTAGAAATAATATGATCGCCAGCACTACAAAGTTGTAATAGAGTAGGGGTAATGGCTCCCATTCCAGATGCCGATACATTAGCTGTTTCGGTTCCTTCCATTGCTGCAAGGGCTTTGTCAAGATATAAATTACTCGGAGAAGAATGACGGGAATATAAATAACATCCTTCGGCATTTCCTTCAAAAGTGTCGAACATCGTTTTGGCAGAAAGAAAAGTATAGGTTGAAGAATCGGATATAGAAGGATTTACACCTCCGAATTCTCCGAAATATTGTAAGTCTTGTATTTTGTCTGCAGGATTAAAATCGCTCATTTGGTAGTTGTTTATAGTTTATTTATAGTTCAAAAGTGACTATTTTTAGACTAATTGTCAATATAAATACAATTATTTAGTTTTTTAAACTAATATTATTTTATTATATAGATTATAAATCTAAATTTGTAATAAATTTATTTGAATTTTAGAAAAAACATCGTTAATAAACTTACACCCTGAAACTCGAAACCTGAAACCTGAAACCCAAAATGGACAACATCGATAAAAAACTCCTGCAATTATTACAAGCGGATACTAAGAAAACTACCAAAGAACTTTCTTTAAAATTGAATCTTTCAGTTACTGCAGTTTACGAACGTATTAAAAAATTAGAACGGGAAGGAATCATTGACAAATATGTGGTTTTATTGAATCGGAATAAAATTAACAAAGGCTTTGTGGTTTTTTGCCATTTAAAATTATTGCAACATACCAAAGAATTTATCAATCAATTTGAAAAAGAAGTAGTCAAATTGGATGAGGTTTTAGAATGTTTTCACGTAAGTGGGGATTACGATTACATTCTGAAAATTTGTGTAAAAGATATGGAAGAATACCGCGAATTTATGGTTACCAAATTGACTACTTTACAGCATATTGGTAGTACTCACAGTACTTTTATGATTGGGGAAGTGAAGAATACTACCTCCTTCACTCTATAATTATATTTTAGGTTCCTTTTTTTGAAAATATAGTTCAATTAAACGATTTAGGTCTTTTCCTTTTACCGAATAATTTTTAAAAACAATTACAGAAATTGCAACACCAAAAGCCAATGCAAATACAATAAATATTGCAGAAATTCCGTAACTTAAGGTTTGAATTACATCGTCCACACTTTGTTGCACGCCATTAGGTTTCATGGTCCATTTAATCATTCCAACCATAAATTTATAACTCAACAACCCCGGAATCATATTGATAACTGCAGGAATAGTAAATACCAATGGGGGAGTATGGGTGCGGTGCGCAAAATACATTCCAGATAATCCAACAAAACAAGAGGCGCAGAAAACGGCAAATATTTGTCCAAAATTGCATTCAATGTTTAAATAGTATTTAATCATAAATCCAAGACCTCCCAATAAAATAACTACCCATAAAGCACGCTTAGGAGTATTGAATAAGATGGCAAATCCTAGTGAAGTAAGTCCTCCTAAAATGAATTTGGAAGTCAATAAGCCTATTCCATGGGTATTATTTGTTAAAGCAATATGATTTTGAAAGGAAGACAAATCAATTAATTGGATGTTAAAAAAGTAATTCTCAAACAAGAAATTGGAAAAGAAAAAACCACTTGCAATTGCAGATATGATTAGAAAACTATAAACCAATTTGGAACTGCCGGCTTCAATATAATTCTCTAAATAATCAATAAAGGAATTGATGAGAAAAACCCCAGGAACTAAATACAATACCGAAACGGCCAATGCTTCCACTACTTTAATATTGAAAATTGTTCCAAGAAAATGAATCAAGGATACTGATACTATCGTAACTAAAAAGACAGAAAAAAAGATATTATATTTTTTAGATTTCAAGAACCGCAATATTCTAAAACCAATAAAAGTAGATGTAAATGCAAATAGACATTCCAATAAATCTCCTTCAAATAAAAGACATAGTGCAGCACTTGCTAACGATAGAAAACTGTCTAAAGTAATGTGGTTGTAAACAATTTTACGCTTGATTCTCTTTAGAATAATTTTGATTCGTTTTAACGAGATTTTATTTTCTGCAACATCCCAAGAAAGAATACTAATTTCTGAAATCGTTTCAAAATTAATTCCTTTGGTTTTAATAGTTTTAGAAAGCGTATATTTTTTTTCTGAATTTTCTTTATTGATAGAAATCACAATTCCGCTAAAACTTAAAACCAAATCTACTTCATATTCCAAACCTTTAGCAATTCGTTCGATATTTCTAATGATACGCGCATTGTGAGTACCACTCGAATGGAGCATTACAGCAATATCTGCTAAAACTTCCAGAGTTTCATAGGCTTCTTTGTCGAAATCGACACTAGTTGTTTCCATTTTTTGATGCAAAAAAATAAGCCACTAAGTTAGGATAATTTAGTGGCTTATGAATTATTAAAGTTGAGGTCCTGCAGAAACTAATCGTTTTCCTTCTTCGGTATTGGTATATTGCTCAAAGTTTTTATTATAAAGAGCTACTAATTTTTTGGTTTTAACTTCCCATTCTGCAACATCTTTGTAAGTGGTACGAGGGTCTAAAATGTCCTCTACATTGTCTAATTTCTCAGGGAAAGTCAAGTTCAAGAAAGGTACTTTAACTCGTGCTGCTTTTTCTATAGATCCATCAATAATAGCATCAATAATGGCACGGGTGTTTTTAAGTGATATACGTTTTCCAGTTCCGTTCCAACCTGTATTTACTAAATAGGCTTTAGCATTGTGTTCTTTCATTTTTGAAACCAATGTTTTAGAATACATTGTAGGGTGCAACGTTAAGAATGCTTCCCCAAAAGCAGGAGAGAATGAAGGTTGTGGTTCTGTAATTCCTCTTTCGGTACCCGCTAATTTAGAGGTAAATCCGCAAAGGAAATGGTATTGTGCTTGATCTTCATCTAAGATAGATACTGGAGGTAGAACTCCAAAGGCATCAGCAGAAAGATAAATAATTTTACTTGCATGACCAGCTTTTGAAGGCAGTACAATTTTATTGATATTATAAATAGGATAAGAAACACGAGAGTTTTCTGTAATAGAATGATCGTAATAATCTACTTCTCCGTATTCGTTCACGACTACATTTTCTAATAAAGCATCTCTTTTAATGGCTCTCCAAATGTCTGGTTCGTTTTCTTCAGATAAATCAATAACTTTAGCATAACAACCTCCTTCAAAATTGAATACTCCGTTATTGTCCCAACCGTGTTCGTCATCTCCAATTAAGTAACGTTTTGGATCTGCAGATAAAGTTGTTTTTCCAGTTCCAGAAAGTCCGAAGAAAATAGCAACATCTCCAGCCTCGCCTACATTGGCAGAACAGTGCATGGATGCCATTCCTTTAAGCGGAAGGTAATAATTCATCATAGAGAACATTCCTTTTTTCATTTCGCCACCATACCAAGTACCACCAATAATTTGGATTTTTTCGGTAAGGTTGAACAATACAAAGTTTTCAGAATTTAAGCCTTGTTCTTTCCAATCTGGATTGGTAATTTTAGAACCATTCATTACAATAAAATCAGGTTCTCCAAAGTTTTCCAATTCATAAATAGAAGGGCGAATAAACATATTAGTAACAAAATGTGCTTGCCAAGCCACTTCCATAACAAATCGTACTTTTAAGCGGGTGTCTTTGTTAGTTCCGCAGAAAGCATCCACAACATATAATTTTTTAGAAGTAGATAGTTGTCTTAAAACTAAATGTTTCAAATCGCTCCACACTTCTTGCGTAGTAGGAAAGTTTACTTTATCATCCCAGTAAATGGTATCTTTTGTTACATCGTCTTTAACGATATATCTATCTTTAGGAGAACGACCAGTGAACACTCCAGTTTTTACTGCCACAGCACCAGAATCGGTAACGGCACCTTTTTCATATCCTTTTCTTAAGTGAGAAGTTTCTGCTTGAAACAATTCTTCATAAGTAGGATTGTAAACTACTTCATGGTATCCTGTGATTCCTAAATCGTGTAATTCTTGGATGACTTTAATGTTTTTCATAGTAAATTTTATTTTTATCGGTTATTGAATTTCTTACTTCAAATTTCCGATTTTAAGCACTGAAAAAAACTGACATTTGTCATAAAAAAAATAAATCTACGAAAACGTTTTCTTTGTTTACAAGGGTTTAGGAGGTTTTTGTTGAATGTGCACGGGCATTAGTAATGGGAGGGTTTTAGGAATTGAAAACTAATTCTAACACAATTTATATTAATTCAAAAATCTAATTACACATAATTAATTCAGTGAAAAATATATGCAAATTTGTTTTTTTTTTACACGAATTACACGAATTATCACTAAATATTTTGTTCATTTAATTTCAATCTGTCAAAGACAGATAAATTAGTGAAATCTATTCCTAAATACTAATTAGTGAAAATTAGTGCAATTAGTGTCTAATTTTTTTAAACTAATGATACAAATGTGCATGTGTGCATGGAATTTTTATGAAATTTCGATTGAATAATTGATTAATGAAAATATTGTATTAAATTTGAAATATACTTTTTAGATTATGGAAATCCAAAACATTAGACAAAAATTAATCACCGATTTTAGTGATTTTATCCAAGACGATACTAAGTTAGAAGTTCTAGAAGGAGTTTTTGATGCACTAAAAAAAGAAGCAACCACTTCAATAGTTCCCGAAACACATTATTTAAAAGTTGAAGAAGAAAGAGAAAGATACCTTTCACAAAAATCCTCTTCAAACTCTTGGGAAGAAGTGGAAAAAAAATTGAAGGTTAAATTCTGTTTTTCATACTAGTAGAAATCCTTCCAATAAACTTTAAAATCCTTAAAAATTGCTACCCTTTTTTGCGAATATCATTACAATATTATTCGTATTTTTGCACCACTATTTAATAAAACACACAAAAACAGTTAAGTTATGAGTTCATTTGACGTAGTCATCATAGGTTCTGGTCCTGGCGGATATGTTTCGGCAATTCGTTGTGCCCAATTAGGTTTCAAAACCGCAATCATCGAAAAATATTCTACCCTTGGTGGTACTTGCCTTAACGTTGGGTGCATCCCATCCAAAGCATTGTTGGCATCTTCCCACCATTATGAAGAATTACAACATTTTGCCGATCACGGAATTGAAGTTTCGGGAGAAGTAAAAGTGAACTTAGAGAAAATGATTGCCCGCAAGCAAGCCGTGGTGGATCAAACTTCTGGTGGTGTTAAATTTTTAATGGACAAAAATAAAGTCACCGTTATAGAAGGAATGGGATCGTTTGTAGATGCTACACACGTGGCAATCGCTAAAGCAGATGGTACTACCGAAACTATTGAAGGTAAAAACATCATTATAGCAACAGGTTCTAAACCATCCACTTTGCCATTCATCACTTTAGATAAAGAACGAATCATCACTTCAACCGAAGCCTTAAAATTACCAGAAGTTCCTAAACATCTTGTAATTATTGGTGGTGGAGTAATCGGAATCGAACTTGGGCAAGTA
Source organism: Flavobacteriaceae bacterium (assembly GCA_947451525.1). Taxonomy (GTDB): domain Bacteria; phylum Bacteroidota; class Bacteroidia; order Flavobacteriales; family Flavobacteriaceae; genus Flavobacterium. The sequence continues at coordinate 71,932 of CANFZM010000010.1, forward strand.
TATTTACGTTTAGGAGCACAAGTTTCGGTGGTAGAATATTTAGACCGAATCATCCCAGGAATGGATGCTGGTTTGTCTAAAGAATTGACCAAAGTTTTGAAAAAACAAGGCATGAAATTCTATACTTCCCATAAAGTAAAATCGGTTGTTAGAACTGGAGATGCTGTTACCGTTCAAGCCGACAATGCCAAAGGCGAAACTATTTCTTTAGAAGGCGATTATTGCCTTGTAGCAGTAGGTCGTCGTCCGTATACCGACGGATTGAACGCGGATAAAGCAGGAGTGAAGTTAACCGAAAGAGGAATGGTAGAAGTAAACGATCATTTACAAACCAACGTTGCCAATATATATGCAATTGGTGATGTAGTTCGTGGCGCCATGTTGGCTCACAAAGCCGAAGAGGAGGGAACCATGGTTGCCGAAATCTTAGCCGGACAAAAACCACATATCGATTACAATTTAATTCCTGGTGTGGTTTACACTTGGCCAGAAGTTGCTGCCGTGGGTAAAACCGAAGAGCAATTGAAAGCCGATGGAGTTGCTTACAAAGCGGGAAGTTTCCCTTTCAAAGCATTGGGTAGAGCCCGTGCAGGTGGAGATTTGGACGGATTTGTAAAAATCCTTGCCGATGCTACCACCGATGAGGTTCTTGGCGTTCACATGATTGGTGCTCGTTGCGCCGATTTAATTGCCGAAGCCGTTACCGCAATGGAATTTAGAGCCTCTGCCGAAGATATCTCTAGAATGTCACACGCCCACCCAACTTTTGCCGAAGCCATTAAAGAAGCGGCATTAGCAGCAACAGATAATAGAGCGCTACACGTTTAAACCTTATATATTATTAAAAACTAACCCCAAAAGATTTTAATTCCTTTGGGGTTTTTTAGGTCTAATTTTTTTCAGGAGCGAAGCAGTAGGCATTTTAGTAAATGTCATTCCTGCCATCCGTTGCAATCTGGCATTGCGAGGAACAAGCAATCCAATAACATTATTTCTATATCGCAATGTCAGGATTTCCACTTCTGTCAGGGCTACCCAGGTTTTGTCTTTTGTGAAATTAGTAATACCCATCATCTTGTCCTTCCGACGCAGGAGGACACGAGCGTTAGCGAACTGGCGAAGCAATCGCATTATTAAATAGAATTTCAAAAGAAACTATATTAAAAAAAATAAGGTATCGTTTTCCTACAAATAAGCGATAAAGTATATTTTTGATAAAAATACAAGTTATAAATATATTTAAGATAGGATAATAAAGAATATTTTTTCTGGCCGAGCAGGGGCCCCACTTGGCTCTTGAAATGCACTCTAAAATCTTTACGATAAACCCAAAGTGTTACGGAAATACAATAGGTGAGCCTGTCCTGAGTTTATCGAAGTGTTCAACACGGGTTTCATTGTTGGCTTTGCAAGCCCAACGAAACCCTAGCTGTTAGCGGCAGGTTTTTATTTTTTCAACTTATTATAATACTCATTCATTTTGTCAATTCCATACATTTGAATGTCTTTCTCTTTCCATTTTTCAATATTTTTTGAATAGTAATCCGATAATTTCAAAGAATTATAACTTTCAATATTTTCAGTTATCTCGTCACCTAAATAGCTCCAAATGTAGTATTTATCTATAAGTGTTAATCTTTCAAGTAATTCAACTTCTTTAAAAATTGTAATTTTCTTATGCCAAATAAATTCAAATAATCCTTCAACAAGTTTATGTTCAACATTAATATTTTTTTCAATTTTTATTTGCTCAATTATGATTTCAATTCCATTTTTCAGAGCTTCCATGTTAAAGTTTTGAATATCAAATTCTAAAAAATCACAAAGTATTGAGGACGCATATTCTCTTGTCTGCTCATTTATTGATTGAATATTTTTTATTAAACGCTTAAAAAAATCCGTTTTAGAAATTTTTTCTCCAATTATTAATTGGTCTTGAGTTACTCTTTCTATTTTATCTTCATCATCATAAGAAACCGAATATTTTTCAACCATATTTTCAGAACTCATTCCACTTATTTCAAGAGTAATTCCTGTAGTTTCTGAATTCAAAAATTTAATTCTATGTCCAATGTATGTTTCTTGCATTACTATTTTTCTAAACTTGTGGCTAACGTTTTGCAGTTACCCGAAGGGCGGGACTTTTACCACAAAACTTGATTTGAAAAACTAATGTTTGATTAACCACAAAACTGTCCTTGAAACACGAAACCTCGCCTTTTGGGTAGGTGCTGTTAGCGGTTAGCCGTTCTTTTCTTCTTGTCATTTGTCGATTGTTTTTGGTGGTGTCGAATATTGCCAAGACGTTTCAAAAGTCAAACTATCAGTGTCCTTTAAGTTTGTCCTTGAAGCAATTTTTATAAACCAATATAAAATATCCAAATCTTCGTTAGTCATTTTTCCAGTATTTTCATTGAACCTTGTCCTATGTTTTCGTAAACCGTCATGGATGAAAAATTCTACGCTTGGGTGGTCTGTCTTTTTGTATTTAGTCGTGTCAATACCCTCAACTATAAATTTGTCAAAACGAGTTTGAATACTGTCCCAATTTTCTTGTGAAATTGTCCCCTTAAAATAACCTTGTCTGTTTGCAAACTGTCCACCGTAATATGTAGCTGTAAGTTTGTTATCAATGCTAAGAACTTCAAATGGACATTCACTTTCACACCCGTATCCTGAAAAAGCTACTGTAACTTTAGATATTCCTTTACTGTCAGGTCGTGTCTGTCCACAGGCTATTAAAGTCAGTAAAATTACAAGTGTCAATATGTTCGTTGTTGTCTTCATACTGTTACCGCTAACGTGTCGCCGCTTCACCAAGTTGCAGATTTTCAACACTTTTGATTACAAATATAGACAAAATTTAATTTCAAAAATCACCAATTCTGATAAATCCCAAACCCCGCAATTTCGTAAAGGCTGTTAGCAGCAGGTGTAATGATATAATTATTAGCTAAATTTTTCTGAAATAAATTTGATATTCAATTGTTTAAAGCTTTTTTTGTCAACAATTGTCTCATTGACTGAGTTTAAGAAATGAACAATATTCTTTTTATTAAAAATTCTATAATGTAGTAATACTGATTGATTAATTTTTTTTCCTTCATGATAATAAATGACCACATAGTAATCAGTTTTACTACCAATTCCTCTTCGTTCGTAAGATATTTTAGTAACTGCTGATAAATCGATAGTTTTTGGGATAAAGAATTTTGAAAGGATATTTAGATTTTTATCGATTGATATAATGTGATTGGTTTTGTAAATGATAATAATCAAAAACGATATACCGAAAAGCGCTGTAGGAATACTCAAGTAGATAAGAAAAAAAGTAAATAAGCAAAAACAAATATTTAGAAAGAAGAATAGAATCAGCGATTCTCTTTCAAAGAATATTTTATGATGTTTCATTTTTTTAGGAATTGTCATTTTAAACACTTGTTGCTAACGTTTCGCGGCTTCATGAAGTGGCGATGAACCAAGACCAAGCCTTCACAAATATAACAAAAACTTTCAATTAATAACCTTTCCAATTTCTGATAAATCCCGAGCCTCGCCATTTCTTGAAACCGTTGTTAGCCGTTCGGTTTTATTTAATTGAATTGTTTCATATCTGTATAGTCATTGCCATCATAGTCAAATTTGTATATTCTGTTTTCCCAATCAGTCGCAATTATATATTTCTCAGTTAGTTCAAAGTCATTTTTTCCATTAATAGTTGTAAAAATATCGGCACCGCTTTTTTGCCATAATATTTTTCCGTTTTTATTTAATTTAGTTATTTCTAATTCGCCGTGAACAATATAATAATCGTCTCTTTTGAAAATTTCAAAGCAAGTCATTTCGTCGGCTTTAGTTTTCCACAAAAGAATTAATTCTGGAAATGACAAACAAAATATTTTGTCAGCACAACAAATTAAAATTCTATTTTCTTCAATTATTTTTGAGTTTTCGTTTATTCCTGTATTTCCGCCTTCGGAGCCAATTAATATGCTTTTATTCAATTCTTCGTTTTCATATATTTTTAAGCCAACAAAAGTCGAATTATATTTATTTTCTGGTTCTAAATATTCAAAATCATAATTATTTATATTGTTAGCGGAACCAATTTCATAAGTTTCATCTGTGAAAATTTCAACCTTATATTTTCCAATTTCAATCATAAATTGTTAGTTTTCGTTTCGTTCCGCCAAACTGACGGCTAACATTTCGCCGCTTCAAGAAGTTGCAGATTTTCAACACTTTTGATTACAAATATAGACAAAATTTAGTTTCAAAAAATACCAATTCTAATAAATCCCAAACCCCGCAATTTCGTGAAACCGCTGTTATCCTCATTTTATAATTGCCAGTTTCAAATTGCACTTAAAGTGTTGTATTCATTGACTTTATTAAATTTGACAATGCAATTTTAAGCATAAAAAAGCAATGAAATACTTGTTTTGTTGTACCCAATGTTGTACCTTCGTATCACGATGCACCCAATTGAAAACCCAGTATTTACAATACTTTCACTCGTTTGCATTGCTTTACAAATATAGTACAACATTTCTAATTTCCTAACACTATGGCATCAATTAAACTAATTTTAAGAACACATCAGGCAGACCAAACTGGACACAGCCCTTTGTACATTCGAATTATAAAAGATAGAAAAACGAAATTTATCACTGCTGGAGTGAAGCTCAAAGAGAACGAGTGGGATGAAGTAAAGCAGAAAGTAAAAAAGAACCATCCAAACAGCGCGAGGATGAATGCCAACTTGTCTCAAAAAATTGCAGATGCTGAAGGTCAGGTTGCCGATATGGAAAGAAAGATAAAAACTGTTTCCATCAAAAAACTAAAAGAAGCCATCAAGGGAAAAGAAGTGCCAAACTTTTTTCAATATGCTTATGCTCGATGTGAAAAAATAAAAGGTAGCGTTTCGTTTGGAACCTATAAAAATTATATGCTTTACACTAAGAAATTTGAAAACTATGTAGGCAGCAAGGATGTTTATTTTGATGATATTACCGTGTCAGTTTTAAAGGACTATATGGCTCATATGGGAAATATTCTAAAAAACGGAGCAACGACACAACGCTATTCAATAATGATATTGGCGATAATGTTCAAGGAAGCTATTAAAGAAGACATCATTCCAGAATATATGTATCCATTCAACAAACTGACATTAAAAAAAGATACCGAGAAAAGAGTATTCCTAAACAAAGACCAAATCGAAAAACTAACCAATTTAGACCTCAAAGAAGGAAAGAAAGCCGATTTATGGCGTGATTTATTCCTTTTCTCTATTTATGCCGGAGGATTAAGATTTAGCGATGTTATCGAGTTGCAATACACCAATTACAATAGCGAAGAGCAAAGAATAAAAAAAGTAATTCGCAAAACAGGAAGATTACACCAGTTTAAAATTGGTAAAGTGGCGATTGATATTTTGAATAAATACATCAAAGAAGATGCACAACCAGATGATTATATTTTCCCAATTATTACAGATAAAAAATCATACAACAAGAGTGAAGAAATACGTTATTTCATTTCACAAAGAGAAAATCATTCTGCAAATTTCCAACTCAACCGTATGGGTAAAATGTTGAAACTACCGTTTCCACTTTCGTTCCATTTATCACGACACAGTTTTGCAACCAATGCGTTAAATAATGGAATGAGAATTGAGCACGTTTCAAAATTAATGGACCACACCGACATCAGCACAACGCAGATATACGCCAAAATCATCAGCGAAGAATTAGACAAAGCTGTTGACAGTTACATCTTTTAGAAAAGAACGAAGGTAAATTCCAGTCAATTCTACTTTTAAAATTCAATACGAAGGTAATTTTTTTAATATTTTACTCTCGAAAATCATTTCGAAGGTAATTTTTTACTATTTTTACTCTCGAAAATAAAACGAAGGTAAATAATCCTAAAATTGACTTTCATAAATACACCGACTATGGCAGCAAATTATAACCCGGAAAAACCATATAACGAATTACCGTTATTACCACCTAATACTGATTTAGAAACTAAAGTAATTTTAAAAAAATTAATTACTTCCAGTAGAGCTTTATCCGAACTAAAAGGAGCGATAACCAATCTGCCAAACCCAACACTGTTTATTGACACTATCAATTTACAAGAAGCACAAGCCAGTTCTGCAATAGAAAACATCATTACAACCCAAGACGAATTGTTTATGGCTTCCATAGCCGAAAAAAAATACGACAATCCAGCGACTAAAGAAGTAATGCATTACAAAGACGCTTTATGGTTTGGCTTTCAAGAAATCGAAAAACGACCATTCTTAACGACCAATTTGTTTATCAAATTAGCACAAATCATTAAAGAAAACACCGCTTCCATTAGAAACGCACCAGGAACACAATTAAAAAATCCAGCTACAGGAACAGTAATCTATACACCACCAGAAGGAGAAAATACCATACGTGAAAAATTAAAAAACCTAGAAGACTTCATTCACGTAGAAGACGAAATAGATCCATTAGTAAAAATGGCAATTATTCATTATCAGTTTGAAGCCATACATCCATTTTTTGATGGAAATGGAAGAACCGGAAGAATTATATTGTTATTGTATTTAAAATTGGCTGGGCTATTAGATTTACCGGCGTTGTATATGAGTAATTACATCATCGACAACAAAGCGGCCTATTACAATAATTTACGAAAAGTAACCGAAGAGGGCAACTGGGAAGATTGGATAATGTATATGTTAGATATGGTCGAAGAAACAGCGCTAAAAGGCAGAAAACAAATCACAGCAATTGAAGAATTAATGAATACAATGGCTGCTGAAATTCAAGACAAATTACCAAAAGTATATTCAAAAGATTTAGTAGAAGCCTTATTCCGATTACCATATACAAAACGACAACAATTAGAAGCAGAAGGACTTGCATCATTAAAGACTATTGGAAATTATTTGATAGCTTTAGAAGAAAAAGGCTTTCTAAAAAGTGAAACCGTTGGCAAAGAAAAAATATACATTAATTACAGATTATTAGAAATTCTAAAACAGTAATTCCAATCAAAATTCAAAAATAAAAAATTTTCAATATCAAACTATTAGCGAGTGTAAAGTCCCTATTTTATTGACTTCATCCGATTGTTAATAACTTCAATTAAAATCCTTTAACAAGGATTTTTTTTATTTTCTACATTTGCATTATAGAAATCTAGTAATTTTTAAAGCAAACAAATCGAAAAAAAGATGATTGCTCTTTACAAGCCAAACAGCAACAAGAAAACATCAAATTTTAAACCGCTTTTAATTACAATTTTTAAGTAAATGAATAACAAAAAAGACAATATTACAATTGAATTCAAAGGATCAAAATATGCAAACCGCAGAGTTTGTAGAATTATTGGCAGTGCCACAGGCACAAGCCAAAAATCCTTTATTTGATATTATTATTGAGGGCAAAGTAAATACTCAAAACTATTGCAATGCCTTAATTGCAAAAATTCTAGAACTCAAACAATCTCAATTTCCCGCATTTATCGATTATCAATTCAACCTGGTGAAGAACCCGGAAGTATGGATTTGTAAACTCGAAAAACTATTAGCCAACAACGAAGCTTTTTTCAGCTCCAAAACGGCAATGAGTAGATACAATAAATTGTACTTTCTAATCGAGAAAAAACGAACAGAATTGCAATCTTTGAGCGTAAAAGAACCAGTTACAAAAACGCCTAAGAAGTTCATAAATGCCGAAAGTGAAGACCGTCATTTTTCATTTTATGAAATCAAAAAGCAATTGGTTACTTGTCAAAGTGATGAAGAAAAAATACTATTGTTGACCAAAGAAATGTTTGAATACCAACAAGCAAGCATTGAGTTTATCAATCAAAAAACGCCAATGTATGATGCACAATGTGCTAAAGAAATTGAGCATATTTATGCCTTACAAAAATTACAAGCAGCTGTAGAACAAACCAAAAGAGAACAAAATCAAAACCAATTACCATTCAAAAAGATGCAAATCAATTGCAATCTAAACCAGTTTATTGATATCCATTACCAGTTTACAAGAGAGTTATTTGTAGATGGCAAATCAATGATTGATGGTTCAGTGAATGACTTGGTGGCAATCATCGTAAATTCTTATGTTGACAAAGACGGTAAAGATATAAGTCCTGAAACAGTCAAAACAATACTCACACCTTCGAGAACCGAAAAACGTCCGAAACAGCATAAAAGAATAGACATCGACAAAATGCTCTAAAACAAAATAGTCCTGAAAGACCATTTCAGGACTTTTGGACTTTTTACTACTTCTCACATTTGCACCATAACAATTTAAAACTTTTAAAAATGGATGCAATTATCTTCACAAAAGACCAGTTCACAGATCTAATGACAAAATTAGACACTATTCAATCTCAAATTTCTATCAAGGCTGACCCAAAGAAAGAAACCTTTTTAGACAATCAAGAATTTCTATTATTGATGAAAATTTCAAAACGTACAGCTCAAACCTGGAGAGACGAAGGCAAAATTTCATTCAGTCAAGTAGGAAACAAAATCTACTACAAACTTTCTGATGTTGAAAAGCTACTACAAGAGCATTACAACAAATCATTTAAAGGACGATAGTATGAGCAGCTGCAACGGAACTTGTGAATTGAAAATCATCGAGCTCCAAAAAAATAAAATCACGCGAGATAGTTTTGCGATTGCAAAACTCACAAAAATGAGAACCAACAACCGCCAACTACTAACCATTAAATTAAAACTATGGTAACTATATTCAAGAATTTCAACGAAGTTGTAGAACACAAAACAATTGCAACAATTTTGGAGGAAATTAAAACAGGAAAGTATAAGCCCGGTATTATTTACTTGCGTAAATCATTGGTTGAAAAGAAAGAGGAAGCATATAACAAAGCTAAAAAATCACTTCCAGCATTCACACCTTCAGGAAGATTTGTTGGAGGTCGAAAATTGGAATTCCTAGCGAATTATTCAAATTGTATTATTCTGGACATCGACAAATTAAGTGCAGCCGATTTGCAAAATGCAAAGCATTTGGCTAATCAATCTGAATTCACGTTTGCCAGTTTCATTAGTCCATCAGGCAACGGATTAAAAATTCTAGTAAAAATCAATTCAGATAAAGCCAATCACAAAGAAGCGTTTCTATTGGTTCAAGCACATTATGAGGCTATTTTAAAACTAGAAATAGACAAATCAGGCAAAGATATAACAAGACTATGCTTTTATTCGTGGGATGAAAATTTATATCTAAATGAAAATTCAAAAACCTTTGAAACAGAAGTAAAAGAGGAAATTCAAAACATTGTCTTACCAACCCTACCGCTAGTTACTAAACCAGAACCTATTGAAGACCAATATGCGATTTACAACCATTGCGTAAATTTCACCGAAAAAAAAGTGCAATTTGTGAATGGTAGTCGCAACGTATTCGTACACCAACTAGCGTGTAACCTAAACCGAAAAGGAGTTGCATTACAAGAAGCACTAGGATATATTCTAACCGATTTTGGATATGATGAAAAAGAAGTAACACAAGCAGTCAATAGTGCTTATGGAAACTTACACGAATTCGGAGCAAATGAAACTTTCAACAAACCCAAGAAACCATCAACCAACAACAAACAACCATCAACTAATTCAGAGGATGAAGACGACGAAGACAAACCAAAACCAACACAAATTGACCGTTTAGAGCTATTTTTATCAACAAGATATGTATTTCGACATAATATGGTTTCGGGCAAATTAGAGTTCCAATATTTCGGAAAAAAGAAGTGGAATGTAATGAATGATTTTATAGAAAATTCAATGCTTCGAGAATGTTTAAAAGGAAGAATTAAAACAAACCTATCATCGTTAAGAAACTTGCTATATTCTGATTTTTGTGAGCTGTTCAATCCATTTGAAGATTACTTTTTTAATTTACCTTCTTATGATGAAAAGACCGATTACATTACCGAATTAGGCAACACAATCACAACTACAAAACAAGACCTTTGGCAACAATGTTTCAAAAAATGGTTAGTCGCTATGGTGGGTTGTGTTCTCGATGATAAAGTAATCAATCACACCGTAATTGTGTTCAGTGGCAAACAAGGACTAGGTAAAACAACGTGGGTTGAAAAGCTTGTACCCAAACAATTGAGAGAATATTTATTTTCCGGTACTATAAACCCAAACAATAAAGATACTTTAGTACAACTGGCTGAATGTATGTTAATTAATTTGGACGAATTAGAAAATCTAAACCGTTCCGAAATTGGATCCCTAAAAGAAATAATTACAAAAACCCAAATCAGAATGAGAAAAGCATACGGACACAACAACGAAACAATGCCAAGACGCGCATCATTTGCCGGCAGTGTCAACACAGCACAATTCTTAAACGACAGTACAGGCAGCAGAAGGTTTCTTTGTTTCGAGTTGGAAGGCATTAAATACCAACACGATGTAGATATTAATATGGCTTTTTCCCAAGCTTTGTTTCTTTTCAAAAGTGGTTTTAGGTTTTGGTTTGATCAGGAAGAAATCAAGAACATCACAGCCAATAACGAACAATACCAACTACACAGCCCAGAAGAGGAACTATTATTAACTTGGTTTGAACCTTGTCCAAAAGAAGAAGCAACACTATTTTTAAACGCATCGCAAATAGCTGCCAAACTTGCCGACAGAACAAAATTAAACCTAAATGATGGCACAATAAACAAATTAGGCAAAGCTTTAAAAAAACACAATTTCATTAAAATAAGCAAGAAAACTGGCTATGTTTACGCAGTCAAAGAGCTTAGTTATGAAGAAGTAGATTTAAAAAATAAAGACATTTCAGAAAATTAAAAAAGGAAACAAAAGTGGAAATTCAAACCTTCCACTTTTGTTTTTTTTATGCACAAACTACTGAAAACTAAAAACTGAATACTGAACACTGGTTTGCACCTTTTTTTATCGTTTTGAATGGATAGGCAGGATAACCAAATTTCACCACAAACATTTTTTATTTTTTTCATTTTTATTTTTCGGGTTACTCTAAACACTTCTGAAGCAAAGCAGTAAAACACTAAAACCATTTTGCACTCAAATAGCCACTTAAATCCAAAAGTTTTCAGTTTTATTTTTTTAAATTTCTTTTTCCCTTTTTTTGGTTATCCTGCCTATCCTTTTTCAATTTCCCTCTTTTACTTTTACTTGCTTTTTCGTATTATTGTAAACAGTTTTAAACAATCAACAAAACAAGTAATAAATACTCTAATTTTAAATTGTGCCTAAACTATCGGAAAAATCTATAAATAATTCAAAATAATGAATGATATTATTGCGATTAGTACCGAATTTTGGTATCTTTCGCAAAATTTTACTTCACAATGAAGCAAACAGAAGAAATAAAGGTACGTGATTGGATAGAAAAACTACAAGCCAATGGCAAAAATGCTTTTGCTTTGGAAATTCTTGAAAAAGAATTGCCAAATTATTCTGCTATTGCTTTAAAACGAGCATTAAATAGGTTATCTGAAAAAGGCAATATAATTTCTGTTTTTAAAGGATATTATCTAATAATCACGCCTCAATATACATCAAAAGGAATTTTGCCTCCGTCCTTGTATATAGACGGATTAATGAAGCACTTGGATAGACCGTATTATGTAGGACTATTAAACGCTGCTGCTTTTCATGGAGCATCACACCAGCAAGCACAAGAATTTTTTATATTCACATTACTGCCAGCACTAAGACCAACTCAAAAAAAAGGACAAAAAATAAACTATATAAGTATCTCTGAAATTAATCCAATTTTTTTGATTGATATTAAAACCGAAATGGGATATTTAAAAGTGTCCAATCCAATATTAACGGCAACCGATTTAATTCAGTTCGAAAAAAAAATAGGTGGACTCAACAGAGCAGCAACAGTATTAGAAGAATTAGTAGAAAAAATAAACCCAGAACAAATAACTAACGAAATTATAAATCGAGTTCCAGTAACTACTTGGCAGCGATTAGGTTTTATTTTAGAAAATATACTGGAGCAAATAGAAATAGCAAATACCATATTTCAAAAATTACAAGAACATCAAAAAAAACTATACCGAATTCCTTTAAAAGCATCAGGTGCAAAAAACAATTTTGAAACAGATGAACGATGGAAAATTAGCATAAACACAACAATCGAAACCGATTTTTAAAAAAGTAAAGAGTGATTCCACAGGCATACATTACAGAATGGTCAAATACAGTTCCGTGGCAAACAAACGAACAAGTCGAACAAGATTTGGTTATTTGTCGAGCTTTGGTAGCAATATTTCAAGATCCATATTTAGCAGAAAATTTAGCATTTCGAGGTGGAACTGCCTTGCATAAATTATACCTACAACCACAACCAAGGTATTCAGAAGACATTGACTTAGTTCAAATAACAGCAAAACCATTTGGACCAATAATAGATAAAATCAAAGAGCAACTTGGTTTTTTAGGACAGCCAAAAGTAAAACAAAAAGCAAATAATAATACATTAGTATATAGATTTGAATCAGAGTTTGCACCAGTACAAAACTTAAGTTTAAAAGTAGAAACCAATTGCAAGGAACATTTTGCTGTTTTGGGCTATCAAAAATTCCCGTTTGAAGTAAATTCTACTTGGTTTCAAGGCAAATGCGAAATCACAACCTATGAATTTGAAGAATTGCTAGGAACAAAATTACGAGCATTATACCAACGAAGAAAAGGTAGAGATTTATACGATATGTACAAAGCATTAACCATACATCCGGAATTAGATACGGATAAACTATTGCATTGTTATCAAAAATATATGGAATTTGTGGTTGACCATCCACCAACCCAAAAAATGTTTATAGAAAATATGGAAATCAAAATGCAAGACCCTGAATTCTTAGGCGATACGACAGCACTATTGAGGCCAACCGAAAAATACCCCCAACAAGAAGCTTATGAACTAATTAGAAATGTATTGATTGAAAAAATAGAACTATAGTACTCTTCAAAGAAAACAATTTGAAGAAAAAATACACCTGCTATTAACCGAAATCAGAGAACGAATTGAAAGAAAAAAGTTGATGTAGAAATTAGATAACAAGCTAGTTAATATCATTTATACCTACCAACCGAAAAACAATTATTAGACGAAGTTGAGAAGGAGTTAGAGAATTTTGAAGAAGATACGAAAGACACATAATAATGAAAAATTTAATAGAACCATTTTGTTCAAAAGAAGTATCTAAGATCATTAGACAAACAGAAATAATTCTTAAAAATCTCAACGAACAAACAAAAAAGGACTTGTTCAAAGATTTAGAATTAATTTATAAATCTGAAATGAACACTATTGACGGTAGAACATTTTATCAAGGTGATATTGTTTTCAGACCATTGGACACCATTAATGATGATTTTAATTTAGACTTAAACCATTACGGCATAGCATTAGGAACTTCATTAAGGAACGAAATTCTAGTTCTAGAAATAACGCCAAAGCATAATGTCAGAATAGTAAATTTATTTAATTTTTTAGCAAAGCATTCACTTTCAGAACTTCAAGTAGAACGAAAACCCGAAAATGTAAGCTTTGATGAAATCATAGAAAGAGCTAAAGAAGTAAAGAATGAAATATATTCAGCTACTAATTTTAATTGTCAACACTTTGTAAAATATTGTGTTTATGGTACTAATGAAAGTGAAGCCGTTAGAAACATCAGCGCAGTAGTATCACCATTACTCGATTTAGTAACAAAATATTTGAATTACAAATCACAATTTCAGTCAATGGAACATAAAGAGTTTTTTTTGCAATTAGCAGAAAAAACGAATAGTATTAAGCAGAAGATAGAAAAAAACGAAATGGTCTAAAATGCACTTAATTGCATTTAATAAACTAAAATTCATACATTTGTACAATGAAATAAAAAAAGTAAAAAATATAACTTAGCGTAACTTACGTTTCTCTTGCAAGAAAACCGCCAAAACTTTCAAATAGAAGGGAGAAACAGTATAGGAAACGCGTCCACAAGGGCGTGTGACTTTTGCTGTTTCAATTCTTCTCCGGTACTTGGCGGTGCCACTTGCAGATTGAAAATTTGTGGAGGTTCACGCCCGGTTTGTTTTTAATAACCATTAAAATATATAAAAATGAAACAGAAATTAAGTATTATGTTTATTGTATGTGGAATTACATTTAGTAGTTTAGCACAAAATTTTGATAAAAAAATTAGATTGGATGAAAGCAAAAAAATTGGTTCAGCTATTAAATCTCAAGAACAAACTCTTCCTTGTTTAGGAGAAAGAAAAACTCCAACTACTGATTTAAAATGGAGACCAATATTAACCAATAATTTTATTTCTAATGAACCTAAGATACCAGATCAAGAATTAATTGAAAAAATAATTGAAGAAAAAACTACTCTTAAAAATAAAAAAATATTAAATAAATCTTCCAATACAGAATTATCAACTACATCTGTAACACCTATTGTTGGTACTAATTATTTAGGTAATCTTAACACTGATAGTTCTCCAATGGATAATTCCATAGCAATATCAAATGGTGGATGGATAATAAGTGTAGCAAATAATACTATTGAATATGATAATACTAGCGGGACTACGGTTTATTATAACGGCTTATTAAATTTTATTAATGACTCTACAATTACAGGAGTTTGCGATCCTGTTGTTTTATATGATAGTCAAGCTGATCGATTCATTTTCTTTTGTCAAACCTCCCCAATAACAATTAACTCCAAATTATTAGTGTTTTTTTCTAAAACTAACAATCCTAACGATGGTTGGTGGTATTATAAATTAAATGGAAATCCATTAAATAATGGAGAAGGATTTGATTATCCTAAAATGGCGGTTTCAAATAATGAGTTGTATATTAGTGGTAACTTATTTTTTCAACCATCCGGGACATTTGATCAAGCAATATTGTATCAAATTACAAAAAGTAATGGTTATTCAGGTGGATCACTTAGTTTTCAATATTGGACTGGGATAACAGGGACTCCATTTACATTGCTACCTGTTTCATTAGGACAACAGGGTAGCTATGGTCCAGGTTGTTATTTAGTTTCAACGACAGCTGGTGGAGCATCTACAATAAAATTGTATGATTTAACAGATGACATGACGGCAACTAATGAACAATTAAATTATTATTCAATTACTACACCTGCATATTCTCTTCCTGGTGAAGCATCTCAATTAGGAACCACCTGCAAGCTGGATAATGGAGATTGTAGGGCTCTTAGTGGCTTTTATTTAAATGGTATAATTCATTTTGTATTTCATTCAGATATTGGTACTGGCTGGAACGGGATAAATTATAATAGATTAAATTTAAGCACATTAACAAATCAATCTTCAACTTTTGGTGCTGTTGGAGTTGCTGATTATTCATACCCCTCAGTTGTCTCATACTCTACATCCAGTGCTGACAAATCAGTGATGATAGGTTTTGGCAGAACTAGTCCAAGTATTTATCCTGAAATAAGAGTTGTAAATTGTGATGACAGTATGAATTGGTCTGGTTCAACTCTAGTGAAATCAAGCATTAATAATGTTCATTATACATCAACTACAAAAGAACGATGGGGTGATTATACAGGAACATCAAGAAAACATAATAGTTCTACTCCTTCAATTTGGATGAATGGAATGTATGGGAATGCCTCAAATAAATGGCAAACTTGGATAGCTGAAATACATGATAATCAACTAGGTATTAATGATATTGAAATAGAAAATAAAATGAAAATTTATCCTAATCCTGTTTTAGATAATTTTTATGTTGAATTTACATTAGATTCTACAACAAATTTAAACATTGAAATTGTTGACATTAATGGAAGATTAGTTAAATCTTTATATAATGGGAATGGGAATGTTGGTGCAAATTACTTTTCTTTCAATAAAGCATCTTTATCATCGGGCTTATATTTTTTAGTTATTAAGAATAATTTAAAAACTATAAAAAATGAAAAAATCATTATTAATTAAATTACTAATCTTTTATATCTTTCTCGGTTGTAAAAGTCATATTAAAATATGTGATAAGAAAGAAAAAAATTATAACGAGAATTCTATTAATAATGACACTCTAAATTATAAAGCAATAATTCATAAGGCTCCTAATCAAAAACAAATTGATTCAATAATTGAAACTAAAACTAAAATCAAGTAATATTATAATGCCTTCAACTAAAATGTTTAAACACAAATTAGTTGAGGCTTTTTTTTAATTAAAATCATGAAATATAAAATCTCAATCCTTCTAACAATATTAAATTTTGTATTCCTTTTTTCACAAGAAAAAACTATAAAACTAGAACCAGTTTTAATAAAAGGCAGAAAAAAGAATGTTAAAGAACGTCATGAATTTAAAAGACATGCACAAAGTACGGAAGTCTTAAATGATTATGAACTAAACAGAAACAACCCTGCTTTCATAGAGCAAAGTTTAAACACTATGTCTGGAGTTCAAGTTGATAAAAGAACACAACTTGGTGGACAAAGAATTGTTATTAGAGGTTATGGTAATGACCAAAAATTCAACAATTGGGGTATTAAAGCTTATTATAACAATATGCCTTTAACTACCGCAGATGGCACTACAGTTTTTGATGATGTCGATTTTTCAATTATAGACAATGTTGAAGTTATAAAAGGTCCAGCATCCAGTCAATATGGCGCGGGTGTAGGCGGTACAATAAGGTTTTATGTAAAAACACCTATTGAAGAGGGGTTGTCATTTGAACAAAAAACAACATTTGGAAGTTTTAATTTATTTCAATCAAGTTCTAAAATCAATTACAAAAAAGATAAATCATCAATGTTTCTAAATTATGGACATTTAGAATCCAATGGTTACAGACCACATAGTACTAGTTTGAAAAATTTTATATCCTATCTTGGTGAATTCTCTATTTCTGAAAAAGAAAAATTAAGTTTGTTTTTAGGTTATAATAATTCTTATGAGCAAATTGCTGGTCAAATTTCTTATGCTGACTATTATGCTGGAATAGATGTAGGCAATAGCGCATATATAAAAAAGAATGCTGGTAATAGTATAAAGTCAACAAGGTTTGGTCTTTCTTATGAAAATCAATTTAGTTCCAATTTTAAAAATAATACAACACTGTTTTATTATAGTTCTGATTTAGAAGGTATTTCAGCTGGAGCATATACTATAAGCAAAAATCCTAATTATGGTCTGCGTTCTGTTTTTAGTTGGAAAAAAGATATAAATTCAAAATGGAAAAATGACTTAAACTTTGGGACTGAAATTCAGCAATCCACTTCTTTGGTTTCAAACTATAGATTTTTAGGAACTGATGATAACAATCCACTATTAGTAAGTAACATATCAAAAGCATCCTATTTTAATTATATAAATAATCAATTTGGAGTCTTTATTGAAAATCACATTGATTACAATCCTTACAACCTTTCTTTTGTTTTTGGTCTTAGTGCAAACAATGTTAAGTTTAGCAGGAAAGATTTATTTGCAATGCCTGGATTAATTACAGATTATAACAAAGACCTTTCCTTTGACAAATCATTTAACACAGTATTTAATCCACATATTGCAATTCAAAAATCTATAAAAAATCAAATTATTAATTTGAGTTATAGCTTTGGATATAATTCTCCAACAGCAGCAACTTCATTCATAACAGCTACAAATCAAACAAATGACAATTTAATTGCGGAAAAGGCAAAAATGATAGATTTTAGTGTTCATGGTTTATTATTTGACACAAAGTTTGACTATCAAATTGCTTTATTCGATATGCAAATTAAAAATAAGTTAACACAATTATCAGCAATAAATCCTCAGGGTGGTGCAGCATATACCTATTGGGCTAATACAGGGAATCAACAAAATAAAGGAATAGAATTAAGTTTAGGATATGTATATGAATTGAGTAAAGATAATTTTCTAAAGGCAATACAACCATTTACGAGCTTATCCATTAATGATTTTAAATATAAAAAATTTCAAACTAAAATCGGAAATAATATTGAAGATTACACAAACAAAATGGTGGTTGGCGTACCAAATTCAAAATATACTTTAGGACTAGATTTTAAATTTAAGAATGGATTTTATCTTCAAAACACCTATAATCGCATAGGTAATGTTTATACCGATTTTGCAAATACAAATTCAGTAAGAGGTTTTGAGCAGTTTAATTCAAAAATTGGATATCAAAAAGAATTTATGAAAAAGAAAATCACATTTGATATTTATATTGCAGGTAATAATTTAACGAATAAAATTAATTACACCTTTCTATTTCTTGGGAACAATATAAACGATTCTGATACTGGAAGCAATTATCCAGTTGGCGTTGCCACCGATGTAAATCCAGGAGCATCAAAAGCGTACTATTTTGGAGGTGTTAATTTAAAATATTCACTATAAATTAAATTATAATTAATCCAGCTAATACTTATTTTCAATAAGTGAACAATTAACATAAATTTACAATCAATAATCAAAAAATAAATCAGTTTGAAAACACACCAAGTTTATTATAATCAAATCTTTTTTATCAATAAAATAAAAACTGTAACCACAATCAAAAAATAATTTTATGAAAAATATTTATACTTTTAGTAAAATTAAATAGCACTTTAAAATAGCACCTATTTTAGTGTTTTAGGATTCAAATATACTCCTTTGTATTGAATATTAAAACATTACGCAACATGATTATTTAACAATTCATTTAAAAATACAATTCAAATTTTATGATACAAGAAATAATTGAATTCTTTACAGGCATTTCTAAAGATTCTTGGCGTGATGTGATTATAAGCTCATTTCTTATTCCCCTTGTTTTTTACTTGGCAACAAAATTGCAGATTTGGCTAGTATCATTACATCCTCTTAATTTAGTTTTAGCCGGATTTCGAAAATCTAAGAAAGACATTCTGATTTTTCTTTCCCAATTATCAGGAGCTAATAATCAAAATAATCAGTTGCAATTAACTCAGAACCAACTTTATGTTACTCGATTTCCTCAACCTATTCCACAAAATCAAAATAATGTCAAAATTCTTGCTTATCAAAATATTGATCCAGTGTGGTCGCAATCAGATGGTCAATGTGCGGCCGAAGTTTTCAATTTACTAGGACAAATAAATAAACATCAAGGTTTTAGAATTGCCGACACAATTAGAGATTGGAACGAACAATCAAGCCCAATTTTTTCTATTGGATTTAATCCAAAAACACATGATTTAATGAATTTTTGCACACCTATTAATTTTCAATTTTTGGCAAATGGTCTAAATCTTTCAATTCAAGGACATGATCTAGCTTTAGAAGCTACTTATCCTAAAGATGCTGGTATATTACAAAAAACGTTTATAACAAATTCTAAAGTAACTGTTTTTATTCTTGCAGGACTAGGTACAACAGCTACAGAAGCAGCTGGTAAAGTCTTAAACGAGAATTGCATTGATTTTGGAAAGCTATATGGTAGTAATTCATTTTGCGTTTTATTCAAAACTGACATAACAAGAGGAAGTAATTATTATGAAATAATGGGTATATTTCCTAAACCTAAATTATATCGGTTTTTTTGGTATCCTATAACTTTTATTAGGTGGTATAGAAAAAATTTAAATCCAACAAAATAAAATAAAATCACGACCAAATAAAAGCTCATTCAAAAAAAAGCTGATCTTATTATTATAAAAAACAGTTTGGTTGTTAATCAACCGTTAATTTTTATAATCAAATTTTGCGTTAAAATACCCACTCTTAAGCTAGTAACAAAACGATATAAAAATACGTTTTAGTTTTCAATTGCCACTCCTTTGCCAACGCTCCAAAAAAAATTACTGGCACAGTTTTTAGAAAAAACACGTACGCTTCGCAACTTGCGCCAGTAATTTTTTTCCCAAAGCTTCTTTACATAATGTGGCATTATAGTGCATAAAGAAACACCCTGCTTCTAATGAAAATCAAGGATGCACTATAATAACATTATGTAAAAAAGCCGCCACACCCAACGCGCTTGCCAGTGGCTCTAGGGCAACTTTTTGAGCAGCTTCCATCGCACCAGCCGGCTACTCAAAAAACCACCCTTCGCCACTGTCTTCAA
>CANFZM010000011.1 GCA_947451525.1 Flavobacteriaceae bacterium
ACCTGTTTTGAATTGCTTCAAAAATTCATCGGATAATAAATCTTCTTTTTTCATAAAATGTGTAAATATTAAAATTAAGTAAAAAAAATATGAGGGTTTGCACAAACCCTCATATTTTTTTTACTTACACACTTTATGGTATAGTACCACTCAAAGAGGAAAAAGTAAAAACATTCATTGGCACAGAAGAATATAAGAAACACAAAATGGCGCGCTTTCCACCTAAGGACTATGATATACCCATCGCTAATAACGAAGCGTTCTTACTAAACAACCCCGAACTTAGGAAACGATTTACGGAACGCTATAAAAAAACAGCTGCATTATACTATAAAGGGCAACCCAACTTTAATGATATTCTTAGTGAAATCAGCAAATGGGTCGGAAAATTGTAATTTAAATTTAGAGTTTAATATTCAATAAAGTCCGTAAATCTAACTCAAAAAAGTTCGAGAGGACTCCCCTCTTTTCCACTAAAAAACCGTAATTATTTATAAATAATTACGGTTTTTAAATATTAAAAATCTACTCTGGCGCAACCACAGCACCTTCCCAATGCATCATTCCACCTTCAAGATTATAAGTGTTAGCGAAACCCATTTGATTCATAATACTACAAGCTTGAGCACTTCTGCCACCGGCTTTGCAATACACATAATAATTTTTAGTCTTATCTAATTCTTCTAAACGGTAAATAAAACCTTGACCTTTATAAATATCGTTTAAAACTGCTCCTTGAATAATTCCATCCTGCCATTCGTCTTCGGTTCTTACATCTAAAATTACTGCGTTAGTATCGGCTGCTAATTGTGCAGTCCAGTCGTCTTGAGATAAATTCATAGTTTATTTTTTTTCAAAAATAAGAAATTTCCTCGCAATCACAAGTAACTACTATGTTGTCTCCCATTCAAAAATTAAGTTAACAAAAAAATAACATAACATTTGTATATACAACTAAGAAATAGTTTACATTTGTACCTACAAATATCGCGCCCCCGATTATGAAAATTGAAGAAGTAATAAAAACTAATATTAACCTAGAAGATTCTAAAAAAATCATCTTGAATATTATTTATACTCAAAACGTAATCAACGATAAATTCAACGAAGTTATAAAACCTCATGATTTATCTAGTGAACAATATAATGTATTGCGAATATTAAGAGGTCAAAAAGGTTGTCCTGCCAACATGTGTATCATTCAAGAAAGAATGTTATCCAAAAACAGCAACACCACTAGATTAATTGATAAACTTCTACTAAAAGGATTGGTAACTCGAGAAGTTTGCCCAGAAAACAGAAGAAAAATTGAAGTACTTATCACCAAAAAAGGCCTTGAAATACTTGAAATCTTAGATCCGAAAATAATAGAATACGAAAATTTATTTGCTTCAAATTTATCTTCTACAGAAAAAGAACAATTGAATACGCTTTTAGAAAAATACAGAACCTTAAAATAAAATTATTATGAGTCAATTTATTGAAAATGCCAACTGGCGTTACGCTACGAAAAAATTTGATACTACTAAGAAAGTATCTGCCGAAGATTTAGCAACTTTAAAAGAAGCAATTCGTTTGTCTGCTTCTTCTTTCGGATTACAATTATACAAAGTAATTGTAGTAGAAAATCCAGAAGTTAGAGCAAAATTACAAGAAGCATCTTGGGGTCAAACACAAATAACTGAGGCATCTCATTTATTGGTTTTTGCTAACCAAACTACAGCAACTCCCGCTGATGTTGATGCTTATTTAAACAATGCAATTGCAACTAGAAACTTACCTCAAGGCGCTTTAGACGGATATGGCGATTTCATGAAAGGCTCTATTAGCAATATTCCTGAAGAAGTTAAACCAATTTGGAATGCAAAACAAACTTATATTGCTTTAAGCAATCTTTTGAATGCTGCTGCTGAACTAAAAATTGATGTAACTCCTATGGAAGGATTCGTTCCAGCTCAATATAACGAGATTTTAGGTTTGGATAAATTAAACCTAAATGCTACTCTAGTTGCGCCTATTGGATACCGTCATGAAGAAGACGCTACACAACATTATTTAAAAGTTAGAAAATCTAACGAAGACTTATTTATTACTATTTAATCACAAATCCCCAAATAATTAACAAAAATGAAAAATTTAAAAACAATCGCAATTGCATTATTAGTAACTATTTCCACAATCGCTACTGCACAAGTAAAAAAAGTGGATGCTACTAAAAGTTCTATCACTTGGATAGGTAAAAAAGTAACAGGACAACACAACGGAACTGTAGCTTTGAAAGAAGGAAGTTTAATTTTTAAAGGAAAAAAATTAACTGGTGGATCTTTTGTAGTAGACATGACTAGCTTAACTTCTACTGATTTAACTGGAGAATATTTAGGGAAATTAAACGGTCACTTGAAATCGGAAGATTTCTTTGGAACTGAAAAATTCCCAACTTCTAAATTAGTTTTCAAAAAAATCGCTGATAAAGGAAATGGTGTTTACAATGTTACTGCTGATCTTACAATTAAAGATGTTACTGCGCCAGCAAATTTTACAATTACTGTTAAAGGAACAACTGCAACTTCTACATTTAAAATTGATAGAACTAAATACGGAATTAAATATGGTTCTGGAAGTTTCTTTGAAAACCTAGGAGACAAAACTATCTCTGACGAATTCGAATTGGCTGTTACTTTACAGTTCTAAGAAAACCCTTTTTACCCAAAATAAAATAACCTTAAGGAGAAATCTTTAAGGTTTTTTTTATGGCATCCAATGACGAGTTATAGTATATTTGCTCTATGAAAAAAATGGTACTCATAGATAATTACGACAGTTTTACTTTCAATTTAGTTCATTATTTAGAAGAATTAAATTGCGATGTTGTAGTGCTCAGAAACGATGAATTTGAAATAGAAGAACTACAAACCTTTGATGCAATTATACTTTCCCCAGGACCCGGAATCCCCTCAGAATCAGGGTTATTATTAGAAGTCATCAAAACCTATGCTTCCAGTAAAAAAATACTCGGAATATGCCTAGGCCACCAAGCAATTGGAGAAGTGTTTGGAGCAACTCTACTAAATTTGGATACCGTTTTTCATGGCGTAAGTACCAAAATAAATATTACCAACAATACCGAAACCTTATTTAGCAATTTACCTCAGCAAATAGAAGTCGGCAGATACCACTCATGGGCTATAAATCCTGCTAATTTACCCGAAGTTTTAGAAGTTACTTCCGAATCAGAAAACGGAGAAATAATGTCCATTCGACATAAATATTTCAATGTAAAAGGAGTACAGTTTCATCCAGAAAGCATCTTAACACCATCTGGAAAAACCATTTTAGCCAATTGGATTCAAGAATAATTTTCTTTTTTCTACAAATTTTAAAAATTTTTTTGACTAAATTATTTTTTTGATACTACTAAACCAATTATATAGGTAAATATATCTATAAATCTGAATTTAAATTAATTAAACAACCACTATAGATATTATCTATCTCAAAAATAACGTTAATAAATCGTTAATTCTAAATTAAACAAACGTTTAATTTAAACAATTGTTTAAATTTGCATTCTAGAAAATTAGATGCCAATGGAATTTAATGAGAAACAAATTGAGATTCTTCAAGTAGCCGAACTGCTTTTTGCAGAAGAAGGTTTTGATGGAACTTCAGTAAGAGAAATCGCCAAAATTGCCAACATTAATGTAGCAATGATTTCGTATTATTTTGGATCCAAAGAAAAACTTTTAGAAGCCTTAGTGCTCCATCGGATTTCGGGGATGCAATTACATTTAGAAAATCTTTCTACAGAAGACATCTCCCCTATTGAAAAAATAGAAAAGTTAATTGAATATTACATTCAACGAATAAATTCCAATCGGTGCATGTATCAAATTTTACATTTTGAAGTTTCCTCAACCAAACGAGAAATCAATCTAGAGGCTTTCACTAAAGTAAAAAAGAACAATTTAAAATTATTAGAAAACATCATCACCGAAGGGCAACTACAAGGGCTTTTTCAACCCAACATCAATGTAGCATTAATCCCTCCTATAATCATTGGAACGATTACCCATTTTCATATGAACAAACATTATTTTGTTGATTTATTACATTTGGATTCGGATGAGAAATATGAAAATTACATTGCAAACGAATTAACAAAACACATTCAGAAAACCATAAAAGCACTACTTATATATGAAGACTAAACCAATTGTACTAGCACTATTTTTTCTTTTTGGAAGCGCCATAATTACCGCTCAAGAAAGAAAAATAATGTCGTTAAAAGAAGCGGTTTCCTTAGTGGTTACCAACAGTAACGAAGCGGTTTTGGCAAATACCAAAGTCGCAACTTCTAAACTGGAACTGGAAACCATGAAAAACAACCAGTACCCAACCGTTAAAGTTTCGGGGCAATACTTGCGATTGACTGGCGCAAATGTCAATTCCCATTTGGGTGGATCAGGAACCGGACTCGATGTGAGTCAATTGCTTCTTGGTCAAGCCAATGTTTCGATGCCCATTTTTAGTGGATTTAAACTAAAAAATAGCATTGCTGCTTCCGAAAATTTGTACCAAGCACAGACCTTTACAGCATCCCACACTAAAGAAGGGCTTGCACTAGAAGTAGTTGAATTGTTTGCAAATCTCTACAAATCGCAAGAAATGGTTAAGTTGCTTAACGAAAATATAAAAAGCGCCCAACAACGCACCAAAGACTTTTCGGCAATGGTAGATAACGGATTGTTAGCCCGAAACGACTTATTGAAAACCCAATTGCAAGAATCCAACTTGGAACTTTCTTTAGCAACGGCTGTCAAAAATGTAAATGTGGTTAATTACCAATTGGTAACCTTGCTTCGTTTACCTGAAAACACAATAATTGATATCGATATTGAAACCGTAAAAAGTGATATGGCTAAAAACCAGTTGCTAACTACTAGTGCTCTTCGTAACGATTTAGAAGCCTTATCCTTCCAACAAAAAGCATCGGAAGCCGGAATTAAAATTGCCAAAGCAGGTTACTATCCATCACTTGCACTTACAGGTGGATACATTGCATTGGATTTGAAAAATGTTATTTCGGTTAGTAACGCTATGAACTTTGGAGTTGGTTTTAACTACGATTTATCTTCTATATTTAAAAACGGAAAAGAAGTGAAATTGGCTAAAAGCAAAGCCGAACAAAGCAAACAAATGATTGCAATTTTATCGGATAAAATAAAAGAAGAAACGCAACAAGCCCAAGAAAACTATACGCTTTCATTAAAACAAAATAAAGTTTATGCTTTAGCGGAAGAACAATCTACCGAAAATTACAGAATAATTAAAGACAAATACGACAACAGTTTGGCGAACACCAATGATTTATTGGAGGCCGACGTACAACAATTGCAAAGCAAAATAAACTTAGCCTTGTGCCAAGCAGATATTGCCTTAAAATACTACCAACTACAATTCGCATCCGGAAAATTAATTAACTCATTCAATTTATCTACTACTAAATAATACCAACATGGAAAAGACTAAAACTAATAAAAAATTTATTTTCATTTTCGCAGCATTAATCCTTGTGGGAGGATCTTACGGTACTTACAAATATTTGCACTCACTTGCGCATGAAACTACCGATGATGCACAAATTGAAAAAAACATGAACCCTATTATTCCTAGAGTTGCTGGGTATGTAACCAAAGTGTATGTAAAGGATAATGACTTTGTAAAAAAAGGAGATACCTTGTTTACAATTGACAATAAAGATTATTTAGTAAAAATAGAAGATGCCAAAGCAGCTTTAGTATCGGCAGAAGGAAGTTATGCTGCCTCTAAAGCAGATATCGGAACTGCACAAGCAAACGTTTCGGTTTCGGATGCCAACATGCAATCGGCAGGTGGAAACATTGAAACTGCCAAAATTAGATTGAATCGTGCCTCTAATGATTTTGATCGTTATGCAAATTTGTATAAAAATCATACTATCACTAAACAACAATACGAGCAAGCAGAGGCTACTAAACTAGAAGCACAAAGCCAATTGCGTATTTTGCAAGAACAACAAAAAGCA
Source organism: Flavobacteriaceae bacterium (assembly GCA_947451525.1). GTDB lineage: Bacteria > Bacteroidota > Bacteroidia > Flavobacteriales > Flavobacteriaceae > Flavobacterium. The sequence goes on from CANFZM010000011.1 coordinate 6,065, forward strand.
AGTTCTTTTCAAAAAAATGTAGCGGCTGCAAGAACCAATGTTTCTAACAAACAAGCCGATGTTGCTGCTGCAAATATCAAAAGAGCGCAAGCCATGCTAGATGCTGCACTATTAAATTCAGATTACACCGTGGTTACGGCTGCAATTGACGGACAAGTTTCTAAAATTTCTATCCAACCTGGGCAGTTTTTACAACCAGGGCAATCGTTGTTTTACATCATCAACAATTCGGAAGCGTGGGTTACTGCTAATTTTAAAGAAACCCAATTGAACAAAATGGTTATCGGTCAAAAAGTAACTATTAAAGCAGATGCTTATCCAGATACCGATTTTAAAGGAACTATTGTAAGTTTTTCTCCTGCAACGGGTGCTAGATTTTCTATTTTGCCTCCAGATAACGCAACTGGTAACTTTGTGAAAACAATTCAACGTTTACCTGTTAAAATTGCAATTGATGCGGACAATGATGCCGAAAAAGTAAAATTACTTCGTCCAGGAATGAATGTAGAAGTGGATGTACATTTGAAATAATATTAAATTTTAACTATCAGATATTAAATATTTTGAAATCTGATGTGAATATCTAAAATTTAAAATCTAAAATTTAATATTAAAAATGGTACAAGCAGACGATTTAGTAGAATATGGCTACAGGAGGGTTATTATCACAATAACAGCAGTGCTTTGTGCTTTGTTGGAGATTGTAGATACTACCATTGTAAATGTAGCGCTTACCAACATGCGAGGTAGCCTTGGTGCTACGCTTACCGATGTGGCTTGGGTAATTACCGCTTATGCCATTGCCAACGTTATCGTAATTCCGATGACGAGTTGGTTATCACAACAATTTGGGAGACGAAATTACTTTGCCTTCTCTATTATATTATTTACAGTAGCATCTTTCCTTTGCGGAAACGCCTCTAATATATGGGAATTGGTCGCTTTCCGATTCATACAAGGTCTTGGTGGTGGTGCCTTATTAGTAACCGCACAAACCATCATAACCGAAAGTTATCCTACTGCCAAACGTGGAATGGCGCAAGCAATTTATGGTATGGGAGTAATTGTGGGCCCAACATTAGGACCGCCATTAGGAGGTTATATTGTGGATCACTTTTCATGGCCCTTTATTTTTTACATAAACATTCCTATCGGAATTGTAGCAACCATACTTACTTTAAGTTTTGTTAGAAGTCCAAAATACGGAGAAAAACTAAAAGCCAACCAAGTAGATTGGTGGGGGATATTTTTCTTGGCGTCCTTTATTGGTTCGTTACAATTTGTATTGGAACACGGGCAACAAGACGATTGGTTTAACGATAATTTGATTGTAAGCCTGAGTGTAGTTTCGTTATTTGGATTGTTGGCATTTGTATGGAGGCAATTAAATTATAAATTTCCAATTGTAAACTTAGGTGTACTTAAAGATGGAAATTTAAGAATTGGAATTCTTATGTCTTTCATTATGGGATTTGGACTTTACGGCTCAACCCTTATCATCCCTATATACACCCAATCCATTTTAGGATGGACCGCAACCGATGCCGGATTATTGTTAATTCCGGGATCTATTACTACTGCTTTCATGATGCCTTTTATTGGTAAAATGATCCAGAAAGGAGTGCCACAGGGTTATATGGTTGGAGTAGGTTTTGTCATCTTCTTCCTATTTACTTTTATGATGCGAAATGCCATGACACCCGATACTGGAGTAGAACATTTCTTTTGGCCATTAATATTAAGAGGAGTTGGTTTGGGATTACTTTTTGTACCTATCACTACCCTATCATTATCAACTTTAAAAGGAAAAAATATTGGAGAAGGTGCTGCTTTTACCGGAATGATGCGACAACTTGGAGGGTCTTTTGGTATTGCAATTATTACAACATTCATCACTAGATTATCACAAAAACACCGAGTAGATTTAGTTGCCCATTTAGATGGAAGTCGTTTAGAAGTACAACAACGTATTTTAATGCTCCAAAAAGGATTTATGTCGAAAGGATTTAGCACGAACGAAGCCTTGAAAAAAGCCTACCAAGTGATGGATTATTCGGTTTTGAAACAAAGCACCGTATTGTCGTATATGGATATATTTATGGCACTTGGGTTATTATTTTTATTTTGTATTCCGATTATATTCTTAATCAAAAAAGGGAAAACCAAAATTAACCCAGCAGATGCAATGCATTAATTTAAGAGACAACTATTTTTCTATAAAAAATCTTGCAGATTAGGAATTGAATTCCTAATCTGCAAGATTTTTAAATTATAAGAACTATTAGATAACTTTATCTCGTAAAAACCAACCTATCCCCTTTACTCAAATTAGCATCAAAAGCATAGCCTTCGTGATTAAATCCTTTTAAGTCGTCGATAGTTTTTGCATTGGAATCGAGGATGTATCGCACCATCATTCCCCTAGCCTTTTTGGCAAAAAAACTTATTATCTTTAGTTTGCCGTCTTTATAATCTTTGAATTCTGGAGTGATAACAGGCACTTTCAATTTCTTTACATCCACAGCATCAAAATATTCGTTGCTTGCAAGATTGACAAATAATTCGTCTTTTTCTAATTGGGAATTCAATTCTTTGGTTATGGTTGGTTTCCAAAATTCATATAGATTTTTTTTGGTTCCAATAGGCAATTTGGTTCCCATTTCTAATCGATAGGGTTGCATTAAATCTAAAGGTTTTAATAAACCATACAAACCCGATAGAATTCGTAATTGGTCTTGCAAAAGGTTTATTTTTTCTTCGGATAAGGAATACGCATCCAAACCAATATACACATCACCACTAAAAGCATAAATTGCCGGACGGGCATTTTCGGGAGTGATTTCTGCAAGATTTCTTTGTTGGTTGCGTTGCCAATTCAAATCGGATAATTTATCGGAAATCGACATTAAATCGGATAATTGCTTCGGCGATTTTTTCTTTAAAACGGCATCAATTGCTAGGGATTGCTTTTGAAATCCGTATTCCGAATACAATTTTATTGGCAACGGACTTTCAAAATCTAGAGATTTAGCAGGAGAGATAACAATTTTCATAGCAAATGGGTTTCAAAATTCAAAAATACAAATTCCTTTTCCGTAAAGCAAGAACCCCTTTTTTGGAAAACAAAATCTTATCAACAATTCGTAATTCGTAATTCGTAATTCGTAATTATTATTTTACATTTGACGTCTCAAAAAAAATTACAACCATGGTTTATAAATTTAGAGTAATTCTGGATGCTGAAGAAGATGTTTTTAGAGACATCGCCATCCTAGAAAGTGACACTTTAGAAGATTTACATAATGCAATCGTTAATGCTTTTGGCTTTGACGGATTGGAAGTAGCCTCGTTTTACACTTGCGATGACACTTGGAATCAAGAAGATGAAATTCCGATGTTTGACTCAGGAGATGTTCCTGGAGAAAACAAAATCATGAGCGATTATACTTTGGATGCTATTTTGGATGCCGAAAATACCAAGATTCTTTACGTGTATGATTTTATCAATATGTGGACTTTTCTTGTAGAACTTGCTGCCATTGAAGAAACCGAAGAAGTAGGTGTTATCTATCCTAACTTAATGTTTTCACATGGCGAAATGCCTGCCGAAGCAATGGAAAAACATTTTGTTTCCGATTTAGAAGAGGAAGAAAGTTACAACGAATTTGAAGACGATTTGGACCAAGACGATTTGGACATGTTTGGTGGCGACGATAGTTTTGAAGATTACGGATTTGAGGAGAATTGGAATTGATTCTTTTAAGATTCTGAGGATTTAAGGTCTGAGGTTCTAAGGTTTTTTTGTATATTTAATTAAACTTTAAAAATACAAATCATGAGCAATTTTAGAAAACTTCTCATTTGGCAAAAAGCCATGAACTTAGTAACCACAACTTACCAACACACTAAACAATTTCCAAAAGAAGAAATCTTCGGATTAACTTCTCAAATAAGAAGAAGCTCTATTTCTGTTCCTAGCAATATTGCAGAAGGCTCTGGAAGAGATAGTAACAAAGAATACCTGAGATTTTTAAATGTGTCTATTAGTTCCTTATTTGAATTTCAAACCCAATTAGAAATCGCGAAAAACATTGACTATTTAAAAGAACTAGAATTTATAAACCTATACGAGGACAGTCGAGAGTTAGAAAGAATGTTAGTTTCCTTCATTAACAAAATTAAAGAACGAAACTAAACCTTAGAAACTTAGAACCTAAATACCTCAGCAACTAAAAATAATGATCAACCTATTCAATACGCACATCGAATCGTTATCCATCCATAGAGTTGGAAATAAAAGCCGCAATGAAGCTATTTTCTTATCGGAAAACCAATACGGTTTAAACGATGAAATTGTTCCAATATTAAAAGAATATTTCTTTAAATCGTTTCGTGAAAAAGAAGAAAATTACTTCCAATTTGCTCACGAAGTAGATTTAGAATACAACGACATGTTTAAATTGGCGACCGAGATTTTCACCAATCCTGGTTCGGTGCATGACGTTTCTAAAAAAATTACCCAACACCTTTTTGAGCAATCGAACCATCCGCACATTAAAAACGGAGAGGTTTATGTAACCTATTTAACTAACGTATCTATTGACAATAATGTGGTAGATGCTATCGGAGTTTTTAAAAGTGAATTGCGCACCGATTTCCTTCAATTTGAAGAAAAAGAAAGCAATCTAGAAATGGTGCTTCAAGAAGGAATCAATTTGAATAAATTAGATAAAGGCTGTTTAATTTTCAATCATAAAAAAGAAGAAGGTTATAAAATCCTAACTATTGATAGTAATCGTTATGATGCACGCTATTGGTTGGAGCATTTCCTTTCGGTAGATGCGTTTCAGGATGAAAACTTCATGACTAAAAAATACTTAAAATTCTGTCAAGAGTTTGCTAAAGAAGTAGTTTTCCCTGCCGAAGATAAAAAGCAAGAAGTAATGTTCATGAACCGTGCGGTAAATCATTTTGCCAAAAACGACAATTTTGAAGAAACTGCTTTCTTAAATGATGTTATGGAAAACCCCGATTTGATTCCGGAATTTAAAAGTTACAAAGCCGATCGTGGCGAAAAATACAGCATTGATGATGTAACCTCCTTCCCTATTGCTAATGCAGCGGTTTCGGATGTTAGAAAATCAATTAAAAATGTAATTAATTTAGATACACACATCCAAATAAAATTAGATTTCATCAACCCAGAAAGTGCAGAAAAATTTGTAGAAAAAGGCTGGGATGAAGAAAAACAAATGTACTACTACTTGGTGTACTTCAATAAAGAGCAGAAGTCGTAGTGTTCAGTGTTCAGTGTTCAGTGTTCAGTAAAATAAAAATTATTCCCCAATTGTGAAAGCAGTTGGGGATTTTTTATATTTGAAAAAAAAAGTATGAATTTAGAAGACATACGAAAAAACTACCGAAATTTTGATGATAGCAAAATTCAAGAGTTGGCAATGCAAGATGCTAGCAAATTAAGACCCGAAGTGATTCCTATTCTTCAGGAGGAAATAAAAAGACGGAATCTATCCGAAAATTTAATTTCCGGCATTAATGCGCAATTAAAAATTACAAGTCCCGAAGAAATCCTTGAATATTGTACATTAATTCAAAAGCAGCCCTGCCCTATTTGTAATGGAAAAACACAAAAACTAAATGCTATTGTTTTAAAAGAAGTAATAAGTATGATTTTTATTTCTAACATTACAAATCATGTTAAAATTGGTTGTCCACAATGCTTAGCAAAAGCCAAATCTGAAATAAATTCAAAAAATATGCTTTTAGGATGGTGGAGCACTAAAGGAATATTTCATACCATCAATGCATTAATACAAAACAATAAAATGGAAAAATTCATAAGAAATTACGAGCCTAATGAAATTCTAAAATCCTATATAAAAGAAAACATTGGAGCTATTGAAACAAATAAGGAAAATCCTGCAGGAATAAATAATTTACTAAAAAAAGCAAATAGAGTTAATTAAAATTTTAATCTGTAAATAGTCTAGCTATTTGGTTTTTGTTTTGTTTTGTTAAACATGTAGCATTTCTTTATTGAAAACAATATCTTTAACGATTAAAAAAAATGTGTTGCGGATTTATCTTTGTTTACTAATTTTTCTTTGCAGCTTTTCAGTTCTGATGGCTCAAAAACCTGTACCTACTAAGTCGGATAGTGTTTATAAAAAAATAGATGAATTTTCTCAAGATAAAAAATTCTTTAAATTCATACATAAAATAATGTTTCGAAGAAAAGAAATTTCAAGCATTAGCAAAAAGAAAAGACAAAAAGCAATTACTTCACTTCAAGTTACTTTTAATAAATACAATTGTAAAATAATTAGAAACGTCAACATTGAAACTTTAGATCCTTTTGGTTTTTCAATAGAAAATGATCAGCAAATACCTAAGTACAAAATGGAACGTTTTGGCAACTCGTTACATATAAAAACCAAAAACTGGACAATAAGAAATTTGTTGCTTTTCAAAAAAAATGAAGAACTAGATTCGCTAATTGTAAAAGAATCCGAAAGAATTATTAGAAGTCAAAGGTATATTAGCAGTGTAATAATCAAACCGATTCCAATTGCAAATTGTACCGATTCGGTAGATGTTTCCATTCGAGTTTTAGACACCTGGAGTGGCATTCCTACTGGAGCATTTTCGAGTGCTAAAGCCAATTTAGATTTAACCGAGCGCAATTTCTTTGGTTTAGGCCACGAATTAGAACTGAATTACATCAAAAGTTTTAACAACAGCACTACCAATAACTTCGGATACGACGCAAAATACACCATCCCAAATTTCAAAAATACCTTTATTAACACTTCGGTTTCATCTAAAATCGATTTATACAACAATACTTATAAAACGGTAAAAATAGACCGCCCATTCTATTCCACTTTAACACATTGGGCTGGCGGAATTCACTATGACTATAATGTCCATACTCAAATCATGGCCGATGCCAATGCAATACTTGCACCTCAAAATTTCAAAATAAAAACCTACTCGGCTTGGGGAGCACATGCCTTTAATGTGTTTGGAAATCAAACCGAATTTGGAAGAACTACTCATTTTGTTTTTGCAACAGGGTTTACGAATACAGCATATCTAGAAAAACCAAGTATTACTTATGATCCAATTCAATATAACAATTCTTCCAAATCGGTTTTGGCAACTATCGGAATATCCAGTCAAAAATATTACCAAGACAAATACCTATTCCGTTTTGGAATTATTGAAGATATTCCTTACGGAAAGGTATTTTCACTTACTGGTGGAGTTGAAAATAAAAATGGCGTAAATAGAGCCTATTTTGGTGGAAGATTTTCTTATGGCGATTATTTTGATTACGGCTATATACAAGGAAATATTGAAGTAGGTAGTTTTTTTAATGGTAAAAATTCCGAACAAAGTATTTATAAATTTGAAGCAAATTATTTCACTAACCTCTTTCCTATTGGCTCTTGGAAATTCCGACAATTTATCAAACCTGTTTTGGTAATAGGAACCAATAGATTAAACACAACTCAAGACCGTTTAAATTTAATTGATGTAAATGGTATTCCAGGTTTTAATAGTTCCCCACTTATTGGAACCAAAAAATTCTTAACCACATTTCAAACCCAATCTTATAACCAAAAAAACTGGTATGGTTTTAATTTTAGTCCGTTTATGAATTTTACAGTAGGCTTTCTTGATCAAGGAGATAATACCTTTTTTAGTAATAAAGTATATTCTCAAATTGGCGTTGGAGTATTAATAAACAACGGTTATTTAGTGTTTAGTAGTTTTCAAATATCTTTTTCTTACTATCCTTCCTTACCAATTGATGGCAGCAATATCATCAAGACCAATGCTTTCCAAAATTCCAATATAGAATACCACGATTTTCAAATTGGGCAACCTTATGCGGTACCTTACCAATAAAATTTATAGATCCTTAAGTATTACATTAACCTTATGACTAAAAAGTTACATTTATTTTTCTTCCTTTCTTTATTGATTTTTGTGAAATCGAATAGTCAAATCATCCTTCCAAAAATGACTTTTGACAATCAACAGAAAAGTCCAAATACAATCTATTATAAGTTTTATAATGGAGTTCAAATGATTGAAATAGATTATAATAATTATGAAAAAGCAAGAGTGGATTTGGAAGATGAAATTAGACCAATCAATAGCGTTAGACCCCGTAATTATGGACACAACACCATCATAATAAGAAATGAAAAAGGAGAATTATTACACCAATACAATCTTAGAAACGCACCTTTTAAAGCATCCGATTTTATTGCTTGTGATAAAGAAATAGTAACCTTAACTCATTTGGAGAAAATAACTTCCAACCAAGAAGCAAAATCCAATTACCCGTCTTACGGAAAATACCGTTATTATGTAACCGAAAACAATAAAGCCGGAGTAATTGACACTCTAGGTAAACCCGTTTTAGAAGTTGTTTATGATGGAGTACAATCGTATAATTTCAATTTCAAAATAAACTCATACTCTCCAATGTATGGATCCAGAAATAATGAAACCGATTCGAATTGTGTTTACACCATGCAAAGTAACAGAAAATGGGGTTTTAAATCCGATAAAATTACTATTGAACCAAAATATGAAGAATTGATTCCGTTAAAAGAAACTATTTTACGAATAAAAAAAGCAAACAAATTTGGATTAATAAATTACAAAGAAGCAACACTTTTAAAACCTATATATTCGGATTTAGTTTATAAAAATGATTTTTATCTTTATAGTAATGACGTTATTGCAAAAGATCCTGAAAATGAAACATTATATGGAATTATCGATTCTAATTTTAAAATTACTACACAACCCATATACCTGAATTTTGAAGATATAGTAGAGGATTACCAACCTTCGGGAACCTATTGGACTTGTAAAACGAATGGCTGTGGTGCTATTGATAAAAACGGAAAAGAAATTTCACTATTCCAATACGGTGAAATGCCTCAAAACCCCTATCAAAAATATTATAGAACCAATGCCTTTAAGGATAGTAATAAAGGATATATTTTGGATTTGAATTTTAAAGAAATTGGCAGTGATTATGACTTGGTTTATGATTGGAAAAATTCTCTTTTTATAGTTAAAAAAGGTTCTAAATATGGTTTAATAGATCTAAATAACAAGGTAGTTCTTTCTTGCGAATACGAATCAATTTGGGATGAATTCAAAAATGAATTGGGAACCCTAAAAAAAGATAACAAATACGGCGTTATTACCAATAAAGGAATTGTGGTAATTCCTTGCAAATATGATAACATAACCTTTGTGGATGGTGCTAAAATTATTGCCACTCTTATGGAATCCAACGATAATAGCATCAGAAACAGAAAAGTAGGCTTAGTGGATACTACAGGAAATGTAATCGTTCCTTTTATATACGACGAAATTCAATCGATTGATTATGGTTTTTACAAAGTGCTAATTGGAGATAAATATGGCATTCTCAACAAAGAAGGCAAAGAAATTACCCCCATAAAATATGATGAAATCTATGAATTTCAGAACGGATTTTGCATTGCAAAAATTGATTTTGGATTTGGATATATTAATTTTTCGGGGGAAGAAATAACGCATTTTTATTATGAAAAACCTACAAATTTTAATTATGATTCTAACAATAAACTTTTTGCAAAAGTCGTTCTTGCTGGAAAAGAAATAGAGATTGATGAAAATGGAAAGATTATAAAATAGAGTAATTTTAAAAATGATTTTTACGTTTTTCAAATTGGTTCAACCTTATTTTGTACCTTACCAATAAAATAAATAATGTTTAAACATCTAGGCAAAACCAGAACACTCAAACACAATTTAAGAATTGCTTCTTTGTTGTCTTTTGTTGCTGGAATTGTTAATGTAGCCGGATTTTTAGCAGTACAACGATTGACCACAAATGTAACAGGGCATTTTGCGTTTTTTGTTGACGAAGTCTTTAAGTTGCATTTTTGGGAAGGATTTATTTATTTCCTTTTTATCTTTTTCTTTTTTCTGGGATCGTTTGTTTCTAATTTTTTGGTAGAATTAATTTCTAGAAAAAATGCTGATTACATCTATGTCATACCTACCATTATAGAAAGTCTTATCTTATTTTCGGTAGCAATCTTTGGCGAATTTCTTATTAGGGATAACCCGAATTTAATTGCCTTTTCATTACTTTTCGCCATGGGACTACAAAATTCTTTAGTAACTTCTATTTCTAAAGCAACTGTTAGAACTACCCATTTAACAGGGCTTTTCACCGATTTAGGAATTGAATTATCGCAATTATTTTTTTATAAACAATCTGAACAAAAAAACAGACTAAACTCTTCTATTAAGTTGCGATTAACCATCATTAGTTTTTTCTTCTTAGGAGGGATAATTGGAGGAATTTTTTACGCACCATTGGGATTACATGTTCTAATTATTGCTGTAACTACCCTACTTATTGGGATTGCCTACAACGATTGGAAACTTAAGTTAATTTTGCTACAGCGAAAAATTAAAACATTACACAAAAAATGATGATTTTAAAAGAATAATTGGCATTTAAATAAAAAAATATTTGAAGAATTAATTTTATTACTTATTTTAGCAACACAATTGCAAACCAAACTGCAATTGTTTAACAATAAATACAAAAAATTATGAAAAAAAGTATTATTAAATTTACTGCAGCATTACTAATTGTGGCGTCATTAAGTTCTTGTGCAACTGTATTTGGTGGTAAAGTAAGTGATTGTCAAAGAACAAAACCTGAAGCAGGAAAACCTTCTCGTTCTATTAGAGTTGGAGCATTAATTGCTGACATCTTTTTCTTTACACCAGGAATTATTATTGATTTTGCAACGGGAGCAATCTACAAGCCTTGTAATTAATAATACACAATTAATAAAAGAAGCCGTTTCAGAAAATTTTGAAACGGCTTCTTCATCTTAGAGGAAATTACTATTTTGCTTTTTCCATTTTTTCTTCAGACTTTTCCTTTTTTTTAGTTTCGCCTTTTTCTTCTTTTTCTTTCTTTTTGGCTTTTTCTTTTTTCACATGTTTAGCCTCTTTTTTTGTTTCAGATTTAGCCGGCTCCGTTTGTTGTGCATTTGCTAAAACACTAGTTCCTAATAGCATTACTGCTAACATAAATAAATTTTTCATAAATAAAATAATTTAAATTATTAAATAATTAACTTATATTAAATTACAAAATACAATTCAATTTTCCAAAAAAAGGTTCAATTTAACTCAAAAACGGGTGTTTTTTTTCATTTTTAATGCTTTTTTGTATAAAAATACTTACAAACTAAACAACAATATTCTCATCAATTAACCAATTATTTTTACATTTTCATTTTGAAATTAGTATTTAAAATCAGAAAAATATGTTTTCAATATTGAAGTGATTCCTTAAATTCAATCCTTTTCCACCCCAAAAAAGAATTCCCTACCTTTGCAAAAAATAATACGCAATGAGTACTTTTGAGCAATTCAACCTTACTAAATCTTTACAAAAAGCAATTGACGATTTAGGGCTAACAACACCAACCCCAATTCAGGAGAAATCCTTCTCCTCTATCATGTCGGGCCGTGATGTAATGGGAATAGCCCAAACTGGTACCGGTAAGACTTTAGCGTACTTATTACCTCTATTAAAACAATGGAAATTTGTTCATACCGATTCGGCTCGTTTGGTAATTTTAGTACCTACAAGAGAATTAGTAGTGCAAATTGTGGATGTAATTGAAAGTTTAACCAAATACATGTCGGTGCGAACCCTTGGAATTTATGGTGGAGTAAACATCAACACCCAAAAGAAAGCAGTTTATCAAGGAGTGGATATTCTTGTTGGAACCCCTGGTAGAACAATGGATTTAGCTTTAGATAATGTAGTTCGTTTTGACTCACTTCAAAAATTAGTTATTGACGAATTTGATGAAATCCTTAATTTAGGTTTCCGTTACCAAGTGACTTCGTTATTAACAATGATGAGTAACAAACGCCAAAATATATTATTCTCGGCAACCATGACCGATGATGTGGATGCACTTTTGGATGAATATTTTGAACTTCCCGAAGAAATCACTTTGGCACAATCTGGAACTCCATTAGAAAAAATTGAACAATTGGGTTATTACACTCCCAATTTTTTAACCAAAATAAATCTGTTAAATCATATTTTAGCTACTGATGAAAGCACATCTCGTGTTTTAATTTTTGCAAATAATAAAAAAACGGTTGATTTAATTGCAAATAGTATAGAAGAAACCTACCCCGATGCATTTGGAGTAATCCATTCTAATAAATCGCAGAATTACCGTTTAAATACCATGGCTTCGTTTCAAGCGGGCGAATTGCGAGGTATTGTAACTACGGATGTAATGGCGCGTGGATTGGATATTTCGGATGTTACTCACGTTATCAACTTTGAGTTTACCGAAATTCCGGAGCAATACATTCACCGTATAGGTAGAACGGGGCGTGCCGATAAATCGGGAACAGCAATCAGTTTTATTAGTCCGAGTGAGGAAGAAATTCAAATTGAAGCCGAAGTTTTAATGGAAAAAGAAATCGTGTTTTTAGATTTCCCAGAAGGTGTAGAAATTGCCGTACGATTATTAGAATTTGAAAAAGATAAAAAGAAAGTAAAACAACTTTTAAAACGAGTTAAAAAAGAAGGTGGTGAAGCATTTCACGAAAAATCTAAGAAAAATCAGAAGGTGAATCTTGGAGGTCCTGCTAAAACAAAACCTAGAAAAACCGAATCTCGTAACCGTGGAATTGAACGTAAAAGAGACGCTAAGAAGAAAAAATAATTTTTTAGTGATCAGTGTTCGGCTATTAGTGTTCAGAAAAAATATATTTATAATGAAAACCTTCTCTTTTGGAAGGTTTTTTTACACACTATTTTGCCATTCCGACGCAGGAGGAATCTCATATTATTCTGGAATTCTTACTTCGTGGAATGAAAGTGGTAATACTGATTAAGTTCCATCCACAGTTTTATCAAATTTTTAAACCTTTAAACTTTTAAACCTTTAAACTTTTTATTACTTTTGACAAACTAAAATAAAAATGCAGTTCCAACACCCAGAAATTCTTTATTTCCTTTTCTTATTGGTCATTCCAATTCTGGTGCATCTTTTTCAATTGCGAAAATTCAAAACGGAATATTTCACTAATGTAAAATTCCTTAAAGAACTTGCACTACAAACTCGAAAAAGTTCGAAATTAAAAAAATATTTATTGCTAGCCACCCGAATGCTTTTGTTGGCATTCTTAATTATTGCCTTTGCTAAGCCCTTCTTTAAAGCCAAAGACCATAAAGATGCTACCAACGAATTGTATATCGTGCTGGATAATTCTTTTAGCATGCAGGCCAAAGGGCAAAAAGGGGAATTACTAAAACGTGCTGTTCAGGATTTGCTAGAACACACTCCTGAAAACGCCAATTTTTCTTTAATCACCTGCTCAGATAATTATTGGAATACCGATATCAAATCAATTCAAAAAGAATTACAAAATTTAAAATACAGCGCCTCTCCTTTTCAATTGGAGCAACTTTTAGCAAAAATTAAAGCTCATAAATCGGCATTCCGAAAAGACATTGTCGTGATTACCGATGCTGTTGGCCTACAACCCAATGAAGTAAAGAAAAATACCGAGGATGAAAACATGTATTTCATTCTTCCCGAAGCGGAAAAAACCAATAACATTGCAATTGATAGCGTTTTCATTAACCAAACCATGGATAATTTCTATGAAATTGGAGTGAAACTAGATGCGTATGGCGATGATTTTAAAGACATTCCAATTGCATTATACAACAAAAACAAACTGATTGCTAAGACCTTAGTAAATTTTGAAACTAAAAGCAAGGTCATTAATTTCACCATTCCAAAAGAAGATTTTCATGGATATGTTTCTATTTCGGATACTAGTTTGGAATACGATAACACCTATTATTTTAGTCTTTCTAAACCTCAAAAAAGTAATGTAATCAGCATAGGAGATCCCGAAAAAAGTGGGTTCCTAAGTCGAATTTACACGGCAACCGAATTTAATTATTCGAATTATTCGCTGCAATCTTTAGATTATAATTTGTTGGACAAACAGGATGCTATTGTTTTAAATGAGTTGAAGGAAATTCCGCAAGCCTTACAAACTACACTAAAATCTTTTGTAGAAAAAGGTGGAAACTTGGTGGTTATTCCTAGTGCAGAAAGTTCGTTAACCAATATGAATGGTTTTTTTGCAACTATTGGGAGTATTCAATACAAAGCACTTGGTTCTGCTGAGAAAATGATTACCAAAATCAATTTCAGTCATCCGTTATTTAGCAGTGTTTTCGAGAAAAAAGTAACTAATTTTCAATATCCAAAAACTAAAGTTTCATTTGAAATTAGCAACTCGGCACCAATGGTTTTAGGCTATAGCGACCAATCGGCATTCTTGAGTGCAATTCAAAACGGCATAGCCAGTGTTTATGTTTTTGCAGCACCAATCAATACTAGTAATAGTAATTTTCAAAATTCACCAATAATAGTTCCTACGTTTTATAATATGGGTCAAAATGCCCAAAAGGCAGGAATCACGGCCTTAATTATTGGCGAAAACAAACCTTTTGTGGTGGAAACGAAAATTGGAAAAGACGAAATTGTAACCGTGAAAAACGACCAAGAAAGTTTTATTCCGATGCAACAAATATTAAATAATAAAGTAAAAATAACCTGCAACGATAATCCGAAAATGGCAGGCAACTTTGGGGTATATAACACCAACCAACTTATTGAAAACATCAGTTTTAATTACAATCGCACCGAAAGTAATTTAGCAAATACCAATCCAGGAGCGGTTAGTGATTTTAAAGAAATAAGCAGTGTGAATTCAATATTTGATACCCTGCAAGCCAACCGAGCCGACAATCAAATTTGGAAATGGTTTTTGCTACTAACCTTATTATTTGTAGCACTAGAAATTTTAATTCAAAAATTGGTAAAATGATTTTTAACTCCTAAGAATTAAAGGTCTAATAAATTAAAAGTTATGAAAATTATAATCCGAGAAGCCAAGATTATTGACCTAAAAAGTCCTTTTCACAAACAAGTAGTTGATGTGAAAATCAAGGACGGAATATTGGAAAAAATTGGAAAAAATCTGGCTAAAGATTCTGATTATGAAGAAATAACCCATCCCGATCTACACATTTCCCAAGGTTGGATGGACAGTAGTGTATCTCTGGGAGAACCCGGATTTGAAGACCGTGAAACCATTGCTAATGGATTGCAAGTTGCTGCCAAAAGTGGCTTTACTGCAATTGCTTTGCAACCTAATAGTTTTCCTGTAATAGATAACCAATCGCAGATTCAATTTGTAAAACAAAAAGCTGCATCTACTGCAACCGATTTATTCCCTATTGGAGCGTTAACCAAAAATAGCGAAGGAACCGATTTAGCCGAATTATTCGACATGAAAAATGCGGGAGCAATTGCTTTTGGTGATTATGGAAAGAGTTTGTCTAATGCTAATTTGTTAAAAATTGGTTTGCAATACGTTCAAGATTTTGACGGATTGGTAATTACATTCTGCCAAGACGAAAAGATAAAAGGAAGCGGAGTGGTTAATGAAGGCGTGGTTTCTACCCGATTGGGATTAAAAGGAATTCCGAATCTTGCCGAAGAAGTAATTGTGGCTAGAAACTTATTTTTATTGGAATATACTGGCGGGAGATTACACATTCCGACAATTTCTACTGCCAAATCGGTAGAGTTAATTCGGGAGGCTAAAGCCAAAGGATTGCAAGTTACTTGTAGTGTTGCGGTGCATAATTTGGTTTTAACCGATGAAAAACTAGATGGTTTTGATACCCGATATAAAGTGGCGCCACCTTTAAGAACTGAAAAAGATAGAGTTGCCCTACTTGCAGGAGTGACCGATAACACCATTGACTTAATTACTTCCGATCATAATCCGATGGATATTGAGCACAAAAAAATGGAATTTGACGGGGCTAAAAATGGTACAATAGGTTTGGAAAGTGCTTTTGGAGCCTTATTAACCGTACTACCACTAGAAACTATTGTAGCAAAATTAACTAGTGTAAAATCTATTTTCAAAATAGAACAATCCGAAATTGCAGAAGGTAAAACAGCAAACTTAACTCTATTTACTACCGAAAACGAATGGGTATTTTCTAAAGAAAATATACTATCAAAATCAAAAAATTCGGCTTTTCTTGGATGTAAAATGAAAGGAAAAGTAGTTGGAATTTATAATAACAAAACTTTAATATTATCCTAATGGATCAAAAAACTATAGACGAAGGAAAATCGGCAGCAATAACCAGTTACATATTAATTGTCGGGGTTTTAATTGCAATATCTATGAATTCTGAAAATAAGAATCCTTTTGCTTCGTTTCACATCCGTCAAGGATTGGGTTTAACTTTAACCTTCATCACTTTGGGGGTTTCTATAAGTTATTTTGAAAGTATTATGGTTGCCGCTCCAATGTGGATTTTTATTTCGGTATTGACAATTTACGGGATTTTTTCTGCTGCTAAAGGTGAAACAATTCCAATGCCGTTATTGGGGAAATGGTTTCAAAAATGGTTTAGTTTTATTTAATGAAAATCAAATCTGTCTTACTTTTTATTTCCATATTTATTTTGGTTGGGTTTACAAATTCTTCAACAAAGAAGATGAAATTGGAACAACTAGAAAGTAAATCTATTATTGGTGATTTTGATGGAGATAAAAAAGCAGATACTTTAACCGAAATTCATACTTCTGAAGAGGAAAACAATATAATAACTGAAATTCCTTTTATAAATGATTATGACAATTTAGTTGATTATTATTTCAAACATTCTATTCGAACCTCATTAAAATCATCAAACAAAAGAATTAAAGATCTCGATTTAGGAACTAGTTTTGGAGTTTATTGCCTAATAAATATTGGAGATAATAATGGAGATAAAAAAGATGAAATTGCTTTAGTTATTGATTATTGTGATTTTAGCAATCTAAACAGTTGCAAAATTTATTCTTTATGTAATAATAATTGGAAAATGATCTATCACTTTGCTATTCATGAGGCTGCCTTTGATTATATAGAAGGCGAAAAATTAGACCCAAATAAAATAGGAGATTATCTACAAAAGAAAAAAGGAAAATGGTTCTATGCGGATGCATTAGAAGTTTTAAAATCTTATGATACCATAATGAAAATGAAGCCATTAAAAATAAAAAAATGCAATTAACAATGAATTTATCACTACACCATTTAGTTCGTGAGCCTAAAATAAAATTAGAGAAAAATCCTTTATTGCTATTATTGCATGGCTATGGCAGCAACGAAGAAGATTTATTTTCTTTTGCATCTGAACTTCCAGAAGAATATTATGTAGTTTCAGTTCGAGCACCTTATGAATTGGGCTACGGAAGTTATGCTTGGTATGCTATTAATTTTGATGCCGATGAAAATAAATTTTCCGACATTCCGCAAGCACAAGAATCTAGAGATTTAATTGCTAATTTTATTGATGAATTGGTGGCGAATTATCCTATAGATGCTACTAAAATAACTTTGATTGGATTTAGTCAAGGTACCATTTTGAGTTATGCTATTGCACTTTCTTATCCTGAAAAAATTCAAAGAGTAGTTGCAATGAGTGGCTATTTGAATACGGAAATGGCAACATCTAATTTTGAAAATAATGATTTTAGTCATTTAAAAATATTTGCTTCCCATGGCACCGTAGATCAAGTGGTTCCTGTAGATTGGGCAAGAAAAGCCGCACCTGCATTAACAAAACTAGGAATTGAAGTGGTCTATAAAGAATATCCTATTGGTCATGGCGTAGCCCCACAAAATTTTTATGATTTTAAGAATTGGTTACAGCACTAAAAAAATAGTCTCCTAATTATAATTAGGAGACTATTTTTTCATAACAATTTGTAATTATTCCTGACCATCTGGATTATCCGATCCAGAAACTTTATTTCCTATTTCGCCATCGCCAGAAAAAACAATTACTCCCGCTTTTTTAAGTTCATAACCATTGTGGGCAATTAATTGGTAATCGTTGTAAATCCAAGATTTGGTTTGACCACTTTTAGTTGCAATGAAAGATTTTTCGTCTGGTAAAAATATTTCAGCCTTATCTGCATTTTCATTAAACAATACATAAGTACACAAAGTTTCATCTTCGGTAGTAGCATTATCCGTTGGATTTAATTGAATTCCTGTAAAGGCTTTAACACATTCCTGATTTAGTTTAGACCAAGTATATCCAGCCGAAGCCAAACATCCATTTTTATCCTTATCAACATCCACTATTGTAGAGTCTTTATGAGGAACGCTTGCAACTTCTGGAGTAATATCGTTTTGTTTGCAAGAAATCATTATCGAAATCATTGCAAACAGTAGTAGTAGGTTTTTCATAAATTTTAAAATTTTATTGGGATTAAAATTTTATTCTGTTAATATTCTTGTTTTGGATAAATAAAAGTATCCATTATTTGAAAGGTTATTTTTCCGTCTTTTTCAACAAAATATTTCAAAACTACATCTCCCCAATATTGGCCATCACTATAATCAGCAATAATCCAACGGTGATTTAGTATTTTTATTTTATTGATAATGAATTTTTGTTCGCCAAGTTTTTCTTGTCCAGTATAAATATTTCCTTTCGGATTGTCATTAAACGCTAGAAGTGCTTCTTTTATTTGAGGCATTAATTTTTGCACATTGTAATCGGCAAAATATTCTTTGGCAAAATCATTATATTCTAACGAAAAGTGATCGGCATCTGCTAATTTATTGGAGATTCCAGTAATGCTATCTTTCAAATATTTTAGTTCACTTTCGTTCTTTTTCTTTTCGAACGCAAGTGCTTTACTAAAGTACATATACGTAAAAGCAGCGACTAAAGCCGTTACTATAAATAAGTACAGATATAATTGTCTTTTCATTTTAAATAGATATTTCTAAGTTATCGTAAGCCAAAAAAACATTTGGAGGCAACTTTTTTTGTACTTCATCATGAAAGCCTAACAAATGGCTAATATGGGTTAAGTAGGTTTTTTTGGGTTGCACCAAAGTTACAAAATCTAAAGCATCTTGCAAACTAAAGTGCGAATGGTGCGGCTCTTCTCTTAAAGCATTAATAACCAACACCTCTACCCCTTTAATCTTTTCTATTTCATCGGCTTCAATGGTTTTAACATCGGTTAAATAGGCAAACTTATCTATTCTGTAGCCAAAAACTTGAAGATTGGCATGAAAAGCATTTATAGGAATTACCTTCAAATTCCCAACCTTAAATGGAACGTTATTTAGAACTTCTATTGCATCTACTGAAGGTGCACCAGGATATCTGTTTTCTGTTTCAAAAATATAATCAAAGCGTTTCTTTAGATTTTCAATAACCCTTGAATGCGCATATATTGGAATTTTTCCTTGTTTAAAATTGAATGGTCGTATATCATCAATACCAGCAGTGTGATCGGCATGTTCGTGAGTAAACAAAATGGCATCTACTTTTTTACATTTAGAAGAAAGCATTTGCTGGCGAAAATCGGGACCACAATCAATAACGATAGAAGTATCTTTGGTGTGTATCCATACAGAAACCCGCAAGCGCTTGTCTTTGGGGTTGTCACTAAGACAAACAGAGTGATTACTTCCTATTACGGGAATACCTTGAGATGTGCCAGTTCCTAAAAAATATACCTTCATTATTTATGAATTTGGATAGGTAAATTGTTAAAATTAATGGTTACTTAATTTATTACAAAAATAGCATTAATTATCCTTTTATAAAGCACCAATTTTACTAACTTTGCAAGGTATATAAATGATTATGGGAAATTTTGGATTAGACATAAAATTAAAAGGAGATAAAGTAATAGAGCAAATTCCGTCTATTAAAGATAAAGCGTTACGAATTAATTTGAACGAAAATATCTATGGGACTTTTGCTGAAATTGGCGCCGGACAAGAAACGGTTCGTCATTTTTTTAGATCTGGAGGTTCCTCAGGAACTATCGCTAAAGCAATGTCGGCTTATGATAAAGACTTTAGTGATGCAATTTATGGTATTGAAGAAGACGGCCGTTATGTAACGGAAAGTCGTCTAACCAAAATGCTTTCTCACGAAGTAGATTTGATTGAAAAAAGATTAGACAGAACAAAACATCCTAATAAAATGTTTTTTAGTTATGCCAATACCGTTGCAACCATTGACTTTGCCAAACAATTTAAAGGACACGGTTGGGTTGGAATAAAATATCAAATTGAACCTGATGAAGATTATAATGAAATTATTCTTCACATAAGATTTAAAGAAACAGATGCACGATTACAACAAGAGACTCTTGGAATTCTTGGAGTTAACTTAATTTATGGTGCATTTTACAAATACAACGACCCTAAAAAACTGCTAAGATATCTTTACGATCACTTAGAGAAAGACCAATTAGAGATTGATACTATCAATTTTTCTGGTCCTCGTTTTGCAAATGTTGATAATAGATTGATGAGTTTACAGTTGGTAAAAAACGGCATGACTGATGCCGTGATGTTTAGCCCAGATGGACACAACATCTTGCCTGCTGCTGTTTTATACAAAAAAAATATCTTGGCTCTAAGAGGAAGTTTCCGTCCGGTTACGAAAGTAAATATGGACATGTTGGACCGTTCTTTGGAGATGTTTGTAAAAGAGAATAAAGTTGAAAAAGAAAATACCTTTGTAATATTTGAAATAACACTATCCAACTTACGTTCAGAAGGTGAAATTGACGAACGTGATTTTATGGATCGTGCCGAATTACTTTGCTCTCTTGGGCAAACCGTAATGATTTCAAATTTTCAAGAATATTATAAAGTTGTAGAATATTTCTCTAGCTATACCAAAGCCCGTATGGGGTTGGTAATGGGAGTAAATAATTTAGTGGATATTTTTGACGAGAAATACTACCGTCATTTAAGTGGTGGAATATTGGAAGCGTTTGGAAAATTATTCTATCGCGATTTGAAAGTTTACCTGTATCCAATGATAGAAGATGGCGAAATAATTACTTCACAGAACTTAAAAGTACATCCTCGTATGAAAGAGTTATATAAATTCTTTGCTTACAATGGTAAAGTAATTGATGTAACCGAATATGACGAAGAAAATTTAAAAATATTCTCTAGAGAAGTCCTAAAAATGATTACCAAAGGAATTCCAGGATGGGAAAGATTATTACCTAAAGGAACTGCCGAGTTAATTAAACAACACCGATTGTTTGGCTACGACCCTAATAGGGTTTTAGAAGAAGCAAAATAAATAATATATCTAATCCTCAATTTCAATTGGGGATTCTTTGTTTTAAATTCCATATTATTGGTTTAAACATCAATAAAATCATGATTAACAAAGCCTCTTCGAAAGGAAAAATAATTTTGTTTTTATTCTTTTAACAAAAAAAAATAGCATTAAAATCATTATTTTTTTTGGCTAATTGATTTTTTTTATCTATATTTAATACATGCTTAATAACGTAACTCCCCAAAACGTTATTTGATTTGTTCAGAATTTCGTGAAGTCCCAATTGTAAATCGAATTTGAACCCTTATTTTATTTTTACCTACTAAAAGATTAATTATTTATTTCAGGAATGATCTCTGGAAATATTATTTTTTTTAATCAAACAAGTTAAAAGTTTAGTATGAAAATACACATTAAAAACATGGTGTCTCTTCGTTGTAAAATAGTAGTTAAAGACACCTTAAGTTCTTTAAAAATCCCATATAGTTGTGTTAATTTAGGAGAGGTAAGTATTATAGAAAATGATATATTTGAGACAAAAAGAGAGGAATTAAAAAAAATCCTTAAGAGATATGGATTAGAATTGATGGATGAAAAAAAATCTACAATAGTGGAGAGAATCAAGAATATAATTGTAGAAATGGTTCATTATTCTGAGGAACTTCCAAGAATAAAAATATCCATTTATCTAAGTAAAAAACTAAATCACAATTATACTTACTTATCTAATTTATTTAAAGAAGTAACCGGTATTACAATTCAGCATTATATTGTTCTACATAAAATTGAAAAGGCTAAAGAACTTATTCTGTATGATGAACTTACCCTAAATGAAATCACACATTTATTACATTATAGTAGTGTAGCACATTTGTCAAGTCAATTTAAACAAATAACCGGTTTAACACCAACTCATTTTAAAAATATAAAAAAATATAAAAAAAGAATTATGTTGGACAAATTATAATAAAACTCATTGGGTGTATTTAATAAAAAAAATAATTACACCCAATGGGATTAATAAGACTAATTACTTCCAAGTATTTGTGCCGTATGTGCCTTGGTTTTCACATCTGAAATAACCTCTTCAATAACACCTTTTTCATCAATTACAAAAGTGGTTCTATGAATGCCATCGTATTCTTTACCCATAAATTTTTTAGGACCCCAAACTCCAAATGCTTGAATTACCGATTTATCTTCATCTGCAATTAACGGAAACGGAAAATTGTATTTCTCTTTAAATTTAAATTGTGCTTTTTCAGCATCAGCACTCACTCCTAATAAAGCATAATTACTAGCTTGAAAACGGTCAAAGTTATCTCTTAAATCACAAGCTTCGGCGGTACAACCTGGCGTATTTGCTTTTGGATAGAAAAAAACTACTAATTTTTTTCCTTTATAATCTCCTAAAGAATGTAGAATTCCATCTTGATCTTTTCCAGAAAAATCAGGTGCTTTATCTCCTTTTATTAATGTTGTCATAATAGTAATGTTATATTTTATATTAAATCCTATTTTTTGATTTTGTTATTGACATTGAATTTACCTTTGCTATTGTCCTTGAAATTGACTTATTTTACATCTCAAATTCAAATGTAAATGAACAAAAAAGAACGCGGAACATTTGTTATAAATACGTTAAAAGAATTATACCCAACAATTCCTATACCATTAGAGCATAAAGATGCTTATACCTTATTGATTGCAGTACTACTTTCGGCACAATGCACAGATGTTCGGGTAAATCAAATTACTCCTTTGTTATTTGCCAAAGCAGATAATCCGTGGGATATGATAAAAATGAGTGTGGAAGAAATAAAGGAAATCATTCGACCTTGTGGTTTATCACCAATGAAATCAAAAGGAATCCATGGTTTATCGCATATATTATTAGATAAATATAATGGTGAAGTTCCACAAAGTTTTGAAGCACTTGAAGCGCTTCCTGCAGTTGGACATAAAACAGCAAGCGTGGTTATGAGTCAAGCGTTTGGAGTTCCTGCTTTTCCTGTGGACACCCACATCCACAGATTAATGTACCGATGGAATTTAAGTAATGGTAAAAATGTAGTGCAAACCGAAAAAGATGCCAAAGCACTTTTCCCTAGAGAATTATGGAACGACTTGCATTTGCAGATTATTTGGTACGGACGAGAATATTCTCCTGCTCGTGGTTGGGATATAGAAAAAGATATCATCACCAAAACTATTGGAAGAAAATTAGTTTTAAAAGAATACGAAAAAAAAATATCCCGATAAATCTATCGGGACATTAGTTAATTAGCAATGATTTCGAAGTTCTTGTTACCAATTTTAATAATATTCAAAGCCTTTGAATAATTAAGAATAAAACTAATTGTTTCTTTTTTAGGTAACATTTTGGTGTTTGCTAATGCTTTTTTAGAGTAAAGTTTTGCCATAGATAAATTTATATTATATATCTATAACGATTTAGCAAATGAAATATTGTTTAATTAGTTAAAATAATTTTATTTTTTTCAATAATTTTTCTCAAGTTCATTAATGCGTAACGCATTCTCCCCAAGGCAGTATTGATACTAACCCCTGTTAACTCAGCAATTTCATTGAAACTTAGGTCTTGATAAATACGCATCATTAGTACTTCCTTTTGGTCATCAGGAAGTTCTAGAATGATTTTTTGTAAATCTTGTTCAATAGCATCCGTGATAATTCTGCTTTCAATATTCATTGAATTATCTCTAAGTACAGAAAAAACAGAAAACTCCTCGGTTTCACGAAGCATTGGCATTTTTTTGTTTTTTCGAAAATGATCAACAATTAGGTTATGGGAAATACGCATTACCCATGGTAGGAATTTTCCTTCTTCATTATAAGAATTAGATTTCAAAGTTTTAATTACTTTGATAAAAGTATCTTGAAAAATATCATCAGCAACATCACGATCTGGCATTTTGGAATATATAAATCCATAAATTTTAGACTGATGTTTTTTAATTAATATAGACAAAGCGTTCTCGTCGCCATCTATATAATTCTTTACCAATAAAGCATCTGGGATTTGAATAGTAGCCATAAAATTACCTTTTAGTGTTGTGTTAAAAAATCTAAATATTTTTTCTAAAAGTAATTTTATTCGATAGGCGACTGTTAATTTTGATTAAACTATAGCCAAATATAACTTAATAATTTCTTAATATGCAAATGCAAAATGAAAATTTAACACTTTTTGCACAATAAGTTTTAAAAAAATAAAAATAAATTTGATTACTACGTTAAAAAAAATGTGTGAAAAACATAGTCTTCACACACTTTATATAAAATAATTTTTATGTTTTATTGTACAATAATTTTTTTTACGCTTTTTTCAATACCCGAATAAACAGCTATAAGATAAATCCCGGGTGCCAAACTAGTTACATCAATCGCATTAGTATTAGTTTCGGTTTTCAAAACTAAATTACCTAGAAGATTATAAATTTCTACTTTATCTAGGTTTACATTAGAAGTAATAGTAATAAAATCAGAAACTGGGTTTGGAAAAGATATTTTATCTAATTCTGAAAAGGTAGAAATTCCCATAGTGCAAGAACTTCCCACAACATAAGAATAATAATTAGTAACAGACAACCCACCTGCAAATGCGAATTTAACTCCGTAATTAATCGTTGATCCAATTGTTTGACCTGTTATGGTATGTGTAAATATATTTCCCGAAACGTTAGTCATGGGTGTTTCAGCAAAGGGAGATTGTTTCCACAAATAAGCAACCACCCCTACTTTATCGGTATCTAAAAGTCCGTATGTAATTTTCACATCTGTTCCATTAGTTTGAAATTCATAGTTATAGCCCGTAGAAAAACTACCCTGTTGAGCCAAATTCGAGGTTCCAGAACATATTAAAGTTGAATTTGGTAAAGTTGTTGCACCTAAAACAATCGGATTATTAATTGCTTGATTTCCTGATAAATCACTTGCCATGGTAGTAAAATCATAATGTGTGTTAGGTGTCAATCCTGTAATTATTATAGATTTTTGAATACCCGATGAACCAGCCATACCATTAGAAGCACTACCATAAGCAACATTATACCCAATTGTTCCAGAGTTGTCAATTGCATTTAGTAATAATTCGACTGATGTACTAGTTATTACACCTATTGAAGCTGTAAAATTTGTAGGTGCTTGTGTATCTATGGTTGTATTTTGATATACTCTAACGTAATCAATTAACATGGAACTTTGTGTATAACTAGAAGGTACAGTGCCTGCAATTCCGCCTAAAGCAACATTCAATAATAGAAATTGTTCTAAATTAAAGGGCCAAGTACTGGCATTTTTTATTGATGGATTATAAGTATAGTAAGGTACACCATCTAATAGAAAAGTTAATTGAAATGGTGACCAATTCAAGGAATACACGTGATAACTATTTGCTAAATCGGAAGCGATTGTTCCGCCATTATTTACAGAACCTCCATAGGAAGAAGGTGTATGTAAAGTACTTTGTATGTAATTGATATTTTGCCCCCCAAAAATTCCATGTTCCATAATGTCAATTTCACCACAAGCCGGCCAATCTACAGTTCCAAAGGTAGATGCAAAATAGCCTCCAGGTTCGTTTACATTTTTTCCTAACATCCAAATAGCTGGCCAAGTTCCTGCAGCAACTGGTAATTTTGCTCTAACATCTACACGACCGTATTTAAAAGCAAATTTAGAATTTAATCGTGCCGAAGTATATTGTTTTGTTATTCCTTGATCGGTATAAGGCTCTTTTTTAGCAACAATATTTAGCATCCCAGCGTCAACAAAAGAATTGGTTAATTGATTGGTATAATGTTGCACTTCACTATTAAACCAACTTCCACTAGCGGGTAATTGTGTTTGTTGAAACCAGTTAGTTGAATTAACTGCTCCGTTGGTATTGAATTCATCCGACCAAACTAAATCGGAATAAACAACGTCAACCTGAGCTAAACCGAATTGATAAAACAGTAAAAAAGAAAAAACAATTTTAAAAAGTGTACTATTTTTCATATTCAGATTTGTTATGTTATTTTTTATATATTTAAATTGTAAACAGAAAGTATTAATTTGTAGCAGATTGTTGGGCTTTTCTAGCCAGCAACTCTTCTTTAATTTCTTTCGCTTTAACTTCGGTTAGGTCATAATTTCGCATTACCCACATACCAATTAACGTACCTAAAATTGGAATACCCGAGAAGAATAGTCTCAAGCCAGAAATAGCTCCATCTACTTGAGTTGCTGCTCCAGGATGAAAATCTACACAAGACATTATAACACCTGTTAATAATCCGGCAATTGCAAAGCCAAATTTCACCATCCACCAGTAAATAGCTCCAAATATCCCTTCTCTTCTTTTACCAGAAGTTAGTTCATCCATATCACAAACATCTGCTGTCATTGACATCATCAAAGTAAATAAACTTCCAATTCCAAATGAAAAGAAAGGTAATGCAAATATAAACATGTAAGGTTTTCCGGGAATGAATAAAAACCAAAGCAAAATATATCCCAAAATTGATATTCCTTGACAAACTAAAAATGTCATCTTTTTTTCCATTTTTTTAGACATCCAAGATACAATTGGAATTACAATAAAAGTAGTAGACAAAGCTCCTATACATCCAAAAAGTGTTGGCCAGATACCTGAATCTGTAGTGTTTCCATTAAAAAGATAATAAACAACAATAAAAAAAGTAAAACCCGCAACTGTATTAAATGCATTGAAAATTAAGAAAGTAGCAATACATAATTTTCGGAAAGGCTTGTTTTTAAAAGCTTCAATAAAACTCGAAAAAATTTCTTTTAAACTGCCTCCCATTGTTCTAAACGTTAATGGTGAAAATTTAGTTTCCTCTTTTGTTGATTTACTTTTGATAAAAATAGCAGGAATCATAGCCAATATCATACAAGATATACCTACCCAAACCGCTAAGGTTCTTGTTGCTGTATCTGCATTGGGAAACCATTTTGGATCGTACATGATGACCCAAAACCATGGTGCAATTACCCATGCCCACTGTCCTATCCACTGAGATATAGCCATGATGCTGGTTCTTTCGTGAAAATCATCACTCATTTCATAACCCATTGCCACAAAAGGAACACTAAAAATAGATAGACCCAAATAAAATATTATTGACCAAATAAGAAAGTAATAAAAATTATAATCAATACCACTATTTCTATATAATTGCCACATTATAATAAATGAAATTCCCATAATAATTGCCCCAATAAAAACATATTGTCTACGTCTACCCCATCTAGAGCGAGTGTTATCTGAAATAAATCCCATAATTGGGTCAATAAACGCGTCTAATATTCTTGGGAGAAAATAGGTAATTCCCCACATCCAAGTAGGCATACCTAAATTTTCGACCAATACAACCATAAAAATACCTAAAGCTGCAGGGAACATTTGGTTAGCTAACATTCCTAATCCAAAGGCGATTTTTTGCCCCAGAGAAACCGATCCTTTTGGGTTATTGTTGTTATTTGACATATTTAAAAAAATTAAATTATACTTATTATTATATTAAGGTTTTAATACTATAGTTTGTAATGCGTTCGCATTAATTGAAATAGTTATTTTTTTGTTATTTAGATTAATTTCTAAATTTTGTATTTGTTCGGATGGATTAAAAACAATTACTGCAATTGATCCGTTTGGATTTTTTACAGCAGTTGCAATAACGCTTTCATGCTTTAATAGGCAACCAATTTTCACCGCTCTAGGACGAATAAATTTACTAAAATGAGCCATCGTGTAATATAATGGTGTCATATAAACTTCATCTGTATTGGTATCTACAATAATTGGAGAGATACACCAGTTTTTGAACCAATTTGGTCCACCATGGGTATCCAAAACCATATTCCAATCTATCCAACCATCTACCCAATTGTTCAAACAACCAATAATATCATTGGCGTATCTATTGACGGGAGCGTATTTTGAGTGCAAATATTTTTCTTTTTCCGATGCCCAATCCCAACCCCAATCGGTGGCTTCCTTTCGCCAATACCAAGCATCATCTTTCCAATGTGGTATTTCCGAATCTACACAGGCTTCGGTTTGAATTAAATATTTATTAGGTGCTTTATTGTGAGCATATTTCAAATCATCTGGAAAAACTTCGTAGGTACTTTCATACCAATGAATAGCAGTTCCTGCATAATATTTTGATGCTTTTTCATCCTTATACATTTCATCTACCCATTCTTTTATGCCAGCACGATTTTGATCATAGCCAAATATTTTTACTGCAACTTTTCCGTCAGATTCCAATTTTGGTCCTAAATGATTTTGAACAAAATTGGTCATTTCTTTAGGCGTATATAACATACTCTCCCAATTATTGCCGTTTCCATGCGGTTCATTTTCAACAGTTAATCCCCAAATGTCAATACCCTCTTTTTTATAGGCATCGATATATTTTGAAAAATACAATGCCCAGGTATCATAATATTCGGGCAATAATTTTCCACCAACCCAATTTTTATTATCTTTCATCCAAGGTGGGGATGTCCAAGGGGAAGCTATAATATTAAAGCCCTCTTTTGAAATGGCTTTTGCCTGCAAAATCATCGGAATAAGATTATTTTTTTTATCTTCTTCAATTGAAAAGTGGTCTAAATTTATATCGCCATCTTCCATTGCATACGCATAATGTTTCAAAGAAAAATCGCAAGAGTTAATGTGTGTTCTCGTTAAAGAATAGTTGGCACCATTTTCACTAAAGTACGCTTCCATTATTTTCTTTTGATTTTCTTTACCTAATTTACTTAATAAATAAGCCGATGATTCGGTAAAAGCACCTCCAAAACCAGTGATGGTTTGAAATTTTTCATCTGGATTTAAAGAAATTATTATAGGATTATTACCTTCTGAAAATTTGGTTATTTTTTTCAAAGAATTTCCATTGGCAGCAGTTTCAAACACTTCAAATTGTGAGGTATTCTGTTTTACTTTACAATTAGTTATAGTTAAAAGTAGTAGTGTGAAAAATATATATTTTAATAGTTTCATATACTAAATTAATTTGGTGGTGTTAAAACTGTTTTTTTTAACAAATGTTCCTTTCCAAAAAATGTTTTTTCAATGGTATTTCCGTCTCTTTTTAATTTTTTAAAATCACTGGAATCTAAATAATTCCAAATTGCATATTTTGCTTTTCCATCTACAGTGAAAAGTCCGAAATGATTTTCTGAACCCTTCTGGTTAGACTTGTCTTTCCAAGATTCATCAAAAGATTCAAAGAAAAAACAACTAATTCCTTGTTGTGCTGTCCACTTTCGCATACTTTTATAATACAGCCCTTGTTTGTATTCATCGGAGGCTTTTGAACCTTCATTTCCATATAAACCATCTGAAGTCGAAGCCCAACCCGTTTCACCAATATGAATTGGTTTATCTGGACTGATACTTTTTACGTAATCTTTTACATTATTGTATTGCATTTCGGCAAATTCTTGCGCTCTTGCCATTGCTGCATCTACTTTTTCAATATCCGTTAAGGTATTTTCCTTACTAGGAACTTTCCAAAAACTGGGATTATAATGTGTATTATGGTAAGCATAGGTGTGCATAGAAACATAATCTACTGCCTTAACTAAGTCTTCCAAGTCTTTGGTTTGGTAACTTTTATCCCCACCACCCCAAGAGGCAAAATCATCCGAACTTGTAATCCACATGTCCTTAGATAATTTATTTTGCTTTTTCAACTCTTGCAAATGATTTACCCATTTCAAAATAACACTTGGTTGTACATAATAGCTGGTCGCCCATTTTACCATTGCTTCATTTCCAACGGCAATTATTTTAACAATTTCAGGATATTGATTTGCTAAATCTACAGTTGTGGCAATTTCTTTTGCATTTCGGTCGCTTTCTTCATCGTGATTGGGCAGTTTTTCTGTCCAAGCATTTTTACAATCAATCCATGCTCCAAGCATTACATACATTTCAAAATTGGCATCTTCTTTTTTTAATTGTTGAATCGCTTTTAGCAAATTAGCAGCCTCTTCAAAATGAACATTATAAGTTCTAATTAACTTAATATTTAGGGCAGATAAAATTCTCATATCCTCTTTTAACTGCTTTATTGTAGGCTGAACCTCTCTTGTATCTGTTCTATAACCGCCATAACAAATTGCTAAATAGTTAGGATTTCCTAATATATCTTTTGCGGTCACTGCTTTTATTCTTGAACTACCATCAATGGTTTGTGAACTTGTTTTATTTGCATAAAAAAGAGATAATATAACTATTAGAATACTATGTATATACCTTAATTTCATTTATACCTTAATAATAGTTTTCATTTATTACTGATGAATTTATTTCAATTGAGTTTCTAAAATTGTCACAATTATCTGATTAATTTCTGCTGTTCTTCCAAAAACTTGTTGGCTTGTTTTTTTATCTAAATTCATAGTTTCCAAATTTTTAACAGTCGAATCGTTGTAAATAATTTCAATATTATTATGGTTTCCTATTTTATAAACTATCGGAATTTGACAGTAAGTAAAACCAAGGGAATTTTTTACTAATTCAATTTTTTTATAGTCCGAATGAACATCTACATAATTGAACGGTTTAGAGTCCGATAGAAATTCATCTTTTCTTAATAAATAAGGGTTAAAATAAAGACAACCGTTTTTAACAGAAATACCCAATTCTCCAAAACGACTTAATACATCTTCTTTTACTTGCCCAGTCATTCCGGGCTGTTGTGCTCCTTTTCCTGCGGGCGTATGCGAATACGGATCGGTTGGGAAGGCGCCATAAAGAGCGGGTGATTTGTGCACGCCTATTCCGGCATTAATTTCATAATAATGTTCTAATAATCGTCCGATAATTTCGGGAGATTCATTTTCTGCTTCGGCTTTAAAACAGCATTCTTGCACCGCTAATTGCAGTTTAGAAACCATGTGCCAATAGATAGATCCCAATCCTTCATATCCGTAAAACGTTCCCGATCTACCGGTAAATGCTTTATGATTAAAGACATTTTCGAAAATTTCAGTTATTTTATCTGTATCTTTTTCAACTAAATTTTTGTATTCTTTTTGATTTTTTAATTGCTCTAAAGCCGCTTTTAAATCGTTAGCATTATTAAAACTACCATTAAAATGATAGTTTCCATCGCAATCCTTTTTAACTACTTGGGTATTGTTGTTTGCCAAAAGTTGGGATAATAATTCCGATTGAGTAACTGCTTCTTTTGCAATGGTATTTTTCTCTAGAAATTTTGGTAATGCTTTGTTGGGATACAGCAAATAACTGTATTGGTCTTCTCTAAATAAGGCACTATTTTTAAGACTATCTAAAACGACTAAGGCTTCTTTGGAGGTTAAATAACCTGAACTTAACACGGCAACTTGACCTTCTAGCATTTCGCTTAAATTGGAAATGGAAATTTCGCTATCGTTCTTAATTGTCATTAAATTATAGGCATGGTATAAATTATCGGCTCTTTTATTGGCTTCGATAGAATGATCAATAAAGTCCAAACAAACCTGCGTAAATGTTTTTAATCCCGACATTGAATGGGTTCTCTTTTTACCCCAAAATCCACTATTATAAACTTGATAACGATAATCGGAGGCTGCTTTTCCTAACCTATCTAAAATTTTTCTTCTTGATTGATCGTCAATTTTACCAGAAAGTAAATGCCTGTTTTCGACTAAACATTCTCTAACTTCGTGGTAAAATTCTACCATTTCATTCGAAATTTTAATATTTTCTAAGGTTGAATTTTCTAATAATTGTTGGAAGAATTTTAAAAATCGTCTTAAATAATAAAGCGTAACCATTGAAACTCCATTTCCTACCAATGCATTATTGGCATCGTTCCATTCTGGTCGTTGGGTGTTCATCCAAATTCCACCCTCGGGAATAAAATTGGACATTTTAGACAAGACGGTGGCTAGTATTTTTTCAATAAAATTAACATGGTAAATGCTCTTATCATTACTATTCAATAAGGCACCATCGGCTCCAATAGACTGCTTTCTTTCATTAATAACTTTCTCCCAATTATGATTATAACCAACGGTATCTTTAGGATTTTTTACTATTTCATCATACGCTTTAATCGTATAAGGAACGGCTGCATAAACAAAACATTCGTTTTCAAAATACGAATCGAGTTTATTTGGATTGTGTTTTTCTATGAATTCTAAAAATTTCAACAAATAGATAATTTGGTGATCGCCCCAGTATCCTATATAAGACCAAGGGTTTTCTGGTTCAATTGTTTCCCAATCGAATCCATCTTTGGTTACACGATACGGATTGTATCCATCAAAAGTGGAAGCGTTTAAGAATTTATGAATCATGCTGTCTATAAACTCTGGATACGAATGCGCCAATGCTTCCCAATTTTGAAAAATATCACGCCAGTTTCCTTGGTAATCTAATATTTTAGAACCGTCAATTTCGCTTTGAGTATTGATAGAAAATTTATTCCATGGGCGACTCGGATCTCCGTGTCTTCGGCTGAATTTTAACGGTAAATATTCTAATGACAAACGTTCCAAATCGGCATCATTATGTTTTGCTGAAAATTCTTTTAGAAATTGTAAGGAGAATAATTCAGGAAGAAGGTTAATATCATTTTCAAAATTTTGAAAAACAATTTGATTTGCTTTTTTCAAATAATTGATAAAATCGGGTTTTTCTATTTGATAGTTAAAATCAAATATTCCTCCCCTCATAATATTAAAGAGGGTATTTGAAAAATGCCTTGTATCTCTTAAATGGTCTGCCGTTGTTTGAAGTCCGTCAGAAGAAGCGTTAATTTCTATTAATTTTTTTGTTCCTAATTCAATATCTTCTTTAACGAGTTTTTCAATGTTTTTTTCGTTCTTAATTGTTTCTATAATTTGAACGATATCCGAATGATCTTGATTGACATTTGCAATAAACATCCAATCTTTTTGAGAATTGGCACTTAAAATGATTTCTGAATTTAAAAAATAGGCTCCTTTTTCGCCTTTGATGTCGTTTTCGGGAGATACTTTTTGTTTTTTTCTGAAGTTGGAAACCTGCAAGGAAGAAACCAAATGCGTTGGATTTTGCATTCCTAAAGACCATATTATGTTGGCTTTTAAGGCTTCGCTTGGTTCGGCTTTATCCACAATAATAGCACTTAAAGCAAAAATACCTAAACCAGAATCTTGGTGTATCTCACTTCTTTTATAGGCATCTACAAGGTTACTTGTTGTTGCTTGTAAATCGGTATTAACGCCATACGGCATAATATTTTGAAGTCCGTCTAAAATAGAAATTACATATTCTTTAGAAGAATGATTAAGGATTTCCGATTTTTTTACAAAACCATATTTATTACTCGAATTCCAATGGTATCTGAAAGACAATTGCAAATCGTTATTGATTTCTTCAAAAATTATTTTATTTCCATAACTGTTTTTGTACAAATTTCTGGTAATAGAATATTGATCGGTAAATCGTTCTGAAAAAGGTTCCCAAACTACTATTTTATCCTCATGAGTGATTTGGAAAATAGATTTACTACCGGTAATATCAGCAGATTCTGTAATCTTATCATCTGTATAATAAGGGAAAAGAGCGAATTCTGAATTTTTTCTTCCTGCGGTAAGTCCACCATTACTAGAAATAAACATCCAATGATTGGAATCACTTACAATACTCATAAAAAAAGGACGCATAGCATCATTATTTGCTATTTTATAATATTGCTCCCCACCTATTATTTCGATTTCCATCGAAGCGGTTTTATTATTAATTGAGGATTTATTAATATCTAATATAGTAGTGCTTTGACCCATGATTCTTTTAATATTCTATTTCTTTATTTGAAAAATAATAAAAATAATATTAGACTTCTTGATACAAAAAGTCTAATATTTATTTATAAAAATTTAATTAATTTAATTACTATTATTGAT
Organism: Flavobacteriaceae bacterium; assembly: GCA_947451525.1. Lineage (GTDB taxonomy): Bacteria > Bacteroidota > Bacteroidia > Flavobacteriales > Flavobacteriaceae > Flavobacterium. Next base: position 40,332 of record CANFZM010000011.1, read on the forward strand.
AAACCCTAACGTAATCTACAAGCATTGTTTGCGGAAAAGTTGTTTGATCATTAGGGGAACCCGGAAGATTACCTCCAACAGCAAGATTTAATATAATATAAAATGGTTGGTTAAAAACCCATTCTCCTGGAGCATTTTTTGGAGTAATTTGATTGTATAAAACATTATCTACATAGTAATTGATATAATCTTCTCCCCATTCAATTCCAAAAATGTGGTAATCGGTATCAAATCTATCATTTGTTAAATTAAAAACTTTAGATATTGCATTGGCGCCTGAATATCCTGGACCATGTACCGTTCCAAAAATTGAAGTTGGGTTATTACCTAGATATTCCATGATATCAATTTCACCACATTGTGGCCAAGAAACGGTACTAGAATTAGCACCTAATAACCAAAATGCTGGCCATAAACCTTTTCCCCAAGGCATTTTAATACGAGCTTCGAAGCGACCATGTTTTTGTTCAAACTTATTTTTGGAAGTGATTCTACCAGAGGTATAACCAGAACTCATGTAAGTTTCTTTATTGGCAGTTATTTTTAAAACGCCACCTTCTACTTTAACATTTTGAGGCCTATTAGTATAGTATTCTAGTTCATTGTTTCCCCAGCCGTTATTACCAGTTCCAGTTTCATAACTCCACATGGAACTATCTGGAGCACCATTAACATCAAACTCATCTTGCTTTACCAATTGAGTCATAGTGGTTACGGTTTGTTTTTCATCTGTTGAACAACTTATTACAAGCAATAATGAACTTGCAAAAAAGATATTTTTTATATTTAATTTATTCTTTAAAATCATGATTGAAATTTATTAGAGTTAAAATGCTAGTTATTAATTATGAAAATAAACATTATCAACTAGAAGGTCTGTAATTCCTGAAGTAGTTGAATCTAATATAAATTGTGCTAAATGTGCTCTGCTCGTTAATCCTGTGAAACTAGAAAGAGGAAGATCTACACTTACCCAGTTACCAGTTGCCAAGTTTGCATTATTAAAGGTATATTGATGACTACTATCACCCACTCCTCCATAAATACCATCCGAACCAAAATCAACTAATTTAATAGTAATAAAATTCCTAGGCCCTGTAGTATTTAGGACTTTTAAATCTACATGTACATAGGCCTTTTGAGTTGCATTAATAGTTGGTTGAGAAAATTGAATTCCTACAAAATTAAATTGAGTATATTTAATTAAATCATCTCCATTTATATGAATATCTGCTTGACCTTGTGTAGTTTGATAAGGTGCCCAATACCCATTATAATATTCTACTGGAACATTAGTATAGGCATTACTAAAAATAGAAATTACATTTGCTGAACTAAACGTTGGTGTTGGAGCAGGTGTAAAAACACCTAAAGAATTAATAGTAAGAGATCCTGCTGCATTTGTACCCGCTAACGAAGCAGTAATTACAGTTGTTCCTGCCGTTGATACAGTAACAACTCCCGATTCACTAACAGAAGCTACACTAGGATTAGAAGAAGTAAAAGTAAAATAACTAGGTGCTAATGAAATAGTTTGGTTAATACCGTTTGGCATATTAAATGTATCTGTAAGTCCAGTTATGTTAATACTTGCTCCAATAAAAGTTTGCTGAGTAGAATTTACTCCATCCATAATTACTGGTTGAGGATGTGCAATGGTACCTAACTTTTCATATTTAACATTATCAATCCAAAAGGTGTAACCTAAATTATTTTCTGCTCCTTCAGAATACCAAAACATTCCTTTTTCTTGAATTAATTTAGATGCATCTGGCATAGGAATAATTATCTTTTTCCAATTGGTATCAATTGGAACATTTTGCATTTTAACATTGTATTTATTTAAGCCAAAATCAGTTCCAAAACCAACTTCATTTAATGTTGCAGCTTGAGAACCTTTAACCCAAAATGTTAAAGCATCATAATCGGTTAAATTACGACCCGAACCATCAATGAATACACCACCTGCGTATGCACCTCCTGGATCACCAACACTTGGCACATCAAATCTCATAGAAGCTGTTCCTAGGTATTTAACTTCGGTATCTACAGTAAAAGCGGTGTATTTAGAACCTCCGAAAGCACCGTATCCTAATCCTGCACTAAATGTGTCAATAAAAACATCTCCATTTTTAGAATAAGTTGAAAGTGTAGCGTCATCAGACATATTTCTCTCACAACTAACATTCATAATTAAAACTATGGCTAATAAGAAAGTATTTTTCATATAATTTATTTTTATATTTTTCATGTTTTTAAATTATTATAATTATTTACCAATATTAATGTGAACATAAGTTCTTATTTCCCATTCAGAGCCATTATTAAATCCAACTGGACTTATAATAGGTTGTGTTGCAAAAAGTGATGCTGTTTGATTTGGAAGGTATCTTGGTGAATATTGATCTAAAGATCTCCAAGTTCCCATTATACCTAGTTTGGTATTTGGTAATATAAACCAATTTGGTTTTCCTACTGAAGTAGATAAATCTAAAGAAAACTGCAATGGATAAGTTAAGTTAAAATCACGGTGGTAATCGTATGGCCCCCAATCGTTAAGTTTTAATGAGGTAACTAATTTTACTTTTTTATAAATTAATCTTACGTCTCCACCTATACGTTCTATAAGTCTAGAGTCACTTCCGTTTGCTTGAGCATTACCAAAATAAATATTAGTAATAAATCCTAAATCTGGAGTTAATTTAGAAACAATTCTTGAATTTACTTCCCATAAATCATGAGCTGGTGTAGAATTTGGAAAAGCAAAAGCAGTACGATTTACTAAGAAACCAATTGCGGCATCTTGAGTTGTTGGCAAATGACGGAACACAAAATCGGCATTTATTGCAAATTTTGCATCTTCTGCCATATCATTATCCCATTCGTAATACCAAGTTGCAGGAGTTGGATCGTATGTAAGTAAAAGTTCTCCACCTATTGTTTCGCGATTGGTTCTCACCACAAATGGATCCGATTGAATATTTCTCAATCTTCCTGGTGCATTTATATCATTAGGCATAGCACCTACTAGTGGTTTTTGCCATAAAAAGTTGGGTGCAATTTGAAAGTTACCAAAACTGTACGTAAATCCAGTTAAGAAATTAGTTTGGTTTCCGCTGCCGCTATCTTTAAGTTTCCAACCTGTAAATGTTTTAGTATTATCGGCACCTCCATTAGCAACAAGGCCCATTATTGCTCCTTGAGTGTACATATTAAAAGAACCTTTGGTATAGGTTAATTTTGCTTTACCTCCCCAATTATCTTTAGCGGTAATTTTGTCATCGTAAACGGTATAAACACCATCTTTTTCTTGAGCAAATTGAAAAGTTCTACCATTTAATGGCTGACCTCCCCATATTCCTCCTAATTCAAAACCAACTGCTCCTAATTTCGTTTTAAAATAAACAGTAGCTCTCCTAGTTTTAGGTAGTGGAATTGCGATTGAGGTGGTTGCAGCATTAGCATCTGCAATATCTTCGTGATAAACAACAGTTGCATCAATTTTTCCTAATTTTTTGCTATATTTTAAAAGATACGCTGGATTTGCTCCCCACCATAATTGTGGACCAAAAGCACCTTTTAAACCTTCTAAACTTTTTTTACCGTCAAATTCAAAACCAGATGTTTCTCCGTTATAGATATCCAAATTTGGTCCATAATTTGCTTCTGGATATAATCCGAAGAAATCGCCTTCATATCCCCAATGGTAATGACCTGTTCTATAAAAACCTCTTAAATCAAAAGCTTTTTCTTTCCAAGTATAAGAAGCATTATAAACTTGAACACGATTAACGTCACTTTGTGTTACAACACCATTTTCAGTTTTAACATTTTGGTTTCTACCTCTATTTTCATAAAAAATTTCATTAATAGGATTTTCTGCAACGTGCCCAAGAATGTTCACGTTAACATTTGCTTTCATATTAGGTGCTGGATTTCCTTCTACACCTACATAGTAAGATTGCATTTGATCAAAACCTAATTTATTAGGATATGAAGTTGAATTTGTATCTGCAATTTTAGGAGTAGTAATTAAGCTTCCACCTGTGTTAAATGTAGTAAATTCAGCTCTAAGATTACTTATTTTTAAAATATCAGTATCATTTGAACCGAGAGCAGCTTTATCTCCCCTAGCTCTTAATACAGCGTCCATCAATTGAATATTATTGAAGTCTTTTTCAATACTTTCAGCAGTAGTTCCGTTTTGATACGGATTTATATTATGTGCTTGTTTTAAAGCATAATAGGCAGCACGAGGATATAAACTATATAAACCTCTAGCATTTGTTGGTCCTTTAGCACAAATACCAAACCACTCTTCATTCATATTATTTTCTCCTACTTGAAAATCAGATTGGTAACCACCATTAGACCATGAGGCGTTATTATCATGAATATCTAAATTCTTAGTTTGTCCGTATTTCCACCATCCATCACTAAATTGAAAAGTAAAACCTCCTATAGAGTTTCCTGCTTTTCCTAAACCAGCAGCATTTTCATATATTTCTTTCCAATTATTAACTAAATAAAAGGCTTGTGATTTTTGATCTTCCGCATTTTCTATAGAATTAAATGAATCTGCACCGAATTCTGAAAACATTAATGGTTTATCAAATTTTTCTTTAACTTTTTGGAAAGCATCCGTAAAAGAAACACCGCGATACATGTTGGTACCTAAAATATCTACATCTTTACATTCTTTAGCGATTATATCTAAAAACAATAAATCTCCATTACAAATTGCAATAGGATGCGAGCTATCTATTTTTTTCATTTCAAGAACTGCATCATTAAATAATTTGTACATTTCTTTAGCTCTAATAGTAGATTTTCTATCTTCTAGCGGAATATTCTCCGATTCGGCTCCATCCCAAAACAATCCGTAATTATTTTCGTTTCCTAACAAAAACAATAACAAACCTGGAGTATTTTTATATTCAGACACCAATTCTTTAGTTTCCTTAAGTAATTGTTGTTTGGTAAGTAGATTAGAATATTCAGTATTAGGAACCCACGTTCCGTTTAAAGTTAATCCGTATCGTCCAAATGAATGATTAATCACTGTATAGATACCATATTTTTGATAAATATAGGTAATCCATTTAGGTTGAATTCCTGTATATTGTCTAATGGTATTTACACCCATGTTTTTTAACAAACCCATCTCGGTATCTAAAGCTGCTTTAATTACCTCATCCGATTGTTTCCACAAACTGTACGTGTAGTTAGTTCCAATAGGATAGTAATCCCAATTCATACCATTTATTATAAAGTCATTTCCATTGACTTTAAGTTTGAATCCAGCATTGCTCTTTTCAACTACCACTCTATCAGCTTGGGAATAAATAGCGGAAGAGTAAATAAAAAGTGATAGTAAAATAATAATTTTTCTCATAAGGTTAATTTTATTGTGAAACATTTTTTTTTATGGTTGAACTTATTAATGCTAAATAATACCACAAATTAATTGTCATAAATATATCATAAAAGTATTGGTTATGATTTGAATAAAATTTAAAATAATTACAACAAAAAACATACATCATGGTATTATTGTAATTAATTCAGAATTTTGCATTAAAAACACTAACTAACAACGAATTAAATAATTCTATCCAAAGAATGTTAATTAAATTAAATCCTTAAAAAAAGGTTTTGATGTACTAATGTATAGGTAGAAAAGAGGATTAATAAGATGTTAAAAAGACAAAATATATTCAGCTAAACCGTTTTCGTGATTTAAATTCATTTTTTTACGCAAACGATATCGTTTTATCTCTACACTTCTTACAGATATGTTAAGTAAAGGTGCTATTTCTTTAGATGATAAATTTAATCGTAAGTATGCACAAAGTCGTAAATCATTGGGAGTTAATAATGGATGTATTGTCTTTAATTTCTTTAAAAAATCTTTATCAACTGTATCAAATGCATCTTTAAATATGTTCCAAGAATCTTCATGATTAATGTTTTTAGTGATTGTTGAAATTACAGATTTTATACTAGTGCTTTTATTTTCTTCGTCAGCAGTTTTCTTTAAATCTTCTTTAATAAGTGTAAGCAATTCATCTTTTTTAATTAAACTCATGGTTGAAAAGGCTAGTTCTTTGTTTTTGGCATCAACATCAAGTGATAATTGATCATTTCTTAACTTCATTATTTGTTGCTCATTTTCAAGTTCTTTTATTTCCAATAATAAGTTGTTCTCTTCTATTAATTTTACTCTTTGTTTTTGATAGTATTTTTGGTAACTTTTATTTATCCAAAAAGCCAGATAAATTAGTCCCATAAAATAAATGAATAAAGCTAAATTAGTTAGATACCAAGGCTTTAAAATTGTAAAATTATAAATTGCAGTATTTTCAAGATTTGAATTTGCTATTTTTGATCTGACTATGAATTTATAATCACCTGGAGGTAAATTTTTAAAATTTATAGTGGATTTAGCACTCCATTGACTCCAATTATCTTGAAATCCTTCTAATTTGTATTGAAATTCTGCATTAATGTATTTATTAAATTCTGCAACTGAATAATTAATCGAAATATTATTTTCATCATAATGCAATTCTCCTTGATCTAAAATAGAAATATCTCTAACTTTTTCATTTAGTTTATTAACACTTATATTTGAAATAAAAACAGTGTAATTCTTAAAACTCAAATCATTTAAATTAATTGTGTAATACCCATCGGTAGTGCCAATAAAATACTCATAATCATTAAGTTGCGAAATATTTTCATAGCCTGTTAATGAATTAGTAAATTTAGATGGAATAGGAATAGTGTATTGCTTCAGTTTATAGTTTAATTTATTTCGATAAAAATAATAGATATAATTCTTGGAAAAAAACCAAATCTTATTCGATTTATCGACTATCATTTTACCAGAAGTATATTCATCTTTTTTGAAAATCTGACTTAATAAAGAATCTTTTTCAAAAGTATTTTTTTTATTATTTAGTTTAAATACTCCTTCTTTGTAAGCATAATAAATAGTATTATTATACTTGATTAAACTAGCATTTTTTCCTTTTTGAGGAGAATTAAGCTTCACGATTTTTTCAGCTTTAGTGAAGTTATTATCTATTGCAAATTTATATATCCCCTTATATTCATGACTAACAAATATTTCGTTTGTAGAATTTAATTCGAAATACTTTGAAGAATAGTCAAATCCTGTAATCTTATTTCTAAAAACCCATTGGTTATTCTTTTTTTCTAAAACTGAGATTCCGTAGTAGTTTCCTTGAAGCAATAAGTTTTTATTAGGAATGGTTTGAAATTTCCAAGTTCCTGACTGACTAAATATACATTTTGCGGTATTATTTTCTATAATAAAAGTTCCAGAATCATGGCCACAAAAAAGAGTCTCTTGATATACAAATAAGGACCAGACCTGACCTTTTGTGCCATTAACAAATTGAAAATAATCATTACTATTATTGTCTTTAAAAAATAAGCCTTGGTTGGTACCTACATATAGTTTTCCTTGAAATAGGACGGAAGCATAAACAGTTCCTAATTTTCCTGTATCATCTGAAAAACTTTTTACAGGTGACTGCAAATTGATACAATTTATTCCATTATCTAAACCTATCCATAAATTCTTATCAAAATCTTCAAATAAAGAAAGTACCGTATTATTACTTAACCCATTAGTTTGTGAAATATGGTATTCTATTTTTCCTGATTTTGAAATAATAAATATACCATCCGAAATAGTTCCTACTGCAAAATTGCCATTAAATAATTTATAACTACTATAAATGCTTGTATGAGTTAATTCAGAATCAGCTGAAGTACTAAATTTAGAAACAATATTATTATTTAATTTATAGAAACCATTGGTTTGGGTATGAATAATTAATCCATATTCATCTTGAAAAACATTTACAATTTTCTTGTTTTTAAAAATCAAATCATCCGAAACTAATTTACTTTTTCCATTTTCAATCTCAAATAGACCTTCATTATAAACTTGAAAATAAATTGCACCCTCTGTTTTAAAAATCTTTGTAATACTGTTTTTGGGAGTAATTATTTTAAACTTATTGCTATCTAAATCGTATATATAAATTCTATTTAAGGATTGAAAAACAACCCATTTATCAAAGTTTAATATATTCCAAAACTGTTCATCATCAATAATTTTATTTTTTATTTTATTACTTAAAGAGAAATAGGATAACTTACCGTTAGGCATTCTTTTCCAATAACCAAATTCCATATAACTGCCTGTATAAACCAAATTATCTATTGCTTTTACAGATCTAATTATTGTTTCATTAGGGGATTTATATAAGTTCCAAACAGTACCATTATATTCTAACAACCCTTCGTTATTAGCAAAATAAAGTATGTGATTTTTATCTTGCGATACCATCCAGTTTTGATTGCCAGCATTATAAGTAACAGGATTGTATTTAATAATTGGAGGCAATTCTTGTGAAAATCCAAAAAATGAAATTAATAATATAAACAGTATTAATTTTCTATAACAATATATTTTGGGCATATTTTATATTTATATATTAAATTTATAATCACTAAAGATATACATTATTGATAAATTTAAATTATTAAAACAAAAAAAAAGCACGTTATTAAAATAACGTGCTTTAATCAATAAACACTTAACTTAACTTAATTTTTAATAAATTTTGTAGTAGATGTTTTACCATCTATTGTACTATTAACAAAATAAAGACCATTTTCAAGATTTGAAACATCCAAAGTTACAGAATTTGACATTGGGTTTTTACTTGTTACTTCTTGACCTAATAGGTTATAAATAGCAATACTTTCTATAGAATCATTAGCCTCAATAGTTAAACTAGTTGAAGTTGGATTTGGATATAACTTCACATTGGCTGCGTTGAAAGTATCGGTTGTCATTGTTGGCGCTCTGTATAAATAAATATTGTCTAAATAAACAACTCCTAAATTAGATGAAATTAAAAATTGAGCAACATTATTTCTAATATTTGGATTACTATTACCTGAGGTAAACGTTGATAAAGGTGCATCTATTGAAACCCAAGAACCATTTACAGAAGGTAGGTAAGTTAATAAGAAACTAGATGTTTCTCCTGAAGTATCTGAAGTCCAAGATGAAAATTTAGGGTTCAACACTTTACCTGTTAAATCTGTTGTGCTAGGCATCCAAAAATCCATATGAAAAGTTGTCATATTGGTTGCGTCTATATGATTACCTGCACCAAAATCAACTCCAATAAAATTACCGAAAGCAATTTTTTTAGTATCATTTCCAGAAATTTGAAGATCTGTTATAGGTGCTAATCCACCCCAACCTAATCCTGCAGACCAGTCGTTGATAGTCATATTTGAATAAGCATTACTATAAAGAGAAATAACATCCCAAGCATTTCTTGCAGGAGGTGTTGGTGCAGCAACTAATGGAACTTCTGTAACAATAAGATCTGCTGTTTTAAAACCAGATAAAAATGACCCTGAAGCAGCTTGAGTTGCTGTAATAGTAGAAGTACCTGCTCCAACAATTGTTACTGTGTTTCCAGAAATTGTAGCTACAGCTAAATTGCTACTTGTATAAGAAAAAGCACCTGGACTATCACTAGTTGGAGCTGTTAAACTAAATGGTAAATCACCAAGATTCTTAGCAGGAACTATAAAGTTACCAATCACAGGTGTTCCTGATGGTGAAGCCGTTTTCCAGAAATAAATATTATCTAAATAGATAGTAGAAGGAGAAACTCCTGATTGTCCATCAAATTTCAATTGAAATACCGAATCCCAATTCATACCTACAAAGGCACTTTTAGGTAAATCTACACTACTCCATCCAGCATTAACCAATGGAACATTAACAAGGTATTCGCCTACACCTGTTCCATTATTAATAGGAGATACTTTTACAGAGGTAGCATTAGCAGTCCAAATATCTATATGCAAGTATTCCATATTAGATGCATTTGTTTGAGTTAAATAGGTACCTTGATAATTAAAATTGGTATAAGCCATTGCATAATTACTTCCAGATCCTGTTGGACTAAATGTAGTGTTTACTGATCCTGTTTGACCCCAATTTGGGTTATAATCAGTACCTACATTAGTTGTATAAGCATCACTGTAAACAGAAACCACATCTGCTGCTGCATGAGTTGGTGTTGGTGCATTAGTTATTGGTGCAGTAAGGGGAAGTGAAGCCGTTTTCCAGAAATAGATATTATCTAAATAAATGTTAGATGGAGAAACTCCTGCTTGACCATCAAATTTTACTTGAATAACAGAATCCCAAGTCATACCAACAAAGGCACTTTTAGGAAGATCTACACTACTCCACCCAGCATTAACAAGAGGTACGCTAACTAGATATTCTCCAACTCCTGTTCCGTTATTGATTGGTGAGAATTTAACCACTGTTGCATCAGAAGTCCAGATATCAATATGAATATAATCCATAGAAGAAGCATTCTGTGTTGAAACTTCTGTTCCTTGGTAGTTGAAGTTTGTGTAAGCCATAGCATAATTACTTCCAGAACCTGTAGGGTTATAAGTTGTATTAACCGAACCTGATTGTCCCCAAAAAGGATTATAATTAGTACCTACATTTGTAGTGTAAGCATCACTATAAATAGAAATAACATCTGCTGCTGCATGATTTGGCGTTGGCGCATTTGTTATTGGTGCAGTAAGCGGAAGTGAAGCTGTTTTCCAGAAATAGATATTATCCAAATAAATATTCGATGGAGAGACTCCTGCTTGACCGTCAAATTTCATTTGAATTACAGAATCCCAATTCATTCCAACAAAGGCACTTTTAGGTAGATCTACACTACTCCAGCCACCAGTAACAAGTGGAACATTTACTAAATATTCACCTGCACCTGTACCATTATTGATTGGTGAAAATTTAACAACAGTTGCATCAGCCGTCCAGATATCAATATGCACATATTCCATAGACGAAACATTTTGTGTTGAAACTTCTGTTCCTTGGTAATTGAAATTGGTGTAAGCCATAACAAAATTACTTCCTGAACCGGTAGGATTGTAAGTGGTATTTACACCACCCGACTGCCCCCAAAACGGATTGTAATTAGTACCCACGTTTGTTGCATAGGCATCACTATAAACAGAAATAACATCTGCAGCACCGTGGGCTGGTGTAGGTGCATTTGTTGTTGGTTGTGAAAATCCCAATGATGAAATCATAAAGGAAATTAATAATGTAATTTTTTTCATTTTTTTTAGTATTTGTTAATATTCAAAGTTATTTAAATTTACAATAAAATTACATTGTGAAACTATATAAAAACTATACACTATAAATTATTTATTATTTGCGTATAAAATAAGTTAACTACCTTGTTTTCTATAGATTTATTATTAGTTTTCAACAATATAATTTATTTTTAAATTTATTAATTTTATTAAATGTTGTGGTAATGTTGTGTTTAAACTATTACGATTTCGTAAAAGTATTTTTTTGAATTATGATCTATTTAGACCTTCTGTACCCTAAAATATTTTGGTTGTTATTAAACCAATTAACAATAGTATTAAAATAGTGAGCTAATTATATCCCGTCAACTAAATTTTAAAAAGCGCTTAACTAATATAGTTATCTTTCAAATTATTCAATAACAACTTGTGAAGTTTTATAATTTTTACCATCTGAAATTCTAACAAAATAAACTCCTGAATGTACAGTTTGAACATCTAAATAACTTAATGTTTGTCCTTGGTTTATTTTATTTGTCAAAACAATTTTCCCATTAATATCAATCAAATCTATAGTGTAATTTTGAGAAACTAAACTACCCATTTGAACTACAATTAAATCAGTTGCAGGATTAGGAAAAATGGTAATATCTAAATTATTTAAAGCAAAACTATCATTTGCTAAATAAGTAGTTGTTGTTTCTGTTACAGTACTAACTTTTCTATTAGCAAAAATACCATAGTAAGTTGGACCAACAACATAAGGATAAGCAGAATTATGATTAGTATCTACTGTTGCAAAATAACAATAAGTACCACTTGGATATTCTGGCGTAATACAAAATCTACCATTGTGAACATCCAAATAACTTGCATCACCTGTGTGAGAAATATATTCATAATCTTCTTTAAAACATCCTAGTGGATAAGTTGAATTTACAGCAGGTCCAGCAGTGACCGTTGATCCATCGGAATAAGTAGTTCTTGTTGTAATATTTCTTAATTGGTAACTAGATTTCATTCTTACTATTCCTCCTGTTCCATCTGCATTTGCATATCCATAGGCTCCATAAATAGGATAACCATCATAAGCAAAACCTATTAATGGTGAATGTTGTGCTGTGTTTATTGTATACAATCCATCGGCATCATACAAATTACAAATTGTAGATACCAAAGTCAAATCATTTTTAAAAGCCGAAGGATTTTGATGGTGGTGATAATTAGTTCCTGCTGGATGCCCTTTAGAACAATCGAAGCCTAGTTTTTCATATTTGATAGCGTCTCTATTCCATACTCCATCTCCAGCACCACCAATAGGGCCTCCTGCAAAAGCGCCAGTTGAATTTTTCCAACTCACTCCATCTCTATAGTCAAACAAGGATACCCCATTAATAAACACTCCTATATTCCCTCCAGAAGTTGAAGTTGGTGTTCCTGTGTTTGGAGTTGGAGTTAATGGAAATTTATAAATTGCATTTTGATTTCCTGCATTGTTTGGATTTCCATCTCCATTGAATGGACCTACTGCATAAGCAGGAATTCCAGTAGCATTGATATAAACATTTGTTGCTGAATAACGAACTTGTTGGCAATTAACTAAAAAACCATTGGATATTGCAGTCGAATTACCTGAGGTGTAGTAAGTGCCGGTTGTTGTGGTATTTTGCAACCATTTAGTAATTATTGGTTGTGTTTGTGCAAAGGAAATTGCACTTTGCAATAAAAGTAATGCTGAAATTAATTGTAATCTTTTTTTCATAATTTATATTTGTTAGTTGTGAATTATTCTTTTGGATAACTATATTTAGGATTAAATAAAAATTCTTTATCGGTTAAAGTTAATAAAAATGCAATTAGGTCTTTCTTTTCGTTTTCGTTTAAAACTATTGGTCTTTGTAATTCTTTTGCTAATGTTTTCCGTTTAATTTTTCCATCGGTATAAAAATTAATCACTTCTCGTAACTTCATAAAACGTCCATCGTGCATATACGGATAAGTAAATTCAATATTACGCAAAGTTGGCACTCTAAAATTAAAACTATCTTTAGGATTTTGAGTGATTTTCACTTTTCCATAGTCTTTATAATCTGAATCTAACGGTAAGCCATTATCGGCAAAATTATCGTTGGTAAGCAATGGTTCTTTATGACACGATTCGCAATTTCGTTTAAATAATTGGTGCCCATTTTCTTCTTGATCCGTAAAGAAAATATCTTTTTCATGCCGCATTACTTTATCGTATTTAGAATTATACGTTTGCAACGAAACCGTGAATTGTGCTATCGCTTTCAATAATTTTTTGGTGGTTACTAAACTATCCCCAAAAACGTTATTAAACAGGCTCTTATATTTTTTAGATTGGTTTAATTTCTCTAAAACATTTACCAAGGTATTATCCATTTCTTGCGAATTGGTAATCGGGTTGATGGGTTGCGCATCTAAACTAAGTACTCCGCCATCCCAATGGAATACTTTGGTCCAAGCCAAATTGACTAAGGATGGTGCATTTCTAGTTCCAATACGTCCTTCTATGCCATGACTTAACGCGTGATCGGTATGAGCAAAACCGGTGTATTGTGAATGACAACTAGAACATGAAATAGTACTATCTCTGGAAAGAATGGGATCATAAAACAATTTCCTCCCCAATTCAAATCCTTCTTTAGTAGGTTTATTTTCTTTAAAATTATAAACGGGTTTTGGCCATCCTTTTGGAACAAAAAAGTCTTCATAAAACGCAAAGTTTTCTACCTTTTTTAAAGATAGAAAACTGCATGCTAAAAGCACTATTACTATAAGACTTAACTTCTTTTTTTTCAATTAGTTTGGTATTAATCCATTTTTTGAACTTCGCCTCTAAAATATATTCGGCAACCAAATGATTCCGATTTTGGAGTAGCAACTTCTTTTTCTTGTAACAAATCATCTAGAGCATCAGTCAAAAAATGATGCTTTATTTTTTCAGGTTCTCCGGCATTATCATCAATAGCACCTTGGTATTTAACAACCATTTTTCCTGCTTTATTTTTCCAAATAACAAATGCTTGTGGCGTATGTGTCGCTTTGAATTCTTTAGCAATATTTTGTTTTTTATCTTGCAAATAAGGGAATTGAAATTGGTCTTTTTTAGCTTTCTTCTGCATTAATTTAAAAGATTCCTCCGCATAAGCCAAAGTATCCATTGAATTTATTGCCAATACCGGAACTCCTAATTTTTTATATTTGGCATCCATTTGATTTAATCGTTGCGAATAAAACTTTGCCATCGGACATTTATTACAACTAAAAACGACTACAAAACCTTTAGCATTTTTATAATCCGAAAGCGAAACCCAACGGTTGTTAGTTGCACTTTTTAATTTAAAATCGGAAATTGTTTTCTCCTTTTCATAAACAGTATAACTAGAAAACACCACAAGGGCAATAGCATAGAAAAAGAATACTAACTTTTTCATGTTTTATTTTTTTATGAATTTTTTGGTAGTAACACTTTTTGATTGCTTATCCGTCATTTGAAAAGTATAAACTCCTGCTTCTAACGAAGAAATATCAATTCCGTTTTGCCATTCTGGTTGCGGTAACATCATTACTATTCTCCCAGTAATTGTAGAGATTGTAACGTAATAAATTTCGGTAGCAGTATCTTTTAAATTAACAAATAATTTATCATTTGCTGGATTTGGATACAAATTAAAGTTGGTATTGGTAGCATTTTGATTGGTAGCCATAGTCCCTGTAACAATAAATTGTCCCATCATTCCACCATCTTCGTGACCACCAAAATGACAATGGTACATATACGGATGGTTTACATCCGAATCAGCAAAGTCATCAAATTTTGCTACAAAAGTAACAGACTCATTCCTAGGCAAATAAAAAGTGTCTTTCCAACCACTTTCATGAGTACCGACTGCTGATGCACTTCCATTTCGAGCAACAATTTTGAATTCAACATCATGTAAATGGAAAGAATGCCCGAAAACATTATTATTAGTAACCGTCCATTTTTCAACATCGTTAAGATTAACCACCTTAGGCGTCATTGTAAGCGTGTAAGTTGTATTATCAAAATTAAATGGCACACTTGCAGGTCCTGGGTTTCCATTTGTTACTGCTATAGCACGAGTAACCGTTGCATCAGTAGCAGTCCAATAGGTATTGGAAAGCAAAGTAGTTGGCACAGCAGTGATTGGCGTAGTTGCTGTAGTAGTTGCAGCGACATTAATATGTAATACATTAAAATCTATATTATTTAACAAACTTCCAAAGTCTCCAGAAGTATTTGGCTCACCTCCAGGAAAACCTAATGTTTGACCCGAATTATAGGCTTTTAAATCTAAACTAGACCCTACGGTATCGCTACCTAGATTCACCATAATTTCCACTCGCTCACCTACCATTAATTTAACTCTAGTAACAGCAACTGGTGCATTTAGCAATCCACCATCGTTTCCAATAATATAGAAAGTACGGTTATCGCTAAATCCTAAATTATATCCTCTCTCAATTTCTGCATTTAAGATTCGCATTCTAACATATTGTTTTGGCAAACTAATTTGTGCATTTGGTGTTCCGTTAGATAACATATAATCTCCATAAACCCTTGTAGAACTAACAAAAGTATTGGTAGTGGCAGTATAACTTCTACTGGTTAATGCCAATACAATATCATCTACACCATAAGTTCTTGGCAAAGCCAAAGCAGTTTCTTGAGGGTCTTTTACAATAATAAAACCGCCAATCCCCTTAGTCATTTGTGCCTGAGTTGTTTGGTGCAAATGCGGATGGTACCACAAAGTGGTTGCTTGATTCATCACTGTCCAATAAGGTTGCCAAAGGGTTCCTGCAGGAATTACTTGGTGTGGACCTCCATCCATAACGGATGGCAAATGCATTCCGTGCCAATGTAAAGTTGTAGATTCATTCAAATTATTGGTAACATTCATGTGCACTAAATCACCTTTATTGATGAATAAGGTAGGTCCCCAAAAAGTTTCATTATTAATTGCTCCTGTTATGGTTTGATTTCCCGTAACCAACTGTTTCGTACTCTCGTGAATATTCAAGTTAAAGGTCGTTCCATACAACGCTTCTGGCATTGGCATAGTATTGTATTGCGCATGAATACCACTACTAATCAAAAGGATAAGCGAAAATAATTGTAAATTCTTTTTCATATTAATTTAAGTTATTGGTCAATCTATTATTTTATTCTATTATTTGAAACATATTTTTATACTTCTGTGCCATGGCAATGGCTTTATCTCCTGGAATCATTATAGAGTTAGTTTCTTTTAAGGATAAAGAATCCAACCATTTACTAAGCTCGACATCCATAACAATTGTTCCTTTTTCATCGGGTACATTCAACACTATTTCTTGCAAGGCATTTTGTTTTGGCAAATACCCCCCAATGTGAAACTGAAATTCTTTTTTAACATTGGTGCAACTAGAACTTTTTCCTTCCAATTTCATATTTACATATCCCGTATTCCAAGCCCAATACATACCTAACGCTGGATCTAAATCACCATCAAAATTTCCGGAAATAGAATTTTTACTATCTATCCCAACAGCAAATCGTATTTTTTTAATTTTTAAATCTGGAACATTTTTCAAATTAAATCTTAACGAACTCAAGGTTTGTGCATCTACTAAATGAATACTAGGACTTTCATTATATTCACTTCCGTCTTCCAATTCTAATGCAATATTAGAAAGGTAAAATTTCATTTTTGTAATTGAAACTGTATCGTTTGTTTTAGTAACGTATTTTTTATCTGTCAAAACCAAAGGTTCGTTTTGAAAATTAAGATGCAGTAAAACGCCAACATCTTTCTGATTCTTTTTCATTTGAAAAGAAAGACAGGTTAAGGCACAAATCACTATTACAACAACTACTTTTTTCATAATTTACTCTCTAGGCGGTGGCCCTTGCCAATCTTCCATTCTTGGTGGTGGCGGTGGCGGACCTTGTCTATCTCCTCTTGGTGGTGGTGGACCTTGATCATCCATCATTTCTAACGGTGGTGGTGTACCTTGTCTATCTCCTCTTGGTGGCGGTCTCACATCACCGTCTCTTCTTGGCGGCGGCGGACGTTGCCCTTCTTGAGGTCTTGGACCCATCATTTGAGCCGCTTCTTTAACAATCTTATCAAACTTTTGTTTTTGAGAAGCATCACAAATAGCTCTCACTTTTTGAAAATGATAAAAAACTGCTAGTTCCTCTTTTTCTTTAATTTTAATAATTTCATCTGCTGCTTTTTTTACTTTAGCAGAATCTACTTTTGGATTTTGAAGCAAATCAAAAAAGGCATCATGAGTTTCTCTATTCGATTGTCTTAATGATTCTCTTTGCTCCTGAAAAGCAGTTTGCAATGTTTCAAACTGTTGTTCTTGTTTTGCAGAAAAAGATAATTCTTTTGCAAAAAAACCTTTAGCGGAACCTTGCAGATTAGGCTTGGGTGGCTTTGTAAACCACAAAAAACTTAAGGTAGCTACATTTACGAGTAGTAGGATTAGCAATATTGCTTTTAAAAATTTTACATTATTCATGGGTACAATTTTTTATTCTATTGTATTAGAAAAATATTCTTTATATACTAAATTCGTCTCGTTTGAAGCGGTGTCAGTAGTTTTCTCGGATTGTTTCGAATATTGTTTTATTGTAAGAACGTTTAATCCAATAAGTATTACAACGCTTGCTGCTAACATCCACTTTTGAGTTGTACTCATAGTAGTTGATGCATTTCCATTAAAATTATTTTTAATAGAAAATTGCAAACCAATAGGCACCTCCAATCTTTGGAGATTATCCAATGATTGTAAAGTGGTTTCTATAGTATTTTCTTGAGTGTTCATAATTCTATAGAGATTTAATTCTTAAAAAACTTGCGGTTATTTTTCATTTTCTTCATAATAAGTTGCCAAATGCTTCTTTAAATTCTGTTTAGCCCTAAAAAGTAGCGATTCTACTGCCGATAAAGAAACTTCCATGATTACGGCTATTTCATTATAACTCACCTGCTCTACTTTATGCAAAATATAAGCAGTTTGCTGCTGTTCGGGCAATAAACCAATGGCTTTAAATAAAATTATAGAACGTTCTTTATTTTCTAATTGAATTCCGGGATGGCTAAAATCCGAATGGTTTTCAATCGCTTTTTCACCATCGGCAGAAAAAATAGATCTAAAAATACCAGACCGTTTTTTTCTATTTTTCTTTCGGATAAATTCCAAACATTTGTTAACTGATATTCTATAAATCCAAGTAGAGAGTGATGATTCTTCCTTAAAATCTTTAATATTTAAATGGATAGTAATGAATATTTCTTGGGTAACATCTTGAGCATCTTCCAGGTTTTGCAACATTCCAATACAAGTATTGTACACCTTTTTGGAAAATAAATCCACCAAAAAACCGAACGCAATTTCATCGTTCTTCTTTAATCTTAGGATAAGTTCTTTTTCTTCCAAAAATATATTTTTAATTTAGATGCTACTCTTGTTGTAAACTTGTGGGATTTTACTGCAAATATGCGATATTGTCGTAAAACAATAATCCTAATATAGTGTAAAATCATCAAAATAAAATTTGTGATTTGTTCAACACCCAATCTCATTTTAGAAATCATTACCTTTGCAAAAATTAGTTTTTTACTATGATTCCAAAAGATATTTCTAACCTCGATCCTAAGAAAAATATAATCATAAAAGGTGCTGCCATTCATAATTTAAAAAATTTGGATGTGGCTATTCCTAGGAATAAATTAGTAGTGATTACGGGGCTTTCGGGATCTGGAAAATCTTCTTTGGCATTCGATACTTTATATGCCGAAGGGCAACGCCGTTATGTAGAAAGTTTGTCTTCTTATGCGCGACAATTCCTTGGAAGACTAGACAAACCTAAAGTAGATTACATCAAAGGAATTGCTCCTGCCATTGCCATTGAACAAAAAGTAAATACTACTAATGCCCGTTCTACTGTTGGAACTTCTACCGAAATTTACGATTACCTAAAATTACTTTTTGCTCGAATTGGAAAAACAATTTCTCCAATTTCTGGCAAGGAAGTTCGAAAAGATACCGTTTTTGATGTTATTTCCACAGTTAAAAACTTCGATTTAGAAAGCCGTTGGTTGCTCCTTGCTCCTATTCATTTGGAAGAAGGCAGAAAACTAGAAGACAAACTAAAAGTGTTGTTACAACAAGGTTTTGCAAGGATTTTAGTAAATAATGAAATGGTTCGTTTGGATGAAATTGACAAACATTCGCTTGACAATAAAGACATTTTACTAATCATTGACCGTATTGTTGTAAAAGACGAAGAGGAATTTTTCAATCGTCTATCCGATGCTGTACAAACCGCTTTTTTTGAAGGGAAAGGCGACTGTTATTTGCAAGATTTAAAAGATAATAACCGCATGCATTTTAGTTCCAATTTCGAATTGGATGGTATGACATTCCTGGAGCCAAACGTGCATTTGTTTAGTTTTAATAATCCGTATGGTGCCTGCCCAAAATGTGAGGGATATGGAAACGTTATTGGCATCGATGAAGAATTAGTAATTCCGAATACCGCTCTTTCTGTTTTTGAAAATGCCATTTATCCTTGGCGTGGTGAAAGTATGGGCTGGTACCGAGATGAATTAGTAAACAAAGCCTACAAGTTTGATTTCCCTATTCATAAGCCTTATTTTGAACTTTCAGATGCACAGAAAGACTTGATTTGGAAAGGAAATCAATATTTTCAAGGTCTAAATGATTTCTTTAAGGAATTAGAAGAGAAAAACTATAAAATTCAAAATCGGGTAATGTTATCGCGTTACCGCGGAAAAACCAAATGTAATGTTTGTAAAGGCAAACGACTTCGTGCAGAAGCCAATTACATTCAAGTGGGCGGAAAAACCATTTCTGATTTGGTAGATTTATCTATCAAACGATTAATTCCGTTTTTTACAGAATTAAAATTATCCGAATACGACACAACGGTTTCGAAACGATTATTAATTGAAATCAACAGCCGCTTGGCATTTTTAAGTAATGTAGGTTTGGATTATTTGACATTAAATAGGAATTCGGCAACGCTTTCTGGTGGCGAATCCCAACGTATTAATCTTGCAACTTCGTTAGGAAGTAGTTTGGTTGGTTCGATGTATATTTTGGATGAACCAAGTATCGGTTTGCATCCCAAAGACACCGAATTATTGATTGAAGTTCTGAAAAATCTTCGGGATTTAGGTAATACCGTTATTGTGGTGGAACACGATGAAGACATTATGAAACAAGCGGATAGGATTATTGATATTGGTCCGGAAGCAGGAACGCATGGTGGTGAATTGGTGGCACAAGGAACATTTGATGAAATCCTAAAATCGGATTCGTTGACAGCCAAATACCTTAATGGTGAAATGGAAATTAAAGTTCCTAGAACCCGCAGAAAATGTGGGACTTATATTGATATTCTTGGTGCTAGAGAAAACAATTTGCAAAACTTGGATGTTCGGTTTCCGTTGGAATGTTTAACCGTGATTACGGGAGTTTCTGGAAGCGGAAAAAGTACCTTGGTAAAGAAAATATTATTTCCTGCTATTCAAAAAAGATTGGAAGGCGTTAGTGAAAAAGCAGGACAATACACCGATATGCAAGGGCATTACCACAAAATTCAGCATATTGAATATGTAGATCAAAACCCAATTGGAAGAAGTTCGCGTTCCAATCCAGTTACCTATATTAAGGCTTACGATGATATTCGGGATTTGTATTCGAAAACTAAATTATCTAAAATTAGAGGATACCAACCCAAACATTTTTCATTTAATGTGGATGGTGGCCGATGCGAAACCTGTAAAGGCGATGGTTCTATCAATGTAGAAATGGTTTTTATGGCCGATGTAGAATTGCCTTGCGAAACTTGTGGCGGTAAACGTTTCAAGAAAGAAATCTTGGAAGTGAATTTTGAAGGAAAAAATATCGATGATATCTTAACCATGACTTTGGATGATGCTATTTTGTTTTTCAACGAACACAAGCAAACGAAAATCACTCAGAAATTGCAACCTTTACAAGATGTTGGATTGGGTTATGTGCAATTAGGACAATCCTCTTCTACCCTTTCTGGTGGTGAAGCACAACGTATCAAATTGGCTTCTTTCTTGGTTAAAGGAACTACGAAAGACAAAGCGCTATTTGTATTTGATGAGCCTACAACTGGTTTGCACTTTCACGATATTAAAAAATTATTAGCTTCGTTTGATGCCTTAATAGATAAAGGACATTCGATTTTGGTTGTAGAACACAACCTCGACTTAATAAAATGTGCCGATTGGATTATTGATCTTGGTCCAGAAGGTGGTGAAAATGGTGGATTACTACTAGCAGCAGGAACTCCTGAAGATATTGTAAAGAATAAAAAATCCATTACTGGAAAGTATCTGAAAGATAAGTTGTAAAAAATCTGTACTATCCGCGTTGCAAAGCATCCGTTTTATCCGCGTGCCAATATTATTCGATTACTATTTTCTTAGTAATTCGTTTGCTTCCGCTTTGTAAAACCCCTAAATAAATCCCTTTAGATAAAGCAGAAACTGGTACTGATTCTATCAATTTGGCGTTGGTAAAAGTAACGCTCAACACTTCTTTTCCTTCAATATTTATTATCGAAAAAGTATAATCCGAATCCGGCAAAGAACCCAAATTGATATTCAAAGTGTCTTTTGTAGGATTAGGAAAGAAACTCACTCCAAAATCATTCACTTTAGTAATTGCCATAGTTGCAGGATTGGCTTGTGCAAAATGCAAAGTGGCTCCTATTGTGGCTTTGGCTACATTATAATTATAGACAGGATCCATATAGATTAAGAAATCGGTAGGACTGTGTTTGTGGGTAGTTTCATTGGTTTCAAAAAAACCAGTAATGATTTCATTGTTACTTTGAAAGGGCATATAATCCGAAGAATAAGCATACGATAAAAACGTATTCAATGGAGAATATAAAGTAACACAATTCATCAACTCGTTGGTCATTGTGGAAGATAGTGCATTATTTGTTGACGGATTAGTACTAGTATCGCGTTCGCATGTAATAGTATCATTAGTCAATCCTGCAACCCCTCCAACTTCATCTAAATTAAAAACCAAACGGATATCCATTTTTGGTGTGGTGGAATTTACAACCGAAGAAACATAATGTTGGCTTCCAAATAATCCATCTTCTTCGCCACTAAAATTGATGAATTTTATAGAATAATCAGTTGGGATATTTTGCAACAAACGCGCAGTTTCTAAAATACTAGCAACGCCACTTCCATTATCATTAGTTCCTGTACCTCCAATAGAATCGTAATGCCCGCAAACAATTACAAAAGTATTTGGATGCAGTGTTCCTATTTTGGTAACAATTAAATTTTTGCATGCTGCTGTTGAACCATTATAAGTATAAGAATCTTCTTGCATTTGGGTAGTCGTATAACCGTAACTTAAGTATTTACTTTTTAACCAATCCAGAGTATTTTGTAATGGAGCAGTTCCACGACGTTTTACTCCTAAGGCTTCAAATTCGGTTAAACTTGTGGTGATATTAGTTTGCGAACACTGGTTCACCAGATTGGCATAGGCTTGAACAAAGGTCTGACTAAACGAAGAACTTATTGTAAATAATGTAAACAATAAGAAAAATATGCTTTTGGATTTTATGTTCATAATATAGGGCTTCAGTTGAAAACGATTTCAAATTTATACAAATTCAAAGAATAATTCGCAGTACTATTCTTATTTTCAGATTAAGAGTTACAGTAAATTCTTATTTAACAATTTTCAGTTTCTCTAAAAATGAACCAACAACTTTATTTACTTCTTCTGAAATTTGTAATTTGTAGTTCAAAATACCATAGAAAAAGGTAATTAATATCGATTTCAAAATTATATTAATAAGTGTATAAAACGGAAAATCCCAGAAAAAAAACAGACCAAAACAAACTACCAAAATCCCTAAAGAATATAACGTTTTGTTCGTAAAAGGATACAAATCCATTTTTTTGACTACATAAAATAACTTGATAGTATTGTAAATCATAACTGTGATTAAGGTTGCAAATGCCGAGCCTTCTATACCATATAGCGGAATAAAAATCATGTTTAAACCAATCATCAGCAACACAGTGAAAACTCCAAATAAAAGAACCGTTCTATAGTGCTTGGTATTAACGATAATCGAATTGTTATTCCCTAGCAGCACATCGTAAAATTTAGAAAGTCCAATCATAAATACCACCCAAATACCCCCGCTGTAATCTTTCGGAATTAAATGGTACATTTCTTTAATATTCAGAAAAATAAGCATCATAATGAATCCCCCAATTACTTGTAGATTTATGGCACTTTTCTTATACAAATCATTCAATTCGTCGTGCTTTCCTTCTACCATTAATTTTGCAGTAATGGGAGCAACAATTTGAGTCATTGCCCTACTCGGAACCACAATAACCGTTGAAATAAATATCGCCACAGCATACAAAGCATTCTGACCAATATCTTGATAATGCGGAATCATGATTTTGTCAAAATCGACTAGCATTACTGCAACGCCACCCGAAACAATAATAAACAAGGAATATTGAACAATATCTTTCAAATTTTCTGGAATAACGAAACGTAAAACAGGCATTTTCACCGAAATAGCATAGAGTTTCATTACTACCACTTGTGCAAAATAAGCCACGGCAATACCATAAACGCAAGTTGCTTTTTCAATCCAATTAAAATGAACGGCAAAGAGCAAAACCATTACTATTAATCGAACTAAAACTTCACTGATTAAATTTCCAACCACCGATTTCATGTGGATTTTTACCCAAGCATAAAAGACTTCAAAATACGCCATGAATAATCCAACTACTGGAATCAACCAAAAGAAAGGTTTTAGTGAAGGATTTTCGGTTACCCAAACAGAAGAAATTGGATCGTAAAACAGATAAAAACCAAGACTTAACGGAATGATAAAGGCCAAAGGAAGCACCAACATAAAGGTCAGGAATTCTTCTTTTTCTTTCTCGGTTTTGTAATGCGAAAAAAATCGGATTAAGGTATTCTGAACTCCAAAAGCCATTAAAGGCATCATAATATTAGCACCAGAAAGCAAGGTTGCTACAATTCCGTAATGCAGTTTTCCTAGAAAATTGGTGTACAAAAACAAGGCATTGATAGCACCTATCCCAAATCCGAAGAAAGTGATGATGGTGTTTTTTATAGATTGTGATTGTACGATTCCCATATTTAGTGTTCAGTATTCAGTGCTCAGTGTTCGGTTAGAATCTTTACCAATTTCTCAGTCAAACTTTTTCTGGAATATTGTTGTAATCCAACCGGATAAACTTGTAATTTATTTTCTAAAAATAATTCAAAATAAGATAGAATCGTCTTTTTTAATCGGTCTTTTTCAGAATAAGTAAAGAAAACTCCAGTATTGGTAGTGGTTATGATTTCGGCAAAATCAGAATCTTTTGGACCAATAGCAATAATTGGCCTTTCGGAAACCATGTATTCAAATAATTTACCCGGAATGATGCTTTTAGTATCCTCTGAATCGATCTCTATCAACAATAATACTTGCGATTTTTTTTGATGTACGATTGCCTCCGAATGGGAAACATATCCTAGATTATTGCAATAGATATCCAATTGGTATTTCGAAATACTTTCTAGAATTTCCTGACTGATTTTTCCGATTAATTTTAATTGGAATTGTGCTGCGAATGTTTCATTTTCGGATACTAATTCCTGCAAAACTTCCCACAAAATTTTTGGGTTTCTATCGGATAAAAACGATCCAATGTGCGCCATCGTAAACTTTTCGTCCAAGGTTTGCCTCGGAATATTCTCCACATCATAACCATTAGTAATCACTTCAATTGGCTTGTTGGTAAGTGCTTGAAATTCGGTTTTGGTGGTTTTACTGGTAACAATAATCGTATCGGCGGTATTGAGTACTTTGCTTTCTAAAAACTTGTGTTTTTTATCGGCATACGAAGACAATTTCAATGCTTTATGGTAGCCAATAGTCGTCCAAGGATCGCGGAAATCGACAAACCATTTTACATCTAATTCTTCTTTTAATTTTAAGCCAATAAGATGTAACGAATGCGGTGGCCCCGAAGTAACAATGGTATCAATATTATTTTCCTGAATGTATTTTTTTAAATAAGTAATCGAAGGATTTACCCAATATTTTCGGGCATCTGGAATGAATAAATTTCCTCTAACCCAAAGCAAAATTTTCTCTAAAAAAGATTGTTTTTTGGCTGCGGGAATAATTCCAGAACTAATTTTTTGGGTTTGTTTTTTAGAAAAAATCCCCGCCAATTGATACGGTTCAAAAATCTTATTTTTAAGAATAATCGCTTTATCCGAAACCTCTTTTATTAACCCTTCATCTATAATTGGATACGTTGGATTTTCGGGAACATAAACTATAGGTTGCACTCCAAAATCGGGCAAATACTTAACAAACTTTAACCACCGTTGCACGCCTGGCCCTCCTGCTGGTGGCCAATAATAAGTGATGATTAGGAGTTTTAGCCCACTAGCCCCCGAAGGGGGAATTGTATTAGTGCCATCAATATTTTCTTTCATTAACGACAAATTATTTTAATTGGAATTTTTTTTGCTGTTTTCAAAAGATAGGAAATTTCAATAATAGCCATCAGTTTTTCAAAGCGCTGTTGTGGCGTCATCTTTCTTACTTCTTCAATGTATCGTGCTTCCATTTCAATAGGATGTGCATGATTTAATTTGGTTGGCTTCATATTATTTGAAAATAATAAGTCAAATTTACGAAATTTACTTAAATGATTTTTTCAGCTTTTTGTTTTCAAAATAAATCCCACCAATTAAAAGCAATAAAATTCCAATAGAACTTACTAAAGCAATGGCACTTCCGGTTTTTACTACTTGTGGTTCAAATTTAAATTCAATAGTATGTTTACCTGCAGGAATTAAAATTCCTCTTAAAGCAAAATCTACATTAATAATGTCGGTTGCTTTTCCATCAACAGTAGCATTCCAGCCATTTTTATAATACATCTCTGAAAAGACTGCAAATCCTTCGTTTTTATTATTAGAACTGTATTTTAAATGATTTGGTTTATTATAAGTCTGTTGTATAGTTGCTGTCGAATCTGTAACATAATTGCTTGGTAATCCAACTTTTACGCTAACTTCTTTTTGTGTTACCGCAACATTTTTATTATCCAATTTATCCAATGCTTTCATTTCGGCATCATTAGAATTGACCATTTTAAGTTCTTTTACAAACCATGCATTTCCATTGGCAGCAGGGTTCAGACTAGCAACTTCCTCGCCTTTATCATTGGTTTGGATAATGTATTTTACATTCAACATATCCAAAACTCGCTTGTTGTTTTTAGCAATTTGATAATCAAATAATTCCTGCATTCTTCTTGGTCGCACTGCCGAATATCCTCCGATAGATTTATGGAAATAAGATGCTTTAGCATTCAAATATCCTTCTACATCCAACACTCTATAATTGGTTGTGTCTTGCATAATTTGCTCGTCGGTTGGCGATGCTTCAAACGGAACATCAACCTCATGAGCACTAACAAAATCTTTATTGCTCACGTAATTTTTATCCACAAAAACCAAATCGGCAACCATCAATAATCCTACTAATACAATTGCTGTTGTAGAGGCTAATTTGTTTTTAGTATACGCCCAAAGTGCTACTGCAGCAGCCGCAATAAAGAAACCAGAACGTAATAAATCGGCAGCATACAAACTTCTTCTATCTGCTTTTAAAGCATCTATAAATCCTACACCAAACGATTTATCCTGACTTTGACTGAACATTTGACGCAATTGCCCGTCCATAGTTCCTGAAAAATCAAACAAGCTTCGGCAAAGAAATAATAAAACTATTAACCCCAAAGTGGTGGCTGCGGTTTTCCATAAACTATCCCATTGTTTTTCTTTATCGGTAGTAAAAAAAGATTGCAATCCAATAATAGCAAGCACCGGGAAACACAATTCCAAAACCACTTGTATGGAGGAAACGGCTCTAAATTTATCGTACATTGGAACGTAATCAATAAATAAATCGGTCAATAACGCGAAGTTTTTCCCCCACGAAAGCACTAACGAGAGTAATGCTCCTATAAGAAATACATATTTAATTTTTCGTTTGTCGTGGTACAATCCAAGAACTGCCAAAAAGAAAACTACCGCACCTATATAGGCTGGAGCAGCAACAATAGGTTGCGATCCCCAATAGGTTGGCGCATACGAATCGGTAAATTGACGGGCTTCTGCTTCGGAAGCACCATATTTTAACATATAATCGTAAACAGCAGAATCATCGCTTAATTTTTCACCATTACCACCACCAAAAAGTCGTGGCGCAATAAGGTTCAAACTTTCGGCAACACCATAACTGTATTCAGTAATATAACTTCTATCTAAAGTAGTAGTTTCTGTTTTTTTGGTTCCTTCCGGACTTAGTTTTAAATCGCTTTTGCCACGAATACTGTAATCGGTAAATTCTTTGGTAGCCATCAGGCTAGTGGCATTGGCTCCTAATGCAAATAGCACTGCTACTGCAAAAGTTCCTCCTACTATTGCCAATTCTTTATATTCCTTATTTTTGATAAATTTATATCCGTAGTAGATTCCTAAAACCAATAACAGAAACAATAAGTAATAGGTCATTTGAAAGTGGTTGGCATTAATTTCTAACGCAACTGCAAGCATCGTGAGCAAACCACCAACGACATACTTTTTCCTAAAAACCAAAATAACTCCAGCAACTACCAAAGGCATATAGGCAATAGCGTGGGCCTTGGCATTGTGTCCAACCCCAAGAATGACAATCATATAAGTAGAAAAACCAAAAGCTAAGGCACCAAAAAAGGCCTTAAGCGGATCGATTTTTAGGACTAACATTAATCCGTAAAAACCTAAAAAGTATAAAAATAAATAATCGGCTGGTCTTGGCAAGAAACGCAAGGCATCATCTAATTTTCCGATGTAATCGTGCGGATAGTTTGCCCCCATTTGATAGGTTGGCATCCCTCCAAAAGCAGCATTAGTCCAATAAGGTTCCGTATGTTCGGCTGCTCTAAAATCGTTTTGTTCTTTCGCCATAGCGGTGAATTGCACAATATCCGATTGGTAAATTTTCTTGCCTTGCAAAACGGGCATAAAGTAAATTAGGGCAATAAATAAAAAACCGAGAACGGCCAATAAATGAGGATATAACTTTTGAACTTGCTTCATTTTTATATATTAAATTTTAAATATTTAGATTTTAGATATTCTAAAACCATTATTAATTACTCTACTTCTTCGTAATCAATATAATCGCCAACTTTTTTTGTTTCGTGGGATATATCTCTTTTTCCAGTCGGAGGAGTTGCACTGGCTTGTTGCTGTTGTTCTTGTTGTTGACGAAATTGTTCGCCTGCTTTTTCTACCACTTTTTTGGCTAAAACAGGAAGAAACAATTTTGCTAAAAACTTGATTGCATAATAAATCAATAGAATTACAACTATATCTTCAATCAAATTTGAAAGGGATGCTTCTTGCATAATATAAAAATTTTGTCAAAAATACTAAATTCCACCATTCTAATTTAGGAATACCTCTTAAATTAATGATAAAAAATAGTACATTTGAATTTGAAAAAAATACCATTTTTAAAAATTGTATCCTTATGAAATTAAATCTTTTAGCATTTTTCGGTTGCTTCTTATGGTTTCAAAATAGCGTTGGGCAATATACTGACGATATCAATTCCAACCGCCCTGGTAACTCTATGTCGGCATTTTCTGTAGGAAAAACAGTATTTCAACTGGAATCTGGAATCAATTATTTAGATGAAAGTCATAATCTTTTAGACTATACTGCCAAAGGGTATGGTGTAGATTTAACCGCTCGATATGGTTTTTTTAGAGAGCAACTAGAAGCGGTTGTAAACTTAAATTACCAAAACGATTGTTATAATTCGGATATATTAAGCCAACATCGAAAAGGGTTAAAAACTACAACCATTGGATTAAAATATTTATTTTATGACCCAATGAAGAATTACGAAAAACCAGTAAATGTTTACAGTTGGAAAGCCAACCACAAATACAACTGGCACTATTTAATACCTTCACTTGCTGGATATGTTGGATTTAATTATAATACTAATAGAGTTGTGTTTTCAAGAACTACCGAAACCATTGGGACTTTTGGTCCAAAAGCCATGTTAATCACCCAAAATATTTTACCTGGTGCATGGGTATTTGTTACCAATATTTTTATGGATCAATACGGAACTTCCATGCAATCCTTGGGATATGTTGTTACTTTAACCAAAGGATTTAACGACAATTGGAGTGGATTTATTGAAAATAAAGGAATTAAAAACGATTACTATTCGGATGGAATATTTACTGCAGGTGCTGCTTATTTAGTAAGTAGTTCTATGCAATTAGACGCTTCTGTAAGTCGAAATTATAAAGATACCCCCAAATTATTATTTGTAGGATTAGGTGCTTCATGGCGATTTGACGGTAACTACGATGAAGTGTTGTATCGAACTCCGAAAAAGGAAAAGAAAAAAGACAAGAGTAAAAAATCGAAAGATAACAATAAAGAAAAAACCAAGAAACGATTGGATGAAGTTCCAAGTGTTAAATAAAACCTAGTTCCCCAAAATGATTACAATTAAAGAAGCCAATACTAAGGCACTATTAAAGGAATACGTAAAATTTCCGTTTTCGTTATATAAAAACCACGCTTATTGGGTACCGCCATTAATTCAGGAAGAATTGGATAGTTTTGATAAAACTAAAAATCCAGCCTTTGAAAGTGCCGAAGCCTATTTTTATTTAGCCTACAAAAACGACCAAATTGTAGGACGCATTGCCGCCATTATTAATTGGGACGAAGTGAACCACCAAGGAAAAAAGAAAGTCCGTTTTGGATGGTGGGATGTGATTGATAATGTAGAAGTTACTCGGGCATTATTGGAGAAAGTTTATGAATTGGGCAGAAAAAATAATTTAGAATTTGTAGAAGGTCCGATGGGATTTTCCAATTTAGATAAAGTTGGTGTTCTTACGGAAGGCTTTGACGAATTAGGATCTATGATTACTTGGTACAACTATCCTTATTACAAAGAGCATTTGGAACAATTAGGATATGTTAAAGAGAAAGAATATTTAGAAAATAAATTTCCTTTTTCAAATGTAAAAACCGATTCTTTTGAAAAGATTGTACCACTAATTAAGAAGCGCTACCAATTACGGGAAATGAATTTTACGGCTACCAAAGACATCATGCCTTATGTAGATAAAATGTTTGATTTGTTCAATACATCCTATGCCGATTTATCTTCTTTTGTTGCCATAACCGATGTGCAAAAAGAATATTTCAAGAAAAAATACATCAGTTTTATCAATCCAGAATACATAAAATTTGTGATGGATAAAGACGATGCAATGGTTGCTTTTAGTATTGTGATGCCGAGTTTTTCTAGAGCCTTACAAAAAGCCAATGGCAAATTATTTCCGTTTGGATTTTATCATTTGCTTAAAGCAAAAAAGGAGTCGAAGGAAGTATTATTTTATTTAATTGGGGTTGCCCCCGAATACCAAAGTAAGGGCGTAACAGCAATAATATTTGACGAATATTTTAAAACATTCACCGAAAAAGGAATTTTAGATTGCATAAGAACACCGGAACTAGAAGATAATATTGCTATTCATCAATTGTGGAAACACTTTGATCCGGTGATTTTCAGACGAAGAAGAACGTATAGGAAAGATATTTAAACCAAGAAAATAAAATCTGAAAACAAAAAATAATCAACATATTATTTTTATTTGTAATTTTGAAAAAAGATATAATTATGGATTTATCAACTCGAAAATTAAATTTCGTTCAAGATTTCCTTAAATTAAAGAGCGAAAAAGTGATATCTGAATTTGAAAAACTTTTAAAAGAAGAAAACAAAAAGGATTTGGATATTAAGCCAATGTCTATTACTGATTTTCAAATAAGAATTGAAAAATCATTTGACGATTCGAAAAACGGAAAAATCACGGAAGTAAATGAATTAATTTCAGAGATTGAAAAATGGAGTTAACGATTTATTGGACTGCTTTTTCAAAAAATGAACTTAAAAACATTTTTAATTATTATAAAGAAGAAGCAGGTTTAAAAGTTGCGAAAAATTTGGTTAGTGGAATTGCAAAAGAAACACTCAAACTCAAAAAAAATCCAACTATTGGACAAAAAGAGGAGTTTTTAAAAAATCGTCCTGAAGAGTTTCGTTATTTAGTATATAAAAATTATAAAATTATTTATTTAATACATTCTGAGAAAAATACCATTGAGATATTTGATGTATTTGACACCAGACAAAATCCATCAAAAATGGAACGAATTAAATAAAAAATTTTTTGGACAACCTTTAATTTTAAAGAAACTATCTTCAATTTTCTGTTTATTCCCAAGAAAATCCTTATACCACCACCCTGAATTTTTAACCGTTCTTTTCTTTGTTTCATAATCAATATGAATCAAACCAAAGCGTTGTTTAAACCCTTCTCCCCATTCAAAATTATCGGTGAGTGACCAAACAAAATAGCCCGAAAGTTTAGCACTTCCCGATTTTGCCTTTAAAACTTGTTTCAAATAGGATTTTAAGTAATTAATTCGTTTGTCATCTGCCACAATTCCATCAATAACCTCATCTGGAAAAGAGGCTCCATTTTCGGTAATCATTATTTTTTTTACCCCTTCATAAGCATCGTATTTGGTAATCATTTCGAAAATCGCTTCGGGGTAAACCTCCCAATCCATTGCGGTATAAAAAACTTTTCTTATATCGGCAGGAATAATTTTTGCCTTAATAAATGGCGTAAAAATAGAATAAGCAACTACCTCTCTAGTATAATTTTGAATTCCAATAAAATCAAATGTTACTTTCATTAAAGCAGCATCATTTGGCATGGTGTACTTCTTCACTTTTTTCAAAAAAGGAAGCGCATCTTCAGGATATCCTAACCCAAGCGAAGGCTCAATAAAAAGCCGATTGATTAAGGCATCCACCCTAAACGCTGCTTTTTTATCTCGTATGGAACTAGAATGCGGAGTAACATACGAACAAGAAAAAGTAGTTCCTACCTGTGCTTTTGGGTCTATCTCTTTTATAGTATTGTAACCAATTGCTTGACATAAAACGGCATGGTGCATGGCTGGAATGAAATTCTTAAATCCTTTTTTGCCTGGAGCATGAACGCCAAGAAAATAACCGGCTCCAGTAAATACCATTGGTTCGTTGAGTACCATCCAATAGGTAACTTTATCTTTAAAAGCAGTAACACAAACCTTGACATATTCTTCAAACCAGGACAAGACTTCTCTATTTACCCACCCTCCTTTTTTTTCTAGTGCCAGCGGAAGATCCCAATGGTATAGGGTGATGAAAGGTTGAATGTCCTTTTCTAAACAATAGTCAATTACGTTATGGTAAAAATCCAATCCTGCAGGATTCACTTCTCCGGTTCCGTTGGGTAAAATTCGACTCCAAGACAAGGAAAACCTAAAGTTAGGAATTCCCATTTGCTTTATTAAATCGATATCCGTTTTGTACTGATTATAAAAATCGGCTGCAACATAATGGTTGTCTTGGTTTAGAATTTTGTTTTTTTTAGTTACAAATTCATCCCAAATAGACAATCCTTTGCCATGGTGGTCATGAGCTCCTTCGGTCTGCACTGCCGAAGCAGAAATTCCCCAGATAAAATCTTCTCCGAAATCTTCTTTTTTATAATTCATTATTATTGAAAGAAGGTGTAATTATCCGATTCGTAATTGGTGTTAATTTTTTTATTTCCGGCATGATTAGCAACAATTAAGGAAACAATTTCTTCGGTATTATCGGGATAATCAACGGTAACGATAGTATCCTCCTCCAGCCATTTTATTATTTTAGGAATGTTTTTATTGCTTAATTTTTTTATTACAGCCACTCCCATTTCATGAAGCATTTGAGCATTATAGGCTTGCTCCAATTGTTTTTTCATGGGAATCACCATTAGTTTTTTCTTTAAAAACAGGGCTTCACTTGCGGTTCCAAAACCTGCATTGCACAAAACGCCTTCGGCAGAAGCCATGCTTTTTAAAAACAATTCCGTATCAATAGGTGTAATTCTAATATTTTTTATTTGAATCTCTTTTTTGCTGTTTTTTGAAAAAACCTGCCAATTAGTAGTAGGCATTTTCCGCAACCATTTTAGAATTTGATTATCATCATACGATGGCAAATAAACCGTGTAATGACCTTCGTTAGTAGGTATTAATTCACGAACTTGTTTTCTTATTATAGGGGTGAAAATGGTTCCGTCCAATCGTTTAAAATGAAACCCATAATTGTAAGTAGTTGGCGCATAATTTTGCAATACTAACTTTCCTATAATATCATTTTTCTTGGGTTTAGGCGCAAGCGGATGCAATGTTGCTACTTGATTACTCAAGCCAATACATTCTTTTTTTGCCTTGATTGCTGCCCAGCAAGAAATTGGTTCAAAATCACTAATGATTAAATCGTAGGGCTTTAGGTCGAGTTTTTTTATTTCCTTAATTAACTTGATGGAGTTGAGTTTCACGAAGGTTTTCCAAAAATCAACACCTCCTTTTTTTCCAAAAATAAAAGACAAACCTTTAAATCGGTATTTTACTTCAAATGGTAATTCGATATCCGATTGGATACCACTTACTAAAATATCCACTTCTCCTTTTTGTTGCAAATACGGAATTATTTCAATTGCTCTTGTAATATGACCATTTCCGGTGCCTTGAACAGCGTATAGAATTTTCATTATTTAAAGTTTAAAGAAGTTGCAATATCTTTGGTTTGTAAAAAACCACCCAACATTTGTTCGAAAATTTGCTCGTTTTCCATTAATACTAAACCGTCCTCATTTTCATTAGTAGCATTTTTATAATCGCTAGCATCGTATTTATACATGGTCCATTCTTTATTATTGTACTCTAAGGCAGTAAGATTTTCAATCCAATCTCCCGAATTTAAGTATTCCACTTGCCCATGTTCGGTTGTAATGGTTTTCATTTCTGGATGGTGAATATGACCACACAACACATAATCATAGCCATTTCGGATAGCAATATCGGCTGCGGTTTTTTCAAAATCATTTATAAATTTTACTGCCGACTTAACACTGTTTTTAATATTTTTAGATAAGGATATTTTACCCCTTCCCATTTTTACAGAAGCCCAATTACAAAAAGCATTAATCAATATCAACAAATCATAGCCATGCGATCCTAAACGAGCCAACCATTTCGAATTTTGCATGGTCACATCAAATACATCCCCATGAAAAATCCAAACTTTTTTACCATCCAAATCTAAAACCAACTTGTTTTCAATACTTAATTTTCCCATTTTAAATCCTTCAAATTTTCGAAGCATTTCATCGTGATTCCCTGTAATATAATAGACTTTTGTGCCTTTACTCACCCAATTGATTATTTTATGAACCACCTGCATGTGCGATTTTGGCCAATACCGTTTGCTAAACTGCCACATATCAATAATGTCCCCATTGAGGACTACAATTTTAGGTTTTACGCTATTCATATAGTTTAATAACTCTTTACTTTGGCATCCATAAGTTCCTAAATGAATATCGGAAAGCACTAATAGATCAATTTTTCTCTTATTTTTTGACATAATGAAAAGGGCTATTGGTATTAAAATGAATTAATACCAGGATTAAATTTGGATACTGCTGATTTTGGGAGGTTGTAAAACTTGTGCCGATTGAAATTCGCACAGGGGGAATTGAAAATAGAAAATAACGTGTACTGTTTCAAATATTCTATTTGTAATACTATTAATAATTAATAGTACTCAAAACTAATTATATACTAGGAAGAAGGTATTACCAAAATATTAATTTTAGGTTAAACTATAAGTAATCTGGTTTGAGAATTAAATTCAAGTTTATCTTTTGTGCAAAAAAAATCCATTCAAAAACGGAATGGATTTTAAAATATCTAAAAAAAAGAAATTATTTAAGCATCTAAATCTACTTTTGTAGCATCTGCAATTTCTTTATAGGTTCCGTTTACTAATTTTTCACGAATGATTTCGAAAGCGGTTAGTGTTTCGTCTATATCTGCTAGGGTGTGTGAAGCAGTTGGAATCATACGCAATAAGATAATTCCTTTAGGAATTACTGGGTAGATTACAATAGATAAGAAAATACCGTAGTTTTCTCTTAAATCATTCACCATTACCATTGCTTCTGGCACACTTCCTTCTAAATAAACTGGTGTTACACAAGTATTGGTATCGCCAATATTGAAACCTTTAGCACGCAATCCGCCTTGAAGAGCATTTACATTTTCCCAAAGTTTGTCTTTCAATTCGGAGGATTTACGCAACAATTCCAAACGCTTCAATGAACCAATAGTTTGAATCATTGGTAACGCTTTGGCAAACATTTGAGAACGTAAATTGTATTTTAAATAATCAATAATGTCTTTATCTGCTGCTACAAAAGCACCAATATTAGCCATAGATTTTGCAAAAGTAGAGAAGTACACATCAATATCGTCTTGAACGCCTTGCTCCTCACCTGCTCCAGCCCCTGTTGCTCCAAGAGTACCAAAACCGTGTGCATCATCTACTAATAATCGGAAATTGTATTTCTTTTTCATTTCTACAATTTCTTTCAACTTTCCTTGTTGCCCGCGCATTCCAAAAACACCTTCGGTGATGAAAAGAATTCCACCTCCTTGTTCGGTAGCCAATTTAGTAGCACGTTGCAGGTTTTTCTCCATGCTTTCAATGTCGTTATGGCGGTAGGTGAAACGTTTCCCACTATGCAAACGAACCCCATCAATAATACAAGCGTGTGCATCTACATCGTAAACAATTACATCATTACGAGTAACTAAGGCATCAATAATGGATAGAATTCCTTGGTATCCAAAATTCAGTAAATAGGCCGATTCTTTCATTACAAAAGCAGCCAATTCTTCTTCTAATTGTTCGTGGTATTTAGTGTGTCCACTCATCATACGTGCTCCCATTGGGTAAGCAGCGCCATATTCAATTGCAGCATCGGCATCGGCTTTACGCACTTCAGGATGGTTTGCAAGACCTAAATAGTCGTTCAAACTCCAGTTTAAAATATCTTTTCCTTGAAATTGCATTCTTGGCCCTAATTCTCCTTCTAGTTTAGGAAATACAAAATATCCTTCGGCTTGAGAAGCCCATTTTCCTAGAGGTCCTTTATTGTTTTGAATTCTTTCAAATAAATCTTTTACCATGATAAATAAGTTGTTAAAAAACGATGCAAAAGTAGTAATAAAAATAATTTTTTGACCTTTATTTGATAACTAATCTGCATAAAGTTTCGTTAAATCCTGCATTTTAAGTAACCAATAAGTCTCAATAAACAAAAATGTACTATTTTTGTGGGTTGCCATTAATAAAAAACAATCTAAATGAAATTACCTAAATCAACTTTATTACTATTTATACTCGGCGTTACTACTTCTAGTTTTGCCCAAAATAAAATACTTTTTAACGCAACTAAAGCCGAAATGTGCAGCAATGCCGATTGGATTATTGATGCCGATGTTCATAATATTTATTTTTCAGGCTCTACCCATTTACCCTATGCAAGCGGATCTGGAGGACAATCTAATCCGCAAAGAATTCCAACTCCGCCACAATCGGGAATTACTTCCACAACACCTGAAACTTATTGGGATGGCGGTATCTCTGCTATAGCAGTTGATTGTGCCAAACAAGGATATTCCGTAGAAACGTTACCCTTTAATGGTGCTATAACTTATGGCAGTAGTACAAATGTTCAAGACTTAAGTAACTATAAAGTATTTGTAGTAGACGAGCCTAATATTTTATTTACAACTGCGGAAAAAACTGCAATAATGAATTTTATTGCTAACGGCGGTGGATTGATGATGGTTTCGGATCATACAATTTCCGATAGAAATAATGATGGTTTCGATTCTCCTATGGTCTGGAATGACTTACTGACTAACAATTCGGTTCAAAATAACCCTTTTGGGATATCTTATGATTTGGCGGATTTCTCTGGTAGTTCAACTTCTTTTGCTGCTTTAACTACAATAAGTCCTTATTATTCTATTCTACACGGAACCTTTGGAAATCCAACACAAGTGCAATGGGCTAATGGAACTTCAATGACTCTAAGCACTACTGCTAATAGTTCGGTTAAAGGAATAGTTTTTAAATCGGGTTCCAGTACAACAGGAACTACCAATGTATTAGCCGCTGCTGCAACTTTTCAAAGCGGGAAAGTATTTGCTTTTGGAGATAGTTCTCCGTTTGATGATGGCACTGGAGACCCTGGCGATACTTTATATAATGGATATTTTACAGATGCTAATGGAAACCACCAAAAATTAATTATGAATGCTATGATTTGGTTAATGACTCCTTCATTAGATAATAAAGAAAATGTTTTTGATAAATCTAATTTTACTATTGCACCAAATCCTATTCAAGACAAACAAATTCATTTTACTTTTTCATTAGAAGAAGCACAAACTACTACGGTTTTTCTTTACGATACTTTAGGAAGATTAGTAAAAGAACAAAGATTAAACAATCTAAATACTGGCGTTAATTATCAAAATTTAGA
Organism: Flavobacteriaceae bacterium; assembly: GCA_947451525.1. GTDB lineage: Bacteria > Bacteroidota > Bacteroidia > Flavobacteriales > Flavobacteriaceae > Flavobacterium. The sequence continues at coordinate 78,272 of CANFZM010000011.1, forward strand.
TGTAAGTGATTTACAAACTGGTCTTTATATTTGTAAATTATCAACTGCTAATTCAAACAAAAGTCTTCAAGTAATAATAAAGTAGTTATTTTATTATAATCTCTTTTCTAATAAAGTCAACCATCTCCTAACAAAATTGGAGATGGTTTTTGTTTTTTATACTAAAGAAGAATTTCAAATAATTATATACTTGTTGAATTTTTAAAATCTTTTACACTTTGTGTTTAATTAATTTAATTAAACAGTTTTTTTTTTAGAAATAGTTACATTTACTTTTTGATTATTAGTATTTGTAACTTTAAATTTGTGAAAATTATTTGAGAAACTAAATCTTTCTTATTTTAAGTTACCTATATATAATATCGTTTAATGAATTTGTTTATGAAAAAAATTATCTTGGCTTTTGGCTTTTGTTTGTCGGTGTATTTTGCTTCTGCTCAATCGGGATATAACATCACTATTAATCTAAAGAATTGTAAGGACACTATTGCATTTCTTACTTATTACCAATTTGATAAAACATTAATTAAAGACACTTGTACTTCTATAAAAAATGGAAGAATTGTTTTTAAAGGTAAAAAGCAATTGGATAAAGGAATTTATTCGTTAGTGAGCCAACAAAAATCTATCTATTTTGATTTTTTTATTGATGACCAAACTCAAACTTTAGAATTGCAAAATGATTTAGATGCAAATAATATAGAAGGTTTGAGTGCCGTTAATTCTCCTCATGAAAACGTTTTTATAGATTATTTAAAATTCATTAATAAACAAAATACTGACTTTCAACTGTATCGAAATACATCGGTTATTAAAACCAAGAAAGATTCTTTGCTTTTAAACGATAAACAAAGAGAGTTAGAACAAAGAATTCAAGAATACGAACAAAATTTTTTAACAAAAAATAAATCGACCTTTATTGCAGATGTTTTGAATTTGAAAATGGAAAAGGTTTTGAAAGATATTCCAAAAGCGTCCAACGGAAGACCAGATAGTTTATTGGTATATAAATACTACAAAAAACACTATTGGGATAATGTAGATTTTCAAGACGATGGCACTATGCGTAATCCATTTTTTTATCCAAAATTAAAAAAGTACTTCGAATCGGTAATTATTGCAAATCCAGACTCTGTTAATGTAGAAGTAGATCGTATTTTGGATAAAACAAAACAAAGTAGTTTACTCTATAAAATTATGTTATCGCATTTAATTTATACTTATGAAACATCCAATAGAATGGGGTTTGACAAGGTTTTTGTTCACATTGCAGATCGTTATTTCAAAACAGGCAAGGCAGTTGGAATTTATGATGATGAAACTGTTGTAGAAAGAATTATTAAAAGAGCCAATCTATTACGTCCGCTGTTAATTGGTTCAGCAGCACCCGATTTATCGATGATAAAAGCAGAGGATTTTGAAACTGTAAAAAAAATGGGATTTGAAGCAGCTAAAACAAGTGAGGAGGTAACTAAAATTTATTATTCTAATGCGGATGCATTAAATAAAATGTTTTCCCATCTTTATTCGGTAAGTGCAGATTTTATTGTTTTAGTTTTTTGGGATGTAGATTGTGGGCATTGCCAAAAAGAAATTCCAAAGTTAATTGATTTATACAACGAACTAAAAAAAGATAAAAAAGACGTAAAAGTATATAGTGTTTACACTTTGCATGAAGGGGATAAATATTTAAAATACATTGCAGAAAAAGGTCTTAACGATTGGATTAATGTATATGATGGTGCACATCTTAATAACGTAATTAATAAATATGATGTTTTTTCAACTCCTGTAATTTATGTTTTAGATAAAAATAAAATCATAAAAGCCAAACGAATTGGAGTGGAACAAATTAAGGATGTTATCAAAGAAATGGAACTTGAATATAAACTAAAGTAAATTAAAGATTAGGAATTGACTTTTTAAGGGCACTATCCTAAAAAGTGTGTAAGTTAAAAAATATAGGGGTTCAACTTTTTAATTAAAGTTGAACCCCTATATTTTTATACCTAGTTATACTTTCTTTGTATTTAGTTCTACTTAGAATTACTGCTTACTCTTCCGCTTGAAGCTCTAAATATTTTAAAAAAAGCACTTTTCCTTTACGCCTGATGTTCTAAACACTTTGAAAAATACTTGTTCCAATTATTAAATTGAGAGTTTTTAACACCTAATAAAAACTAATACTAAACCTATAAAATTTTATCAAATTTTAAAACTATTACCTTTATCTCACACAAAGATAAATCATTGAATAGAACTATTTTTTATTGAAATTAATATAAGAATGTAATAATTCATTTATACGTAAAAAAATCTCCCCAATTTCTTGAGGAGACTTAATTATAAAAAATTATTTAAGATGTTTATCTCTTAATTACACGAAGTGTTTTTATATTATCAGCTTGGCTTACAATTACGTTGTAAACACCTGCAGGATACTGTGATCCTATTTCAAATGCTTCAACTTCTGTAGCATCTAAAATTCGGTTTTCTAAAAGTTTTCCTAACATATCGTATACTTTTACTTGTATATTTTCTTGACTGCTAGATTTAACATTCAGTTTAAAGTTATCCGCAAATGGATTTGGATAAGCAGTAGCATCAAATAATGTTGCTGTTTCCATTGGAACAATTGTTTTTGATGTTCCTGGAGTAGTTAGCGTACATGCTTTACCATAAGCTCCCCATACGCCTCCTATTTTCGCGCTCACTTTTACCGAATAAGTTGTTGATGGCAATAAACCTGGAACGGTATCTAATCCAAAAGAACCCAAGTTATTTGTATCAAAAATATAACCATAAGACAAAGCAGTATTGGTGAAGCTAAATCTATAATCGGTTGCATTAGAAACTAAAATAGCATGAATAATTTCTGTAGTACTTACAGCTGTATAATCACATTGTGAAGTTTGTAGTTGTGTGGTTGAAATATTAGTAGGTGTGGTTACATTACAAGAAGTTCCATAACTACCAGAAGATGTTCCATTCTGTATACTAACTTTTATGGCATAAGTTGCTCCATATACTAATGGCATACCTACCGCTTCCGATAAAGTAATCCAACAATCTGAAGAA
>CANFZM010000012.1 GCA_947451525.1 Flavobacteriaceae bacterium
AAATATTCAACAATGATTTCTGGTAATAATAACTTGAGAAGTTCTACAAATGAATCTTGCATTTCTATTTAATTTTGAAATGCAAATATCCATATTTAATATTTCCCCACAACTTTTTGACTTGATCCATTACTTATTTTAAAGGTGTACAATTCGGGGTACTAGAAAATTTCATTTTATTGTGCCCCTATCTAGGATAACACCTTTAAAATCAAATTTTTCACTAAATGAACATCTTGATTTATGTTGATAGAATTTTTAAATTTCTTTTAACTTAAAGGTTACCAATTGGGGATGCAACTTATTTAAAAATATTTAAAGTAAATTTTTGATAAATAAATAATTAAAACCATTTCCTAGTAAACAAACCTATTAACGATTGCGGAGAAAAGGCAACTATAAACCTAATTTTTTCAGCATATTTGGTTTGAGTAACTTCAAATCCATTCGTAGATTGTATTGGAAAATACAATTCGAAATAATCGGTAACTAAGTTCAAACGGATGCCTGTATCGTATACAAATCGTGCATCTTGTTGCTTGTTTTTCATAAAACCAACATCACCATAAACTTCAATCCAATTCCAAATATTAAAACTTCCGTTACCCGTTGTGATCCACTCATTAGCATACGGATTAACTAATTTTGATTTAAATCCACCTTCGGCCTGAATGAATTGTTGGCTGAAAATCCCAGTACTTTCGGATCGTCCTAGGTAGTTATAATCAAATAAATAATCAGTGGCTTTGTCTAATGAAAAACTAAAATAATCGGATTCGGCTTTGTTATATAGGAAAACCCCAGCATACAATCGCAAATTCACTTGGCGATTGTCATCAAAAAGTCTACGGAAACTAATACTTGTAGATGCTTTTCCGAATTTAGAGGCCAATTGAAAATCAGTAGTATATCCAAAATGTTTCGTGATTTCGGTTTTAGAATTACTATAACGTGCATTAAAAATAGAGTAATTACCTTCTAAAGTAGTTTTTACAAAATCACTAGGCTCCCGGTTTACATATACTTGTCGCACCAACAAACTTTTATAATGATTGTCTCGGAAATCGTTTTCTCTAAATCGAAAAAGAACATAAGGATTTACTTTTTTATAATAGGCATCTGGCGCGTAATGGTAATTTTCACCACTCAATCCATAGCGAATGTTATACATTTTGCTATCGCGATTGAATTGGTTTACACCCAATGAAAACCTACCTGAAAGCGAACTAGTTTTGGTGGAATAGGAGGGAGTAATATCAAAATTAAAAGGCTTATCTAAGATGGTTTTATTGTGAAAACGCATTCCTGGAATGAATCCATCGTAAAAATTATATTCTAGAGTTGGAACATACAAAATCTGATTGTAATTGGGATCTTCCAAATCTTTCATAAAATTAAATTTAATTGGTCTATTACTTAAACTAAAAGGCTTCAAGGATTTCCAATTATTTCTTTGGTTGTATTCGGGAACGATATTTTTGTAATTAATTACAAGTTTATCGGCATCGAATCTTTTAAAAGTATAGGTGCTATCTTCTTTTACATTGGTAATCCATTCTTTAAAGACAATTTCCTTGTTTTTAACCCCATAAATTGGAATTGGCACAGAAACCCCGGTTTTGTTTTTTAGTTGAAAAGAAACGCTGTCTATCGTCTTATTAACAGTAGTAAACTTGTAATCGATAATTTTTCTGGAATGGATAATGGTGTTAAAAAACCAATCGGTATTTTTAGCAGAATTATTTTTAATAATGGATTGAAATGTATTAGAATCCGTTGCATTTTTATTGGAAAACGAAACAAATTCGGCAATACTTTTCTTCAAATTTTCTTCTCCAATATAGTCTGCCAAATATCTAAAACTAATACCTGCTCGGTATTTAGAAGCAATTTTTTCATTAAATTTTATCAAAGTATTTTTAGGATCTCCTAGAGGTTGGTCCAAATTTTTACGGGCCATTAGCATATAAAAATAACTGTATTGCTCATTAAAATCTAGAGAAACTAAATGATACCCCCTTAAAATTCCGAGTCTTCCAATGCTTCCCATCATTTTAGCATCGGGGTAGTTTTCATCTATATATTTCATCATATAATAGATTTGAATAGCATCAAAAATCCAATTGTCTTTTCTTGGATCTAATTGCAAAGTAGTTTTTAAATAATTATTCAAATAGGTCTTTAAAAACTTCATTTCATAAAGATAATTATCCGAAAACGGATTGATAAACGAAGGCAATTGATTCAATCCATAAAACGGATTTTGCTCATAATCCAATTGCGAAACCGTTATTTTAGATTTAGGATATTTACCCAAATTATCGCCTACATAAGTAACTATTTTCTCAATCAGTAATGCCTTTTCAATATCATTTACTTTCTTATCTTCCAAGTTGGTTGTGACTTCTAAATCGCTGTTTTTAAAACTAAGAAAATCGGTCTTTTTTTGGATATATAAATTTACGGTCAATTGGTTGGTTCCCGAAAATTGGTAGGTAAAATTTTCTTTTTTAACCAAAGGTAAATCGGTAATGATTGGATACCCTTGCGGATCAGTAATTTTCAAATCTACATCCGTTAAGGCATTTGGCGTATCGTCAATATTAAGGTTGTTGTATTTTAAAAAGGAAGAATCAACATACATCGAAGGGGTTAAAAACCAATTTTTCAATGCCATTTCTCCATTCGAATTGTAGCCATAATTGGTGAATTTATCGTCTGGAATTTTTACAAAATAAGATAATATAAAAGTCGCTTTTTGACCTGGTGCCAATTTGTTTTTCAATTGAAATTCTACTAAATCAGGAAATCCATCCGGACGACTCCAAGTAAGCAAAGATTTAGAAGCGTCAATAATGGTGATGTTGTTTGTGCTACCTCGTTCTTTATCTGAAGCTAAATGAAAACTACGCACATATTCATCCGAAAATCGGGCTCCTAAGGGGGTGTTTTTGTCGGAATAGGCATTATTCCAATCGTTTAAAACGATGCTACTTAAAGTGTCTTTCGATTGATTGAAATAAGTTAATTCCTGATACACATTCAAGATATTCTTTTCGTGATTTACTTCCACCACTAATTTAGATCGGTGTTGTGCAAATGCAAAACAAGTACCTAGAACAAATATGTAGACAAGTTTTTTCACTATTTTTTTGGTTTGAAAAGTGCTTTAAAAACAACATTGGTAAATTCTTCAGCGCCATCTTTATTTAGATGTCCGCAAGTAGAAAAATATTTGTCGTCGGTAACAGCATTTTCAAATCTACGAATTTCTGGATAAACCTCTTGCAAATGATTGAAATAATCTCGGTTAATAGTTTCCATACACATTGGCGTGGTAAGTGCAATTAATTGTATGTTATTTTTCTTACAAATGGCTTTAATTTCTTCGTATCCTTTATTTCTTTTCGGATAATATTTAGATAAATCGGCAGGAATCAAATTTTTATCACTTGTCATTAACGGATGAAATCCCTCATTTTCAAGGGCATTCGTTTTCTTATGAATTGCCGAATAATACATTTCTCTAAAGCCAACTCGGGCATCGTAGTGCATGTATCTGTAGAAGGGAATGTAAAGTAATTCGTTATATTCTGGAATTGTTCGGTAAAAATCCCGAACCGTTTTAGAAGTATGTAAATAGGGCATAAATAACGATCGTATGGCTTCTGAATGGTCATTAGTATTAATATTCAAATCGACTTGCAGAATTAAACATTTGATTTTATAATTCCTTTCGACCATCATTTGCAACATCAACGCCGATTCTTCCAATCTGGATCGGGTAATCCCAAAATTGAAGGTTTTATATCCTTGATCGTTAAATATTTTAGGAACAAAATGGTTGTTAACCCTTGAAGAACCAAGGAAAACCACATCGTAATTTTTATCTTTAGAATTAAATAAATAATCTATTTTGCTTCGAGAATCCGATTGCATATAAACAGCGGTGTACAAAACGTCTAGCAAAACCAACGTGAGTAGGAGCAAGGCCAAACCTTTTGCTAAAAAAAGTAGAAACTTTCTCATTAGAATTGGAAATAAATAAATTCTTTATAGTCAGAAAACACGCCAAGTGCCACAATTGCTGCCAAACATAAACTCAATTTTAACCAACTCAACTTTCCAGATATTGGCTCTATTTTATGTCGGTTATTCCATTCGATAACTACAAAAATAAGTACTAATGCTAGCAACTCATTACTGTAGCGTTCTATTCGGAAATATTCGGTAGAAAAATTATGGTTTTCAAACATTCTTTTGATATACAAAACTGCATCCGTAATAGTTTTAGACCTGAAAAATATCCAAGCAATGCAAGTAATTGTGAACGTGGTTAAGATATTAAAAAGGGTTCGCAAAGAATCCAAATTAAAACCTAAAGTGAAATCGTCTACGTTTTTTCGGTTCCGATTTAAAAGTAAAAGTGGCAGAAAATACAAGGCATTCAAGAAACCCCAGGCCACATAAGTCAGGTTGGCTCCATGCCAAAATCCGCTGACTAAAAAGATGATGAACGTATTTCGAACTTGAAATAGTTTGTTTCCTTTGCTTCCGCCAAGCGGAATGTATAAATAATCGCGAAACCAAGACGAAAGGGAGATGTGCCATTTGCGCCAAAATTCGGCTATATCTCTTGAAAAATAGGGGTAGTTAAAGTTTCGCAATAAGTCAATTCCGAATAATTTGGAAGTTCCTAAAGCAATATCCGAATAGCCCGAAAAGTCTCCATAAATTTGAAAAGCAAAATATATCGCTCCTAAAATCAACGATAACGAATTCATGGTAGTGTAATGGTTGAAGATTTCGTTGGCATAAATCGAACACGAATCGGCAATGACCACTTTCTTTACTAATCCCCAAACAATCTGGTAAATCCCTTCTTGCGCTTTATGGAAATTGAATTTTCGTCTTACTTTTATTTGTGGTAATAAGTGTGTGGCTCGTTCAATTGGTCCAGCAACTAAAAGTGGGAAATAACTTACAAATAAGGAATAATCTATAAAGTTTTTTTCTGATTTTATTCGTTTGTAATAAATATCAATAATGTAGGATAATCCGTGGAAGGTATAAAATGAAATCCCTACCGGAAGAATTAATTTTAATAAAATCGGACTTGCGGTAAACCCAAAGGAGTTGACAACTTCTGCAAAAGAAGAGGCAAAGAAATTGTAGTATTTGAAAATTCCAAGAAAACCTAAATTGATAGTAATGCAAAGCCAAAGCCACATTTTTCGTTCCGATTGTGTTTCGCTTTTTTCAATTTTCATTGCCGAAACATAATCCAATAAAGTAGAAAAAACCAATAGGAATAAGAACCTCCAATCCCAACAAGAATAGAAATAATAACTCGCTAAAATTAGAATGTAATTTTGATTTATTTTCGATTTATTGCCTACAAACCAATAGAGTATAAAAACTATGGGAAGGAATATAGCGAAATGTAAGGAGTTGAAAAACATACATTAATTCAATTAGACAGAAAAGATTTTTTAAAACCATTAAGAAATTAAGAAAATTAAGATTTTGAATACCTTAATGAAACTTAATTTCTTAATGGTTTAAATAATATAATAAATTGTAAATTTTAGAAATTCGGACTTAAATTGTATTTTTTGTAAAAATTATCTAAGGTTTCTACAACTTCTTCCGCGGAATCTACCAATTTAATAAGATTTAAATCTACTATATTGGCATTTTGATATTTTTCCATCATCACTGTTTTGATCCAATCTAAAAGTCCCGACCAGAATTCGGATCCGACTAATATGATAGGGAATTTTCCTATTTTTTTGGTTTGGATTAAGGTAACGGCTTCAAATAATTCGTCTAAAGTTCCAAATCCACCGGGCATTACAACAAATCCTTGAGCATATTTTACAAACATTACTTTGCGTACAAAAAAGTAATCAAAGTTTAAATTTTTATCTTTATCAATAAACGGATTAAAGTGTTGTTCAAATGGCAATTCGATGTTTAAACCAACAGATGGTCCTTCACCACGATGTGCACCTTTATTACCAGCCTCCATAATTCCTGGGCCACCACCAGTAATTACTCCATAACCAGCCTTACTGATTTTATAAGCAATTTTCTCAGCCAATAGGTAGTATTTATCCTCTGGTTTGGTTCTTGCTGATCCAAAAATAGAAACGCAAGGGCCTATTCGTGACATCGATTCGTATCCGTTAACAAACTCCGACATGATTTTAAAAATCCCCCAAGAGTCGTTACTTCGTATTTCGTTCCACGTTTTTTGTTTTAATTTATCTTTTATTTTATTGTCTTCGTTTTCTAAATCGCTAATTCCCATATTTTCTTGTTTATTCTAACGTGCTAAAGTAATTCTTTTTTCAAAAACTGCGCCGTGTAACTTTTTTTGTTTTTAATGATTTCTTCGGGAGTTCCTTTACAAAGTATTTCACCACCGCCTTTTCCACCTTCTAAACCAACGTCAATGATGTAATCGGCAAGTTTAATCACATCTAAATTATGTTCGATAATCAAGACCGTATTTCCTTTGTCAACCAGTTTTGTGATTACTTCCATCAATACCCGAATGTCTTCGAAATGCAAGCCCGTCGTAGGCTCATCCATGATGTAAAACGTATTTCCGGTATCTTTTTTAGACAATTCTGCCGATAATTTAATACGTTGCGCTTCACCACCAGAAAGTGTCGTGCTTTGTTGTCCTAGGGTAATATATCCCAATCCAACATCTTGAATGGTTTTTACTTTTCGATAAATCTTCGGAATCATTTCAAAGAAAACTACTGCTTCATCTACTGTCATGTTCAACACATCGGAAATGGATTTTCCTTTGTAACGAATTTCCAAAGTTTCACGATTAAAACGTTTTCCTTGACAAGTTTCACATTCTACATACACATCGGGCAAGAAACTCATTTCGATAGTTCGAACGCCTGATCCTTCGCAAGTTTCACAACGGCCACCTTTTACATTAAAACTAAATCGTCCCGCTTTATAACCACGAATCATGGCTTCGGGAGTCATGGTAAACAAACTTCTAACTTCCGAAAAAACATCGGTATAAGTAGCAGGATTGGAACGAGGTGTTCTCCCAATCGGACTTTGGTCAATATCAATTACTTTATCAATATGCTCAATACCTTCAATTTTTTTATAAGGTTGTGGTTTCTTCACACCATTATAAATATGCGCGTTCAAGATAGGGTAGAGGGTTTCATTAATCAAGGTCGATTTACCGCTGCCAGAAACTCCGGTAACACAAATCAGTTTTCCTAATGGAAATTCAACCGATACATTTTTAAGATTATTCCCGCTAGCACCAGATAATTTTATGGATTTTCCGTTGCCTTCTCGTCGTGTTTTCGGTACTTCAATTTTTAATTCTCCGTTAAGATATTGCGCGGTCAAAGTATGCTCTTTATATAATTCGGCAGGAGTTCCTTTACTGATGATTTCACCACCAAATTTTCCTGCTTTCGGACCAATATCAATCACATAATCGGCGCATTCAATCATGTCTTTATCGTGTTCTACCACCAAAACCGAGTTGCCAATATCCCTAAGATTTTTCAAGGAATTAATCAATCGCTCATTGTCTCGTTGGTGTAACCCAATGCTTGGTTCGTCTAGTATATAAAGTACACCAACCAATTGCGAACCGATTTGTGTTGCCAATCGAATGCGTTGCGCTTCACCACCTGAAAGTGATTTAGAACTTCTGCTCAAGGATAAATAATTCAAACCAACATCTAACAAAAATTGCAAACGTTCATTAATTTCTTTCAAAATTTCAGTAGCAATTGTTTTTTGTTTTTCCGATAATTCTTTAGGTAGTATTTTAAACCATGCAGATAATTCGGATACATCCATAGCCGATAATTCGGCAATATTTTGATTGTTAATTTTGAAGAAAAGGGCTTCTTTTTTCAAACGAGAACCATGACATTCGGGACAATTAATCTCGTCCATGAATTCTTTAGCCCAACGTTTTATAGAAGTTGAATTGCTTTCATCAAATTGTGTTTTTATGAATTTAGAAATTCCTTCAAAATCAATTTTATAGTCTTTAGTAACTCCAGCAGTTTTTGAAACTACAGAGAATTTTTCGTTACCACCATTCAAAATCATTTCCATTGCTTCTTCCGAAATAGTTTCAACGGCATCAGTCAATTTGAAATTATATTTTTCACCAATAATCTCCAATTGCTTGAACATCCACGAACTTTTATATTCGCCAAGAGGAGCAAGAGCCCCTTTATTGATGGATAATTTAGGGTTTGGAATTATTTTTTTGCGGTTGATTTCGTTTACAATTCCCAAGCCATTACAATGTTCGCAAGCACCTTTAGGAGAGTTAAAAGAAAATAAATTCGGCTCCGGATTTTGGTAGGAAATTCCGGTTGTAGGACACATTAACGTTCTACTAAAAAAACGTACTTCGTTAGTTTCATTCTCAATTACCATCATCACATCTTCCCCGTGGTACATGGCAGTTTTGATACTTTCCGACAAACGTTTATCGGTATCTTCATCATTTTCGACCTGCAATCGATCAATTACAATTTCTATATCGTGGGTTTTGTAACGATCCAATTTCATTCCCGCAGTGATGTCGACAATTTTACCATTTACACGAACTTTTACAAATCCTTGTTTGGCAATTTGTTGGAATAACTCTGCATAATGTCCTTTTCTTGCACGGATTACGGGTGCTAAAACATTAATTCGTTTGCCATTGAAATTTTCTTTTATCAGATTTTTGATTTGTTCATCCGAATAGGAAACCATTTTTTCGCCAGTATTATAACTGAATGCTTCTCCTGCACGAGCATATAATAAACGCAGAAAATCATAAATTTCGGTGATGGTTCCAACGGTAGAACGTGGTGATTTGCTAGTAGTTTTTTGCTCGATAGCAATCACAGGAGATAGTCCGTCAATTTTATCTACATCAGGACGCTCCAATCCGCCAAGGAATTGACGGGCATAAGCAGAAAATGTTTCTATATATCGGCGTTGTCCTTCGGCATAAATGGTATCGAAAGCCAAAGATGATTTTCCCGAACCCGAAAGTCCTGTAATCACCACTAGTTGCTCCCTGGGAATGGAAATATCGATGTTTTTCAAGTTGTGCACTCGAGCACCAATTACTTCAATAATATTATCGTTTTCTTGCATATTTTTTGTAAAAAAGCAAAAGTACGATTTTAGGAATAAAATTCAGTTAGTCAGTTTAGAAGAATTTGTTAAAGATTATTATATTTGAAAAATTAAAAAATCTTTGAACTATGAATATTTTAGGAATTGGCTCCCGAATTAAACATCCCGAATTTGGGCTTGGAGTAGTAACAAACGTAACCTCTAAATTCTATTGGGTTACTTTTATGGAAACTGGATTAGAAACGATTGCTATTGACAGCACATTTGAAATTATTGAAGCAGTTGAAGACGAAGTAGACTCAGTAAGTTTTTATGAAGTAGAGCGGACTTTGAAAAATCTTTTGCAAAAATGGAGTGATGTTTCGCAAGTAGTTCCAATGGCCGACAAATGGAAAGGCGGCAAATTAATTATGGAACCCAGCACTCCAACTACCAATAAAGAAGTGCCAATTGATACCTTCTTTCATAAAATAGTAATGGTTCGCGATAGATTAAGAGTGATGGAACAAAAAATTAATTCAAGTAAACTAGAAGAAATAGATAAAATTGAATTGCAACAATACATTACTAGATGTTATGGAAGTTTGACCACTTTTAATGTTTTGTTTAAAAGTACCAACGATTATTTTGTTGGAGAGAAAACGAAGTAGTAACAAACAACTCTGTCAGAGTTTATATTATTCTGGAGAAATATGGTTTTTCTTCAATATTTCGTTAAAAATTGCTTCTTTACCTTGTTTTTTCATTTCCTTATTTACCCTGTTAATTAATGTTTCGGCATCACTTCTATACGGTGATTTTTGCTCCACATAAAGATTATAGGCTTGGCATAAATTATCTAATGCTTTTTCATAATCCAATAAATATTGAGCATAAATATTCCCAATTCCATAATATACTTCAGGATTTTTAGGGTCTACTTTTGCTAGGTTTTCATAGGCTTTTACTCCCTTTTTATAATCTTTTTTACTAATGTATGCAATTGCAATATTTTGTAACGGAGTAAGTCCTTTTGGATCTATTTTAAGCGATTTTTCATAAGCCTCAATTGCATCATCATAGTTTCCTAATTTTCTTGAACAAATTCCAATATTATCAAAGGCAAAAGCAAAATTTGAATCAAAAACAACTGCTTTTTTGTAATATTCTATTGCTTTAGTAAAGTTATCTTTTCTAAATTCGTCTTGTCCTAAATTATAGTATTTTATTGCTTCATGATTTTTTGTTTCTGATCTTTCGCCTACAACATCATTGGATGCTATTTTAGTTTTTATAGATTGACAGTTTTGCATTAAATAGGATTCTATTTCATAATAGTATTTTTTGTACTCATTAGAATCCGAATTGGAATTAATAGAAATGTTGATTTCTTTTTTACCATTCACTTCTTTGGCTAATTTTTCAAGATCCTTAATATTAGTTAATTTAATACCCATTTGATAAGCAACTGCCTGTTTGTCAATACAAGAATGAATTTCTGAGGAAATCGAATCTACAACTTTATTATAAGTATTTACGGAATCGATGCATTTGCAAGCATTATCGGAAACTTCTTTTAGATATTCTTTTTTGTCAAATTTAATATCCTCTTTTTTTATTTGAGAAAAGGAAAAGCAAATTGCAAATAAAATAAATAGTAATGATAGTGATTTTTTCATAAAAAAGTAATTTACATTAAATATATAAATAATAATTAAAACTCCAAAACATACTTAATAAATTGGTTTAGTTCAATGTTAAATAATACTCAAAATAAAAGCATTAAATTTTTCATAAGTTTCCAAAATTATTTTTTTATTGTTAATATTCAGATCTATCTGAACTGAATGCTGAACACTGAACACTGAGCACTAAAATTTCCAACTATCTTTTTCTTTGTCTATTCTCTATATAATCTTCAATGGCTTTCTTGGTAGTAAACCAATTTCTTCCTTCTTTATGGGCGTCAATTTTTCCTTGCCGTGCCAATAAACTGATGTATTCTTGACCATAATGAGAATTGGGTTCACTAACAATAGTGGATATCTCTTGAAAATCATAATCGTTATCGGGCAACGAACTTAAATAAATATTTAAAGTTCTTTCTAAAGCCTGACACATCAATAGTATTAATTTTTGGTAATTGCCATTATTAGCCTGATTTAATGCTTCGTAGTATTTTTTTCTATCATTTTTAAGGATTATAGCCGGTGGAAAACCTTGTTGCATTAATAATAAATTCATTGCCAATCGCACAGTTCTTCCATTTCCATCAAAGAATGGATGAATCCAAACAAACTTATGATGAAAAATGGTAGCCAATTCTATAGCATTCATCTGTAAAGGATTGGTGGTTACAAAATGGATCAATTCATCTAATAAATCAGAAACTTTATTTGCATTAGGCGGAATAAAATTGGCTCCGGTAATACGAACGCCAACATTTCTAATTCTTCCTGCAAAATCCTCTTCTATCATATTGAGCACCAAACTGTGAAGCGACAAAATATCAATGCTTCTTATTTGATAATCATCATTTATAATTGAAAATAAATAATTAATTGCTTTTTCGTGATTTTTGGCTTCAAAATGTTCTCTTAATGATTTTCCTTTTACGGTTATTCCTTCTTGAAGCACCATTTGAGTTTCCCTGAGGGTTAAGGTATTTCCTTCGATACTATTGGAGTTATAGGTCCATTCGATAGATAATTGTTCTCTTATTTTAGATAAAGCAATACTAGGCAAGGGCCTGCTTTTTTTTAAAACTGCCATTTTATCATACAATCTCTCGAATGTTGATTTAAATTCTTCTCTATAATTGGTATCTATTTTCCACATATCACCACAAAGATATTAATATCGTTTGGAATTAAAAAATATTCTATCCGATATTAAGAATTTTTAATAAATTTTGAATAATTAGTTATTCAATAGTCATTTCTTTTAATTTTTCTCGGTAGGCTTCTAGAATTTCAACTTTAGAAATTAATCCGAAGAATTTTCCATTTTTAGTAACTGGAAGTATTAATTCGTTGGAATTTTCAAATTTTTCTATAATAGTTTCCATGCCGTCATCGTGGAGTATTATTTCTTTGGGTTGCGAAAGAATTTCACTTACAATAGTGAACTTAATTCTATAGGCATTAAATATAATTGAACGGATTTCTTCAAAATCTACGATGCCTAAAAGTTTGTTTTTATCATCCAATACCGGAATTATTGGTTGGTTATTTTTTGATAAATATTCAACTATGTTTTCTAATGATTTGTCAAGGGTAGTAGTTTTTACATTGGTATCCACCAATTTTAAAAAGTCAATGCTTTGCAAAATATTTTTATCTTTATCACTAGTAAAAACTTCCCCACGATCGGCTAAAACTTTCACATCCATAGAATAATTGTCAAATTGTTTAGAAACTGCATAACTTATAGAGGATACAATCATTAACGGAACCATTAGTTCGTATCCTCCAGTAATCTCTCCAATCAAGAAAATTGCCGTTAGTGGTGCATGAAACAAGCCACTAAGAATTCCAGCCATTCCTACAATGGTGAAATTGGCAATAGGCAAGGTATTGGATAAACCCAATAAATGGATGGCTTTTGCTACAAAAAAACCTAGATAAGAACCTACAAATAGAGCAGGAGCAAAGTTTCCTCCGTTTCCTCCAGATCCTAAAGTTAGTCCGGTTGCGAAAGATTTTAGAAGAACAATAATTCCTACAAATGCTAATAAAACCCATTGTTTACTTTCGTAATTTTCTAGTAAAGTATTATTTAAAAGTGTTTCCGGATGTCCAGTAGATAAAGTTTTGATGCTTTCATAACCTTCACCAAAAAGTGTTGGAAAAAAGAAAATTAATACCGCCAAAATACTAGCTCCGAATAGTGCTTTTTTATACGTATTATTTTTAAATCGGCTGAAAAAATGTTCTACTTTTCTGAAATTTCTGGCATGGTACACAGATACAAATCCTGCTAAAATTCCTAGTAGAATATAATAAGGGGTATTGTGAAAATTAAAAGTAAGTTCTTGTTTGAAACTCAATAGTACATCTTGACTTAAAAGGATTTCGGAAACCAAAGCACCCGTTGCAGCAGATATTATAATTGGAATAAATGCCGAAATACTAACATCGGTAAGCACCACTTCAATAGCAAAAAGAACCCCTGCAATTGGAGCATTAAAGGCAGCACCAATTCCGGCAGCAACCCCACAAGCCAAAAGCAAAATTCGGTCTTTTTGAGATAATTTATATTTTTGAGCAAAATTAGATCCAAATGCTGCTCCAGTAATTACAATTGGACTTTCTAATCCTGCAGAACCACCGAGTCCAACGGTTAAGGAACTTGTAATTATTTGGGCATACATTTGTTTTTTAGGAACGATTCCTCCGTTTTTTGCAACAGCAAATAATATTTTAGAACTTCCTTTTTCTATTGATCCATCTAGAAATTTTTTAACCACAAAAACGGTTAATAAAATTCCGATTACAGGAAAAATACTATTCGCATAAGGTAATTTTAAATACCCATTAGCATAGTTAGCAAATTGGAAAACATTGTGCGCAAAACTCTTTAAAATAATTACTGCCAATGCACAAGATATTGCCACAGCAACACTTGCTAAATAGATAAAGTTTCTTTCCGATAAAATGGTTTTGGCTAAAAAGAATACCGCCTCTAACCGTCGAGTAATTCGTCGGAAAAATAATTGTACAGAAACAGATTTACGATTAGGCATTAGGGAATATTTTCTAAAGAAAACAAATATAGGTTATTTTATATTTCGCAAAGCCTCTCGTTGACTCAAAGGTTTTAAATTAGTACAATTTACATAATTTGAAACACCTATTGGATTGAATCTACTATAATCCCGCAACGACCATCCTATGGCTTTTTGAATAAAAAACTCTTTAGATTCTTTATGCTTTTCACATTCTGCTTTAAGCAAATCAAAATTGGTTTTTTCTTTATAACTCAATTGAAAAAGAATAGCCGATCGATTTAGCCACATGTTTTCGGAGTTAGAAAAATGTTCAACAACTTTCTCAGTTTCCTTTGGAAATTGTTGCAAATAACCACCTAAAATAAATTTAGCAATAGTATCTACAGAATCCCACCAAGAATTGGTTATTAACATTTTTTCAATAAGTTGTATGTCCTCTAAAACATACTTTTTCTTGATTTCTTTAACTAAAATATCAATGGCGCATTGGTGAAATTCGCGTTCTTTTTTATTGAAAAGTTCCCAACAAATACTTCTGAAATTAGTTTGAACTTCCTCTTTATGCTTGTGCCAATTGGTTTTTAAAATAGCTCTTCGGTTATCGGTTTTAATTCCTAAAAAAGAAAAGTTGTTTTTCATGTAATTTCCCATCGGAATCGCTAATTCGGCATTGGAATTTTGACGCAGTTCCGTTTCTAAATCGGTAATAAATGTCATGCTAATTCTATTAATTTTTCTTTGCAATGTAGTTGTAATTCTTCAAAAAACAGCGTAAATTCTGCTTCTAATTCGGTGTAATAAAGTTGAACTTCTACAATGGCTTCCTGCATATTTACTCGATGTTTGGTTCGGTAATCCATTTGAAATAAAATTAACTCCAAGCCTTCTAAACTAGCATATTGTACCAACCAATTTTGATCGATCATATAGGGTAAAAGGTTTTGGGTTTTCTCGGTTAGAATTTCATTATTATCTTGTAAAAGGGTGTAAAATTTCTCCGCATAAACTTCTAGATTTTCATTAAAATAAGAGTTCCAATTCTTTGCCAAAAAATGATCGTAAACAATATCCATAATCACTCCGGCATAATGCCCGTATTTTTCATGAAGACGGTGTTTGCTTTTTCTGTAGATAGGATGCGCATCGGTGAAAGTATCAATATAGCGGTGTAATAAAATTCCTCTTTGTAAGTCACCGGGGTATTCTAAATAGCGTTTGCCATGAATACTATCGGCCATAAAATTTCCAATTTTAAGCAAATCGTTATCACCAGAAAGATATATATGGGCTAGGAAATTCATTTATTGGTTTAAAGTTTCGAGTTTAAGGTTTTGTAAATATAGAAAATTTACTTTTTAATAAATTAGAAGAATAACTATATTTGCCAATATTATTCAGGAGTTACTAAACTCCCTAAACTTCTAAACTAAAAAAATGACTTTAATAAAATCAATATCTGGAATTCGTGGAACTATTGGCGGTAAAGTTGGCGATAATTTAACTCCTGTAGATGCTGTAAAATTTGCTTCGGCCTATGGAACGTTTCTAAAAAAAGGAAGCGGGAAGTTGGAAGATGGAAGAAAACTAAAAGTAGTAATTGGTCGTGATGCCCGAATTTCAGGCCCAATGATTCACAACTTAGTGATGAATACCTTACTCGGATTAGGAATTGATGTAATTGATTTAGGTCTTTCTACTACACCAACGGTTGAAATTGCAGTACCAATGGAGCAAGCCGATGGTGGAATTATATTAACCGCTTCCCACAATCCGAAACAATGGAATGCCTTGAAATTATTGAATGCCAAAGGCGAATTTCTTAGCGGAAAAGAAGGAGAATTAATTTTAGAAATTGCCGAATCCGAAGCTTTTGATTTTGTTGATGTGGATTCTTTAGGAGAAATTACCATTAACGATGCCTATATGGACATTCATATTGATGAAGTTTTAGATTTACCTTTGGTAGATGCAGAGGCAGTTGCCAAAAGAAAATTCAAAGTTGTAGTGGATGGTGTGAATTCTTCGGGTGGAATAATTATACCTAAGTTGTTGGAACTGATGGGAGTAGAGTGCGTAAAATTATATTGCGAACCTAATGGGCAATTTCCGCACAATCCGGAGCCTTTAAAAGAGCATTTGGGAGATATTTGTAAATTAGTTTTGGAAGAAAAAGCCGATTTCGGAATTGTAGTAGATCCAGATGTAGATCGTTTGGCTTTTATTTCTAACGATGGTGAAATGTTTGGAGAAGAATATACTTTGGTTGCTTGTGCCGATTATGTGTTGAGTAAAACTCCAGGAAATACCGTTTCTAATATGTCGTCTTCTCGTGCTTTAAGAGATATTACTAATAAGCATAACGGAAATTACAAAGCAAGTGCTGTGGGAGAAGTAAACGTAGTTGAATTAATGAAGTCTACTAATGCTATAATTGGTGGTGAAGGAAATGGCGGAATTATTTACCCAGAATCGCATTACGGTAGAGATAGTTTGGTAGGAGTAGCCTTATTCTTAACCCATTTAGCAAGTTTAGATTGCACTGTTGCCGAATTAAGAGCAAGTTATCCACAATATTACATGAGCAAAAACAAAATAGAATTAACGCCTCAAATTGATGTGGATGCTATTTTAGTTGCCATGACTGAAAAATACAAAAATGAGGATATTACTACTATTGATGGAGTAAAAATTGATTTTGCTACCGAATGGGTGCATTTAAGAAAATCCAATACCGAACCAATTATTCGAATTTACACCGAAGCACCAACACAAGAGGCTGCCGATATTTTGGCGATTCGAATTATTGAAGAAATAAAAACTATTGCTGGAATATAGTTTGTAAATTACAATCAATACTATTTTATTAATGTTTTGAAGATAGTGTTGTTTGTAATTAATTTAAAAATACTATCTTTATTATTCGAAAAGATATTTTTTGAAAACTAGTATTTTTATAATGAATCTCTTTTCTGTTTTAATCATTTTTTAAATCTACTTTTCCAATTTTAAAGAGAAGATATAATTAGATAATAAAGCCATTTTTTTATTTAAATGATTAATATAATTTTTTAAATGATTTAAAATGCAAAATAAAAACTATCTATTTTTTTTTATATTAGTATTGTTTGTAAAGACTTCTATTTTTTCACAACAATCTTCTTGCCCTAATTCCGATTTTGAAATGGGAAATTTTTCTGGTTGGCAGGGAGAAACAGGAAATTGTTGTCCAATAAACACTTCTGGCTCTGCAATTATTTCGGGTAGACATACAATAATGTCAGGAACTGGAACAGATCCAAATACTTGTGGAAATGTAACAGTTGTTGCGCCTGGCGGACTATATTCGGCTAGATTAGGAAATGATAATACAAACGCAGAAGCAGAAAAACTTACGTATTCATTAAATGTAAGCGCATCTAATTCTTTGTTTATTTACAAATATGCAGTTGTTTTGGAAGATCCAGGACACGACCCAGCAGACCAACCCAGATTTCAAATTAGAGTTCTTAATTCATCAGGCACTTTAATTGATCCAGTTTGTGGCGCCTATACAGTAGTTTCTGGAAGTAGTATTCCTGGATTTCAAACTTGCAATGACGTTATTCGATATAAAAATTGGACTACAGTAGGTTTAAATCTTAGTTCTTATATAGGGCAAACTATTACTATTGAATTTGCCACGGGAGATTGCTCTTTAGGTGCTCATTTTGGATATGCTTATGTTGACGCTTATTGTTCTCCATTACAAATTAGTTCCACCTATTGTACAGGCTCTTTTGCAGCAGTACTAACTGCCCCAATTGGTTTTACTTATTTATGGAATACCGGAGAAACTACACAATCAATTAATGTAAATAACCCTAACGCTGGGCTTACTTATAATTGTTTATTAACTTCAGTTACTGGCTGTACAGTAAATATTTCTACGGCTTTAACTCTTTTTGATCCTGTTGCCGATTTCAGTATTACCAATACCTGTTACGATAATGCTATTTTTTCTAATACTACTTCACTTCCATCGGGAACTGTTTTAGATAATTTTTTATGGGATTTTGGAGATGGAACTACTTCTACTTTGGAAAATCCATCCCATAATTATGCTAACCCAGGTACCTATAATGTAACTTTTACTATATCAAATGCTTTAGGATGTTCAGATTATGTCACACAATCTATAACAGTTATTAAATCTCCAACAGCACAAATTAATTATAGTCAGTCAGCCTATTGTACCTCTATTACTTCCCCTCAAATGGTTGTTTTAACAGGAACCAATTCCTATATAGGAGGAACTTTTGCTGCTCCTGTTGGATTGAGTTTAGATACCAACACAGGAAGTATAGTGCCAAGTACAAGTACATCCGGAAATTATTCGATTTCTTATACTATTCCTACGGTTAATGGTTGTACCGTTCCTCCAGTTACTACAACTGTTGTAATTACTCAATTACCATCGGCTACAATTTCTTATAACTCACCTTATTGTAAAGATATTTTGGTATCTCAATCAGTTGCTATAAATGGAACTTCTGCTTATTTAGGAGGTACATTTACATCTTCTGCAGGGTTGATTATTAATAGTTCTTCAGGAGCTATTAATCCAAGTTCAAGTAATTCAGGAACTTATTTAGTTACCTATACCATTCCTTCTACAGGAGGTTGTCCTGCTATTCCTGTAACCGATAGTGTAGTAATAAATCCATTACCAAATCCAATTCTCACCAACGGAGATATTTGTTATGATTCTCATGGAAATTTAGCAAGAAATTATATTTTTAATACTGGATTGAGTAGTTCTTTGTATACTTTTAAATGGTATTACAACGGAAGTATAATTACTGGTGCAACCAATAATTCTTATACAGCAACGGCAATCGGAAATTATGCTGTAATAGTAACTACGATTGCTACTGGTTGTGCTTCTAGTCAGGTATATGCTACAGTTGTTTCTGCTCAAATGGCAAGTGATTTTATCGTAAATATAGAAGATAATTTTACAGAAAATAATATAATAACAGTATTAGTTCAAGGAGGAACGGGACCGTTTTATTTTCAAATGGATAACGGAACCTTTCAAACTTCTAATGTTTTTAACCAAATTCCCTATGGAGTTCACACTGTTACCATAACTGATGAAACTAATTGTACTATCATTAGTAAAGAAATTATAGTGATGGGATATCCAAAGTTTTTTACTCCTAACGGAGATGGATTAAATGAATTTTGGAATATATATTATTTTAATAATTTGCCAGAATCTCAAATTTATATCTACGACAGATATGGAAAGTTTTTAAAACAAATAAGTTCTATTGGTATTGGTTGGGATGGTACTTATGAAGGTGCAATAATGCCAGCAACAGACTATTGGTTTGTTGTGAAATATTTAAACTACAATCTTAACGGAGGACCAGAATTAAAAGAATTTAAAGCACATTTCACTTTAAAAAGATAAGCAAAAAAGAATTTGTTTAAATACAGCATTATTATAAGAAACTATTAAACGACTTCACTCCATCTTGTTCCAATAAAAAGTGATTGAATTCGTCAATTTTTTCTTTACTACCAAAAACATTGATAGAAAGATGAATTCTATCATCATCTTTAGTTACTATCTTTTTTTGACATTTTAAACCAAGTTCGGCAACCTTGTTGTAAATACTTTGCGAAATATTTTCCTTTTTGAAATAAACCGAATAACTCCTGTGCTCTCTTTGTCTAGTTATTAAATTTAGTAAATTATCAAAAAGAAATAATACGATTAAAGTCAGAATCATTCCTAATGTTGCTAATAAATAGTTATCGCAACCAATACACATTCCTAAAGCAGCAGTTACCCATATTGTTGCTGCAGTGGTAATACCTGTAACGTTTAACCCATCTTTAAATACTACACCAGCACCTATAAAACCTATTCCTGTAAGGATATTAGCAGCAATTCTGTCTTTGCTAGTTTCACCACCAATTTGAATAGAAATAATAGTTAATATGGTGGAACCAACGCATATTAATGCCATGGTTCTAAAACCTGCAACTTTGCCGTTAATTTCTCTTTCAAGACCAATTAAAGCACCAACTACTAGTGCTAGAAGTAATTGTATAGAATAATTGTAAATCATGTTTTTTATCAAAAATAATAGTTTAATTTAGGAACTACAGGACAACATTGAACAACCAATTTTGTCTCTCGCCCAATCGGGTCTTTTAGCAAACCAATTATTAAATTCGGCTTGATCATTATAAGGCTTTTTTAGTAACTCATGTAATTCTTTCAAAATAGAATAATCTTCTTTTTCGGCAGCATCTATTGCTAACTGCGCCATATAATTGCGAAGCACATATTTTGGATTAACTAAATCCATGGCAGATTTCCTTTCTTCGTCCGATACTTCTTCAATGCTCAGTCGGTTTAAGTACTTTTCAAACCATCTTCCCCAAGATTTTAATATTTCTTTTTTTATTTCTTCGGGTTTATAAAAAGCCTCATTTATAGTAGCAATTGCACTTCCGGGTGATGCATTTTTCTTTACAGAACTCAATTCTCTAAAAAATATGGTCATATCGGTTTCCGAAAGTTGTAAGTTTTTTTCCAATCTAGAAATTAGTTTGGAATCGTTTATATCTAATTTTCTCAAGCCTAATTTCGATCGCATCATTTCTAAATAATCCGAATGGTACAATTGTTGGAATTCTTTTAATAGTAATTCCAATGGTTTTGCTTCTTCAATTAAGGGGTACAAAGAATTCGCCAACTGGTATAAATTCCATTGGGCTACATTGGGTTGGTTTTCAAATCGGTATCTTCGGTGTTCACTATCGGTAGTATTGGGAGTCCAATTATAATTATAGCCTTCTAGCCACCCATAAGGCCCATAATCTATAGTTAATCCTAATATCGACATATTATCGGTATTCATAACTCCGTGAACAAAGCCCACTCGTTGCCAATGCACTATCATTTCCCGAGTTTTATTAGAAACCGATTTAAAAAAATCTAAATATTTCTCTTTTCCAGTAGAGGTAATTTCTGGAAAATATTGTTGGATTGTAAAATCGGTAAGAAGTTTTAAGTTTTTAATATCATTTTGGGAAGAAAATAATTCAAAACTCCCAAATCGGATAAACGATGGAGCCACTCTACAAACAATAGCACCTTTTTCATAATTGGGATTTCCATCGTACATAACATCGCGCAAAACAGAATCTCCAGTAAGAATTAAAGATAACGAACGCGTAGTTGGTACTCCTAGATGAAACATTGCTTCACTACATAAATGTTCTCGTATGGAGGAACGTAATACTGCCAAACCATCTGCTCTACGAGAATAAGGAGTGTTTCCAGCACCCTTAAGTTGCAATGCAAAAACTTGGTCTTTATATTTTATTTCTGCTAATACAATCGCTCTGCCATCTCCCAATTGACCGGCCCAATTACCAAATTGGTGTCCGGCATAATTCATTGCATAAGGTCTGGAATTAGGAATTACTTTTTTACCAGAAAAATAATTTACAAAATCCTCACTTTCTAAATCTTCTTTAGAAATTCCAATCAATTCTGACACTTCTTCTGAAGCATGAATTAATTTTGGATTGGATGGAATTCTAGGAAAAACATAGGAAAAACAAGCATTTAGTACTTGACGGGTTTCATTTGTTTCAATAATATCAGCAGGTAATTGGCTGGTAAATTTATTTTCTAACTGTAATTGCATTGTGTTATTTAAAGAAGATCAAAACCAAATATACGAAATTAATTTCACAATATAATATCAGAATGTTAATATAATCTTATAGTTTGATTGTAAATTTCGATTAAATGCTATATTTGAAATTCAAGAAAAAACATACCAAACATTTGAAAATAACACCAATAAAAACGGTTCTAAAGTTTGTCTTTATTTTACCTTTTGTAGCATTACTCCTAGTGGGGTGTACCTCGGTAGCAGAATACAATCAAAAGTTAGACAAAACCATATCCAAAGAAAAATTACTTGCCGATGTAGATTATGTGCAACATAAACTAGAAAAACTGCACCCAAGTTTGTATACTTATATTTCCAAAGAAGCCTTTAATCAAAAGTTGGATAGCGTTCGAATGGCAATCGACAAACCCTTAACTAGCAAAGAATTTTTCTTTTTACTAAGTCCTGTAGTGGCATCCGTTCGCCAAGGACACATGGTTTTATCTCCACCTTTTAAAAAGACAGAAAAGACAGAACTATCCCGACTTACAAAACTAGGTGCCGGACCATTATCGCAATTTGATTTGGAATGGATAAATTACAAATTGTATGTAGTCAAAAATAAATCCAATCTAAAAAGAATTACTGCTGGTGCCGAAGTCATAAGCATCAACCTAGTTCCACCCCAAAATATTTATAACAAATACCGAAACACCTATTCCTCGGATGGGTATAATTCTACTTATATACCGCGAGGATTTTCTAAAAGATTCTCCACTTACTTTACCAACGAAATGGGAATTAACGATAGTTTAGCCTATGTTTTCAAACAAAATGATTCGATAATAAGTTGCGTAATTCACCGTCAAGTTCTTGAGAAAAAGGCAAAAGTAAAAAGTCCAGTTACTGATGTGGCTAAACCAAAACCTTTTGTAGAAGACAAAAAGAAACAACGTATTTATGGCTACGATGCCACTACCAAAACCTTCAGCAAAAACTTAACTCTTGTTGCCAAAGACAGCAGTATTGCCGTTTTGAAAGTCAAAGATTTTTCTAAAGGAAATTTCCGAAAAGGCTACAAAGAAATTTTTGCTAATTTGCAACAAAAAGAAGTTAAAACCTTAATATTGGATTTAAGAAACAACCCAGGAGGCCGAGTTGCAGAATCCGTAGAATTGTATTCCTACTTGACCGATAAAGATTTTGTAATGCTACAAAGTGCTATTGTAACCTCCAAAACCAGCCTCTGGAAATTAGGTTTATTCAATAAAATCCCGATGGTTGCTTTCCCATTTGCAGCAGCATTTTATCCTTTTTACATTGGATTTTCTACCTTAAGAACAAAGAAAAATCAACAAGGCGTATATACTTATTCCTTAGTTGGTTCCAAAAAAAGAAAATTCCAACCCAACCATTTTTCTGGTAAAGTCTATGTGCTTTTCAATGGTGGTAGTTTTTCGGCATCCTGCTTGTTGGCTTCTAGTTTAAAATCGAATGCAAACATTACTTTTGTAGGAGAAGAAACAGGTGGCGGATTCAACACTACCGTAGCAGGATTATTGCCAGTACTTACACTACCAAATTCCAAATTACCTTTGCGTATTGGTTTAATGGATGTACGAACCACCAACCAAACCGAAGTAGTTGGCCACGGAATTTACCCCGACAAAGAAATCATCCCAACCCTTTCTGATCGATTGGAAAACAAAGACCCCGAAATGGATTGGATTCTAAAAGAGTGCACTTCTAAAAATACACAATAAAATAAATTGGATATAAGTGTATTTTTTATAAAAATTAATTAAGCACTTTACTCTTAATCTAACTTAATTTATTAATGGTTTAAACTCTTAAAAAAAATAACTATTAATTACTTTTCTCCAAAACTAATTAATCATTGTACTCTTAATGAAACTTAATTCCTTAATGGTTTAAACTCTTAAAAAAAATAACTATTAATTATTTTTCTCCAAAACTAATTAAGCATTGTACTCTTAATGAAACTTAATTTCTTAATGGTTTAAACCTTTACAATTTTTTTTTTTTCACATACTATCTTTAATATTCTTATATTTGAACACAAATACGAAGCAATGAATACCACCCAAACTACCACCGAATTAGAACTTTATTTCCAACAATTCCGAAAGAACATTATCGGAATTGACCAAGAATTTGAATCTCCTTTCGGAAAGAAGAAAATCATCTATACCGATTGGACTGCTAGTGGTCGTTTGTACCGTCCGATTGAAGAAAAAATGATTAATCAATTCGGGCCCTTTGTTGCCAACACTCATACCGAAACTACCGTTTCTGGAACTGCCATGACCATGGCCTACCACGAAGCGAAACACATTATAAAAAAACACGTAAACGCTACCGAAGAGGATATTTTAATCAACACCGGAACCGGAATGACAGGCGTTGTCAATAAATTCCAGCGTATTTTAGGACTAAAAATCCCTGAAAATCTAAAACAATACACCAACATTCCCAAAGAATTAAAACCTATTGTTTTTATTTCCCATATGGAGCACCATTCCAATCAAACCTCTTGGCTAGAAACCATGGCCGATGTAGTGGTAATTCCTGCCGATAAAAACGGCTTGTTCTCTATAGAAAATCTGAAAATTTTATTAGAAAAATACCAAGATCGAAGTTTCAAGATTGCCTCCATCACCTCGTGCTCCAACGTAACCGGAATTAAAACCCCTTACCACGAAGTAGCCAAATTAATGCACCAAAACAACGGCGTTTGCTTTGTAGATTTTGCCTGTTCAGGGCCTTATGTGCCAATAAACATGCACCCTCAAGATCCCGAAAGTTATCTAGATGCCATTTTCTTTTCGCCACATAAATTTCTTGGTGGCCCAGGAACTTCTGGCGTATTAATTTTCAATAAAAACCTATACAAAAATAGCATTCCCGATTGCCCAGGTGGCGGCACCGTAAGTTGGACCAACCCTTGGGGAGAGCACAAATACATTGATAATATTGAAGATAGAGAAGATGGCGGAACCCCTGGTTTTCTTCAAGTTATTAAAACTGCATTGGCAATTCAGTTGAAAGAAAAAATGGGCGTAGCCAATATTTTAAAACGCGAACACGAGTTGGTAGAATACGTTTTCGAAGCCCTAAATCCCAACCCAAATGTGGTGATTTTGGCACAAGAACACCAAGACCGATTGGGCGTAATTTCTTTTTATGTTAAAGACCTCCACTTTAATTTGGGTGTTAAAATGCTGAACGACAAATTCGGAATACAAACCCGCGGAGGATGCAGTTGTGCCGGCACCTACGGCCATTATTTACTCCATGTAGACCAAGAAGCCTCCAACGATTTGGTGTGCCAAATTACCTCTGGCGATTTAATGAAAAAACCAGGCTGGATCCGAATGTCCATCCACCCAACCACCACCACCCAAGAGATAGCCTTTGTTTGCCAAAGCATTAACGACCTAGCAAACCACCATCAAGATTGGGAAGACGACTACCAATACAACAACAAAACCAACGAATTCAAACATAATAACGCCACCAATCCAGAAAAAGAAATGGTAGCCAACTGGTTTTCAGTTTAAAAAAAATAATATCCTCAAGTAAAAAGCAATGTTCCAACAGAATGTTGCTTTTTTTTAGGAGCGAAACAGTTGGCATTTTTGTAAAGGTCTTTCCCGCTTTTCGTTACAATCTGTCAAGCGAGGCATGAAGCAGTCCAATAACACGAATTGGATTCGCAATGCCAGGATTTCCTCTGCAATCAGGGCTAGATTGGTTATGTCTTTTGTAAAAATAGGATTAACCACCACCTTGTCATTCCGACGCAGGAGGACACGAGCGTTAGCGAACTGGCGAAGCAATCTCATCATTTAATAATATTTCAAAAGAAACTGCAATTAAAATATCAATACATACTTTTCTTAATAAATAAAAGATAATGTATATATTTGGTAAAAATATGCTACACAATTGCGGCAATCAACACTAAAATGGGTTTATTTAAGAAGTTGATTTGCGTATATATACAAGTTAGTGGCAAGTTCTCGAGAACCGCAAGTAAATCAATAAAGCAAAATATTAATGAAATTCGAAATTCCTTTTAATGCAGACATATTAAAAAAACAAACCGACATAAATTTTGGTTTGACATGGAATAAATTATTAAAAAGACATAAGAGAGATTTAGTTATTTGTCTTTGTGCTATTTTTCTTGGCATACTTACAATCTACGGGAAAAATAATATTGGTTTTATATTTCTTGTGATTGGTATATACGGCATTTTAGAATTTTGCAAATTCAATTTCGCACATAAAAAAGCTAAACAGAATTATTCAAAGATTGTTCTTGATGAGATAAGTCTACAAACAGAAGCAAATGAAAATTCAATTTGGGAATTTAATGACGAATATTTCAGATATAAAGATTGTAAGTATGATGCTAAGATTAAATGGATTGCATTTAAGTCTTTTAGAATAATTGAGGATAATTTATTTCTAGATTTAAACGTAGGTAATCGTTCTTCTTACATAATCGCTAAAGAAGAAGTTGGAGAAAATTATTTTCAAAGCATAATAAATTTGGTAGAAGAAAAGATAAAAGAACCCGCTGCGCGAATTCTCTGACTTCGTGCCCACAAAGAAATTAAAACTAAAGCCACATTTTAACAATGTGGTTTTTTTGGTAATGCCTTATAATTAAATCTCCCCTGAGCAGTGCTAGCCTCACGCTTATACCCACAATCAAACCCTCAATTTTGAACATATAGTTCCCACCATATTGTCATTCCGACGCAGTAGGAATATTATTAGTAATTATTTTGTAATTCATCTTATAAAATAATTTATGCCCTAACTTTTTATCCTTGTTAAAAAATGGTATATTTGATTTGAAAACAAAGTTAATTTGGTATAAGAATTTAGGTTTTTAGTCGAACTGACGTTAGCAGAAACACTACAAAAAAAGGTGAAAATGAATTTAAAAATAAGAATAAAATATATTTTTTATTATTTACTTTTCAATATATCAGGTTGCTTAATTGCAATTAAATATAGAACTTGTGATGATTTAATTAATTCTGCTGAAAATAAATACACTTTACTGGGTTTCTTATCAATCGGGATTTCTTACATTGGGATTTCAATAATTAGTCTGATGATAAGTAGAGATTTAATAATAAAACCTGATAATTTTCCTTTTTTTTCTCCTTATGATTTTAGTATAAATAATAATTTTTTGAGTTCTATAATTGGAGTAGATAATGAAAAGAAATTTAAGAAAGCATATGGAGTAATTTCATCTCTATTATTGGTATTAACTGTTACTAGTTATATAATTCTAATAAACAAATATGAACAACAACAACTAACTGAATACGGAATTATTGAAAATGTTAAAGTAAAAGAAATAAATTATGACATTAAACATAATCCATACGCTTTTTTTGAATATAAAAAGAAAAAATATGAAATAAATTTTCTTGCTAATTCATTAAAAGTAAATGATAGTGTCAAAATTATTTATTCAAATAAAAATCCATGTATTGTAGAATATCTTAAAGAATATGATGGAAAACAGAAAAATTAAACCGCCAATAGGTAGGGTTTTTTAAGTATACAAGACAATAAAACCCTCAATTTTGAACATATAGTTCCCACTATATTGTCATTCCGACGCAGGAGGAATCTCATAACAATCCTTATTATTTAATTGAAGCAACCTAATTTGTAATTATCTTATGATGTTTTGTAATTGAAGCATGATGATTTGTAATTCTTCCATGATAACTTATGATTCTGCAGTAAAGCAAATCTGCATCAAACTTTCTATATTAAAAAAAATAGTTTTAAATTTGGTTCAACTATTAAATTGAATATTATGGCTAAAATAAATCCTCACATCCTTTTTAAAGGAAATACCGAAGAAGCATTTAATTTTTACAAATCTGTTTTTGGTGGCGAATTTTCTATGCTTATGCGCATGAAAGATTTACCCAAAGACCCAGAGAATCCAATTTCCGAAGCGGTAGGCAACAAAATAATAAATATTTCTTTGCCAATTGGTAAAGACAATTTATTAATGGGAAGTGATGTTGCAGAACATTTTATGGACCAAGAATTAGTAACTGGCAACAGATACACTATTTCTTTAAGTGCAGAAAGTAAAGACGAAGCAGATAAATTATTTAACGGTCTTTCAGAAGGTGGAGAAATTGAATTCCCTATATCCGATAGTCATTGGGGTTCCTATTTTGGAATGTTTGCCGACAAATACGGCATACAATGGATGGTAGATTATACTCCAAATAAATAAAAAAACTAATACCTAAAGTTAGGTTTTTATTAGACTCGATAAGCCAACTTATCAAAATAACCAATGTCTATCACCAATAAAAAAGCGATTTTCAATCAATGAAAATCGCTTTTTTTATTTTTTATTTCTGAAATTACCAGAACCCAGAACCCTATACCTTAACCGTCCACCCAAAAGTATCTTCGGCTAATTTATATTGAATGTTAGTCAGTTTTTCTTTTAATTGAAGAGCAAAAGAGTCTTCCATTTTTGGTAAAGCATAT
The DNA here is from genome assembly GCA_947451525.1 of Flavobacteriaceae bacterium. Lineage (GTDB taxonomy): Bacteria > Bacteroidota > Bacteroidia > Flavobacteriales > Flavobacteriaceae > Flavobacterium. The sequence goes on from CANFZM010000012.1 coordinate 28,114, forward strand.
TCTACATCTTGGTAAGAAAAAGCACTAATCGGACTAACAACAGCGGCAGTTCCTGCGCCAAAAATTTCTTTTAAACTTCCATCTTTAGCAGCATTTACTATTTCCTCAACGAGTACCGAACGTATTTGTACGTCCATTCCTTCGCGTTTAGCGATATCTAATAAACTTTTTCTAGTAACTCCGTCTAGAATTCGTTCGCTAGTTGGTGCAGTATATAAAGTATTGTTAATTCTAAAGAAAACATTCATAGTACCCGCTTCTTCCAATTTAGTGTGGGTAGCATCATCGGTCCAAATAATTTGTTGGAATCCTTTTTCGTTAGCCAATTTCGTTGGATAAAATTGTGCCGAATAATTTCCGGCAGCTTTTGCAGCGCCAATTCCACCATTAGCAGCACGACTGTAATGCTCGGCAATAATTACTTTCACTTCTCCAGAATAGTAGGATTTTGCTGGCGAAAGAATAATCATAAATCGGTATTGAGTTGAAGGCTGAGCAATCACTCCAGAACCAATAGCAATCATAAAAGGTCTAATGTACAAGGTGTTTCCCAAACCAGTTTTCACCCAATTACGTTCTAGATCTAGAATGGTTTTCAATCCATCCATAAAAATAGTTTCAGGAACTTCTGGCATTGCCATTCGCACCGCCGATTTATTAAATCTGTGAAAATTTTCTTCTGGACGAAACATCCATACATCCGCATTGGCATCTTTGTAGGCTTTCATACCTTCAAAAATCGCTTGACCATAATGAAAAACTTTAGCAGACGGATCTATAAGAAAAGGCTCATAAGGTTTAATTGTAGGTTTTTGCCAAGCGCCATCTTTAAAATCACAAATTAGCATATGATCAGTAAAAACATTTCCAAAAGTTAGATTTTCAAAATCTACGCTGTCTATTTTAGAGGAAGAGGCTTTTATAATGTCTATTTCTAGAGAATTTTTCAAACTCATTAGGTAGTAAGTTAAGGGGTTAAAATTTATTTAACAATTTGTTTTTCAATTAGTTGAATAAATTTTATAAATTAATTGTTGTTGTGTTCTAATAATGCGCTAAACTAATAAAAAAATGAATATTTAATTAAAAAAACATAAAATAATTACTTCATTTTACTAATATTTTATAGATTTTTCATAATAGATACAGAATTCATAAAGAAATTAAAAAAAAGATACATTAATAACCGTTTGTTTTTATAATCTGATTATTTTTGTAGATAATTAAAATATACCTAAAATGAAAAAAGTTATTTATGCTGTAGTTGCAGTTTTATTAGTAGTAAGTTGCAATAAAAAAGAAGAAGTAAAAATTTCAGAAACTCCTGTTGATTACGCAAAATTTGGAGATAGTATTTCACCAGCCGATGCTATCAGTAAAGAAGCATTGCTTACAAAATATTTATCTTTAAAAACTGCAGATACTCTTGAAGTAAAAGTCGCTTCTACTATAGTTGATGTTTGTCAGAAAAAAGGTTGTTGGATGAATCTAGATCTTGGTTCAGGAAAAACTGCTTTAGTTCGATTTAAAGATTACGGTTTTTTTGTACCTAAAAACGCTGCTAAAAGTGAGGTAATTATTCACGGAAAGGCTTTTGTAGAAGTAACTCCAATTAGTGATTTAAAAGAATATGCTAAAGATGCTGGTAAATCAAAAGCAGCAATTGACAGTATTATTGCTCCCGAAACTAATTATTCTTTTTTAGCAGACGGTGTTTTAATAAAAAAATAAATGAAAAAACTACTCGTTTTATTGATGGTTTTAGGTATTTTTTCTTGTCAAAAGAAAGAGCAAAAAACACCAAAAACCGAAAGTTCTTGTTCTAAAGAAAAGAAGTTTGATGTTTATCAATTGTCAGAAATGGCATCCCTTATGGAACAAATGTATGCCTACAATTTGCAAATTAAAGATCGAATTGTAAAAGGCGATACTGTTGGTAAATTTCCAGAATTCTTCAATAAAATTTATACTGCTAAATTTACAGATGCAACTGATAAAGATCCTTTTTTTGATGAAAAAGCAATGGCTTATATCGCTGCTCAGAAACTCATTTATTCGGATTCTAAAAATGTCAAACAACATTTTAATGAAGGAGTAACGGCTTGTATTACTTGCCACGAAGGAAAATGCGGAGGACCAATTCCGAAGATTAAAAAATTATTTATAAAGTAAATTTTGAAGAGAGAAATAATTCAAACTCAAGATGGTTCCACTACCATTCATTTGCCTGAGTGGGAAGAAAGTTACCATTCTAAACATGGTGCCATTCAAGAAGCCTATCATGTATTTATAAAATCCGGATTGGAGTTATTTCCTAATAACCCAATTTCGATTTTAGAGATTGGTTTTGGCACCGGCTTGAATGCTTTTATTACTTATTTGGAAGCAAATAAAACACAGCAAACTATTGATTATGTTGGGGTAGAAGCCTATCCTGTTCTAGAGGAAGAAGCACTTCAAATGAATTACGTTGTAGAGTTACATGCCCAAGAAGAGCAGGAAATTTTTACTGATATGCACCAATCTACTTGGGAAGAGAAACGTGCTATAGCCACTAATTTTAATTTTACCAAACGCCAACAATTCTTTCAAGATATTACTGATGTAAATCAATTTGATTTAATCTACTTTGATGCCTTTGGGTTTAGAGTACAACCCGAATTATGGTCGTTAGAAATCTTCCAAAAAATGTATTCAGCTTTAAAAATAGGAGGGGTATTAGTAACCTATGCTTGCCGTTCTTCCATTAAAAAAGCAATGATAGAAAGTGGTTTCACAGTAGAAAAATTGCCTGGAGCACCTGGAAAAAGAGAGATGCTGCGAGCAACAAAAAACTAAATACCACAGCGAAAACAATAAAAACTCATTAAGAAATTAAGGTTCATTAAGCAAACACTTAATGAACCTTAATTTCTTAATGGGTTAAATAATACTATGTTAACCCGTTGAGTGCAATTGTTTAAAAATGTAAAAAAATGTTGTTTTGTCATTCCGACGAAGGAGGAATCACATAATAAATACAGAGAATGCGATTTCTCGTTCCTCGAAATGACAAAATAGACCTATTAATTGATCTGTATTTGTAGTTTTTATATAGTTAAATATAATTACACCCAACGGGTTATGTTAATCAAAATCAACTAATCATATTTATTTAGTAGCCTTAGGGCTAATAATTTGTACGTTTTGAAATACTATTGCACCTTTAATAACACCTGCAATTGTTGTACGTAGGGCATCAATAATATGAATTTTTAATTCATTTTTCGGATAAATTAAACTCACTTCTCTAGCAGGTTTAGGCTCCACAAAATGACGCAATTTTACTTGGTCTTTTTCTTTTAAATCCAAAGTGTGTAAATACGGAAGCAATGTAGTTCCGAGACCTTCATCGGCTAATTTTATTAAGGTTTCAAAACTTCCGCTTTCTATTTTAAAGTGATTGTTATCAGGGTTATTGTCTCTTTTGCAAAGGTTTAAAATACTATCTCTAAAGCAATGACCATCTTGTAAAAGCAATATTTCATCTAAATTTAAATCGCTTATTTCAATTTCTTTTTTATTGAAAACTCCATGATTTTCTGGAATGTAAGCAACAAAAGGTTCAAAATATAAAACGATTTCTTTTATTTTTTCTTCATTTAACGGAGTTGCAGCAATGGCGGCATCCAAATGACCATTATTCAATTTGAAAATAATGTCTTCTGTATGTAATTCTTCAATTATCAGTTTTACTTTTGGGTATTTTTTGATAAAATTACTTAAAAACATAGGCAACAGCGTAGGCATAATCGTTGGAATTATTCCTAATCTAAATTCTCCACCAATAAACCCTTTTTGTTGGTGTACAATGTCTTGAATTCTATCGGCTTCATTGACAATATTTTTGGCTTGATTAACAATCTTCTGACCAATTTCAGTCATTTGAATTGGCTTTTTTGTTCGGTCAAATATTTGAATCCCCAATTCTTCTTCTACCTTTTGAATTTGCATACTCAATGTAGGTTGGGTAACGAAACATTTCTCGGCTGCTAAAGTAAAGTTTTTGTATTCTGCTACTGCTAGAACATATTGTAGTTGTGTAATTGTCATTGGTATAGTAATATTTGATGCAAATATAAAAACTATCAATTAAATTTATAGTATTACGGTTGATTTAATTTGTAAATTCGTAAAAATAAAAGTTATGAAACTTAATAGTATTGGATTACCCGAAAAAGATGTAGAAGTTTTAGCTGCAGAATTAAATATATTATTAGCTAATTTTCAAATGTATTATCAGAATTTGCGTGGCTTACATTGGAATATCCGTGGAAAACGGTTCTTTGATTTGCATATAAAATTTGAAGAATTATACAACGACAGTCAATTGAAAATTGATTTAATTGCCGAACGGGTATTAACATTAGAGGCCACTCCGCTGCATACTTTTGAAGATTATATTAAATATAATAAATTAGAAGTTGGAAAAGACATCCATAAGGATGAAAAAGCAATTGAATTGATTTTAGATTCGTTAGTGAAACTTCTTACAATAGAAAGAGTTATACTGAAAAAAGCTTCTGAAATTAGTGATGAAGGCACTTCTTCTATGATGAGTGACTTTATTGTAGAACAAGAAAAAACGATTTGGATGCTAAAAGCTTGGTTGGAACAAGATGTTTAAAAATTAGATTTGTTAAATGTTTAATAATAGCTTTTCTTTTTTAGACTGAAAAGCTATTTTTGCTGTATGAAATATCTAGCAACATTTTTATTGGTATTTTTTGTATCTTTTCTAGCAACACCAACAATTGTATCGGTGATAAAGAAAAATACCGATATTTCTTTGTTTTATAGTTTCAATGAAGAAGAACTTCATAAAGATTTTAAAGAACTCAAGGCCGATTTGAGTCATAATTATGAATTTACTTTTGTGAATTTATCTTCTACAACTTCCTCTAAAATTATTTCGGAAAATTTATCAAGACATGATAATGTTTCCGAACAAATAATTTCTCCTCCGCCAGATTTATCTTAATACATTTTTACGGTTTCCTATGTTTTGGAACCAATTTACGTATTAACATAAATTTCAGGTATGACAAAAAAAATCAATCTTTTTGCAAACCTTAAATCTGATTTTGCTTCAGGTTTAGTGGTTTTTTTAGTGGCATTGCCACTGTGTCTCGGTATTGCATTAGCAAGCGGAGCACCCTTATTTTCAGGTATTATTTCAGGTGTTGTAGGCGGAATTATTGTTGGTTTTTTAAGCCAATCTCACATTAGTGTTTCTGGACCTGCTGCAGGATTAACCGCAATCCTTTTAACCGCTATTACGGATCTAGGTTCCTTCAATGCCTTATTGTTGGCTGTTATAATTGCAGGCGTAATTCAATTAACATTAGGTTTTATTAAAGCCGGTTCTATTTCTAATTTCTTTCCTACAAATGTTATCGAAGGGATGTTAGCAGGTATTGGGGTTATTATTTTTCTAAAACAAATTCCGCATGCCTTTGGGTACGATCCCGATTTTGAAGGGGATTTATCCTTTTTACAAATTGACGGACAGAATACTTTTTCTGAATTGTTCTCGGTATTGAATCATATTCAATTTGGTTCAATTTTGATTACCCTTATCTCATTAGCGATTTTAATATTTTGGACCAAACTAGAATTATTAAATAAATTAAAAGTTGTACCAGCAGCATTGGTTGCTGTAATTGTAAGTGTTATTTTAAACGAAATTTTCTTACAATCGGGAAGCAGTTTAGCGATAGATAAAAGTCACTTGGTGAATTTACCTGTGCCAACCTCTTTAGATGAATTTAAAGCAATTTTAATTACTCCAGATTTTTCTGCAATAACCAATTCTAAAGTATGGATAGTTGCAGTTACCATTGCTGTGGTGGCTTCTATAGAAACACTATTATGTATTGAAGCGGCTGATAGAATGGATGTACAAAAACGATATACTGATACTAATGTTGAATTAAAAGCACAAGGAATTGGTAATATTGTAAGTGCACTTTTAGGAGGTTTACCAATGACTTCGGTTGTTGTAAGATCATCTGCCAATAATAATGCGGGAGCCAAATCTAAAATGTCGGCTATAATTCACGGACTTTTATTATTGGTAAGTGTGTTGTTGATTCCTACAATTCTAAATAAAATTCCTTTAGCAACTTTGGCTGCAGTCTTGCTATTAGTAGGTTTTAAATTGGCTAATCCTAAAATGATAAAGCATTTTTGGGACAGAGGAAAATACCAATTTATTCCTTTTATTGCCACATTTGCAGCGGTAGTTTTTACCGATTTATTAAAAGGTGTTGCTTTGGGTATGATAATCAGTGTTATTTTTGTACTGAAAGGCAATATGAAACGGGCTTATAATTTTAGAAAAGAAGAATTTCAAGATGGTGATATTATTCATATTGATTTAGCACAAGAGGTTTCTTTTCTAAATAAATCGGCTATTAAAAATACCCTTATTGAAATTCCAAAGAATTCTAAAGTTGTTATTAATGCTGCCGATACAGTTTATATCGCCCATGATGTATTAGATTTGATTAAGGAGTTTAAAAGGAATAGGGCTAAAAATGATAATATTAAAGTTAAATTAGTAGGTTTTAAAAAAGCCTACGATTTAGAAAATAGTGAAGGTTTTAAAAATACGGTAACGGTCGAACATAAGTACGATGCCATGAAAAGGCAAACCATTAAAGTAGAAAACCAAAAAACAGAATTTATTGATTAAAAAAACATAAAAAAGAATGAATTTACCTATTTTTATAAAATATTTAGTATATTTAGATTAGGTAAATATTTAAATTATAAATCGAATAATTATGAGTGATTTTTATAAAAAAATATTAGATAACAATAAGCAATGGGTTGAAAATCAACTGGCTATTGATGCGGATTATTTTAAGGATTTATCTAAAGGACAAAATCCACCGTTGTTGTGGATTGGTTGTTCGGATAGTAGAGTTCCTGCAAATGAAATAATTGGGGCGAAACCTGGAGAAGTATTTGTACATAGAAATATTGCCAATATGGTTATCCACAGTGATATGAACATGTTGAGTGTATTAGATTATGCCGTAAATGTATTAAAAGTAAAACATGTAATTGTATGCGGGCATTATGGTTGTGGAGGTATTAAAGCCGCTATGGGTAATGATTCTATTGGAATTATCGATAACTGGATTAGGCACATTAAAGACGTTTATCGTTTGCACAACACCTATTTAGATTCTATTGTAGATGAAAATGAACGATTTAATGCTTTTGTAGAATTAAATGTAAAAGAACAAGTATTCGATTTGGCTAAAACTTCAATTGTTCAAGCCGCTTGGAGAAGTGGACAAGATGTAACTTTACACGGATGGGCTTACGGATTAAATTCTGGTTTTGTAACCGATTTAAATGTGAATTTTAGTTCAAATAAAGATTTGGATGCTGTTTATCAATTGTTATTTAAATAGTATTCTGTGTTAATGTTAAAGTAAAACGCTTCAATAATTAATTTATTGAAGCGTTTTTTTAATGGAATTAACTTTAAATTTTCACTCACAGGCCTTTTCTACAGTTTCTTCAAATGAGTCTCCTCTTGAAACAGCAGGGTTGGAAAGTACTTTTATAACTCCATTTGTAAATTCTTTGGCAAGACTTGTTTCACTACTTGGTTCTTTAGGAGCAGGAGGAGGTGGTGGTGGAGTTGAATTAGTTGGTGTACTACTAGCAATGTTTGCCGTAGTGCTTGCAAGATCTTGTGTTCCACTTGCATTTTCTGGTTTGTCATTAGTATCCATGATTTCGAAAATTAGTTTCCCTACTCGTTTGGCTTTTCGGTTACGCCCCGTTTATAATTGGTTTCTGGACTCCACATTTTATATTTATTTAAACAATAGGCGATGCTGAAGGTGCTAATGCAGGAGTTAATTTAGATAAACACCCAATTATTTGCATTCCTTTTATTTCTAAAGTGTTCTGATTAAAACTTCCGTTTCTTACATCAAAGGGGCCAAAAGAAACCGCATTAGAAAGGTTGTCTTTATCTGTTGCCGACCAATTGGCAGTGATTGCTACGTTACTTATCAAAATAAAGGATGTTGGTAATAGCGGAAAAATACCAGTATTATTTTCGGCTGTACCTGAAGAATATTCACCTACATTGGTCCCGTAGATATTCCAGTTTTTGGTACTAAGCAAAGCCAAATTCAACCAAGGACGATCTATATTTACTCTGCAAAATTTAAACGAAATACTAAACCCATCAGATCCAACTGATTTTTGGGTAGGAAGGTCTTTAATTAATAAATCATTCAATATAATAGTTTGTTTTGCCGAGTATATATTTGGCTTAACCATTAAATTTTCAGTATTAATATTTTGTATTTTAATAGAACTTAATACTTTGTTGTTTTTTTCAAAAGCAGTAACTGGCATTGGTCGTAATACTGGATTTTTTATATTAGTTGCTACTAATTTATTTCGAAAAGCAGTATTTAATACTGCGGATGGTCTTGCAGCAGTAGCCGTTTTCATTTTATTAAACACAATTTGAGAGGAGGTATTTAGAATATTTGGACTTAAAGTAAAAGTGTTGGTTTTAAAATTTTTGTTGGATATAATTTTTTGTTTGGAGATAGTCTGTGTTAAGGCAGCACTAAATAAAGCAGCTGTAGGAGGGGTGTTTTTAATTTTTATTACTCCAGCTTCTAGTAATTTAGCGCCGTTATATTTTACAAATAACGGATTGCTCTCGGCTGGTTTTACTTGACTAGATTGTATGTTTATTGATGTCCAATAAGCAGTTGCGGCTTCATCATACCAGTTAGAAGGCGTAGCGATGCTTTTATGATACGTATCCATTGGGTCTTTGCTGCTTCCTTTTTCACTTAATACAAATTCATATTGGGCATCTGCAAATAATTTATATAAAGGATTGGTTTCTAAACTTGCATCAGGTACCCCATTAGGCCTTGCACTAGAAATGATGATTTCATAAATATCATCTATCGTGTAGGCTGAATTTTCATATTTTGATTTATTCATTACCGGTACAATATTGGCTAAAGAGGAGAATAATTCTTCTGCTAAATTTGCATTGTATTTTCCTGTGGCATCTTTACAATCTTCTGGACTTATTGAAATTCCAGGCCAGGCCATTTGTAAAAATAAACTATCGGGTGCAGCATTCATATTAAAGGATGTTGCCAAAGTGTCATAAACACTCGCTATAAAGTCGGTTGCATTTGCCATATTAATTTCACTTAAGGGATTAGAAAAAGTATCCTTAGGCTCTTTTATACCTAAGGATATTTCATCATTCATTGTTTATATAAACTTTATTTTGGCATATTTTCTGGTGCACAAAACGGAACAACTGTATTCATCCAACCTATAATTTGAACTCCAGGAACCGTGATTTCACCATTTGCAAAAGCAGATGACCAGTGCTCTTCCGAATGAGAACTAGAATAGCCACCACCAATGCTAAACGGACCGATACCAACGCTACCTCCGGCACTAAGGGTTGATTTCATCATATCCCAATCGGCTTTAGCCCAACTTGCTTTAATTTTGATTCCTTTTGCAACAACAAATGAAGTTGGCATTAATGGCCACATGGTGTTTGGTTGTACTTTACTACCATTGGATATCCCTCCTTTAAGTGGAGAAAAATTACCAAGATTCCAAGTTTTAGTGTTTAATAAATGAAAACTCATCCATGGTCTTCGGATACCAACTAATTTATATGAAAATTCAAAACTTAAATTACTAGTTTCTGAACTGAAGGATCTAGATTCTTTGCTACCTCCTGCAGAAGCGCCAATACTCCATATACCTAAGCTAAATCCTGCAGAACCTCCATACGATTTATAATCGGAGGTACTGCTAGAGGTTGCTGTTCCTGCAGCAATTTTGGTAGTTGCCCATCCTGTATTATCTACAGAACTATACCAATTGGAAGGAATAAGGCTAACGCGTTGAATTTTTGGGGACATACCACCAGTTTCTTCTAACACAGCACCATAACCTTCAAATAAATCTTGTGCTTTTTTAAATGCTTTTTGAAGTGTGTTTTGAGAACTTGTGGTCATTATAGCCAAATTTTGCTCTATCAAATCCGCCTTATTGGAGCGCCATTTATCCCATGCTTGTTTTACCGGAATTTGTAAAGTTGGTGCAACAAGAGGCCAAGTGTTTCTGCTTTGTGGCGTTTCTTGAGCTGTTAAATAAGCTTGAAGATAGGCCAATCTTGCATTTTGATACCCAATTTCATTGTCTTTATAATCTCGGTATAACTGGGTTTCTATAGTGTTTTTCGTTACTTCTCCAGTATCTGGATCGGTAATATCAACAACTCGGTATAACGCTTTATAAGCCGCTTCAATTTGCGCATCCAAAGCTGGATTAGCAGGTTGTTTAGGTATTGAAACCGAAGAAAGCAAATCGCTATAAACTTGTGAAATCGTTTTGCCACTATCTGAATAGAGCGAATTTGCTTTCGGAATTGCATCAACCAATCTAGAAGTATTAATTGCTGCATCCAATCCTGCTGCATTGTTGTTCCCCGGAGTCCACGGATTTCGATAATCTGCCGGATTTATTGCCATTCCAGGTTTCATTAAAGTTAACATTGTAGTTGATGAAGGAAGTAATGGTTTTCCTCCGGGTTCTGCTTTGGTTGCAGAATTAAAAATGTTGTCGAATACGCCTTGAATAAGGGCGTCCATTTCTTGTGCTGTCATAATTTTTGTTTTATAATTTTGCCTACTCTAAACGGTTTTCGGCTTCCCCGTTAGTTGTATTTAGTAGTTTATATTTTCTTTTTGTAATGCAAAATCAATAGTTGTACATTTTTACTTTCCAATAATAAAATTAATTGTTGGATGATTTTGCTTACATAAAGTTCTGAAAATAAGTGCTATTACTGTTATAAAAAAGTATAGTGTAATTTATATAATTTACATTTTAAAGAAATGGGGGAATTAATTTATTGCACTAATTGAAAACAGATATTTTTCTAAAAATTAGGCATGAGGAAGTATATCCTAAAATATAAAAGGAATACAGTCAAAGAAAAAAACTAAAAGTGATTTATTTATCTTCTAGATTTTCGTTAAAAGCAGAAGGCAATAATTGTGGTATGAATTTTATAAATAGTGGTAAAAGAATGCTACCACCCGGAAGCAAGAATATAGTTAATGATGGTATGCTTTTGCAAATGTCTAACAATTGTTTTTTAACCTTCTTTTTTTCTGTAGAGTCCAAATCTCTCTTGGTAGATTGCAAGAGCAATTGCATGAGTTCTTTACTCTCTAGGATTTCTTTTGTTAATCGTTTTTTATTTCGTTTAATCAATAATTGAACTCCGGAGGTAGTTTGATCGTAAAAATGCTTTACTGGATTGGAATAGTTAAAATATTGAATTTCAGACTTATATTTTGTAATGAAATTAGTAGTGTCTTGAATGCTATCGGAAACAAATGCATCTGAAAGGCCTAGTTCTTTTGCAATTTTATATAAAAAATAAGACTCTTCATTTTCTATTTTTCCATCATTCCATAGGGTTAATCCTGCTAAATCCAATAAATAGAATTTTTCAAAATCATCTTTAAAATAATCTAAAGGAAGTTGCTCTAAAGTTTGAATGTTAACTTTAGAAAATTTAGTATATCGCAACGAACTTTCAAAAAGTTTGATTAGTAAATCATCATTGCTAGATTTTACGGTTTTTACTTGCAAGGCTAAAGAAACCAAACTAATAATAGATTCTTCCATTTTTTTTAAATACTTGTCCGGAATTTCGCCTTCTAGTAAATAATGTTGAAAAGCCAAAACATCTACATACAAAAGTGCATTAGTAACTATATGCGAAAAGTTTTTGCTAATTATATCCTTATTGGTTTGAACCCGTTCTTCAATTAAGGTTTCTAATTTGGAACTAGCAGAAGATGGTATTATTTTATCCCAAAAACCAAAACCTTTAGGAGTCATTTTTTGATAAAAATCAACTGTTTTTTTTATAAAATCTACCGAATTGGATTCTTTTGTAGTATAAAAGTAAGTATCGAATAACGAGGTTACTAAAGCAATTTTAGAAATTTCCTCAGATTTCCATTGTTCTATAGTTAATTCTGGATTATTGTTTATGCTAACGATATGTCCATAGATGAATCCGGTTTGGCGAATGTTTTTATAGAAGGATAAATTATCTAAATCCAAATTAGTAAAATTACTACTTTGTTCTAGAAAATACTTGTCTATCCAACCATTTGCTGATGGGTTTATCATTGCTGTAATTTGAATTACAAATTTAGTATTTTTTACAGAGTTATTTCAAAAAAAATCGCTCTGTAAATAAATACAGAACGATTCAAATTTAGATTTTATTTCTTATTTTATTATACCAGCACAAGCAACTCTAGCGCCTGCATTTCCAGTTGGTTGGGTAACATAGTCATCGGCTTTATCATGAACAATTAAACCTTTTCCAAGGATGTCTTTGTTTTCATCGCCACAACCTATACACCATTCAGTAGTTTTTAAAGTGATAGTCCCGTTGCCATTTTCATCGGCAGTAAAATTTCCAATATCACCTTTATGGCGTTCGGTATCGGTCCATTTACCATGTTTTACATGAGTAGGATTCCAATGACCACCTGCAGAAGTTGCATCTCCAGCCGAACAATCTGCTTTTTCATGAATATGAATGGCATGAACTCCAGGCTTAAGTCCGGATAGTTTTGCTTCAAACGAAACTACACCGTTTTTCTCTTTAAAAGTAGCAGTACCAGAAACGGTGCTCCCACTTTTTGGTTCTAAAGTTATGGTTAAAGCATTTGCTTTAGAAGAATTACCTGATTTACAAGCAACAATTATTGCAAAAACAACTAAGGATAAAAGAAATATTTTTTTCATAAGTAAAATTTTTATCAAAGTTAAACATTTAAAAGCAAAGGATATTTAAAATTAACTTAAAAAAAATCACTCCATTTCTGAAGTGATTTCTTATTAAATGATCTAATAATATTTTAAAAACAATAACTATTTTCTGCAACTAATTTAGAAGTTATAGTTTCTCTTAAACCAACAATATTAGGCATGTTGGTGTATTTGGTAAATCTTCTTAATCCCATTAACATCATTCGTTGTTCATCACCATCTGCAAAAGAAATTATACTTTCTTTACCTCTTAAAGCAACAATATCTACTGCTTTATATAGGTATAATTTTGCCATTGCAATTTGTTCTACAACTTTGGCTTCTCCTTCTTTTTTTGCTAATTTTTCGGTTCGAAGAATAGTGCTTTCTGCCATATAAATTTCAATTAACATATCGGCTGCAGCCATAAGTAATTGTTGGTGCGCATCTAAATCCATTCCGAATTTTTGAACCGCAGCACCTGCAACCATTAGGAATGCTTTTTTCAACTTTCCTACCATTTCTTTTTCTTCCGAAAATAATTCGGAATAATCAGGAGCATCAAAGGATGGAATTCCCATTAATTCTTCTTGTACTTTCATTGCTGGTCCTAATAAATCTACATGACCTTTCATTGCTTTTTTAATCAACATTCCTACAGATAGCATTCGGTTGATTTCATTGGTTCCTTCATAAATTCTGGCAATTCGAGCATCACGCCAGGCACTTTCCATAGGAGTATCTTCTGAGAATCCCATTCCGCCATATATTTGAATGCCTTCATCGGCACAATTTTGCACATCTTCCGAAACTGCCACTTTCAAAATGGAACATTCAATAGCAAATTCTTCTACTCCTTTCAATTCGGCTTCTTGGTGTGAAACACCTTCTGCAACACGAGCATTTATTCTGTCTTCTATAGATTTTGCAGCACGATAAGTAGCACTTTCTCCAGCATAAGCAGAAGTTGCCATTTCTGCAAGTTTATATCGAATAGCACCAAATTGTGAAATTGGAGTGTTGAATTGTACTCTTTCATTGGCATAAATCACTGCATTTGTTGTAACCCTACGTTGGGCATCCAAGCAAGCGGCTGCTAATTTTATACGACCTACGTTCAAGGCATTCATGGCTATTTTAAAACCATTTCCTCTTTCAGATAACATATTTTCAACAGGAACTTTAGTTTCGTTAAAGAAAACTTGTCTAGTAGAAGAGGCGCGAATTCCTAGTTTGTGCTCTTCTTCTCCAAGAGTAATTCCGTTAGTTGCATCATTTTCAACGATGAATCCAGTAATGTTTTTATCGTCTTCAATTCGGGCAAAAACTATAAAAAGAGAACAAAATCCTGCATTGGAAATCCACATTTTTTGTCCGGTGATTTTATAATGAGTTCCATCATCGGATAAAACTGCTTTAGTTTTTCCGGAATTGGCGTCACTTCCTGCACCCGGTTCGGTTAAGCAATAAGCACCAAACCATTCACCTGAGGCTAATTTCGGAACGTATTTTTGTTTTTGTTCTTCAGTTCCGTAAAGGGTTATTGGCATAGTACCAATTCCGGTATGTGCACCAAAAGCAGTAGAAAACGATCCAGTTGCTCCCGAAATATAGTCGCAAACCAAGCAAGTATCTACAAATCCCATTCCCATTCCGCCATAATTTTCGGGAACGGCAACACTTAAAAAGCCCATTTCACCGGCTTTTTTCATTACCTCTTCGGTAAATTTAAAATCTTTGCTTTCGAAACGGCTTTTGTTAGGCCAAATTTCTTTTTCTACAAATTCTTTCACCGATTCTCGCATCATGATTTGCTCTTCCGAGAAATCTTCTGGTGTAAAAATGTCATCACATTTGGTTTCTTTTACCAAAAACTGTCCACCTCTTGTTATATCGCTCATAGTAGCCCCCTAACCCCCGAAGGGGGAATTCCTACTAGGGGTAAGTAGGGTTTTAAGTCCTCTAATTCCAAAAGGGAAATCATTAGAGGGTAGTTATATATTTGTTTTACTATTTGTTTTTATTCCCCCTTCGGGGGTTAGGGGGCTTACAACAATTCATAAATCCCAGCGCTTCCTTGTCCGGTGCCTACACACATGCTTACAATTCCGTATTTGCTTTTACGCAAACGCATTTCTTCAAATAATTGTACCGATAATTTTGCACCAGTACAACCAAGTGGATGTCCTAAAGCAATAGCACCACCATTTACGTTTACTATATCTGGATTTAATCCTAATTCTCTAATAACGGCTAACGATTGCGATGCAAAGGCTTCGTTTAATTCGATTAAATCAATATCATTTAAAGTTAGGCCTGCTTGTTTTAAGGCTTTCGGAATGGCTTTTACTGGCCCTATTCCCATTACTCTTGGTTCCACTCCTGCAGATGCAAAGTTTACCAATCGGGCAATAGGAGTGACCCCCAATTCTTTTACCATTTCTTCGCTCATTATTAAAACAAATGCAGCGCCATCACTCATTTGAGAGGAATTACCTGCAGTTACACTTCCATCGGCAGCAAAAACTGGTTTAAGATTCCCTAAAGCCGTAACAGTAGTATCTGCTCTTGGGCCTTCATCTTTAGAAACAACGTAGGATTTGCTTTCTTTTTTGCCCAATTCATTGATAAACGTTTGTTCTACTGTAATCGGAACAATTTGTTTGTCAAATTTACCTTCTGCTTGCGCTTTCAACGCTTTTTGATGGGAATTGAACGAAAAAATATCCTGATCCTCTCGAGTTACATTGTATTGTTTTGCAACGGCTTCTGCGGTTAACCCCATTCCCCAGTAATAATCCTCGTGGCCCTCTTTTGCTACAGCATAATCGGGCGTTGGTTTATAACCGCCCATTGGGATAAAACTCATACTTTCGGCACCACCTGCAATGATACAATCGGCCATTCCGCTTTGGATTTTTGCCGTTGCCATTCCGATAGTTTCCAATCCAGAAGCGCAATATCTATTTACGGTTACCCCAGGAACATCGGTTACTTTTAATCCCATTAAGGAAATTAAACGGCCAACATTTAAACCTTGTTCGGCTTCGGGCATGGCATTTCCTACCATGACATCGTCAATTCTTTTTTTATCGAAATCGGGTAATTCGTTCATCATGAATTGAATAGTCTCTGCCGCCAATTCGTCAGGACGTTTAAAACGGAATACTCCTTTTGGTGCTTTTCCAACGGCTGTTCGGTATGCTTTTACTATATAGGCTGTTTTCATATTAGCCCCCTAGCCCCCGAAGGGGGAATACCTATTAGGGGTCAATAGGGTTTTATTTTTAAATATATTTTACACAAAATCAACAACTCCCCCTTTGGGGGTTGGGGGGCTTAATTTCTCAACGGTTTCCCCTTAGTAAGCATGAATTGAATTCTTTCTAATGTTTTTCTTTCGGTACACAATGACAAGAAGGCCTCACGTTCAATATCTAATAAATATTGTTCACTAACTAAAGTCGGTTCCGATAAATCACCACCAGCCATTACGTATGCTAGTTTGTTGGCAATTTTTAAATCGTGTTCCGAGATGTATTTTCCGGCTGCCATTTGGTTGGTTCCAACTAAGAACATTCCTAATGCTTGTTTACCTAATACTTTGATGTCGGTTCTACGAATCGGTTGGGTGTATCCTTGTTCTGCCATTTGCAAAGCCACTTGTTTGGCAACAGCAATTTGACGGTCTTTATTTACCACAACGATATCTTTTCCTTTTTGTAAAATTCCTAAATCGAATGCTTCATAAGCCGAAGTTGCAACTTTTGCCATACCGATAGTTAGGAAGTATTCTTGAAGTACATTTAATTCTACATCGTTTTTACGGAAAAGATCGGAGGCTCTTAAAGTCATTTCTTTAGATCCACCACCGCCTGGGATTACTCCAACACCAAATTCGACTAATCCGATATAGGTTTCTGCAGTAGCAACCACACGGTCGGCATGCATGCTCATTTCGCAACCACCACCTAAAGTCATTCCGTGAGGTGCAACAATTACTGGAATAGAAGAATAGCGCACGCGCATCATAGTGTCTTGAAACATTTTGATTGCCATGTTCAACTCGTCGTATTCTTGTTCGACAGCCATCATGAAAATCATTCCGATATTTGCACCCACCGAGAAATTAGTTCCTTGATTTCCAATAACCAATCCGCAGTATTCTTTTTCCGCCATATCAATTGCTTTGTTGATGGCCGTTAAAACGCCACCACCAATAGTATTCATTTTAGAATGGAATTCTAAGTTCAAAATTCCGTCTCCTAAATCGAAAACAGTAGCATCCGAATTACCCCAAACTTTATGGCTTTCGCGGATGTTATCTAAAATAATAAAGGCATCTTGACCCGGAATTTTCTCTTGCGATTTGGTTGCAATATTATAATAATTAGTCGCTCCATTTTTTACAGTATAAAAAGAGGAACTTCCAGAAGCAAGCATGTCATTAACCCAAGCAGCAGGAGTATAGCCCTCGGCTTTCATTAACTCAATTGCTTTTTCAACACCAATGGCATCCCAAATTTCAAAAGGACCGTTTTCCCAACCAAAACCCGCTTTCATAGCATCGTCAATTTTGTAAAGGTCATCCGATATTTCAGGAATTCTGTTAGAACAATATGCAAACATTGCAGCAAAGTTTTTTCTGTAAAAATCACCTGCTTTGTCTTTTCCTTTTACTAAAACTTTAAAACGATCAATAGGTTTATCAATGGTTTTAGTAAGTTCTAAAGTTGCAAAAGATGCTTTTTTAGCGGCTCGATATTCTAAAGTATTTAAATCTAAAGATAAAATTTCTTTGCCTTCTTTTTTGTAGAATCCTTGCCCAGTTTTACTTCCTAGCCATTTATTTTCCATCATTGTATTAACAAAATCCGGAAGTTTAAATAAGTCGTGTGCCTCGTCATTCGGGCAACCTTCATATAAACCATTGGCAACGTGTACTAAAGTATCTAAACCAACTACATCTACAGTTCGGAACGTAGCCGATTTTGGGCGACCAATAACAGGGCCAGTTAATTTATCTACTTCTTCTATGGTTAATCCCATTTCTTTTACCAAATGGAAAAGACTTTGAATTCCGAAGATACCAATACGGTTTCCTATAAACGCTGGCGTATCTTTGGCCACGACCGAAGTTTTTCCTAAATATTGCGAACCATAATTGGTAAGAAAATCTAGTACATCCGCAGAAGTTTTAGGACCTGGAATAATTTCGAATAATTTTAAATAACGCGCAGGATTGAAGAAATGCGTTCCACAAAAATTTGCTTGAAAGTCCTCGCTTCTGCCTTCACTCATGAACTTAATCGGAATTCCAGAAGTATTAGAAGTTATTAGTGTTCCTGGTTTACGGAATTTTTCAATTTGTTCGAATACTAATTTCTTGATATCCAATCGTTCAACCACAACTTCAATAATCCAATCGCAGGTTGCGATTTTAGCCATATCGTCGGTAGTATTTCCGGTTGTGATTCTATTAGCAAACTTCTGACTATAAATAGGAGAGGGGTTCGATTTTAAAGCGTGTGCCAAATGGTCGTTTACCATTCTATTGCGAACGACTTTACTCTCTAAAGTTAGCCCTTTCTTTTCTTCGGCTTCCGTTAAGGCATTCGGAACAATGTCCAAAAGTACTACTTCTACACCAATGTTAGCAAAATGGCATGCAATTCCAGAACCCATAATTCCAGATCCTACCACCGCCACTTTTTTAATTATTCGTTTCATAACTTATAGTTTATGAGTTTAGTTGTTTGTGAGTTTATTAGTTTTTAATACTTCGTACCTCGTATTTTGTAATTCTAAAAAATCTTTTTTTCAGTTATCAAATCGTTTATCACTTCTGCTACTTCAATAAAGTGATTAATTTTTTCTTCTGATATATTTACCTTAATTTTTTCATTAAATTTTAATACAGTTTCTTTAGATAGTGCTCGTTTTTCTTTTCCTAATTCTGTCAAATAAATTAAAACCCCTCTGCCATCCTCTGGGTTTTTCTTCCTTATTATTAATCCTTTTTCTTCTAATGTCTTTAATGTTCTAGTTAATGAGGTTGCTTCCATCCCCATTCTATTACTAATAAAGGTTGAAGGTGTGCCATTTTCTCTATCTATACTTAACAATGCAAAGCCAATAGCCATTGAACCTTCATATTTAGATGCTTCTTCATTGTACATTCTAGAAACTGCTTGCCAAGTTGAGCGTAAAATATAATCTATAGTTTTATCTTTCATTTAGTTGTTCATAAAAAACAAATATATAAATATTTTATTATGCACGCATACTATTTGTGTTAAATTTTATGTGTTTATAAAACTATGGTTGTTTTTTATATTGTTTTAATAACGTTTACTTTTATGAATATTATAACATAAAATTAAAATCAACTTTCCGTTTTTCGGGTATATTTTTATGTAGTAAGAAGTAAAGTTAATGATGAATTTTGTAGGAGAAAAGTTACATTAATGTAAAATAAATTTCAATTAAGAATAATCTAATTAAAATAGGTTTTTGGTAAAATAACGTTTCTTTTTGGTTATATTTTTTAATTTTCGTTTATTTTTTTAACAAATTTATGATGTTGTCACATTTATATAAAAGATTACAATTTGAAGTATATTAATATTATAGTATGAATTTTGATTTAAATTTCGATTCAAAGTAAAATTATCTTATTATTGCAGAATTCTGAAAATTAAACGAAAATCATGTAATTAAGTAATTAAATTAATTACCATGGATTATTTAAAAAATAATCATAACGAAAACCTACAAAGTTATATTTACGAATTTAATAATTCTCAGAATTTTATTTTTATTCGTGAACTTTATAAAATCAACTTCGATTTAATAGTTCTATTAATAAAGAAATATGGTTATGCCCTAGCCTTAGAAGATATTTCAGAATTGGATTTTAATAGAAAGAAAGATATTGATGATAATTATGTATTCCTTAAAAAAATAAATAGAGCAATTTATAAGAGGGAACTTAAGTTGGAAGATTTGAAATAAAAATATTTTTTTTTAAAATTTTAAATTACGGACTTGATAAATAAAAAAAAACGATAATTACCTTTAAATTTATATAATAACTTTTATTAAAGTTTAAATAAAATCTTTTTTAAGATACTATAAAGTAAAAATTTTTTATGGAAAAAATAAAAATTTTAGTTATTGGTGTACAAATTCATTTGTATCAAGAAATTCAAGAAATTCTTGAGAAAGAAGGGTATGAATTGATTTTTTTATCCATGATTAAAGAAAATATTATTCAACAAATAGAAAATATTAATCCACAATTAGTGATAATTGATATTGATGATGACCAATTTAAAAATGGAATTCTTTTAGGACAGCATTTATTAAATGAAGATGTTATTCCATTTATGTACTTGTCATCACAGGCAGATAATTTGATTATTGAACAAATAAAACGAACTAGACCTTATGGGTTTTTAGTAAAACCATTACGTGATTTAGATGTTAAGGCTAGTGTGAAACTAATACTCTATAACTATTCACATAAAAATATTGATTTATTAAAGTCAGATAAAAAAGTAATTGAAGATGTACCTTTTAGAATAAGACACGTAATTAATTATATTAATGAAAATATTTATGAAAAAATAGATATTGATGAATTAGCAAATTTAACTAAATGGAAAAAACATCATTTTATTAGAATTTTTTCTAGCATTATTGGTATTACACCTTATCAATACATTTTAATTAATAAAATAGAAATAGCAAAGGCGTTGATTGAAGAAACTAATCAACCAATTAATGAAATAGCGTATGATTTAGGATTTGTGAATTATAGTAATTTTGGACATGTTTTTAAAAAAATGTGTTTTACTTCTCCTGAAAATTATAGGAAAACTAAGAAATCAAATCCCTCAATTCACTTAGTACAAGATAATGAACAGTTTACACCAAATGAAAAATAGTAAAAAGTTCAGTACTAAATAAATATTCCCCAAATATTTTTTACCTACAGCGAATTAAACAGTAAAAATACATTTAAGAATTTGTTCCTTCTTTTTTTTATTGTTGGATTTTATAATAATATTCTGTAATTAATTAATATTTTAAAATGAAAAAAGTAATTTTTATTCCGCTCGTATCTCTGTTTACGTTGTTTTCTTATTCCCAAAATGAGAGTAAAGAAAAAAAAGAAAAAGATCCATTCAATCATTGGTCCGTTGAATTAAATGTTGGTCAAAATAAACCACTCAGACCCTTTTCTACAGGTTATTTCACATCTAAACCTAATACTTATTTTTACTTTAATGGTATTGAGCATTATGACCTTGGGGCAAGGTATATGTTTTCAAATTTATTTGGTTTGAAAGTTGATTTAGCCTATGATGAAATAAAAAACCAATCCGGAAGTGGTTCTTTAGATTTTTATTTAAAACAATATCGTTTAGGTTTTCAAGGAGTAATTAATATGTCTCGATTATTAAGATTCGAATCCTTTACCAATCGATTCGGGATTTTGGCTCATGGTGGGTTTCAATTTTCAAAATTAAAGCCTCAGATTGGTGTTAACCAAAACTTATCTGAAGATAATGGAGGTATAATTTTAGGATTAACTCCCCAATACCGTTTGACTAATTGGTTAGCAATAACTGGAGATTTCACTTATATTAATAATTTGAGACAACATTTTAATTGGGATGGGACTTATTCGCCCGATACCAATAATCTTACTGGTTCTATTTACAATACTTCGCTTGGACTTACTTTTTATTTAGGAGATAAAAATAAAACTCACGCCGATTGGTATGTATCTCCTGCCTCTACTACAGATAAGGAAGCAAGAAAAAAAATTGAAGAAATTGAAACCTTAATGAAGGACAATGATAAAGATGGGGTTCCAGATTATTTAGATTTGCAAAACAATACTCCATCAGGTGTTGTAGTAGACACCAAAGGTAGATTTATTGATACTAATTCAAATGGAGTTCCTGACGAATTAGAAAAGAAAGAGCCTAAAAAAGTAGAGCCTATAGTTGAAAATAAGGATCCATTAAAACCTACTTTAGAACCTAATAATCTAAACTTAAATGTATTTTATGATGTAAACAACGATATGCCAAATAAAGGTTCTGAAAATAATATTTATTTATTAACCCAATATATGAAAAAATATCCAGAAGCATTAATTATATTAACTGGTTTTGCAGATGTTCGAGGGGATGCGCAACACAATTTGGAATTGTCTAAACGTAGAGCAATGAAACTTAAAAACTTCCTTGTTTCTTCAGGTGTTAGCGAAGATAGAATTACTATCAGTGCTGAAGGAGTAGATACCACTTATCCTAGTTTTAATAAAACTGGTCTTGATTTAGCAAGAAGAGTTTCGGTAGGATTAATGAAATAGAACATTATTTCGTGGAGATTTTAAAAGCAAAACACCCTTAAAGAAATTTCTTTAAGGGTGTTTTTATTAAATTACTTCATATTAATTAAGGATTGTAAATCTTATTATAAAGTTTAATATACTTTTCTTTTACCACCTTACGTTTTAGTTTTAAAGTAGGTGTAAGTTCGCCACCATCTATACTCCAAACATTGGGTGTTAATTCAAAGCGTTTTATTTTTTCCCAATTACCAAATTTTTCATTATACAAGTTAACTTCTTCCTGTATTTTCTGAATAACTTTTGAATTGGATATAATTTCTTCATTTAAATCGCCAATATCAAATCCTTCCTTGGCAGCCCAACTTTTTATATAAGTAAAATTAGGTTGAATAAATGCTGCGGGCATTTTCTCGCCATCCCCAATAACCATAATCTGTTCAATGAACAAAGATTGTTTCATGGTGTTTTCAATGATTTGTGGGGCAATATATTTTCCGCCAGAGGTCTTAAACATTTCTTTTTTCCGGTCGGTAATTTTTAAAAAGCCTTCTCTATCCACCTCGCCAATATCACCAGTATGAAAATAGCCATCATAAATAGTTTCATTAGTTAGTTTCTCGTCTTTATAATATCCCATCATAACATTTGGTCCTTTGCAAAGTATTTCACCATCTGAAGCAATTTTAACTTCTACATTTTGAATTACTTTCCCAACGGTACCTACTTTAAAGCCATGATTTCTCATGTCATTAACGGTTATTACAGGAGAAGTTTCGGTTAAACCATAACCTTCCATTACGGGCATTCCTGCTGCTGCAAATACTCGAGTTAGACGTTGTTGTAAAGCGGCACTGCCTGAAACCAAAACGGTTAAATTACCGCCTAAGCCTTCTTTCCATTTGCTAAAAACTAATTTTCGCGCTATTTTTAATTGCAGTTCATACCAAATACCATTTGCTCCATAAGGTTCGTAGCGCAATCCTAAATTGACTGCCCAAAAGAACAATTTTCTTTTGATTCCAGTTAGGGTAGAACCTTTTTCAATTATTTTGTCGTACACTTTCTCTAATAGTCGCGGAACTACTGAAAAAACCGTTGGTTTTACTTCGTTGATATTATCGGAAAGTTTGTCTATGCTTTCGGCAAAATAAATAGAAACCGAATAATATTGGTAGATATATAAAATTACTCTTTCAAAAATGTGACAAATTGGCAAGAAACTTAAAGCCTTACTAGTACCTTCTTCAAATGGGATTCTAGGAGAACTATCCAAAACATTGGAAACAATATTATTGTGTGAAAGCATTACTCCCTTTGGTTTTCCTGTGGTTCCAGAGGTGTAAATTATAGTCGCTAATTCTCCAGGCTTTACATTTTCTTTTCGTTCTTCTACCAAATTTTGGTTAGAAATATCTTCGCCTAAAACTAAAAGTTCTGCCCAGTTTTTGCAACCAACTATTTCATTAAATGAATAAACTTCTTTTAATTTAGAAACATTTTTTTTAATAAGGTTTACTTTACGGAGAACTTCTTCATCCGACACAAAGCAGTATTGGGCTTCACTATGGTTTAAAATATATTCATAATCCTCTTCCGAAATGGTTGGATAAATAGGTACCGTTTGTGCACCTGTTTGTAATGCACCAATATCCATAATATTCCATTCGGTTCTATTAGAAGATGATATAATTGCAATTTTGTCGTTTTTTTCTATCCCAAGACGCAGTAATGCTCTAGATATAGCATTTGCTTTATCAATGTATTCTTGTGTAGAAGTTTCTATCCATTTACCATTATATTTAGTTACAAGGCAGGCGGATAGGTTATTTTTTTCTAATTGATAGTATGGAAAATCGAAAAGACGGGTAATAGAAATCATTTATAGGTTGGTTCTAATTTTATGCAAATTAATCAATAAATTATATATTAACAATATATTTTCAATTATACTTGTACTATTTAGTAATTTTGCAAAAATTATTATTTCTCCTTGATGAAACGATTTCCAAGATATAACGAATATAAAGTTTTGTTTTACAGGATAATTTTGGCCTATTTGTTTTATATGGTAGCCCGAATTTTGTTCTTTGTTTACAATGTAAATTTAGTAAAAATAGATTCGGTAAAAGATTTCTTAACTTTATCCTATCATGGGCTTGCTTTTGATACCACTACAATACTGTATATCAATTCATTATTTATTATATTGTCTGTTTTTCCATTAGTTGTTAATGCTAAAAAAGGCTTTCAAAAGTTTTTGTTTTATCTTTATTTTTCTACAAATTTACTAGCATTTACAACTAATTTTATTGATTTTATATATTACAAATATACTTTCAACAGAAGCACAAGAGCCTCTTTGGATACTTTAGAAAATGAAAGTAATAAAACTCGTTTGTTTTTTAACTTTTTGATAGAATATTGGCACGTTTTCTTGTTGTTTTTCTTCTGTGCTTATATTTGGATTTATTTGTATAAAAAGGTTAAGATACAACACCACATTCCTGATGCATCTGTAAAGTATTTTGCAGCTTCAACCCTAAGTTTTTTATTT
Organism: Flavobacteriaceae bacterium; assembly: GCA_947451525.1. Lineage (GTDB taxonomy): Bacteria > Bacteroidota > Bacteroidia > Flavobacteriales > Flavobacteriaceae > Flavobacterium. The sequence goes on from CANFZM010000012.1 coordinate 52,953, forward strand.
CTAACTACTATGTGTATTGGTGGAATTAGAGGTGATTTTAGTAAAAGCACTCGACCTATAAATTTATTAGATGCTAGTAGATATGTTACTGATGCTTCCCAAGCCGATTATGTATTAAATACTCCATTTGCTATTATTAGAACCTGGAATACCAATACGTTTCAGAAAGTGAATTTGGTATCTAAAGCTACAATCGATTCTTTAATTGTTCCAATAAAACAGTACCATAACAATCCTAAAACAAAGCCCAATGTGGTGATACTTATTTTAGAAAGTTATGCCAAAGAATACATCAGTGCGTTTAATAAGGATAATAAAATACCTAACTATAAAGGCTATTCTCCTTTTGTAGATTCGTTAGCACAGCACAGTTTGATTTTTACTAATGGCTATGCCAATGGGTATAAATCTATTCACGGAATGTCGTCTGTAATTGCTGGAATTCCATCTTTTAAAGATGCCTTTACTTCGTCACCATTTCCAAAACAAAAAATTGAATCGTTGGTTTCCATTTTGAAAAGTGAAGGTTATGACACCTCCTTTTTTCATGGTGCGCCTAATGGTTCTATGGGATTTCTTGGTTTCGGAAATATCTTAGGTTACGACCATTATTATGGTAAAAATGAATATAATAATGATGCCGATTTTGATGGTTCTTGGGGTATTTGGGACGAACCTTTTATGCAATATTTTAATAAAACGCTTTCGCAAAAGAAGGCGCCTTTCATGGCTACTTTATTTTCAGTTTCTTCGCACGAACCCTATGTAATTCCTGAAAAATATGAAGGTAAATTCCCAAAAGGGGACAACCCAATCCACCAATGTATTGGTTATACTGATTATTCATTAAAGCAATTTTTTAAAGCTGCCAAAAAAGAAGCGTGGTACCAAAACACTATTTTTGTTTTGGTTGCCGATCATGATAATTTAATTTATTATCCGGAATATGGAAAAGATCAGAACTTCCATACCGTTCCGATTTTGTTTTTTACACCTAATGAAAAATACAAAGGAATCAATAAAGAATGGGCACAGCAAATAGATATTTATCCTACCTTATTAGATATGATGGGATATGATAAGCCTTTTAGAAGTTGGGGTAGGAGTTTAATAAGTAACGATAAAGTGAAACCGTTTGTTATGCGCTATTCTTCGGATAAATACCAGATGATGAGCGGAAATTATATTTGTACCTTTGATGGCGAGAAAGCAGTGGGTTTTTATAAAAAAGAAGATAAGGAGCTGAAAAATAATTTAATAAGCCATAGAACTACTGAAATGAACTTGTTAGAACTTCGCTGTAAAGCTTTCTTGCAAGATTATATGGAACGAATTATTGATAAAAAATTGACTTCAAAAGATAAATAAAGATGAGTATTAAAAAGAAAATAGTAGCTGCACTTGTATTAGTAGTTTTAGTTGTTGCCGGGAAATATGTTTATGATCGTCATATTAATCATAATTTTATGACTATTACTGAAGGAAAGGTATATAAAAGTGGCACTATTCCTCCGGATGAAATTGAAAGTTATGTAAAGAAATACCATATTAAATCGATAGTTGATTTACGTTTTCCGGGTACTGGAGATGATGTAAATAATCCAGAAATTCCTGCAGAGTTAACTGCCGAGAAACAAGCAATTGCCAACATTCCGGGTGTAAACTATTATAATGATGGCTCGGATCAAGTTCCAAATCAAAAGAATTTAGATATTTTCTTCCAAATTATGGATAACCCAAGTAATTATCCAGTTCTAATTCATTGTTACCACGGGATTGGTAGAGCCCAAATGTATTCGGCAATTTACCGAATTGAATACGAAGGTTTCTCCAATGAAGATGCCCGACATAAAGCAGCATTTCCTTTTACCTTCAGTTCTTTTGACGATGGAAAACCTAAAGGAGAATATTTAAAAGCCTACAAAAGCAGAAAAGAATTAGCTGCATCTAAAAAATAACGATACTTTATTTTTTTAAATTATATAAAATTTTCTAAAGATTTTATACACTATTCTATTTCGTTTTATCTATATTTGTGTGTCTTTTGTCTACAAATTTTTTTTTGTTGACCGATAGATAAGAGGAATTAGTCTTTCCTTTGTCGAACGAGATATATAAGGAATGATAAAATATTTATTTGAAAAAATGAAAAAACCTATAGAAAATTCGGAATTAGAAAAAGGCAAAATCCATATTATTGTTGAGATTATTGAATATATGGCCAATGCTGTGGTTAGTAAAACTATAATAAAAAAAACCACTGGAAATATTACTGCAACTTCATTTGATGCTGGAGAAGAATTAGATGAGAAAATCACTCCTTTTGATACCTATATTCAAATTATTGATGGTGTTGCCGAGCTCACTATTAATGATGAAAAATACAAATTAAAACTTGGTGAAGGAATAGTAATTCCGGCACATTCTAAATATCATTTTAATGCTACCGAACAATTTAAAATGATTTCTACAGTTATAAAAAGTGGTTATGAAGATTTATAGAAACTAATTGTTTTTTATTAATTAAAGTAATTCTTTATTGTTGTATTAATACTTTCTAAAAACACTATTTATAGTGTTTTTTTGTGCTTAAACGGAAATTGAAATATGTAATTTATATAAATTTTTATTAAAATCTTATAATATTTTTTACCCTAAAACGTTGCAACTTTGTATCAAGGAATTCAAGTTATTTGCTTACTAATTAAGGATTACCATCAAGTAATAAAATATAGTTTACAATAAATTGACTTGGTTATATGGGCAACGTAGAGTTTACGGAAGACTACGAATACACGTAAGAGTCAATTACATGCACAGGAAGTTATCTTCCTGTGCTTTTTTATTTTAATTACAGATAACCTAGCTACTTTCTTAATTTGTTTTAGATATCTCTTAATTTCTTGATTTTGTAATTTCACCTTTCTTTTAGACTACCTTTAAAAAAAATACTTATCAATTAGTACTTTTAAATTTCTGTTATTTTTATTAGAGTCTTTCCATTTAAAATAAAGCAGGAACTATCTTACCTATTTAAAAATAAAAAAGCTTCAATAAACGTGGGATTTATGTAACTTTTTTATGGATTTATGCAATTACTATCGCGTTACTAGTTACAACTTTGTCTATTGTAATTTTAAAGTTTCAAGAATTGACTTAAATCAATATTTATATGAAGTTATTTATCAAATATATGGTAAGCACTCGTTGCAAAATGGTTGTAAAAGAGGAGCTTAAGAAAATAGGACTTCATTTTGTTTTTGTCGATTTGGGAGAGATAGAAATCATGGAAAACATTACTGACGAAAAAAGAGCGCTATTAAAAAAGGGCTTACTTAATTCTGGTTTGGAATTGATGGAGGACAAAAAAGCAATTTTAATTGAGAAAATTAAAAATGTAATTATTGAAATGGTTCATTATTCAGAGGAAATCCCTAAGGTGAACTATTCCGATTACATCAGTGAAAAACTGAACCATGACTATACTTATCTATCCAATATTTTTTCGGAAGTAAAAGGGATGACCATTCAGCAATTTATTATTAATCATAAAATTGAGCGAGCTAAAGAATTACTGCTTTATGATGAATATAATTTGACAGAAATTTCTTACAAATTAAACTACAGTAGTGTGGCTCATTTATCCAATCAATTTAAAAAAATAACTGGATTAACGCCATCTCATTTCAAAAAATTAAAAGAAAAAAGAAGAAATCCAATAGAAGAAATAGGAGACTAAATTTATGAGAAATACAGAAAATCAATATGCTAGAAGTTTAATAGAAGCAAGTTCCGATCCTTTGGTAACCTTAGATTTTGATGGTAAAATCACCGATTTAAATCAAGGCACTGTGACGATTACGGGATTGACCCGAGAAGCTCTTATTGATTCTAACTACATTGATTACTTTAATGAACCACAAAAGGCTCGTGAGGTTTACCAAGAGATTTTTGCCAAAGGAGTTATAGAAGATTGCCATTTAACAATGAAGCATGTTGGTGGAAAATTAACCAATGTATTAATAAACGGTTTTGCATTAAAAAATAATATTGGCGACATTCTAGGAGTAGTAATTGTTGCTAGAGATATTGAAAAACAAAAATGGGCATTAGATTTACGAATTGCAAATAAAGAACTTGCTTTTCAAAATGACGAAAAAGAAAAACGCGCCAATGAGCTTACTATAGCTAATAAAGAGTTAGCTTTTCAGAACAAAGAAAAAGAAAAACGAGCCAATGAATTATTGATTGCTAATGAAGAATTGGCCTACCAAAATTTAGTAAAAGAAAAACGTGCATCAGAATTAATCATTGCAAATGATGAGTTAGCTTTTCAGAATAAAGAAAAAGCTAAACGTGCAGATGAATTATTAATTGCCAATAAAGAGCTAGAATTTCAAACAGGAGAAAAAAAGCATCGTGCCGATGAGCTAAAAATTGCCGATAAAGAGCTTAATTTTCAGAATAAAGAAAAGGCAAAACGAATAGTTGAAAGCAATGAATTACAAGCTTATAACTCTTCTTTGAAATTAGCTTCTCAATATTCTTTAAGTTTAATTGAAGCAAGTCGTGACCCACTTTTTACTATTAGTTTAGATGGTAAAATTATGGATACCAATCAAGCTTCTGTTAGAGTTACAGATGTTTCTAAAGAAGATTTAATTGGTTCCGATTTCATTCAATATTTTACAGATCCAGAATTGGCTAAAAAAGGATATGAAGAAGTTTTTTCTAAAGAATTTGTAGTAGATTTCCCTTTAGTGTTAATTGATGGTGCTCTCACCAATGTAATATTTAATGGGTCTGTTTTTAAAGATATTGATGGAAATGTAATTGGAGCCGTTATGGTTGCCAGGGATATTACCGAACTTAAAAAAGCTGAAAACGAGTTGATTGAAGCAAAAGCCTTTGCAGAGTTAGCAACTGAAATTGCCGAAAAAGCTTTAATAAAAGCTGAGGAAGCTACAAGATTAGCTATAGATTCGGTAAAAGCTAAACAGCAGTTTTTATCTAATATGAGCCATGAAATAAGAACTCCAATGAATGCCATTATTGGATTTACTAAAGTGATTTTAAAAACCGACTTAACAGCAAAGCAACAAGAATACCTACAAGCAATAAAAACCAGTGGAGATGCATTAATTGTATTAATAAACGATATATTAGATTTGGCCAAAGTAGATTCGGGTAAGATGTCATTTGAAAAAGTATCCTTTAAAATGGCAAAATCTATTGCAGCTATGTTGCATTTATTTGATATAAAAAGTCAAGAAAAAAATGTACAGCTAATTAAAGAATACGATTCTTCAATTCCCGAAATAGTAATTGGAGACCCAGTTCGATTAAACCAAATAATTTTAAATCTAGTTAGCAATGCCGTTAAATTTACCATGCATGGGAAAATAATTGTTAGTGTTAAATTGGTAGAAGAAACAGCAGAAGATGTTGTAATTGAATTTGCAGTTTCGGATACAGGTATTGGTATTAAAGAATCTAAAATTGAAAGTATTTTCGAGAATTTCCAACAAGCTTCTAGCGGAACCTCCCGTATATATGGAGGGACTGGTTTAGGACTTGCCATTGTGAAACAATTAGTAGAAGCACAAGGAGGTACAATTAATGTGCAGAGCGTTCCCGATGAAGGTTCTACATTTAGTTTCAGATTGTCTTTTCAAAAAACCAATTCTAGTGTAGAAATTGTTGAAGAGTTTTTCTCTTTAGATTCGGATTTAAAGAATATAAATGTTTTGGTTGTAGAGGATATTGCTTTGAATCAGTTGCTAATGCGGACGCTTTTGGATGATTTTGGGTTTAATTGTGAAATTGCTTCCAATGGAAAAATTGCAGTTGAAAAATTTCAATTGAAACATTTCGATATTGTTTTAATGGATTTGCAAATGCCAGTTATGAATGGATTTGAAACTACAGAATACATTAGAAAAATTTTAAAATCTAATGTTCCCATAATTGCACTTACGGCAGATGTTACTACAGTTGATTTACAAAAATGCAAAGCAGTTGGCATGAACGATTATGTTTCTAAACCAGTAGATGAACGTTTATTGTATAGTAAAATTATTGGAATTTTAAAGAAAGCAAATCCAACCACACCTGAAATTGTTACTGAAAAATTAGAAACAAAAGTAAAGTGTATTGATTTGAATTATCTAATGCAACGTACTAAATCCAACCCTAAATTGATGTCGGAAATGATTGCGTTGTATCTAGAACAAACCCCACCATTAATAGCCAGTATGCGACAGAGTTTTGATACTAAAGATTGGGCTACTTTGCAAGCAACGGTTCACAAAATGATTCCATCGTTTTCTATAGTTGGAATTAATAATAATTTTGAACTTATGGCAAAGAAAATACAAGAATTTGCCAATGAACAGTCGGAGGAAGAATCTATTCCCGACATGGTGTTACAACTTGAAAATATTTGTTTTCAAGCATGTAGAGAATTAGAAGAAGAACTGAATATCATAAAAAATTTAAGCTAATGCAAACTGAAAATAAAATAAAACTGTTCCTTGTAGATGATGATGCCTTGTTTCTAAAATCATTAGAAATAGAATTTTTAGATCATGCAGATTTTACTATCCATACTTTTGCTACTGGTGAATTATGTATGGAAAGTATTAATGAAAATCCAGATATAGTTATTTTAGATTTTCATCTGGATGGTATTAATAAAGGAGCTATGAATGGTTTAGATACTTTAGATAAGATTAAAATTTTTAATCCTGAAATACCAGTTATTATGTTGTCTTCACAAGACAAAATTGAAGTAGCTATTAAATGCATGCACCACAAAGCATCCGATTATGTTGTGAAAAGTGAAACTGCTTTTTTTAGATTAAAACAAATAATTACTAATCTACTTCATTCTCAAAAGGTTGAAAAAACCCTCCATTGGTACATGAATAAAATGTAAATAAAAAAGGAAAGAATTTTTTCTTATTAAACATAAAATATTTTTTATAAAAGCACTATTTAATTATGGTGCTTTTTTTATGTTAAATAATTGACAATGTGGGATATGTGTAATATTAAACATTTTGCTTGTAATAATTTAAGTGTTATTTGAACGCATCTTTGTGGTATAGGAATTCAATATATAAACACAAAAAAAGATGGAAGCTAAGCACGACAAAATTAAGGAAGAAATTAAAATTTCTGGAGATTGGAATAAAAAAGCAGCTGCATTAAAAGAGAAATTTTCTCATTTAACAGAACCTGATTTGAAATTGGAAAAAGATAAAGAAGACGAATGGAATAAACGAAAAGATTCATTTGTTCCAAAAAAATAGCAGTAAGTTAATAATAACAATAATAAGTTAAATCAATAACAATAAATTTTCGGCTTGATTATGTGGGCAACCTAGAATTTACGTAATACTATGAATACATGTAATGGCCAATAAAAACGCAGGAATTTATTACCCTGCGTTTTTTAATTTAATTAAAGTTAGATAAAAATATAAGTTAGAATAGTTCCTTAAAAAATCGAATTAGCATTTGAAAATCGAAAGAGTCTTAAATCTTGATTGTTGAAGTTTAAACTATTAAACATTAGCCATGCAAACTTTTTTTGAATAAAGGATATGGGATTTATGTAATTCATTTACAATATGATGTAACATTTTTTTTATAATAATAAAGACCTTTATGCTTTGTTAGAGATACTCAAATTCAAAATAAGCGTAAGTGATTTTTGGTTTGCAGATAACATTTAGAATAATATTTAAAAACAACGATTATGAAAACAAATATCGGAATTTCAGAAAAAAACTCCCAGTTAGTAGTAGACCAATTGGCAAGGATTTTAGCAGACGAATATGTATTATATACAAAAACCAGAAATGCGCATTGGAATGTAGAAGGCGCTGATTTTTATGAGAAACATAAATTTTTTGAAATGCAATACATGCAATTAGAGGAGTTTATTGACAAAATTGCCGAACGAATTCGTACCCTAGGATTTTATACCCCAGCAACTTTAGCTTCTTTTTTGAGTTTAACACAACTAACAGAATTTAGCAGAGAAAAAAACGATAGTAATGGATTTATTAAAGAATTACTAATGGATCATGAAAGCATTATTTTCAAATTGAGAGAAAACATAAATAGTTTCGCAACAGATTTACACGATTTAGGATCAAGTGACTTCATTACAGGACTAATGGAAGATCACGAAAAAATGGCTTGGTTACTACGTTCACACCTTTAAAAAATTAAAAATGGAAACACAAAAAAAAGTCTTAATAGCAATAGACTATAATACCAATGCTACTAAAATTGTAGATATAGCTTATTCATTTGCAAAAGCTATGAAAGCGGAAATCACTTTGATACACGTTGTGGAAAATGAAGTGTATTACACCTCATTTATCACTTCCCCAATTACGGGAATCGTTGATTTTGATAGCGCCACATTTTACCAATATATGAATAGCGAAAGTTTGATTTCTGCCGCTAACTACTATTTGGATAAAATAAAAAAACATTTAAAAGATTCCAAAGTTCATACTATTGTTGAAAGAGGAAACTTTGCAGATGTAATTTTAAGTACTGCAAAAGATCTTAAGGTAGACCTAATTATTATGGGGTCCCATAGTCAAAAATGGTTAGAACAAGTTTTGATTGGCAGTACCACAGAAAAAGTATTAAACCATACCCAAATTCCATTACTAATTATTCCAACTAAGAGGAAAAAGTAAACTAATAGTGGCATTTGTGTAATTTATACTTCGTAATGTGTAACACAACTCGCTTCATTTGATGTCACCTTTGTAGTATAATAATACCACATAAATACTAACTTAAAAATAAAACATCATGAACAATTTACTTTATTTAATAGCAGTACTTCTTGTTATTTTTTGGGCTTTAGGATTCTTAGTTTATAACACTGGTGGAATTATTCACATCCTCCTTGTAATTGCTGTAATAGCAATACTTTTAAGAATAATAAGCGGAAAAGGCATAACGAAATAACAACCCCAATAATACGCATATAACTTAACAAATCTAATAAAATGAAAAATGTAATTTTAATGTTCGCAATGGTAACTCTAGCAGTAACCAATTCTTACGCACAAACGGTGTCTTTAGTAACGGATAATAGAGAAAAACTACTTTTTGGTTTAAAAGTAGGTACTAATTTATCCAATGTTTATGACACTCAAGGTGAAAATTTTGTAGCAGATTCTAAATTCGGTTTAGCTGCCGGTGGTTTCGTTTCTATTCCAATTGGAACTTATTTTGGAATCCAACCCGAAGTATTGTTTTCTCAAAAAGGATACAAATCATCCGGAATGTTTTTAGGAAGTTCATATAGTATGACTAGAACTACCGATTATTTAGATATTCCTATTTTAGTTGCTTTAAAACCAATTGAAAATTTAACCATGTTGTTCGGACCGCAATATTCTTATTTGTTAAAACAAAAAGATGACTTTACAGGTGGTTCTTTAACAACTACGCAAGAGCAAATCTATACTAATGATAACATTCGTAAAAACACCTTTGGTTTTACAGGTGGTGCTGACTTAAATGTAGTTCATTTAGTAATTGGATTAAGAGCCGGATGGGATGTTCAAAACAACAATGGAGACGGTACTTCAACAACTCCAAGATATAAAAACATGTGGTATCAAGCTACAATAGGATATAGATTTTAGTGATAAATTTTAAACAAATAGTAAAATGGACAATTCAAAAACCACCTCAAAAATAATAGGATCTTTAGTAATAGGTGCATTGGCAGGAGCAACCCTTGGAGTATTATTTGCACCAAGTAAAGGATCTAAAACTAGAAGTAAAATTGCAGGTAGAGCTGAAAATTTATCTAAAGATTTAAAGAAAAAAATAAAAAATGAAGCTAATGATTATAAAAAAAGCTTCTCTAATGAAACAAAATCTTTAAAAAAAAATTCTGCAAAACTTGAAAAAATGGTAGAAGAAAAAATGGAAACATTTCCTTCTACCTAAAAGAAAAAGCAATGCACTTTTGCAAATGAATTCAGATAATGAATCTTATAAAAAACAAAAAAATGAAAGCCTTTAAAAGTTCTTTAAATATTAATAAATTAGCATTACTATTCTCTTCTCTTTTTCTATTAGTAACCCTTGTGTCCTGTGGCAAAAAAATCACATTCATGACATCGGAAATTGCCCCAGCAGCTAGAGGAAATGTTGATGTAAAAAAAGACAAAAATAACAACTATCGTGTTGAATTAAAAATTTCCTATTTGGCAGAACCAGATCGATTATCTCCAGCCAAAAACACCTATGTAGTGTGGATGGTTACCGACGAGAATGACACACCAATTAATTTGGGTCAAATAGTTAGTAGTTCAAAACTAAATGTAAAATTTGAAACAGTTACATCTTCTAAACCCAAAAGAATTTTTGTAACAGCAGAGAACGATGCAAGTATTCAATACCCAGGAAATATGCTGGTTTTGGAAACAGATAATTTTTAAATTTGGTTTTTGGTTTGGTTGGAAGAACTGCTCTCGGGCAGTTCTTCCTGTTTTTAGCAAGTTCCAATGCAAACTTAAATCCTCTCTTTGGATTAGGATTTTTTTCAGAAGCCAATCCAGCTATCCATTCCAAGTTTGCTCGTAAAAACCTTTTTTTCTAAGCCTAAAAACGTGCTCCTGACGTCGCAGTTTTTAGGCAAGAAAAAATAGCTTTTTCCTTCACAAAGCTTTCCATTACTATCTGGGCTAGGGCAGTAGAATTAAATTCAACCAAAAAAAAAGCACTTCATTACAAAGTGCTTTACAATTTTATTTAGTGTTTCTCCACCCAAAGCCTTGCGTTTACAAACGCTTCAATCCAAGGCGAAACTTCGTCTTTCTTATCACTAGGATAATAAGCCCAGTTCCAAGGGAAGGTAGAACGCTCAATGTGTGGCATCATTACCAAATGGCGACCTGTTGCATCACACATCATAGCTGTATTGTAATCCGATCCATTAGGATTTGCCGGATAGCCTTCATAACCATATTTGGCTACAATATTATAGTTACTTTCTTCATAAGGCAAGTTGAATTTCCCTTCACCATGCGAAACCCAAACCCCAAGAGTGCTTCCAGCCAATGACGATAACATCACCGAATGGTTCTCTTGTACTTTTACCGATGTAAAAATACTTTCGTGTTTGTGCGAATCGTTATGCAACATTTTTCCGTGAACTTCATGCTCCGGATTTACCAATTCTAATTCCATGAACAATTGGCAACCATTACAAATTCCAACCGAAAGGGTATCTTCTCTTTTAAAGAAATTCTGCAATGCAGTTTTTGCTTTTTCGTTATATAAAAATGCACCCGCCCAACCTTTAGCCGAACCCAATACATCCGAATTAGAAAATCCACCAACAGCACCAATAAACTGAATATCTTCTAGATTTTCACGTCCCGAAATTAAATCGGTCATGTGAACATCCTTAACATCAAATCCAGCCAAGTACATAGCATTCGCCATTTCACGCTCACTATTACTTCCTTTTTCACGAATAATCGCTGCTTTCGGGCGCGTACTATTTGTCATTCTGAGGAACGAAGAATCTCCCGTAAAGTGTTTCGGAAAAATATAGTGTAAGGCTTGATTTTTATAATTGTCAAAACGCTCTTTTGCCTTATTATTTTTTGTTTGTTTTTGGTCTAATAAATAAGAAGTTTTAAACCAAATATCTCTGTATTTACTCACTTCCAACTTCCAACTTCCAACTTCCAGCAAATTACTTTCTGCAACTTTTCCAATTTTGAAAAACTCCATTCCTTTAAAAGCATTTTCAAAAATAGCATCGTCTTTTGCTTGAAGTACAACTCCAATATTTTCAGAAAATAAAATCTTCACTAAATCTTTTTCTGTAAAACAATCAAAATTCAATTTCATTCCAGCTTCAATTACGGCTGTAGTTCCCCCTTCGGGGGTTAGGGGGCTAAAACACATTTCCAATAAAGTAGTGATTAATCCACCACTTCCTATGTCGTGTCCTGCAAGGATTTGTCTGTCTTTAATTAAATTTTGAATGGTATTAAAAGCATTTTTGAAATAGTTAGAATCCTTAATAGTAGGAGTTTCTGTTCCAATTTTATTTAAAGTTTGCGCAAACGAACTTCCACCTAATTTAAAATTATCTTGCGATAAATTAATATAGTAAATAGAACCTCCATTGCGTTGCAAAACAGGTTCTATGACCTTAGTAATATTCGAACAATTTCCTCCTGCTGAAATAATAACCGTTCCCGGTGCAATCACTTCGTCATTCGGATATTTTTGCTTCATGGATAGCGAATCTTTCCCAGTTGGAATATTAATGCCCAATTCGATAGCAAAGTCTGAACACGCTTGAACTGCTTCATACAATCGAGCATCTTCGCCTTCATTTTTACAAGCCCACATCCAGTTGGCAGAAAGCGAAACACTTTGCAAATTATCTTTTAGCGGTGCAAAAACAATATTCGATAATGCTTCACCAATAGCATTTCTACTACCGGCTTTTGGGTCAATTAATGCCGAAATAGGAGCATGCCCAATAGAAGTTGCAATTCCTTCTTTTCCGTTATAATCTAAAGCCATTACACCAACATTGTTCAATGGCAATTGCAAAGGTCCAACACATTGTTGTTTAGCCACTTTTCCGCCTACACAACGGTCCACTTTATTGGTCAACCAATCTTTACAAGCAACTGCTTCTAGTTGCAATACATTTTCTAAATAAGTCGGTATATTTTCAGTAGTATATTCTAAATCAGTATATTTTCTAACAATGGTTTTGTCGTTCATGACTACTTTTGGCGAACTTCCAAACATGTCTTCTAAGGCAAAATCCATTGGTTTCTCTCCCGTAGTTTTACTTTCAAAAGTAAAGCGATGATTTCCTGTAACTTCCCCAACTTGGTACATTGGCGAACGCTCTCTGTCGGCAATACGTTGCAAGGTGTCTATATCCTTTTGTCCGATGACCAATCCCATACGTTCTTGGCTTTCGTTTCCTATGATTTCCTTTGCAGATAGGGTAGGATCACCAACTGGCAATTTATCTAAATCGATTAATCCACCGGTTTCTTCCACCAATTCCGATAAGCAATTTAAATGCCCACCAGCACCATGATCGTGAATAGATACAATAGGGTTAACGTCACTTTCTACCAAACCACGAATGGCATTTGCAGCACGTTTTTGCATTTCAGGATTAGAACGTTGGATAGCATTTAATTCGATGCCAGAACCTAAAGCACCCGTATCGGCAGAAGAAACTGCTGCACCACCCATTCCAATTCTATAATTTTCACCACCAAGAATCACGATTTTATCTCCTGTTTTTGGTTTTTGTTTTTGCGCTTGCGATGCTTTTCCATAACCTATTCCACCTGCTTGCATGATTACTTTGTCGTAACCTAATTTTCGGTTGTCTTCTTCGTGTTCAAAAGTCAAAATTGAGCCCGTAATTAAGGGTTGTCCAAATTTATTTCCAAAATCGGAAGCACCATTAGAGGCTTTTATCAAAATATCCATTGGCGTTTGGTACAACCATTTTCGTTCGGTCATGCCATTCTCCCAATTTCTATTTTCTTCTAATCTAGAATAGGCAGTCATGTAAACCGCAGTTCCAGCCAAAGGCAACGAACCTTGACCTCCAGCTAGTCTATCGCGAATTTCACCCCCTGAACCTGTTGCAGCACCATTAAAAGGTTCTACGGTGGTTGGGAAATTATGTGTTTCTGCTTTTAAGGAAATAACCGAATCGAATTGTTTTTTGGTATAAAAATCAGGCTTGTCGGCAGTGTTGGGCGCAAATTGCTCCACGGTTGGACCTTTAATGAAAGCCACATTGTCTTTGTATGCTGAAACTATATCATTCGGATTTTCGGCTGCAGTTTTCTTAATCAATTTGAATAAAGAAGAAGGTTTTTCTATTCCATCAATTACAAATGTTCCATTGAAGATTTTATGACGACAGTGTTCTGAATTCACTTGAGAGAATCCAAATACTTCCGAATCGGTAAGTTTTCTATTCAATTTATTAGATAAATTTTCTAAATAGGCTACTTCGTCGGTACTTAAGGACAAACCTTCTTGTTGGTTATAAATCGCAATGTCTTCAATTTCTATAATTGCTTCCGGTTGGATATTTATCGTAAAAATATCTTGGTGCAATTCGGAATATTTTTGCGAAAGCATTGGGTCGAAAGCAACAAAATCAGAAGCAACTTTTTCAAATTCTTCAATTCGAATAATGCCTTCAATGCCCATATTTTGAGTAATTTCAACAGCATTAGTGCTCCATGGCGTTACCATTGCTGCACGAGGGCCAACAAAAAAATCCGTAAGTACGGATTTCTCTATTTTAGTTGCGTTACCAAAAAGCCAATTTAATTTAGAAATTGTTTCTGTTGAAAGTTCGTTTTCTGATTGAACAGCAAATACAGTTGTAGTTTCGTTACCGAAAAAGTGAATCATTGTGTTGTGTAGTTGGTAGGGACAAGTTGCAACTTGTCCGTTTGTTGTAATTGCAAATTTAGTTTAAAAAACAGAAGTAGCAAAATGAGTTATCAATAGTTTTTAACGGGTTTTCGACAATTTTAAGATAACAAAAAAGCCCTCTGAAAAGAAGGCTTACTATTATTAGTTTGCTATAAATTGGTAGGCACCAATATTGGTAGTGGTAGAATTTCTTGGTTTATTTAAAATATCGAATGGGCTAGCGGCAGTGGGTGCTACTTTTGCAAATAAATCTTCGGTTGGCCACATTTGGTTGTTGGCGATACTTTTAAACTTTGGATTAATATTCTTTTTATTACCATTTTGCTCTAAACGAATGCTATCATACAAAGTATTTGCAATTAAAGCCGAACTCAAATCATTGACTTTAAACAAGCAATTAGTAAAAGTTGTGGTAAAAGAATTCCCCTTTTTCTCTAATGAAATTTCAGTGCTGTTGGAACCATATACAATACAATTAGTCATTGCAATGGTAGTTGGTTTAACTAAATAAGCAGTGTCTGTTTCCAAATAATCATTTAAAATGATAGCTGCTTGCTTGGAACTGTTCCAGTTGTTATTGAAAGTGCAGTTAGTGAAATTATAGGTTCCACCATAAGTAGCGGCTACATTTGCTTGACCAGAATTATTAATTACCAAATTATCTGCAGTAATTTGAGCCGTTCTTCCTAATATTCCGTAGTTAGAACAATTATAAATTTGAGAATCTTTAATGGTAAATTTTGTAAAAGAGTTATCTGTGGTTAGTGCTAAATTATTAGATAAAATACCAACAGATGCATTCTTTAAAGTAAGATGTTCAATTACATTATTTGATAAAGTAGAAAAATTGATAATTGCAGACCATTGACCAGGAACATCCGAGTAATCTGGTTCCAGTCGATCTCCTTCAAAAATCACTTCTTTAGATAAATCGGCAGGATCATGCGTTGCAGATGGTAATCCATTTATTTTTAGAGTTCCATTTTTGGCAATAATCAAACCCGAATTAGCATGAAAATGAACTCGTGCACCACTAGTTACATTTAAAGTTTCATTATCAGGCACTAAAGCATAGCCATAAATTACGTAGGGCTTGTCATTTCCCCAAGTATATTCATCATGATTTATGGGGTCGTTATGGTCTAAGGTACTTCCAACAATGGTTACGGGTAGGTTTGCATCATCGGAACCTAAATTAATTCCTTCATAGGTAAAAGTATTGTCGGCATTTTGAGTTCGATGTGGGAAAATGAAATAGGCATCTTGAATTAATGTCACTAATTCCACTGTTTGTGGAGCCCCAGTAATATTGGAAAATTGAATTTTATCAGTATATAAAAAATCAGTTGGATTAGCACTTGCAACATCGCTAGTTACTTCCACAAAAATGAAAAGACTGTCTTTAGCTAAGAGCTCGACATTGCTAAAGATTTTGCCTTGAGCACCAGCATCTCCAGTCATTCCATCAACCATAATTCGGTATTTGGAATTAAGACCTTTTCCGAGTTGAATTTTTGGAATAGAAATATCTTTATTACTACGATTATAGACTTTTAAAGTATAAGTACTAGAACCAATATTTGTGAAAACGGTGTCTAAATAAACGGTATCTTTTGAGAATTCTAAACCGCCAGTACTAGGCTCAAAACCAAAGTCATTTCGGCAAGAAGTTAGGCTGATGGCAATTCCTGCAAGGAGTAAAAAAAGTAATTTACGCATATCTAAAATTCTAATTTGGTAAATGTAGGTAATTATTTGAAAATTTAAAACTGCAATTTCTAAAATAGATAACGTGAAAAGATGTATTTTAGTTTGTTAATGGTAAACAAATTCTACATATCTATTAAAAAACACTAATTTTGCTAAAAAAATATACCCATGGTTTTTGATAGAGAAAAAATGCTACAACTTTGTAATGATTGGTCTAAAAACACCTTGATGCAAACTTTAGAAATTGAATATACAGATGCTGGCGAAGATTTTCTGGTGGCTACAATGCCTGTAAACTCAAGGGTACATCAACCAATGGGATTATTGCATGGTGGTGCATCGGTAGCGTTAGCAGAAAGTGTGGGTAGTGCTGCTTCCTTAATGTTTGTCAATCCCGAAAAGCAAGAAGTTCGCGGAATAGAAATTTCGGCAAATCATGTTAGAAGTAAAAAAGAAGGAATTGTCACAGCAACCGCAAGGATTCTTCACAAAGGTGCAAGTATTCACTTGTGGGAAATTAGAATTGTAGATGAAAAGGAGAAGTTAATTTCGCTTTGCAAATTGACTAATATGGTTTTACCTAGAAGATAATGAGTGCTTTATTTCAAAAAATAACCCAACAATTTGATTCTAAATTACCGTTTGTGTTTTATTGCAAACCCAATTCCGATAAAATAATTGCCCTTTTTCAAAAAAATGACGAATTGTTTTTGTTGGAGGAAGGAAGTGCTGGCTTTGCCTTTGTATCTTTTGATAATGAAAAAAAGTATTTAATTCCAGAAAAATTTTCTGATGTTTATGTGGAAACGGTTAATGATTTAGATTATGTATTTTCTAAATCAAAAGAATATAAAATCGAGGAAAATGCTAAAAATAATTTTGGAGACCTAGTTAAAAAAGCGCTTCAAGAAATTGAAAACGGTTCTTTTGAAAAAGTAGTTTTATCTAGAAAGGAATTAATTGATTTGAATAATTTTCAATTGGAATTGGTTTTTAACTCCTTAATTTCGAATTATCCTACAGCGTTTAAGTATTGTTTTTACCATCCTAAAGTTGGTTTTTGGATGGGAGCCACTCCAGAGCAATTTGTTAAAATTGCAAACAAAAAAATAAAAACTGTTGCTTTAGCAGGAACGCAGTTATATACTGATTTCCAAAAGGTTATTTGGGAAGAAAAAGAAATAAAAGAACAGAAAATTGTTACTGATTTTATTGTAAATATACTGCAGGTTGTTAGTGGTGTTGTTACCAAATCGGTGCCTTATACTTTTCAGGCAGGTTCCATAATTCATATTAAAACCGATATTGAAGCCACTTTGAATTCTCAATTGGATGTGCCAAAATTAATAGATTTATTGCATCCAACCCCTGCGGTTTGCGGATTTCCTAAAGAGATAGCCAAAGAGTTTATTTTGAAAAATGAAGGCTACGAAAGAGAATTTTATGCCGGATATTTAGGCGAATGGAACAAAGATTTCTTAACTTACAAAGAAGGAAACTTCGATTTATTTGTAAATTTACGTTGTATGAAACTTGGGATGGATTCGAAATCAAAAATATCGCAAGCGCAATTATTTATAGGTTGCGGAATTAATAGTGGAAGTGACCCCGAAAAAGAGTTTTTGGAAACTGTGAATAAATCGAAAACAATAAAAAAAATCTTGTAAGTAGTTATAGATTAACTAAATTAGCACGTTAAATAGTGGATATGAAATTAGATATACTGGCTTTTGGAGCCCACCCAGATGATGTTGAATTAGGATGTAGTGGTACCATTGCAAAAGAAATTAGCTTAGGGAAAAAAGTTGGCATTATAGATTTAACACGAGGAGAATTAGGAACTCGAGGGTCAGTTGCTATTCGTAATTCGGAATCTGCAAATGCTTCTGAAATTCTAGGTATTTCGGTTAGAGAAAATCTAGACATGCGGGACGGTTTCTTTATAAATGATGAAGCACACCAAATGAAAGTTATAGAGATGTTACGCAAATACCAACCAGAAATTGTATTGTGTAATGCTATTCAAGATAGGCATATTGATCATGGAAAAGGCAGTAAATTAGTTTCGGATGCTTGTTTTTTATCCGGATTGCGAATGATTGAAACAACAATAGATGGTGATCTTCAAGAAGCATGGCGGCCAAAAGTAGTTTACCATTATATCCAATGGGAAAATATCGTTCCCGACTTTGTGGTGGATATTTCAGGATTTTTAGAGGTTAAAATGGAATCTATTTTAGCGTATAGTTCTCAGTTTTACAATCCGAATACGAAAGAGCCAGAATCTCCAATTAGCTCTAAAAACTTCTTGGATAGCGTGAAATATCGCGCTCAAGATTTGGGTAGGATTATAGGAGCAGAGCATGGTGAAGGTTTTACTGTTGAAAGGTATTTGGCAGTCAATAGTTTAAGTGATTTGGTGTAATTTTTTCAAATTTTTCTTGCAAAAAGAAAACTTTTACAATATATTTGCACTCGTTAAAATGGTGGTTGTAGCTCAGCTGGTTAGAGCGCTGGTTTGTGGTGCCGGAAGTCGCCGGTTCGAACCCGGTCATCCACCCTTAATTAAAAAGCCTTGAAGAAATTCAAGGCTTTTTTTGTGGTTGTAATTTTGGTGTTTACCACCCCGCACCTCTTGCGCTTCCCAAAATGAGTTCGGGACAGGTATATCAATAGTTAAGATGATTTATGTTATAAACTAAAGCCACCCCGCCCTTCAGGCACCCCTCCAAAGGAGGGGAATGATACTTCCTAAATTATTGTGTTGCCATTCGTTTTAAAATAGCCCATTGTTTTAGAGCGGTACGAGCCTCTACTGCTGGATAGCCAATCATTGTTTTTCCTGCTGGAACGTCTGCAGCAACACCAGATCCTGCTCCAATAGTAACGCCATCACCTAAAGTTAAATGGTCTTTTATAGAAGCGCTTCCGCCAATAATAACACCGTTACCAAGAGTTACAGAGCCTGCAAGGCCACTATTTCCGGCCATAATACAATATTTACCTAGGATGCTATTGTGTCCTATTTGAACTAGATTATCAATTTTGCACCCGTCTCCTAATATTGTAGAACTAAATTTACCTCTATCTACCGAGGAATTAGCTCCAATTTCTACATTATTACCTAGAACTACATTTCCAATTTGTGGAATCTTGACCAATCCTCTTTCAGGACATGGTCGGAAACCAAAACCATCTGCGCCAATAGTACAATTAGGATGCAAGATGCAATAAGCACCAACATGACAACGTTCACGGACAACAACTCCAGACCAAATGATGGTGTTTTTGCCTATAGAACATTCGTCTAGAATGGTTGCGTTAGGATAGATGGTTACATTTTCGCCCAATATTACGTTAGGTCCAATATAAACATTGGCTCCAATTCTAGTTCCTGCACCAATTTTTGCAGAAGCATCAACAACGGCAGTTGGATGGATTTCAAAGGCAAATTGGGGTGGAGCAGGAGCAAACATTTCTAAAACTAAAGACATTGCCAAATCGGCATTTTTTACTTTAATAAAGACCTTGTTTTCGCCTGGTTCTATGGATATGTCTTCGTTAACAATGGCTGCACATGCTTTAGAATTTTGCCAAAGTTTTTCGTATTTTTTATTTCCGATAAAAGAAATTTCGGTTTCTTTTGCCAATTCCAGTTGCTCAGGAGCGGTAATGGAGTAGGTGGTTTGTCCAACAATAGTGCCATTGACGATACTATTGATGTCCTCTATGGAGTAATTTTTCATTAGATTTGGGTTATTAATCGTATTCAAATTAAGTGAATTGTTTTTAGATATTTGCAATTTTTATATTAAAATTTTACAATGATACTAATTTATTAAAATGAGGATTGTTATAAACGCAAAAAGCATTGATTTCTCAATGCTTTCGACTAATCGTTTTTATTAGGATTATTTTAATCCTGCAATACTTTGCTCAATAGTTGCAATTTTCGCCAAAGAATCCGCTTGTTTTTTGCGTTCCATTTCTAATACTTTTTCTGGAGCACCTGCAACAAACTTCTCGTTAGATAATTTTGCTTCTACCGATTTCAAGAATCCTTTGGTGTAATTTAATTCTTCGGTTAATTTTGCAATTTCAGCTTCTACATCAATGTTTCCAGTGATTGGAATGAAATATTCGTTCGATTTTACTCTATAGGATAAAGCCCCATCTACTTTTTCGGATACATATTCTAAAGAGGTGATGTTTCCTAATTTGGAAATAACCGAATCAAAATAAGTATTAGCATTTTCGTTGTTTACCACTCTCAATTCCATGGTATCTTTAAACGGAATGTTTTTGTCTTTACGGATGGTTCTAATACCGGAAATCACTTCAATGGTAAAATCAAAATCGGCAATTAGTTTTACGTCAAAAGTCTTGGCTTTTGGCCATTCCGAAACAATTAATGCTTGTTCTGGAGTTCTTTCGGCAATATGTTGCCAAATTTCTTCGGTTAAGAACGGCATGAACGGATGTAATAATTTCAAATTATTTTCCAACATTTCAATTGCTTTTTCAAAGGTAACTTTGTCAATTGGTTGTTGGTAAGCCGGTTTAATCATTTCTAAAAACCACGAACAGAAATCATCCCAAACAAGTTTGTAAATAGCCATTAACGCATCCGAAATACGGTATTTATCAAAATTTTCTTCAATTTCGGTTAAGGTTCTTTGCAATTTGGTTTCGTACCATTCGATGGCTACTTTAGAGGATTCTGGTTGCGAAATTGCATCTGAAACTTCCCAGCCTTTAATTAATTTGAAGGCATTCCAAATCTTATTGGTAAATGCTTTTCCTTGGTTGCACAATTCTTCGTCAAACATGATGTCGTTTCCAGCAGAAGCACTTAAAAGTAAACCTACACGAACGCCATCGGCACCAAATTTTTCAATTAATTCTAATGGTTCTGGCGAATTCCCTAACGATTTAGACATCTTACGACGTTGTTTATCGCGAACTAAACCAGTTAAATAGACATTAGTAAATGGTTTTTCACCTGCATATTCGTATCCAGCAATAATCATACGGGCTACCCAAAAGAATAAGATATCTGGACCTGTTACTAAATCGTTGGTTGGATAATAGTATTTAAAATCTTCGTTTTCTGGATTGGTTATTCCACCAAAAACAGCCATTGGCCAAAGCCAAGAAGAGAACCAAGTATCTAAAGCATCAACGTCTTGTTTTAAGTCGGAAGTTTGAAGTTGGGAGTTGGAAGTTTTTTGTTTGGCAAGTTCTAATGCTTTTTCAATATTTTCAGCAACTACAAAATCTTCTTTTCCATCGCCATAAAAATAAGCAGGAATTTGTTGTCCCCACCATAATTGACGCGAGATGTTCCAATCGCGAATGTTTTCTAACCAATGTTTGTAGGTATTGTTGAATCGGCTTGGGTATAATTTTACTTCCTGAGTTTCTAGTACGGCTTTGATGGCTGGTTTTACCAATTCTTCCATACTTAAAAACCATTGGTCGGACAAGCGTGGTTCAATAACAGCTTTGGTTCTTTCGGAAGTTCCAACTTTATTTAGGTGGATTTCGGTTTTGGCTAATGCTCCGATTGTTTCTAATTCGATTGCAATTTCGTCACGCACTACAAAACGATCTTTCCCTTGGTACTGCATTCCAAAAGAATTTAGGGAAGCATCTTCGTTGAAAATATCAATAATTTCTAATTGGTGCTTTTCTCCTAAGGTTTTATCGTTCATATCGTGAGCAGGAGTCACTTTTAAGCATCCTGTTCCGAATTCAATATCTACATATTCGTCTTCAATAATTGGAATTACGCGTCCGCAAATAGGCACGATTGCTTTCTTTCCTTTCAAATGAGTAAAACGTTCATCATTGGGATTGATGCAAATAGCAGAATCACCAAAAATAGTTTCAGGTCTAGTGGTTGCTACTATAAGGTATTCCTCCCCCGACCCCTCCAAAGGAGGGGAGGTCAGGGTATTTACTCCCTCTCCTTTGGAGAGGGCTGGGGAGAGGATTTGGTATTTTATATAGTATAATTTTCCTTGGCGTTCTTCAAAGATTACTTCTTCGTCGGATAGGGTGGTTTTGGCTTCTGGATCCCAGTTTACCATTCGGTAGCCACGATAGATTAATCCTTTGTTGTATAAATCTACAAACGAATGGATTACAGAGGCTGACATATCGGCATCCATGGTGAATTTGGTTCGGCTCCAATCGCAAGAACAACCTAATTGTTTTAGTTGTTCTAGAATGGTTCCTCCGTATTTATTGGTCCAATCCCAAGCGTGTTTAAGGAATTCCTCACGAGTTAAGTCGTTTTTGTTGATGCCTTCGCTTTTTAGTTTTGCAACTACTTTGGCTTCGGTAGCAATAGAGGCATGGTCGGTTCCTGGTACCCAACAAGCATTGAATCCTTTTAAACGTGCACGACGAATCAATACATCTTGGATGGTATTGTTAAGCATGTGGCCCATGTGTAAGACTCCGGTCACGTTGGGAGGCGGAATTACAATGGTGTAAGGGGTTCTATGGTCGGGTTTGGAAGTGAAATAATCGTTTTTCATCCAGTAGTCGTACCATTTTTGTTCTACTTCTTTGGAATTAAATTGTGCAGGAATTGACATATTCTCTTTATATATTATATGTTGTATATTACTTTTAACAAAAGGTATTCAAGTTTATCTTTTAGCCCTGATAGTAGCGAAAATACTTGCTTTTTCTGCAAGTATTGTAGCGGATAGCAGGAAAATGGTATACTGGTAAAGCCCGAGCCATTCGCTCCTGAATTTACCGAAACTACTAAAAATAAGTTTGGTATATTATTTGTGTATCTATCTGCAAAAGTAGGTAATTAGTAGTTTTATAAAAAATTAAGAATTAAAATTTTATTTTTTAATTTAAAGTGCTATTTTTACTAAAGTAAAAATAATTAAAATTTAGACTTATGAAAAATGTATTCGTTGTTGCTTTTATGATAGCAAATAGTTTTGTTTTTGCTCAAAGCGGAGCAAAGATTGTCTTTAAAGATAAGGATAATACGATTGATTATGGTACTGTTTCTAAGGATTCGGACGATGGAATTAGAAAATTTGAGTTTACCAACACGGGCGATCAGCCTTTGGTTATAAAAAACGTGCAATCTACTTGTGGTTGTACTGTTCCGAGTAAACCTACGGGTGAAATTTTGCCAGGAAAATCGGAAGTGATTTCGGTGAAATATAATATGAATCCGGGTCCAATTCGGAAAACGATTACCGTAGAAACTAATGCGGTGAATGTTGAAGGCGGAATGGTTGCCTTGAAAATTAAGGGCGAAGTTATTGTGAAACCGGAAGTGAATTTGCTGGAAAAGAAAAAAGCGGGTCCAGTTCAATAAAAATAGTAAACGGTCTGAAAATTATTTCAGACCGTTTTTTTTTGTTTTTTTGCCACAGATTCACTGATTAATAGGATTCCAAAAATCTGTGAATCTGTGGCAAATTTCCTTTTAATGATTGATTGTATTGACTTCTAGTTTATTAATCTAACCATTCAATTTAAGTTTGTAGAGGTTTACTATTTGGTAGAAATTGGTTTTTTTGCGGTAAACAAAAAGTACAATCCAATTAAGATAAAAGGGATGCTAAGCCATTGTCCTGTAGAGAATATTGTGGAATCTCCGAAACCGCCTTGGCTTTCTTTTACATATTCTACCACGAAACGAACACTCCATAATAAGATTAAGAAAAGTCCGAAAAGAAGTCCTTGTTTTTCTGCTGTTTTGGTTTTCCAATATAGGAATAGTAGCAAGAAAAATACAAATATGTAGCAGAAGGATTCGTATAATTGCGCAGGATGCTTTAGCGGCACTTGCATTAATAAGTTGCTGAATTGTGGATCGGTAGCAATAGCGTGGTAGGCAGCATCGGGATCACTGATATGGGTTTTTGTTACTGCGTCTTGTTGGGTGAAATAATCCCGGATGAATTTTATTCCGAAGGTAGTGTTAGTTGTTATTTTTCCTACAATTTCGGAATTGAAAAAGTTTCCAATTCTGACGAATATGGCTCCGCAAGCAACTGAAATTACTACTCGATCTAGTACCCATAAAATAGGACGTTTTATTACGTTTTTGCTGTAAAAATACATTACCAATATTATGGAAATTGCTGCGCCATGGCTTGCTAATCCTGCAAAACCGGTGAATTTAAACTCGGGTTCAAATTTGAAGGGTAATAAAATTTCTAGTAAATGGTTTCGGAAATATTCCCAATCGTAGAAAAAAACATGTCCTAATCGCGCACCTAAAAGTGTTGCAAGAACCGTCCAAATGAATAAGGTATCTAGTTTTTCTAGGGATTCTTTTTCGTTTAAGAATATCTTTTTCATGATGTACCAGCCTAAACCAAAGGCAATGACAAACATTAAACTATAGAATCTTATAAATAGTGGTCCTAAATGTATTCCTTCTGATGGATTCCAAATCATGGTGTGAGTTTTTTGGGATATTTTTCAAAAATAGTAATTATAAATTCATACTATTTTAAAATTATGTTATTTATGACTACATTTTTTTGGAGGTACTGGGTCATAACCACTTTTTCCCCACGGATTGCAACTGATAATTCGTTTAATTCCTAGATAGGAACCTTTTAATAATCCATGAATTTTTAATGCTTCTAGAAAATAGGTGGAACAAGTTGGTTCATATCGGCAGGTAGCAGGAGTAAAAGGTGAAATGGCGCCACGGTAAAAATAAATAAGGCCCTCTAATGGAGCAATTAGTATTTTTTTTAGTTTTTCCATTGGTTCTAGAACGTAAATGAAGTTCCTTCTTTACCATCTTTTAATTGGATATCTAAAACCAAAAGTTTATCTCTAATTTCGTCTGAAAGTGCCCAGTTTTTATTTTCTCGTGCTGCTTTTCGCATTTCGATAAGCATTTCAAGCACTCCTTCTAATTTATGGGTGGTATCGTTGGAGGTTTTCTCGTTTTTGATTCCAAGAACATCAAAGGTGAAAACTTCAAGGGTATTTTTTAATTCGGCTAAATCGCTAGCGGTAATGGTTTCTCTTTTGTCGTTTAAAACATTTACCAATCGGATGCCTTCAAAAAGATGGGCAATTAAAATAGGTGTATTAAAATCGTCGTTCATTGCATCGTAGCAATTTTGTTTCCAAGACATAACATCCACAGAGGAAGTAGGGCTAGTTTCAATTTCGGTACAAAGATGAATGCCTTCCATTAATCTAGTAAAACCTTTTTCGGCAGCAAGAATAGCATCGTTAGAAAAATCTAAAACGCTTCTGTAATGGGCTTGCAACATAAAAAAACGTGCTACGTTAGGGGAGAAGGCCTTGGTTAAAAACGGACTATCTCCAGTGAAAATTTCTCCAGGAAGAATATTGTTTCCTGTAGATTTTGCCATTTTCTTTCCGTTTAAAGTTAGCATGTTGGCATGCATCCAATAATTAACGGGGCTATGGCCTGAGCAGGCTTCATTTTGTGCAATTTCACATTCGTGGTGCGGGAATTTTAAATCCATTCCGCCACCATGAATATCAAAAGTTTCTCCAAGATATTTAGTGCTCATAGCAGTACATTCTAGATGCCAACCCGGAAAACCAATTCCCCAAGGAGAAGGCCAGCGCATGATGTGTTCTGGTTCGGCTTTTTTCCATAAGGCAAAATCTTGTGCGTTTTTTTTGTCGCTTTGCCCTTCGGTATCTCGAGTGTTAGCAAGCATATCTTCAATGTTTCTACCACTTAACTTTCCGTAATGATGTAATTTATTGAATTTTACAATATCAAAATAAACCGATCCATTGGTTTCGTAGGCAAATCCGTTATCGATAATTTGCTGCACTTTTTCAATTTGTTCAATAATATGTCCTGTTGCCGTAGGTTCTATACTAGGTGGCAGGAAATTATAACTATTTAAAATCGAATGAAAATCGACAGTATAACGCTGTACAATTTCCATTGGTTCTAGTTGTTCTATGCGCGCTTTTTTGGCAATTTTATCTTCCCCTTCATCTACATCATCCACCACATGGCCAACATCGGTAATGTTTCTCACGTAACGAACTTTGTATTCTAAATGTCTTAAATATCTAAAAATAACATCAAAACTCATGAAAGTTCTCACGTTTCCTAAATGCACATTGTTATATACTGTAGGACCGCAAACGTACATGCCCACATTGCCTTCATTAATAGGAGTAAAAATTTCTTTTTCTCCTGAAAGTGAATTATAAATTTTAAGCGTTTGATTTTTGTAAAGTGGCATAGTAGTTCTATTAACAATGGTTTTGGTGAGTGACCAATTTTATTCTATTTAAAAGGAAGTTTCCAATTTTATGTAATCTAAAAATTCTCTTTTTACAGATTCTTCTTTAAATTTTCCGCCAAATTCGGCAGTAAC
>CANFZM010000013.1 GCA_947451525.1 Flavobacteriaceae bacterium
AAACAAATTATCATTCCCAACGGATGAAGCTGTGTTAAAATCTGTATATTTGGCTCTGAGAGAAGCAACCAAAAAATGGTCAATGCCAATCCAAAATTGGGGATTAATCCTCAATCAGTTCTTAACTATATATGAAAAAAGGGTTCAACTTTAATTAAAAAGTCAAACCCCTATATTTTTTAACTTACACACTTTTTAGGATAGTGTCCGAAAAATCATTAAAACCTAAATCGTTAATCATCTTCAATTGCGTTTTCGATTTAGTAGAAAACTCGACTGCTTTTGCTCCATAAATTTCAGTAGCAATCGTTATTATTTTGTGTTCAATAGAATCTTCTTTTTGATACAAAGGTTTGTAATTGGCGCTACCGCTTTCAATTTCGGCAATAACTTTTTCTGCCAATGCAGCCGAACCTTTTCCGCCAACCACAAAAGCAGTACTCACAATTGCAGTAACTCCTTTAGTCAAACACAATTCTTTCAAGGCATTATATTCTGCCTCGGTATCGTCTGGAAATGCGTTTATACAAACCACAGGATTCAATCCAAACTTCTGAATATTTTCAATATGTTTTTCTAGGTTGCAAAACCCTTTTGCAATAGCAGGAACATTTTCTGTTTTAAACTCCTCAGCACTCAAACCAGCATGGTGTTTTATCGCTCTAATTGTAGCCACTAAAACCACCGCATCGGGCTTTAACCCCGATTGTCCACATTTGATGTGAAGAAACTTTTCGGCACCTAAATCGGCACCAAAACCTGCTTCGGTAACTACATAATCACCAAGCGAAAGTCCCATTTTTGTTGCAATGACAGTATTTGTACCTTGAGCAATACTTGCAAATGGTCCGCCATGTAAAATTGCAGGATTTCCTTCAAGTGTTTGCACTAAATTAGGTTTTAAAGCATCTTTAAGCAAAACTGCCATCGCACCAACTACCTTTAAATCGCGAGCGAAAACTGCTTTTCCATCCAAGGTTTTACCCACAAAAATATTTCCCAAACGAAATTTCAAATCTTGTAAATTTTTAGAAAGGCTTAAAATCGCCATAACTTCCGAAGCCGGAGTAATATTAAAACCATCCTCGCGCATCGTTCCATTGGCTTTTGCTCCTACTCCAATTATAATTTGGCGTAACGAACGATCATTCATGTCCATCACTCGTTTCCAAGCAATAGATTTCGGATCTAAATTCAAAGAATATTTCGGGTTTTGAAGATTATTATCAATCACCGCCGACAACAAATTATTGGCTTTTTCAATAGCCGAAAAATCGCCAGTAAAATGCAAATTTATATCCTCCATCGGAACTACTTGAGCATATCCACCACCGGCAGCACCACCTTTCAAACCAAAAACTGGCCCTAGAGAAGGTTCGCGTAAAGCGGCAATGGCTTTCTTTCCAATATAGTTCAAACCATCTGTTAATCCAATAGACATCGTAGTTTTGCCTTCGCCATATTTAGTTGGCGACATAGCCGAAACCAAGATCAATTTCCCTTTCGGATTTTCATCTTGTAATTCTAAAGGTAATTTAGCCTTGTACTTTCCGTAGTATTCTAAATCGTCTTCTTTAATGTTTATTTTTTCTGCAATTTCACGAATGTGTTGCAAGGTTGCGCTTTGCGCAATTTCAATATCGGAAGGAAAATGGGCCATTATTTTATATTAAAAATTGGAATAAATTTTGAAATAAATAGGATAAAAAAGTATCAAGTCTTTATTCTATAATCGTATTGGTATTCTTCCACAGCAACAATTTTAATTGCACTTGGATCTATATTAGTTGGGTTTATTATAAAATTAAACTCGTTTGGGATAATTACCGAAGGAACTCTAATTATAGGAAATGATGACTGAATTAATTTATCGGAACCAAATGTTTTAGTAGACGAACTTGCAGGAATCGCTTTCCAATTATTTGGCAAACTTTCCATAGAAATTTCTTCAATCAAATCTTCTTGAATTTCAATGACGGTAAAACTCAAATTTGGAATAATAGAATCAAAACCCATATTTACAGAAAATTCTAGTAAAGCTAGTGCTCTACTTTGCGAAGTATAAACACAAGGAGTGCCAACCCTGTTCCATCTCCCACCAAATAATTTTGCACCTAAACCAGATAAATCAGTACTATATTGCTCTTTTC
Organism: Flavobacteriaceae bacterium; assembly: GCA_947451525.1. Taxonomy (GTDB): domain Bacteria; phylum Bacteroidota; class Bacteroidia; order Flavobacteriales; family Flavobacteriaceae; genus Flavobacterium. The sequence continues at coordinate 2,151 of CANFZM010000013.1, forward strand.
CAATTCTGTAAACTAACATAAACTAAGAATAAATACCATATTCTATACGACCAATTATGTTTTTCACTTCTTCTCTACCAAATTGATTATCAATGATATCGAAAGGAGTTTTACCTGCTAAAGCTTTATTAGAAACAAACATCCAAGAATTGAAATTATCCACATTTTCAAACACTTCATAACCATAGGAATATAAATCAGTTAGTGCTAATATTTTTTCTGAAACACCGTCACTATAGGCTTCATTTTTTTTCTTACTGATAAGAGTGGCTCTTGTCACTGCCAAAGCTTGAGCTAATTTATCGTAATCTAATTGAGCTTTTAACTTAAATTGTTCTAAATCATTTTTATTTATCCCTTTATCAAGCAATGTCATTTTTTCAAATGAAGTCATTTTATTGATTGGAGTTGCAATTCCTGAAACAATTGAATTCCAAAAATTATAAGCAGGATTAGTTAAATATAAAGGCGCTAATGGTTCACTTACAACATTTTGATCTTTATCTTGAATCACATATTTTTTGGAAACTTTTATCATAGTATAATTTTTTAACAATTACAATACAAATTTATACTTTTATAGTTGAATTTCCAAATTTTTAAACAACTTTTTTATCAATCCAAACTCAAGGTTATTTGACCGTCATCATCTAATTCGATTTGAATATCCCCAGAAATTATCTCAACTCCAGAAACTTCTGTTTCTTCTGGCACTTCTTCAATTGGCTCTTCAAATGGCAACGATTCTAATAAATTGACTTGTTTTAATTTATCTGTTGTCAATTGATTTCCTATTGCTTTGATACCTTTTACAGCAATAAATTGCTCTAAATCGATAGTTTGATTTTCTTTTTGAACGCCTTTTACTTTAGCAAAAACCACCTCAGCAACTGGACGCCAATCGGTAGAAACAATTTCTAATTGCGATTTTTCGTGTTCTGTGATGAATAGTTCTTCCTTGTTTTCATTTTCAACCAAGAAACGTTTTACAAAATAACGTTCTTTTTCACCATCATAATAAATGGTAGAAATTGGTTTTTTGGGATTCCATTTTTCCATCACAATCATGTCTTCCTCAAAATGTGTAGTCAACTCTGGAATAATCGTTTTCAATTTTCCGGATTGATTGATAATAAGCAAACGATCATTAGGTCTAAATTCTCCTAATAATTCACCTCTGCCATCAACATTCAAGCGCTGCACAGTATCGTCAAACCAAACTTTTCTCGGACGCAAAGTCGAAATTCCTTTCTCCTTCAATTCGATTTTCTTGATTGGGTATTTGGTAACCGTATTTCCACGAGAAGCACGACCTTTTATAGCAATATCGGTAAAATCAACATCCCATTTTAGTTTCTTTACACTTCCTACTTGACGTAATAAAATTGTAACAACCTCAGCTTCTCCATTAGGATTAGCAGAAAAATACGACACTTGCGAACCTGCTTTTTCTTGTGTTAAATCATAAAATTTATCACGAGTAACACCCGAAACATTGAAACGTTTTATAAAAGTAGAACCATTTTTTCCATCACGATAAATCATGTTGTAAATAGTTCGTTTGTCGTTTTTATCAAAAACTGCAATATGGATAATGTCTTTGCCTACGAATTTCTTGTCGTCGACTTTGGCAATCATCATTTTTCCATCTCGCAAGAAAACAATTACATCATCAATATCGGAACAATCGGCAACGTATTCGTCTTTTTTCAAACCTGTTCCAAAGAAACCTTCTTCCTTGTTTACATAGAGTTTGGTATTTCTCAAAACCACTTTTGTGGCTTCGATATTTTCAAAACTTCGCAACTCGGTTTGACGTTCACGACCTTTTCCGTATTTCTCTTTTAAACGAGTGAAATAATCAATCGCAAAATCAATTAGGTTATCTAAATGATGTTGCACTTCTTTCATTTCGTCTTCCAATTTAGAAATGAAATCATCTGCTTTATCCGAGTCAAAACGCGTGATACGAATCATCGGAATTTGCGTCAATTTTTGCAAATCGTCATCTTCTATAGATCTAACAAAAGACTTTTTGAAAGGCTCGAAACGATTGTACATATAAGTATAAAGCGATTCTCTATCGGAATACAATTTGAAATCAATGTACATTTCTTCCCGAATGAATATTTTTTCTAAAGTAGAAAAATGCCATTTATTTTTAAGTTCCTCTAGTTGAATTTCTAATTCTGCTTTCAACAATTCTACCGTTCTTTCGGTGGAGATTTTCAACATAGCAGAAACTCCAATAAATAGCGGTTTGTTATCTTCAATTACACATCCTAAAGGTGCCACGGATGTTTCGCAAGCCGTAAAAGCGTACAAAGCATCAATAGATTTATCGGGGGAAACCCCTGGAAAAAGATGGATCAATATCTCAACTTCGGCAGCCGTATTGTCTTCAATTTTCTTAATTTTAATCTTCCCTTTTTCGTTGGCTTTCAAAATACTATCAATCAAAGTGGATGTATTAGTTGAAAACGGAATTTGAGTAATCACCAAAGTTTGTTTATCCAACTGCGCAATTTTAGCTCGAACTCGAACACGTCCTCCACGCAAACCATCATTATAATTAGAAACATCAGCAATTCCAGCCGTTTGAAAATCGGGATATATGGTGAAAGGTTTCCCTTTTAAAATTTTTATGGAAGCATCAATCAATTCGTTAAAATTGTGCGGCAACACTTTGGTAGATAGTCCAACGGCAATCCCTTCGGCACCAGAAGCTAGAAGCAATGGGAATTTTACCGGAAGATTGTTTGGTTCCGCACGACGACCATCATAGGACATTCCCCAATCGGTGATTTTAGGAGAATATAAAACCTCCAATGCAAATTTTGACAAACGTGCTTCAATATATCTCGAAGCCGCAGCGCTATCCCCTGTTAGGATATTTCCCCAGTTTCCTTGGCAGTCAATAAGTAATTCTTTTTGACCAATTTGCACCATAGCATCTCCAATACTCGCGTCACCGTGAGGATGGTACTGCATCGTATGCCCAACAACATTCGCAACTTTATTATAACGACCATCATCCAACTCTTTCAATGAGTGCATAATACGGCGTTGTACGGGTTTAAAACCATCTTCAATAGCAGGAACGGCACGCTCCAAAATAACATAGGAAGCGTAATCCAAAAACCAATCTTTGTACATTCCTGTAACCTTGGTAATGGTATCTTCTGGATTTTCGTCGTTTTCGTAAAAGTGATTCCCGCCTTTAGACACTAGATCTTCAAAGCCTTCTTCACTACTTTCCTCATTGTTAGATTCGTTTAACTCGTCGTTAGTTTCGTCTTCGTTTGGAACAATGTTGTCTTCTTCTTCGTCTTTCATTTATGCTGAATATTTCAGTATCATTTTCAGTTAACTGTATATCTAATTTTTCTCAATCACATTCAAATCTACTTTCAGATTATTGATAATAAATATCTGTCTGTCGGGTGTGTTTTTACCCATATAGAATTCTAAAAGAGTCTCTATTGGTGTAGCTTTATCTAACATTACGGGGTCTAATCGAATGCTTTCACCAATAAAATTCTTAAACTCGTCTGGAGAAATCTCTCCCAATCCTTTAAATCGGGTAATTTCTGGTTTTGGTTTTAGTTTTTCAATGGCATCTCTTCGTTCTTCATCCGAATAACAATAGATGGTTTCCTTTTTATTTCGGACTCTAAACAAAGGCGTTTGTAAAATATACAAATGTCCTTCCTTGATCATTTCTGGAAAAAACTGCAAGAAAAAAGTTATCAAAAGTAATCGAATGTGCATTCCATCGACATCGGCATCGGTGGCAATTACGATGTTGTTGTAACGCAAATCTTCAATACCTTCTTCAATGTTTAAAGCCGCTTGAAGCAAATTAAACTCTTCGTTTTCGTATACAATTTTCTTGGACATTCCATAGGAGTTCAAGGGCTTACCACGCAAACTAAATACGGCTTGTGTATTCACATCCCGGCTTTTAGTAATGGAACCCGAAGCGGAATCTCCCTCGGTAATAAAAAGCGTGCTTTCTAGACTTCGTGGATTTTTAGCATCGGTTAAATGCACACGACAATCACGTAATTTTTTATTGTGTAAATTCGATTTTTTAGCACGGTCTTTGGCTAATTTTCGAATTCCAGAAAGTTCTTTTCGTTCGCGTTCGGCTTGTAAAATTTTGCGTAAAAGCAAATCGGCAACTTCTGGATTTTTATGTAGAAAATTGTCTAATTTGGTTGTGATGAAATCGTGAATGAACGTTCTTACAGTAGGACCATTCGGACCAATATCATTGGAACCTAATTTGGTTTTGGTTTGACTTTCAAAAACGGGTTCTTCCACTTTTATGGAAACTGCTGAAACGATGGATTTACGAATATCGGACGCTTCAAATCCTTTATTATAATAATCTCGGATGGTTTTAACGATTGCCTCTCGGAATGCGTTTAAATGCGTTCCTCCTTGGGTGGTATTTTGTCCGTTGACAAACGAGTGGTATTCTTCGGAATATTGTGATTTACTGTGGGTTAATGCTATTTCTATATCTTCGCCTTCAAGGTGAATGATAGGATATTGCATGTCTTCCTCAGTGATGGTTTCTTCTAACAAATCTTTTAATCCGAACTCTGAAAGGTATTTTTCGCCATTAAAATAAATCGATAATCCACGATTTAAATAACAGTAATTTTTGAGCATTTTGATGATATACTCATTTCGGTATTTGTAATTTTTGAAAATGGCTTCGTCGGCAATAAAGGCAACTTTAGTTCCTTTTCGTTTGGTAGATTCTGCAACATCTTCTTCTAAAGTTAGATTTCCTTCCGAGAACTCGGCTGCTTTTTGTTGGTTATCTCGAACCGATTCTACACGAAAATAATTGGACAAAGCGTTTACTGCTTTGGTACCAACTCCGTTCAAACCAACTGATTTTTTAAAGGCTTTGGAATCGTATTTTCCACCGGTATTCATTTTGGAAACTACATCAACCACTTTCCCTAAAGGAATTCCACGACCATAATCGCGAACGGTAACGAGTTTGTCTTTGATGGTAACTTCAATTACTTTTCCGGCACCCATAACAAATTCGTCGATGCAGTTATCGATAACTTCTTTAAGAAGAATGTAAATTCCATCATCGGGTGACGAACCGTCTCCGAGTTTCCCAATGTACATTCCAGGACGCATTCGGATGTGTTCTTTCCAATCGAGTGAACGAATATTGTCTTCGTCGTATTTAGTTTCGTCTGCCATTTTAAAATAAATCGAATTTGTGCTAATGTAGTGAATTTCGAAGTGTATTTAAAATGATATTTACCAAAGTTATTAAGAATGTTTTTGACAATTTAATGAGCTAGAAGTTGGGAGATGGGAGATGGAAGTTGAGAGAAAAGAATATAGAAAATGGATTATTGGAAAATTATTTGGATTATGTGATTTCTCCTGCGTCGAAATGACAAAAATAGTTCCTATAACAACTGATTTTTCTCTTGCCCCAGATTGTAATGGAAAGCATTTTGCAGGAAAACGCTATTTTTTGTTGCCCTAAAAAAGCGACCAACGGAAGCTCTTTTTAGGGCTTACAAAAAAAGTTTTTTACAAAAAATCTTGGAATGGAAAGCTGGATTAGGCCCATAAAAAAACCGCAAAATTTCTCTTGCGGTTTATCTATTTTGTTTGATGAGATTGCTTCGTTCCTCGCAATGACTATACGTTGAAACGGAAATGCATCACATCGCCATCTTTAACGATGTATTCTTTTCCTTCTACGCGAAGTTTTCCGGCTTCTTTTACTTTGGCTTCTGACCCAAAATTAGAGAAATCTTCGTAAGCGATAACCTCAGCACGGATGAATCCTTTTTCGAAATCGGTGTGGATAACTCCAGCCGCTTTTGGTGCGGTATCTCCAACGTTTATGGTCCAAGCACGAACTTCTTTAACTCCTGCCGTGAAGTAGGTTTGTAGTTTTAAAAGTCGGTAAGCAGCACGAATTAATACGGCTGAACCTGGCTCGGTTAACCCCATATCTTCTAAGAACACTTGACGTTCTTCATAACTTTCTAATTCGGTGATATCGGCCTCTGCCCCTACCGAAAGGATGATTACTTCGGCGTCTTCGTCTTTTACTAATTCGCGAACTTGATTTACATATTTATTACCATTTACAGCCGATTCTTCATCTACGTTACAAACATACAATACTGGTTTGGCAGTGATTAATTGGAAATCTTCTAATAAATCTATTTCGTCTTGATTTTGAGGAAGCACGGTTCTAGCAGATTTTGCTTGAAGTAAATTCTCGCGAATTCTATCTAAAAATGCTTTCTCTACTTGGGCTTCTTTATTACCCGTTTTGGCGGCACGATTTACTTTTTCTAAACGTTTTTCAACCGTTTCTAAATCTTTTAATTGCAATTCGATATCGATAGTTTCTTTATCACGAATTGGGTTTACATTTCCATCAACGTGAACAATATTATCGTTATCAAAACACCGCAACACATGAATGATTGCATTACACTCTCTGATGTTTCCAAGAAATTGATTTCCTAAACCTTCGCCTTTACTTGCTCCTTTTACTAAACCTGCTATATCTACGATATCTACAGTTGCCATTTGAACGCGCTCTGGATTTACCAATTCTTCTAAACGAATCATTCTTGGATCGGGTACGTTAACCACCCCAATATTAGGTTCGATAGTACAAAACGGAAAGTTGGCACTTTGCGCTTTTGCATTAGATAAACAATTAAATAAAGTTGATTTTCCTACGTTTGGTAATCCTACAATTCCTGCTTTCATTGTGACTGTTATTTTTAAAAGTGTGCAAATATAAGGTATTAATGTCAAGTTACAAAAGCTTTAAAAATTGCAGTCTTCAAAACAGTCGTCCTATAAATTAAACTAATTTAATTTTTGCTAAATTACTTTTACAAATGATACATTAAGCTTTCTGAATATGGGATTTTTACAATTATTTTCTTATTGAATGTAAGAAAATCATTAGTAATTTCATTGAACTTTGTTGGATAATAATTAAAAAACTGTACCTATGAAAACTATTCTAATTGGAGCCACAACCTTACTGATTTCGCTTAACATGCAGGCACAAAACACTAATGTTAAAGATGAGACAAAAACTACCACTACCACTATAACCGATTCAAAAGGGGATAAAAAATATGTAAAAAAAGAAAACACTCGTGAAGTGCAAGAAATTGAACTGAAAAAAGAAAATCCAAATTCACCCAACATTGAAACGAAACCATCTCCAGTTGAAGTAGTTACTACAACTAAAATAACAAATCCGGATGGAACCACTAGAACTGTAGATATAGACAGAACTTCGTATTATTCATTTAATGGAAAAAAATACAAAGTAGATTTAGATGCAAAAGGATATAGAATTATTTCAGACGATTCTAAAAAAACAGCATTATTGAGAAAAACTTCTACCAATAGTTTTATTTATAGAAATGGTGAAAAAACATCAATTGGCTATTTTGACATCAACGGAAATTTGGTTTTAGAAACTTATGACCCAAAAACCGATAGTGTTTCTTATGAAACTTATATCGTTGCAAAAAAATAAATATTTGATGTAATTTAAAAATCCTGTATCAATTAAATGATACAGGATTTTTTTTGTTATTCGTTGTGCAAAAATGCTTGTCTATTTAAAAGCGTTTCTTCGCTTTCTACATGATTATCATCTGGAATACAACAATCTACAGGACATACTGCAGCACATTGTGGTTCTTCATGAAATCCTTTACACTCGGTGCATTTTCCAGGAACAATATAATAAACATCATCGGAAACTGGTGTTTGTGCAGCATCCGAATCGACTTCGGTACCATCAGGCAAAATAACTTTCCCTTTTAGTTTAGTACCATCCTTGTAACGCCAATCGTCTGCACCTTCATATATTGCTGTATTAGGACATTCTGGCTCACAAGCACCACAATTAATACATTCATCTGTTATTATTATTGCCATTTTTAAATTTTAGATATTAAAATTTAGATATTAGATTTAAAAAATCTATTTTCCTAAATGATTTGTTTAATTTTGTGCAAAATTACAATCAAAACCATTCATAAACAAGTTACAAATGTTACAAATCGAAAAAAAAAACTGCTTTATAGCATTAGGGAAGTTTTTAAGCCAATTTTCATTAGATAATTCTGCGAAAAACCCTGCAGTTGTAAACAATGATTTGTTTTATGAGGAATTTTTAAACTTGATTGATTTATCGCAATCCCACAATGGATGGTTTACACCAGATCAAGTTTATTTTGCTATACAATCTTGGGCAGAAGCACTTACCGAAGACAATTTAAATCTTTGGTTATCCAAATATGATTTCAGCACCATACAACCCAAAACCGTTGCATTAATTTTAGCAGGAAACATTCCGCTAGTAGGTTTTCATGATTTTTTATCGGTAGTAATTTCAGGTCATAAAGTATTGGTAAAAACATCTTCTAACGATCAGAAACTGTTGCCTTTTTTAGCCAAATATCTTATTTCAATTCATCCTGAACTAGAAAACCACATCACCTTCACTGAAGGGAAAATGGAAAATTTTGACGCCGTTATTGCCACAGGAAGCAATAATACAGCACGTTATTTTGAATATTATTTTAAAGACAAACCAAGTATTATTCGAAAAAGCAGAAATTCGGTTGCAGTTTTAACAGGAAATGAAACCCAAGAAAATTTAGCAAATTTAGGCGAAGATATTTTTAGATATTTTGGCTTGGGATGCCGAAATGTTTCTAAATTATTTGTTCCAAAAGGCTATAATTTTGATGCTTTTTTTCAAGCAATTTACGAACAAAAGGACGTTATTTATTATGAAAAATATGCTAACAATTATGACTACAACAAGGCAGTTTTCTTGATGAGTAATTTCAAATTATTAGATAATGAGTTCTTAACTATTAAGGAAGATTCTAGTTATGCCTCCCCTATTTCGTCGGTATTTTATGAATTCTACGATGATATAAACGAAATTAAAAATCGTTTAGAAGTAGATGCAGAGCAAATTCAATGTATTGTTTCTAATGGAATTACAGATAATAGTATTCCATTTGGGCAAACCCAAAAACCAAACCTTTGGGACTATGCCGACAATGTAGATACTTTGGAATTTTTGTTGGGAATTTAGGTAGTTTCAAATTTCACGTTATCGTAAATATCGGATAATTTTAATTTTATTTCAAGTGCTTCAATTTCGAAACTATCTTGAATCGATTTATATTCCGTCATCAACCAACTTTGGTCTTGATTTCTGTAATATTTAATAACATTCAATTGTTCACTATCTATTAAAATATATTCTTTTAAGGTTTCAATTTGTCTATACAATTCAAATTTTTGACCTAAATCATAACTTCGAGTTGTTTTAGATAAAATTTCAAAAATAACAATAGGATTTATTGCAGTATCCTTTTCGTTATCTAAAGTTTCTGCCTCGTTACAATATACACTAATATCTGGATAAGTATATAAGGTGTTTTCAGGGATGTTAACTCTCATATCACTTCCGTAAGGGCGGCAAGGTTTTCCTTTCAATTTATGTTTTAATTCATAAATACAATTAGCAGAAATTTCGTTATGCGATTTGGATGCACCACTCATGGCAACTATTTCACCTTTTGTATCTTCATATCTATGTAAAGGAAAAACTTCACCTTTATAATATTCATGTTTATTTAACGCCAATCGCTCGGCATCAAGATACTCTTGTTCAGTGATATAATGTATTTGTGGAATTCCCATTGCAAACCTTTTGAAATACAAATATACTATTTATTTTAATTCTAAAAATTAAATCTCAATTGAAATCTAGACAAAATAGGTTATCAACTATTACGTTTTCGTTAATAACATAGCCTTTTTATTGCCATATTCAAAAGTCGATTTCCAACACTATTTCCGAAATTTGCACCTTTAAAATTTGGAAACTACACCATGAAAAAACACAACTACAGCGCAGGTCCTTGTATCTTACCACAAGAAGTATTCGAAAAATCGGCACAAGCCATTTTAAATTTTAATAATTCCGATTTATCTTTATTGGAAATTTCACACCGTAGCAAAGATTTTGTTGCTGTAATGGACCAAGCAAGAGCCTTAGTTTTAGAACTTTTAGGACTTGAAGGTAAAGGATACCAAGCCTTATTTTTGGCAGGTGGAGCAAGTTTGGAGTTTCTAATGGTTCCTTATAACTTAATGAAAACCGACGGAAAAGCTGCTTATTTGGATACTGGAACTTGGGCAAACAATGCCATAAAAGAAGCCAAACATTTTGGAGAAACCCTTGTAGTTGCATCCTCTAAAGAGGAAAATTACAACCACATTCCAAAAGGATATTCTATTCCTACGGATGCTTCATATTTTCACTGTACAAGTAATAACACCATTTTTGGAACCCAAATGAAATCGTTTCCAGAAACGGATCTTCCAATGGTTTGCGATATGAGTTCGGATATTTTTTCTAGAACTTTAGATTTTTCTAAATTCGATTTAATTTATGCTGGAGCCCAAAAAAATATGGGTCCTGCAGGAACTACTTTGGTGGTTGTTAAAGAAGAAATCTTAGGAAAATCAGGTCGTTACATTCCGAGTATGTTGGATTATGAAAAACATATTAAGGCTGAAAGCATGTACAACACGCCACCGGTTTTCCCTGTTTATGCATCGCTATTAACGCTAGAATGGTTGAAAAACCTTGGCGGAATTGCTGCAATAGAAAAAATTAATAAGGCTAAAGCTGCTTTACTTTATGCAGAAATAGACAGAAATCCTTTATTTAAAGGTGCTGCCGCTGTGGAAGACAGAAGTATCATGAATGCAACTTTCTTATTAAACGACGAAAGCCACGCTCCTATCTTTGACAAAATGTGGAAAGATGCTGGAATTTCTGGTTTGCCAGGACACCGTTCTGTTGGTGGATACCGCGCTTCTATGTACAATGCTTTACCATTGGAAAGCGTGCAAGTATTGGTAGATGTGATGCAGGCTTTGGAGAAAAGTGTTTAATTTTTTTTAGTATATTTGAAGTCTAAAAATAATGAATGATGAAATACAACATATCATTTCAAGAAAGAGCCAAATTGGGAAAGGAATTGTTGTCAAAACAATTACCGATTTCCTTGCAGGATGCCAAGAAGCAAGTGGAATGGCTAAAACAGATAAGCACTTCAAAGAAAAAGAAACAAAGAATTTAATTAACTTTATAGAAACTGAGAAACTTTGGTATTCCTCCATTAACATTAATGATTATATTGCGGAAGGTGCTGAACAAAAAGTTTATATTAAAAATGAAAATAGTGTTTTAAAACTAAATGATTCTATTTATTATCTTTCTTGGATAGATTATTTTCAAAATTTACTACTTCACAATTATTTTTTCCCTGACACTTGCTATGATTTATTAGGTTTTTATTTACATGAAGGCATATTATATGCTGTTGTACAACAACCTTTTGTAAAAGCTACTGAAAAAACAGATTTAGATTTAGTTAAACTTTTTTTAACCAATAATGGATTTCAAAACACAAGAAATAATGATTATTTTAATCCAGAATTAAGATTGATTTTAGAAGATTTGCATGATGAAAATGTGCTTACTCAAAATGGAATATTGTATTTTATAGACACCGTTTTTTATATTACAGATTAATAATGACTTTCAACTTTAAAGATAACTATATTTTAGAAAACGAAGTCGTTAGGCTGGAACCATTAACGATGTCTCATTTTGATTCACTAGTTGAATTTTCAATTAACGAACCTGAGATTTGGAGTTTTAATGCAAATGGTCCTGATAGTCGTGAGAATTTGAATAAGTATATCGAAAAAGCGCTGTCTCAAAAAGAAAAACTGGTAGAATACCCGTTTATCGTTTTTGATAAAATTAAAAATAAAGTTGCAGGAAGTACCCGTTTTTATAATATAAGTCTGGAAACTAAAAATTTAGAAATAGGATTTACTTGGTACGGAAAAGAATTTCAAGGAACTTTGCTTAACAAAAATTGCAAGTATTTACTTTTGGAATTTGCATTTGAAAAAATGAATTTAGAAAGAGTTGGTTTTAGAGCCAATAATTTAAACAAAAGAAGTATCAATGCTATGAAAAGTATCGGTTGTGTTGAAGAAGGTGTGCTAAGAAATTTTAGTACCGATGCCAAAGGAGAAAGAATAGATGCTATTGTTTTAAGCATTATAAAAAGTGAATGGTTTACTGGTACGAAAGAAAGACTTAAAGAAAAAATAAGTACTTAAAATTGCTAAAATGCCCAAGCCATTACTGTAAGCTTAGCCCTGATAGTAGTGAAAAGCCTTTGGAAGTTGAAAACCAATTTTTGTTTTTATAAAAAAGCGACCAACGGAAGCTCTTTTTATAAAATTACAAAAATGGTTTGAAACGAAAAAGCTTGAAACGAATAGCAGGAATAGCTTTTAAAAATAAATTTAAAATAAATAATTAATTGAGGATGCGATTGCTTCGTTCCTCGCAATGACAATAAAATGAAAGTATTAGCGAACGACGGAATTTCTAAAAGCGGAATTAAAGCCTTAGAAAAAGGAGGTTTTGAAGTAATTACCACTAAAGTTGCACAAGAACAAGTTGCCAATTTCATCAACAATAATGATGTATCGGTTCTTTTAGTAAGAAGTGCAACTAAAGTGCGTCAAGATATTATTGATGCTTGCCCAGGACTAAAAGTTATTGGTCGTGGTGGTGTTGGTATGGACAATATTGATGTTGAATATGCTCGTGCTAACGGAAAGCAGGTTATTAATACACCAGCTTCTTCATCGGAAAGTGTAGCCGAATTAGTATTTGCTCATTTATTTACAGGAGTTCGTTTCTTACACGATTCTAACAGAACCATGCCTCTTGAAGGCGATACCAATTTTGATGGTTTGAAAAAAGCCTACGCTAACGGAATTGAATTGCGTGGAAAAACTCTGGGAATTATTGGTTTTGGACGTATTGGCCAAGCAGTTGCTAAAATGGCTCTCGGACTAGGAATGAAAGTTATTGCTGCAGATAAATTTGTAAGTAAAGCCGAAATTAAAGTTGATTTTTACACCGGACAATTCATTAATGTAGATATTATCACGGAACCATTGGAAGATTTATTCAAACATTCGGATTTTATTACTTTACACGTTCCCGCACAAGAGGGATATGTTATTGATAAAGAAGAATTGGCGCAAATGAAAGACAATGTGGGTATTGTAAACTGTGCTCGTGGTGGGGTTGTTAATGAAGTTGCACTTATAGAAGCATTGGATAACAACAAGGTTTTATTTGCTGGATTAGATGTTTTTGAAAATGAACCAACTCCAGAAATTCAAATATTGATGCACTCAAGAATTTCATTAACTCCGCATATTGGTGCTGCAACATTAGAAGCCCAAGATAGAATTGGAACCGAACTTGCAGAACAAATTATTGGAATATTGAAAAAATAATTATATTATCTCCTATTATTGAGACTCTTACCTACTAATCTCTAAAAATCACGCTAATTGGCGTGATTTTTTTTGTTTATTTATTAAAAAAAAGTGGGATTTATGTAAATCTAAAAGTTCATTATATAACATATAATCACTAAGTTTTCATCAAATTTGGTAAAGAAATTATTCCTAAAAAGGCTCACTTATAGGAATTCAATATTTCAAATTTAAAAAAATAAAATCATGGAAGCAATTAAAAAAAGACTTGGCATTTGGATGGATCATTCTAATGCTCACTTAATCGAATTTTCTGACGAAGTTAAAGATACCAAAACCATTAATTCTGATTTTTCGAATGAAGATAAAGTAGAAACCTTGAAACGGAGCGAAAGTGAAATGCACAATAAAGAAAATCAGAAACTTACTACTTATTATAAAAATTTAGCAGTAGTAATTGAAAATTTTGATGAAGTGCTATTATTTGGCCCAACGGATGCAAAAGTGGAATTATTCAATTTTTTAAAAGAACATCATAAATACGATAAAATTAAAATTGAAGTAAAAAATACAGATAAAATGAGTGATGTGGAGCAACATCATTTCGTTCGAGAATATTTCAATCGATTTGAATTCAAAAATATATAAAATGAAAAAATGGATACTGATTTCAACTTCTATAGTACTAATTGCATCCATCTCCTACTATTATTTTCGAGAAAACAAATCCGAACTAATTACTTTAGAAACGAGCAAAGCATACTATGGTTATATAGCCAATAGTATCACAGCAACCGGAACCATTCAGCCATTAGATACGGTTTCGGTTGGTGCTCAAGTTTCGGGGGTGGTTAAAAAAATATATGCCGATTATAATTCCATTGTAAAAAAAGGGCAGTTATTAGCACAAATTGACCCCTCTATTATTTTGGCCCAAAAAGAAGTCGCCAATTCAAATCTTACCAACGCCAGAAGTAACTTAACGTTTCAGGAAAGTAATTTTTATCGTCAAAAAACACTCTACAGTAAAGATATTATTAGCAAATCGGAATATGAAATTGCTCTAAACCAATACAATGTTGCAAAATCAACTGTAAATAATACTTTAGCACAACTTCGAATTACCAATAAGAATCTTTCCTATACCGATATTTATTCTCCTATTGATGGTATGGTTCTTAACCGAAATGTAAGCGAAGGTCAAACTATTGCTTCAAGTTTCAACGCTCCTACCCTTTTTGTAATTGCAAAAGATTTAACCAAAATGCAAGTACGAGCCGCAGTGGATGAAGCCGATATTGGTGAAGTAAAATCAGGACAAAATGTAAGTTTTACAGTTGATGCGTTTCCGACCGAGGTTTTTAAAGGCACTGTAAAAGATGTTTTACTTCATGCAAAAGTTACTGCCAATGTGGTTACTTACACTACTTTGATAAATGTGGATAATACCAATTTGAAATTGAAACCAGGTATGACCGCTAGCATCAATATTTATACTAAGGAAGATGCTAAAGCGCTATTAATCCCTTCAAAATCTTTGAGTTTTAAGCCCGATAGTCTTGCCGAAAAACAATTTGTAATTGTTAAAGTTAAAAAAGCAATTCCATCTGAAAATCCAGAAATTAAAACAGCACATATTTGGAGGAAATCTGGAGATACTCTTTTTGAAAAAATCATTACCATTGATATGAACGATGATGTTAATGTGAAAATAACAGAAGGCTTATCTGAAGGGGAAGAAGTTATTATCGATGCTCAAAAATCTGCAGAGAATACTACAACTAATGCCACACAAAAAAGCCCTTTCATGCCACAAATGGGACGAAGAAACACTTCAAAACCCTCAAAATAATGGATGTTATTGTTGATATAAAAAATCTTAAACGAGAATTTATAATTGGAGACCAAATTGTTAAAGCACTAAATGATGTAAGTTTCACCATTAACTCGGGAGAATTTATAACCATTATGGGCAGTAGTGGTTCTGGAAAAACTACGTTGCTAAATATTCTCGGATGCCTTGAAAAACCTACTCATGGCACCTATTTATTAGACGGGACCAACGTTAGTAACCTTTCTAAAAATGAATTAGCCAATTTGCGAAATACCAAATTAGGATTTGTATTTCAATCGTACAATCTTTTAGCAAGAACTTCCGCTATTGAAAATGTGGAATTACCTTTATTATACAACAGTAAATTTTCCGCCAAGGAACGAAAAGAAAAAGCCATTCAAGCATTAGAAGCAGTAAAACTATCTGATAGAATGTATCATTTACCAAGCCAATTATCTGGAGGGCAACAACAAAGAGTTGCAATTGCGAGAGCATTAGTCAACGATCCAATAATGATTTTAGCAGATGAAGCCACAGGAAATTTAGACTCAAGAACTTCTTACGAAATCATGATGCTTATTCAAGATTTAAATGCTCAAGGCAAAACAATTGTTTTTGTTACTCATGAACCCGATATTGCAGCCTTTAGCAAACGAACCATAACACTAAAAGATGGTTGTATTCTGAAAGATGTTGTTAACCAAAATGTAAAAAGCGCCAAAGCCGTTTTAGAAAGTTTACCACCTCTAAATGAAGTAAAATGAAAATAACCAATCTTTTACGCATCGCGTGGAGAGCCATTAGTAGGAATAAATTACGAACATTTCTTACTATGCTGGGAATAATTATTGGGGTCGCTGCGGTAATTACTATGATTGCAATTGGAGAGGGATCCAAAAAAAGTATTCAAAGTCAAATTACTGCTATGGGTAGTAATATGATTATCATTCGACCCGTTAGTAATGTGCAAGGTGGCGTCAGAATGGACAATGCATCGGTGCAATCGTTAGATGAAAAAGATGTTCTTGCTTTAAAAAAACAACCCGAATTCATTAATGCTGTTTCACCCTATTTATCCTCGAAAGGGCAAGTTATTAACGGAACTTATAATTGGTCTACTTCCATTCAAGGAGTAACTCCCGATTTTTTTATCATCCGAAATTGGACTTTACAAGACGGATTGCCGTTTACCAATAAAGATGTAAAATCGGGAGCCAAAGTTTGTTTGGTTGGACAAACCATCATTGCTAATTTATTTCCAGACGATAAAAATGTAATAGGCAAATTTATTCGATTCAAAAAAATACCATTCAAAATCATCGGAATTTTAAATAAAAAAGGAGAAAACACTTTTGGGCAAGACCAAGATGATGTAATTCTTACTCCGATAACAACCGTTCAGAAAAGAATTTTAGCGGTTACTTATTATCAAAATATCTATGTGTCAGCAATAAACGAAGCGGCAACTGAAGATGCTGCTAGTGAAGTGCAAGCAGTTTTGCGAATTAGCCATAAATTACCTAAAGGAACCGAAGACGATTTCACGGTGCGAACACAAGCCGAATTAATTAGCACTTTTAGTTCAACCAGCAGTATTCTAACCATTTTACTTACCGTTATTGCTGGAATTTCCTTGGTTGTTGGAGGTATCGGAATCATGAATATCATGTATGTATCGGTAACCGAGCGTACCAAAGAAATTGGTTTACGAATGGCGATTGGTGCACGCGGAGTGGATATATTAATTCAATTTTTAATTGAAGCCATTTTAATAAGTATTAGTGGTGGGATAATTGGTGTAATCTTTGGAATAACTGCTACTAAATTGGTTACTTATTTTATACATTGGCCAACTTTAATTACCTCATCTTCGGTAACAATTTCTTTTTTAGTTTGCTTTGTTACGGGTGTTTTCTTTGGCTATTATCCTGCATCCAAAGCATCCAATTTAGATCCTATTGAAGCCTTACGTTATGAATAAAGCAAGTAATTTATGTAAATCTTATCCCTAGAAATGTAACAATTTATAGAGTAAACCCAACCACCTTTACTCTATTAAATTAACACTCAAAAAACAAAATAAAATGAAAAAAATCTATCTATTACTAAGTATGATAAGCATCTTATCATTATTTACCTCTTGTTCTGCAGGCTATGTCACAGACGAACCAACCTATGTTGAAACCACTCGACCAATGAGCCCAAATTCTAGTTACATTTGGATTGAAGGAGATTGGAGATGGAACAATCAAACTCGGAATTACTATCATGAAAATGGAAGATGGGAAGCACCCAGTCGAGGAAGAAACTACAAACAAGGTCACTGGAATCAATCACCCCGCGGACACAAATGGGTTAGAGGGCACAGATAACTATTAAAATATTAACCATAACTTTTAGTGGTGGTTAATTCTTTAAAGTTACAAGATTTCTATTTAAATTAATTTTTAAATTACTTACAAACGACAATACTTTAGATTTGTTCCCCAATGATAAATTGAGTAAATTTGTAGAACTTTTGAATCATGGGAAATTTTAAACAACGCTGGAACCTTACTACTAATTGGCAAATTTTTGTCCTTATTTTAGTATTTGCTATTACAGGTTCATCAGCAGCAATGCTCTCTAAACCCATTTTGCATTGGCTAGGAATTTCCAAAGAAACGCACCACATTGCTTTATATTTACTGCTTTATATTTTAATTATTTTTCCAATTTACCAAATACTGTTAGTAGCAATCGGGTTTCTTTTTGGACAATTCAAATTCTTTTGGGCATTTGAAAAGAAAATACTCCAATCCATGAAATTAGGGTTTATTATTAATTTCTTCGAAAACAAAAAAGGAACCAAATAGGCTCCTTTTTTGTTTTACTAAATCCAATAGATTACTTATCGTTTTTTATCAAATTAAAAAAGTCGTTTCTATTTTCTTTTTCATCAAATATACCGCCATATTGAATGGTAGAAGTATAACTCGATTCGTCTTTAATACCACGACTGGAAACACAAAGATGGGTAGCTTCCATAACAACAATTACATTATCGGTTTCTAATACAGTTTTCAATTCATTGAAAATTTGCATTATCAATCGCTCTTGCACTTGAGGACGTCGCGAATAATAATCTACAATTCTATTCAATTTAGATAATCCAATTACTTTTCCGCTAGAAACATAACCAATATGTGCTTTACCAACTATAGGTAAAAAATGATGTTCACAAGTAGAATTGAAACTTATATTGGCTTCCACCAACATTTTGTCGTAGTTATAACTGTTATCAAAAACAGATATTTTAGGCTTGTTAGCAGGATTTAATCCTGAAAATATTTCTTGAATAAACATTTTTGCTACTCTATGTGGAGTACCTTGTAGGCTATCATCCGTCATATCCAAGCCCATTTCCTCCATAATTATATGGAAATGCTTTTCTATGGTAGTCATTTTATCAGCATCCGATTTATCAAATGCATCGGCTCTTAAAGGAGTTTCGGCAGAAGTCATTTGATGGTTATCGCCAATCAATTCGTAAATCTCTTTTTCAATTAATGTGTTCATGGCTATTTTTTTATATTTATATTTTTGTTTAACAAATTTACATAAATATTAAACAAATAAATTTTTGAATTGGATTTATAAATTTATTGTACTATAAATATTTTCTATATGCTCGATAAATAGCAAAATACTTTGTTACTTTGTGAAAAATTGAAGCATGATTAAAGCAAAAAATATTCATAAATATTACGACAGTTTACACGTTCTAAAAGGAGTCGATTTACACATTGAAAAAGGTGAAATCGTTTCTATAGTAGGTGCTTCGGGAGCAGGTAAAACAACGCTTTTGCAAATTTTAGGAACGTTAGATCGACCAACTATTGAAAAGGAAACTTCTTTAAGTATTAATGGAGAGGAGATTTTGAATATGAATGACAAAACGTTGTCTAAATTTAGAAACCAACATTTAGGATTCATTTTTCAATTTCACCAATTATTACCCGAATTTACTGCTTTAGAAAACGTATGTATTCCTGCCTATATTGCCGGAAAAGAAAAAGCAGCAACCGAAATAGAAGCCAAACGATTATTAGATTATTTAGGTCTTTCACACAGAATTGACCACAAACCCAATGCGCTTTCTGGCGGAGAACAACAACGCGTAGCAGTTGCTAGAGCATTAATTAACAAACCTTCGGTTATTTTTGCAGATGAACCTTCAGGGAATTTAGATACCGCTTCGGCAGAAAATTTACACCAATTATTTTTTAAACTCCGAGAAGAATTCGGACAAACCTTTGTAATTGTTACCCATAACGAGGAACTTGCCAATATGGCCGATAGAAAATTGGTTATGGTGGATGGATTGATAAGCAACTAAAGTTGGAAGTTGGGAGATGGGAGATGGAAGATGGAAGATGGAAGATGGAAGATGGGAGTTGGAAGATGGGAGATGGGAGTTGGAAGATGGAAGATGGAAGATTAAAAAAATGAACTTTATAAAATGCTGCTAATAATTTTATCTTGGATTTACATTCTTATTACTACCATTCATTTAGGATATGGCTTGGATAAATGCCTTAGTTTAAACAACAAAAATTTTGTAATAACTTCCGTTTTAGGATTATTTTCTGCAACAATTCTAGGAAGTATATGGGCAGTTTTTGGAAGAATAAATATTGAATTTCATGTATTTTTATTAGCGCTAAATTTTTTTATTTTTTTTCGATACAAATCCAATATCTTAGAAATTTATAAAACATTTATTAATGAATTTAAGGGTTTAACCTATAGTTTGCAACTTTATTTAGTAGGCATCATTGTACTAATTATTGCCCAATGCGCAGCCAAACCGTATGTTATTGATAACGAAAGTTACTACATCCAAACCATTAAATGGATTAACGAATACGGCTTTGTAAAAGGATTGGCAAACCTTCACATTTTCTTTGGGCAAACCAGCGGATGGCATATTGCACAAAGTGTTTTTAATTTTTCATTTTTGTATCCCAACTTCAACGATTTAAGTGGTTTTTGCCTAATGCTGGGAACTATTTTTACAATTTTTAAACTGAATTCTTACTTTGAAAATGGTATAAAAATCTATCTTATTATTGGTTTATTACCCATTGCCAATGTATTGTTATTCCAGTTCATTAGTGCACCTTCACCAGATTTACCGGTTTATGTTTTCTCGTTTATGATGTTCTTTTATTTTGTTGCCTATTTCAATAAACCCACTTTACATATATTCAATCTATTGGTAATTTTAGCATTATTTGTGGTTTTTATAAAACCAACGGCCATTGCAATACTCTTAATTCCGTTACTGTTTTTTATTACAAATTTCAAATTGCTAAAATCGAAAATTGCAACTAGTTTCATATTGAGCGTTTTGGTTTTAGCACTTTTTCTGATAAAAAATACAATAATTACAGGTTATCCGCTCTACCCTACCCAATTATTCAGCAACTTCAATTTTGATTTTAAAGTTCCTAAAGTGTTGATTTCATTTTATTTTGATGAAACTAAATTATATGGTTTTTATAGTACCCAAGCGGAATTTCAATCTATGAACCAATTTCAAATTTTCATTAAATGGCTAACTTTTAACAACATAAACTCTTTTTTTAATATATTAAATGTGCTCTTAGTTTTTTTTAGTTTCTATTTTGTTTATAAATATTACAACCAAAAAAAATATTGGTTACTTTATTTTATAATGGTTTATCAATTTGGTTTATTGCTATTTACCTCACCTCAATTCCGATTTTTCATCCATTTTTTACTCTTTTTTAGTTTCCTGATTTTAGTTTGTTTTCTAAATTCCAAAAGACCTATAATTATTTTACTTTATGGAAGTTCACTTATAGTCACATTCTTAGTGTTAATCCCGATAAATTACTCTGCATTAACTACCAATAAATTACTAGCCGAAAATAGCCATTTTAGTATTTCCGAAATTGTATTTCCACATCCAAATTCGAAATTAAAAACCCATTTTTACAAACATAAAATTGGAAATCTAGTATATAATTCTCCGGATAAAAATTCCTATTTTTGGACAAATGGTAGTGGAAAATTACCTTGCGTTAACCTACAACAGATTAATTATTTCATAGTAAATTACCACTACATCCCACAAATGAGAACAAAGGATTTAAAGGATGGTTTTTATTCTAAAAAAGTTTCTACCAATGAATAAATCCGAACTCAAATCGTTTCTTGACGAAAAAGTCTTGCAATACAATACGCTTGATTTTATCGAAAGTGATCCCGTTCAAATTCCGCATTTGTTTTCTCAAAAAGAAGATATTGAAATTGCAGGTTTTTTATCGGCTACTATTGCTTGGGGAAACCGAAAAATGATTATCAAGAACTCCCATAAAATGATGGATTTAATAGGAAATTCTCCTTATGATTTTGTGATGAACCACCAAGAGCACCATCTAGAAAAACTTGAAAATTTTGTACATAGGACCTTTAATGGGCAGGATTTTATAAGTTTTATCAAAAGTTTGCAAAACATCTACACCAACCATGGCGGACTGGAAGCCATTTTCACCAAACACCAAGAACCCGATTCTATTCAAAATGCCATAACCGAATTTAAGAAAGTGTTTTTTGAAATAAACCACCAAAATCGAACCGAAAAACACGTCTCCGACCCAAGTAAAAATTCTTCCAGTAAACGAATAAACATGTGGCTTCGATGGAATTGCCGCCAAGATACTAAAGGGGTAGATTTAGGAATTTGGAAAAACATTTCACCCTCCAAACTGAGTTGCCCTTTAGACGTGCATTCAGGAAATGTAGCCCGAAAACTAGGCTTACTTTCTAGAAGTCAAAACGATGCCAAGGCAGTAGCCGAACTAGACACCAACTTACGTTTGTTAGACCCCAATGATCCAGTAAAATACGATTTTGCTTTATTCGGTTTAGGTGTTTTTGAAAAGTTTTAAAATTCATAATTCGTAATTTTAAATTCATAATTTCCAATTTTTATTCTATTTTTGTAAAAACCAAAATACTACACACAAATATGCTAATTATAGGAATCGCTGGCGGAACAGGATCAGGTAAAACTACTGTTGTTCACCAAATTATGAACGAATTACCAGAAACCGAAGTTGGGATTATCTCCCAAGATTCTTATTACAAACAAAATGTAGGTATGAGTTATGAAGAACGAAGCAACATCAACTTCGACCATCCACGTGCTATCGATTTTGAACTTTTAGTACAACAACTTAAAGATTTAAAAGCGGGTAAAACCATCGACCAACCCGTATATTCCTTTGTTACTCACAATAGAACCGAAGATACGATTAGCACCCATCCAAGAAAAGTAATGATTGTAGAAGGAATTTTAATCCTAACCAATCCCGAACTTCGCGACATGTTTGACATCAAAGTTTACGTCCATGCCGATTCCGATGAACGTTTAATTCGCCGACTAAAAAGAGACATTGCCGAACGTGGCCGCGATATGGAAGAGGTGCTTAACCGCTACCAAACCACGCTAAAACCAATGCACCAACAATTCATCGAACCAACCAAAGCTTTTGCCGACATCATCATTCCCAACGACAAATACAACACCGTGGCAATCGACGTAGTTCGCGCAGTAATCAACCAACGTCTAACTTAATTTTGTAACTTTATCAAATGAAAAATTGGTACCAAAATCTTGTTCAAAAGTATCCCTACCTAAAATTTTTAGGAAGCCGATACACCTTGGTACTCCTGTTTTTCATCGTTTGGATGCTCTTCCTAGACAACCAATCCTATCTAGATCAAAGAATTCTGAACAAACAAATTGATGAATTAGAAGACAACAAAACTTACTATAAAGAAGAAATTGCAAAAGACGAACAAAGCATAAAAAACTTAAAAAATCCTGGGCAAACCGAACGATACGCTCGAGAAAAGTACTACATGAAACGCGACAGCGAAGATATTTACATCATTGATATTGAAGATGATAAAATAAAAGATAGTTTAGAAGAAGCGAAACAGTAGGCATTCCTACAATGGCAATTCCCGCTTTACGTTGCAATCTGTCATTGCGAGGAACTAAGAATCTAATAACATTATTTCTTTATCGCAATGCCAGGATTTTCACTTCAATCGGGGCTAGAAAGGTTATGTCTTTTGTGAAATATAATCTCCAAAAGACCTTTCACAGTAAATAAGAAATTACCACAAAATAAAAATCTTCTATAGAGAATTCTTAGTTTCCAGCACCACAAATTGAGTTATATTTAAGATATATACCTAATTTGCAAAAAATCCTATTTATTTCCCCAAAAAACATTTTTTTTACCCTAAATTTGAAGTACTAAAAAGCACTACAATTGTGAGCACAAATAACCCACTTTTTTCAGAATTTGAAAACGTTAGTTCCCAAAAATGGAAACAACAAATTCAGTACGAACTTAAAGGAGCCGATTACAATGACACCCTAGTTTGGGAAAGCCCAGAAGGCATCAAAGTAAAACCCTTTTACCACAACGATGAATTGGAAACTAAATTCCAATCCATCACTCCCAAAAATGCCTTTGCCATTGTACAAAACATTTTCGTTCACGATGTTAAACTATCCAACCTAAGAGCCTTAGATACTCTAAACCGAGGTGCAGAAAGCATCCGATTTACCATCGAAAACGAATCAATTTCTATAGAAGATTTAATGCAAAATCTACCAACAGAAAAAGCAACTTATTCTTTTAATTTGCCATTTCTCTCTGTCGATTATGCAACTAAAATTGAAGATTATGCTGCAAAAAATAAGGTAAATTGCACTATTCTTTTAGACCCAATTGGGCAACTAACCAAAGACGGCAATTGGTTTGAATCCTTAGATAAAGATTTTGAAAAACTAAATACTATAGTAAACTATTCCCCTCCTCTGGAGGGGTGCCCGAAGGGCGGGGTGGTCTCTATAAACGCCAGCACATACCAAAATGCAGGTGCAACAATGGTGCAACAATTGGCCTATACTCTTGCTCATGTAAATGAATATTTTAACCGATTAACTTCTATACCACAACCCATTACCATAGAAGTATCTGTTGGAACCAACTACTTTTTTGAAATTGCAAAACTTCGTGCTTTGCGTACTTTGTTTGCAATATTGGCTAAAGAATACGACCACAATTTCGATTGTATTATTGTAGCAACTCCAACCAAACGCAACAAAACCATTTACGATTATAATGTAAATATGTTACGCACAACCACAGAGTGTATGAGTGCAATTCTTGGTGGAGCCAATGCTGTTGCTAACTTGCCTTATGATGCTTTGTACCATAAGGACAATGAATTTGGCGACCGAATTGCCCGAAATCAACTATTGGTTTTAAAACACGAGAGTTTCTTTGACAAAGTAAACAATCCTGCGGATGGTGCTTATTATATAGAATCCCTAACCGAACAATTAGCAGAAAAAGCCCTTACTTTATTCAAAGAAATTGAAGCGAATGGCGGATTCATAACCCAATTAATTGAAGGAAATATCCAAAGAAAAATTAGCGAAAGCGCACAAAAAGAACAAGATTTAATGGATAGCGGCAAAGAAGTTTTATTAGGAACCAACAAATACCCTAACAAAAACGACCGTATGAAAAATGATTTGGAGTTATATCCTTTCTTAAAACAAAATCCGCGTAAAACGTTAATCACTCCTATCATTGAAAAACGATTGGCAGAGAAAATTGAACAAGAACGTTTATCTCAAGAACAATAACCATGAGAAAAATTACTTTACTTATTCTATTCTTAATTATTTATAAATCAAACGCACAGGCTCCAGGCTGGTCATGGGCAAAATCAATCAATGGTGCTAATACAAATTATATAAATAAAACAGTAATTGATTCTCAAAATAACACTTATATATTAGGTAGTTTTTATTATAATATTGATTTTCAAAACATCTCTTTAACTACCAATTCAAATTCTAACTTCTTAGCAAAATTTGATCCTTTAGGGAATATTGTGTGGGCAAAAAAAATTGAAAATGGTGGGGTAAATAATTTTACAATTTCTTTTTTAAAAATAGATAATAACGATAATATTTTATTAGGTGGGTATGCGAGTCTAAGTAACTTTTCAGGTAGTATAATTTATAATAATGAAATGGACATTTATTTTGAACCAACTCCAAATTTTGGTTTTTATAGGTATTTTTCAATGAAAATTGATTCATCTTCTGGATCTGTTGATTGGTACGATACTGATTTTGGAAAATCCTCTTTATATAGTGGAGATTTAGATAGTTCAAATAATAATTACTTTTTTGGGGATTATAATACATCCATCTCAATCGAAGGAACAGTATTAGAGTCAACAACTCCATCAGGAACGGACTTTTACATTCTTAAAAAGAATAGCAATAATCTTATTTGGGCTAAACCATTTAATTTTAACTGTACTCTACTTGATCCCATAATAAAAGTTATTAATAACCAAAATTTAGTATTAGTAGCAAAAACATATTCTGAAGATTTCTCATTTCAAAATAATTCTTTCCAGATGGGAAATCCAAATATTCCTAAATTAATCATCTTAAAACTTGATTTGAATGGTAATTTTATATCATTCAATTATTATATTGATTGCCCTCTTGTTACAAATGCTAGTTCACAAGGTAATTTCCATGTTGACGAAAATGGGGATATATATTTATATGGAACCTTTGTAGATAGCAACTTACAAATAGGTTCAACCACTTTAAATAAAATAGGAACAGAAGATATTTATGTTTCAAAATTTAATTCAAATGCAAATTTATTTTGGGCAAAAAGCATTGGAGTTGCAAATTTTGGATTTATTTTTGATTGTTTCACAACTCATAATGGAAATATACTAATTGGTACTGATTTTAATCCAAGTGGTAATTTTACAATTAACAACTCCAATTACATTTGCAATGGTGATTTTACTTCATTATTCATTAATTTAGATACTGATTTTAATTTTATTTGGACCAAAAGTACTACTGGAATAGGTAATCAATATGGGAATTATCCTAATACACTTACTTACAACAATCAAGATGAAATTATAATTACAGGTGCATATAATTGTCAAAATATTAGTTTTGATAATTTCAACTTACTTGACACAAATAATACAAATTCAAGTTTTAAATCATTTATTGCTAAATTAAATGGGGCCATTTTAACAACTAATGTTTTTAATAGAAATATAGTTTCATTGTACCCTAATCCAGTTAAAGAAAAGTTCAGTATTAGTGGAATTGAAAATTTAAATGGCAATAGTTATACTATAACTGATACTTCCGGAAGAATAATTAATAAAGGTACCATTTCAGATAATTCTAATAATTCATTTGAAGTTACTAACTTAAAAACTGGAATTTATTTTTTTACTACTAATAGTGGTATCTGTAAAAAATTCATAAAAGAGTAAAAATCCTTACAATTCATGAGAAAAGACATACAACATATAAAGTTAGAAGTACAAATTACGAAGAACGAAGTATCCAATACAGATACTTTCCGAACTGCTGAAAACATTGAACTAAAACCCATCTATTCCAAAGAAGATACTAAAGGTTTAAAACATTTAGGTTTTGGAGCAGGGTTTTCACCTTATTTAAGAGGTCCTTATGCAACCATGTACGTTCGTCGCCCATGGACGATTCGCCAATATGCAGGATTTTCAACCGCCCAAGAAAGCAATGCCTTCTATAGAAGAAACCTTGCTGCTGGACAAAAAGGACTTTCCGTTGCATTTGATTTAGCCACCCATAGAGGTTATGATTCCGATCACGAACGCGTTTTTGGTGATGTCGGAAAAGCAGGGGTTGCCATAGACTCGGTAGAAGATATGAAAATATTATTCGACCAAATTCCATTAGATGAAATGTCGGTTTCCATGACCATGAACGGTGCCGTTTTACCTATTATGGCATTCTATATTGTGGCTGCCGAAGAACAAGGCGTTGCTCCTGAATTACTTTCGGGAACCATACAAAACGATATTTTGAAGGAATTCATGGTGCGAAACACCTATATCTACCCTCCTACTCCTTCCATGAAAATCATTGCCGATATATTTGAATATTCTAGCAAGAACATGCCGAAATTCAACTCTATTTCTATTTCAGGTTACCATATGCAAGAAGCCGGAGCTACTGCCGATATTGAATTGGCTTACACTCTTGCGGACGGTTTAGAATACATTCGGACTGGTTTAGCAACCGGAATGAAAATTGACGAATTTGCTCCACGCCTATCTTTTTTCTGGGCAATTGGAATGAACCATTTTATGGAAATTGCCAAGATGCGTGCCGGAAGAATGTTGTGGGCTAAATTGTTAAAACAATTTAATCCGAAAGACGAAAAATCATTGGCTTTGCGAACCCATTGCCAAACTTCGGGTTGGAGTTTAACCGAGCAAGATCCCTTTAATAATGTGGCACGAACTGCTATTGAAGCATCGGCAGCAGCATTTGGAGGAACACAATCGTTGCACACCAACGCATTAGACGAAGCCATTGCATTACCAACTGATTTCTCGGCACGAATTGCTAGAAATACCCAAATATTTTTACAAGAAGAAACCAAAATTTGCAAAACCGTCGACCCTTGGGCAGGTAGTTATTATGTAGAAACGTTAACCAAAGAAATTGCAGACAAAGCCTGGGCATTAATTGAAGAAGTAGAAGAATTGGGTGGCATGACTAAAGCCATCGAATCGGGAATTCCTAAATTGCGTATTGAAGAAGCCGCTGCAAGAAAACAAGCACGTATAGATAGTAGCCAAGATATTATTGTTGGAATCAATAAATACCGTTTAGAAAAAGAAGATCCACTTCAGATTTTAGATGTAGATAACGACATGGTGCGCAAGCAACAAATAGAACGTTTACACCAAATAAAAGCCACTCGAGATACTGCTAAAGTAAAAGAGTGTTTAGCAAAATTAACCGATGCTGCTAAAAACTCTAACGGAAATTTATTATCTTTAGCCGTAGAAGCAGCACGAAATAGAGCCACATTAGGCGAAATTAGTGATGCGCTCGAAGAAGTTTTTGGAAGATATAAAGCACAAATTAGATCCTTTAGCGGCGTGTATAGTAAAGAGATAAAAGACGATAAAAGTTTTGAAAAAGCAAAACAATTAGCCGATGCCTTCGCTAAAAAAGAAGGACGTCGCCCACGTATTATGATTGCCAAAATGGGACAAGACGGTCACGACCGTGGTGCCAAAGTGGTAGCCACAGGTTATGCAGATGTAGGTTTTGATGTGGACATTGGTCCTTTGTTTCAAACCCCTGCCGAAGCAGCTAAACAAGCTGTTGAAAACGATGTGCATATTTTAGGAGTTTCCTCATTGGCTGCCGGACATAAAACTCTAGTGCCTCAAGTTATTGAAGAACTAAAAAAATACGGACGCGAAGATATTATGGTTATTGTAGGTGGTGTTATCCCAGCTCAAGATTACCAATTCCTTTTTGATGCGGGTGCCGTTGCCGTTTTTGGTCCTGGAACCAAAATTAGTGAAGCCGCAATTAGTATTTTGGAAGTTTTGTTGGAGGATTAAAAACATTCTTGTAATTCTGACGCAGGAAGAATCGCATTATAGTATTATAATAACACCGACTGGAAAGTTGGTGTTATTTTTATTATGATTAATTGAAAATTTTGAAATTTAATAAAATTAGAAGTTGTGAAGTAAATTTAACACTTTGAAACAGTAAGATTCTAATTTAATTAAGGGTTTATTATCTTCATAATTATCTGTAAAAAAAGAAAAAAAATCTACTCAAACATTTCTATTTTTCGTCACAATACCCTTTATTATCCGATGTCATATTTTGTTTTCCCCATTGGTACATACTGTCGATAATAGGTAATAAAGTACTTCCGTAAGGCGTAATTTTGTATTCAACTCTTGGCGGAATTTCAGCATAAATAATTC
Source organism: Flavobacteriaceae bacterium (assembly GCA_947451525.1). Taxonomy (GTDB): domain Bacteria; phylum Bacteroidota; class Bacteroidia; order Flavobacteriales; family Flavobacteriaceae; genus Flavobacterium. The sequence goes on from CANFZM010000013.1 coordinate 31,393, forward strand.
GTTCTAGAATACCATCTGCCTCTAATTCTCGCAACTGATTGGTTAATGTTTGTTTGCTAATTTCTGTTATGTTTTTTAGCAAAATACTATATCTATTTCTATCCGTTCGTATCATGTGAATAATGCTTGGTTTCCATTTTCCTCCAATTATATTCATACAATATACCACAGGACAATTGCCCGGATTGAAATCTTTTGTCTTCCTAACTACTGTATTTTCCATTAGTCTATTATTTTAGTCTATACCAATAAATATTGCCTATACTAATTACTTAGACAAAAGTAATAATTTTGCTAATTATAAATTTAAAATTCTCTCAAAAATGAAAAGAATTGTAGTAATTACAACTAAAATAACTGCCAATCACCAAGACGTAGATTTTGAAGCATTGAAGAAAAAAGAAATGCCTTTTATTCAGAAATGGAAGGAAGAAGGAGTATTAGAAAATTTCTTCATAAAGTCTGACACAAATGGTGCAGTTCTTATTTTTAAGAATTTAGAAATGGAACAAGTAATAAAAAACATGGAAAATTTACCCTTCTTTCCGTATTTAGAAAAAGTGGAGTATTTAGAAATTAATAAAATATTTTAATCTAAAAAGGATGTTCAAGAGGGTTTATATCCTCTTTTTTTTGTTGCTAAAATTTCAGAAATTTAGTATTACAAAATTGGCTTCAACCAAATATTGGTATTCATTTGAATTATAAAAATATAATAATACTATGCGTGCCTACCATTTATTTTTAGTATATTTGAAAAACAAATTATACTTAATATGGATTTTTCAGCTAAAATGCTTCGCGATGATGCCCTAAAAGGGAAAGTAATTGTAGTAACTGGTGGTGGAAGTGGATTGGGTAAAGCCATGACAAAATATTTCTTAGAATTGGGTGCTAATGTTGCTATAACCTCTCGAGATATTGAAAAACTAAAAGCAACTGCAACCGAATTGGAAACTGCAACTAGTGGAAAATGTTTGCCATTGCAATGCGATGTTCGGCATTACGACCAAGTAGAAGCGATGCTTGCAGAAGTTCTTAAAGTTTTTGGAAAAGTAGATGTTTTATTAAATAACGCTGCCGGAAATTTTATTTCTCCCACTGAACGCCTATCGGCAAATGCATTTGATACTATTATTGACATCGTTTTAAAAGGATCTAAAAACTGTACTTTGGCTTTTGGAAAACATTGGATTGCCCAAAAACAAACCAATTGTAACGTTTTAAATATTGTTACAACATATGCTTGGACTGGCTCTGGATATGTAGTTCCGAGTGCAACTGCCAAGGCTGGAGTACTTGCCATGACTAGAAGTTTGGCTGTAGAATGGGCAAAATACGGCATCCGAATGAATGCTATTGCACCAGGTCCATTTCCAACCAAAGGTGCATGGGATAGATTACTTCCAGGGGATTTAGCAGAAAAATTTGACATGGCTAAAAAGGTACCTTTAAGAAGAGTTGGCGATCACCAAGAGTTAGCAAATCTTGCTGCATATTTAGTTTCTGATTTTTCTTCCTATATTAACGGAGAAGTAGTAACTATTGATGGTGGCGAATGGTTGCAAGGTGCAGGACAATTCAATATCTTAGAAAAAATACCCCAAGAAATGTGGGATATGCTGGAGGTTATGATAAAAAACAAAGGAAATAAATAAAAAAATTTCGGGGTTAAAGTTTCGGGTTTAAAGTTTCAAACTCAAAACTTTAAACCTGAAACTTTAAACTTTAGACTATTGTTAACAAATAACACTTTTATAAACCATAATAAATTGTATTTTTACCATTCAAAATTTGAATAGAATAAATGGGTAAAATCATTGCAATAGCCAACCAAAAAGGTGGTGTAGGAAAAACGACTACTTCGGTTAATTTAGCCGCATCACTCGGTGTTTTAGAGAAAAAAGTCTTATTAATTGATGCCGATCCGCAAGCCAATGCGAGTTCGGGATTGGGTATAGATGTAGAGAGTGTAGAGATTGGAACTTACCAAATTCTAGAGCACAGCAACATTCCAGAAGATGCAATTATTAAATCGTCTTCACCTAATGTAGATGTTATTCCAGCACATATTGACCTTGTTGCTATCGAAATTGAATTGGTAGATAAGGAAAATAGAGAATACATGCTTAAGCAAGCATTAGAAAAAATCAAAGACCAATACGATTATATCTTAATTGATTGTGCTCCTTCTTTAGGATTGCTTACACTAAACGCCTTAACCGCTGCTGATAGTGTGATTATCCCCATTCAATGCGAATATTTTGCCTTAGAAGGATTGGGTAAATTATTGAATACTATTAAAAGTGTTCAAAAAATTCACAACCCCGACTTAGATATTGAAGGGCTTCTTTTAACCATGTACGATTCGCGTTTACGCCTTTCGAACCAAGTGGTAGAAGAGGTTCAAAAACATTTTAACGATATGGTTTTCAAAACTATCATCCAACGAAATGTAAAATTAAGTGAAGCTCCAAGTTTTGGAGAAAGTATAATTGCATTTGATGCTACAAGTAAAGGAGCCACCAACTACTTAAGCCTTGCAGAAGAGGTTATCCAAAAAAACAGCAAATAATTTATGGCAAAAGCAATAAAAAAACAAGCTTTAGGTCGCGGTTTATCAGCACTTTTAAAAGATCCAGATAATGATATTAAATCCGTAGACGATAAAAACGCAGATAAAGTTGTAGGAAATATCCTTGAAGTGGATATCGATACTATTGAAATAAATCCTTTTCAGCCAAGAACCAATTTTAATGAAGAGTCTTTAAAAGAATTGGCATCTTCTATTAAAGAACTTGGTGTAATTCAGCCAATTACCGTTAGAAAATTAGAATTCAATAAATACCAATTGATATCTGGAGAACGTCGTTTGCGCGCTTCAAAATTAGTTGGATTTACTACAATTCCGGCTTATATTCGTATTGCTAATGATAACGAATCGTTAGTAATGGCGTTGGTAGAAAACATCCAACGACACGATTTAGATCCTATTGAAATAGCGCTTTCGTACCAACGTTTAATTGAAGAAATTCAACTTACGCAAGAGCAAATGAGCGAACGCGTAGGAAAAAAACGTTCTACGATTACCAATTATTTACGTCTTTTAAAATTGGATCCGATAATTCAAACGGGGATTCGAGATGGCTTCATCAGTATGGGTCATGGACGTGCCATGATTACTATTGAAGATCAAGATATTCAGACCGATATTTATCAAAAAATTGTTAGTCAAAATCTTTCGGTTCGCGATACTGAGGCTTTGGTTAAAAAACACCAAGATGGTCTAAAACCTGCTCCTGCAAAAGCAAGCACATCATTTACTATTGACGAAACCCAAACTAAAGCCTTTACCAATTTCTTTGGTGCTAAAGTAGAAGTTAAAGTTGCTGGAAATGGCAAAGGAAAAATTGCAATTCCATTCCATTCCGAAGAAGATTTTAACAGAATAATAAAACTAATCAACGGTTAGTGGTTCGGTTCTTATACATACTACTTTTCACCATCCTTTTAGGCAATACTAACCTATTGGCGCAAACCGAATTAGGGGAAGATTTACGTGTTACGGATACTGTAAAAAAAACCAAAATTAACATGCTTGCTCCAGCAAAGGCTGCTTTTTATTCGGCTGTATTTCCTGGTCTTGGGCAAGTTTACAATAAAAAATATTGGAAATTACCTTTAGTTTATGGAGCCTTAGGGACAACCATTTATTTCTATATGAGTAACAATAAAAAGTACCATTCTTATAGAGATGCTTACAAGCGAAGATTAGAAGGTTTTAATGATGATGACTATACTTATCTAGACAATGCCCGGCTGATTTCGGCTCAAAAATTCTACCAGAAAAACAGAGATTTATCGGCTTTACTTACAGGATTATTTTATGTTTTAAATATTGTAGATGCCAATGTAGATGCGCATTTAATGCAATTTAATGTAAACGATAATCTTACAGTTAAACCCGATTTATATAGAAACGAATTTACTACAAAACAAGATTTAGGAATTTGTGTAACTTGGAAATTATAAAGTTTTCTTAAAATTGTAACAAACCAAACTACACACCAACTAACCTTTAATGAAAATAGCACTATTAGGATACGGGAAAATGGGAAAAGTAATTGAGAAAATTGCTTTAGAACGTGGGCATGAAATTGTACTCCGAAAATCTAGTAGCACTACCTATTTAGGATTAGAAAATGCCGATGTTGCTATCGATTTTAGCATTCCTACTTCTGCTGTTGCTAATATTTCGGAGTGCTTAAACTATGGAGTTCCAGTAGTTTCTGGGACAACTGGGTGGCTAGAAGAATATCCAAAAATGGTAGCGCTTTGTGAAAACAAAAATGGTTCTTTTATTTATGGTTCTAATTTTAGTTTGGGCGTGAATTTATTTTTTGAATTGAATAATTATTTGGCAAAAATGATGTCGAAATTCAAAAATTACTCTGCTTCTATGGAAGAAATTCACCATACCCAAAAACTGGATGCACCAAGCGGAACGGCAATTACATTAGCAAAAGGAATCATTGCAAATACCGATTATAAAAATTGGACTTTGGATAAAAAAGCCAATGAAAATGAAATTCATATTGATGCACAACGAATTGAAAATGTACCAGGAACCCATAGTATTTTTTATACTTCGGAAGTGGATACTATAGAAATAAAACATACAGCACACAGTCGTGACGGATTTGCCTTAGGTTCTATCATTGCAGCCGAATGGTTGGTTGGCAAAAAAGGAGTTTACACGATGAAAGACGTATTAGAATTAAATTAACATAAAAACAATATTTAAAGTTTATGAAAAACAACCTTAAACTTTAAACCTTAAACTTTTAAACTAAAAACTATGAACATTTATCAATGGTTTATCTTTTTTCTTGGAGTTCAACTAATTCATTATTTAGGAACTTGGAAATTATACGAAAAAGCAGGTAGAAAATCCTGGGAGGCAGGAATTCCAATTTACAACTCTATTGTGTTGATGAAAATCATCAATCGCCCTACGTGGTGGACCTTCTTGTTGTTCATTCCTATCATTAATTTAATTATGTTTCCGGTAATTTGGGTAGAAACTTTACGCAGTTTTGGAAGAAGATCTACGCTAGATACTTTCTTAGGAATAGTAACTTGTGGACTTTACATTTACTACGTTAATTACACCCAAGAAGTAATTTATTCAACTGAAAGAGATACCACCGCTATTAGCAAAACTGGTGATACTGTAAGTTCGCTTTTGTTTGCAATAATTGTTGCCACTTTCGTACACACTTATTTCATTCAACCGTTTACAATTCCTACAGCATCGTTAGAAAAATCGTTGTTAATTGGTGATTTCCTTTTTGTTAGCAAAATGAATTATGGTGCTAGAGTGCCAATGACAACAGTTGCTGCACCAATGGTTCACGATACCTTGCCGTTAATTCATACCAAGTCGTATCTTAAATGGCCACAATTGCCTTATTTTAGATTTCCGGGTATCGAAAAAATAAAAAATAACGATATTGTAGTTTTCAACTGGCCAGTAGATACTGTAGAGAAATTCTTCGATACCTCTGGTAGAAAAGCAGATAAGCCTATAGATAAAAAATCTAATTATGTGAAACGATGTGTTGGTGTTGCTGGAGATTCACTAGCAATTAAAGACGGAATTGTTTTTGTAAATGGCAAAGAACTCATTCTTCCAGAAAGAGCCAAACCTCAGTTTTCTTACAAAATGGCGATTGATCCTGCGGCTTCTATTGACTTTGAATCGTTGTTTAAAGAATTGGATATTACTGATAGATATGGAATCAATAATACTAAAGACACTATCTATTTTAGTGCGTTGCCTGCAACTAGTGTAGAGCGTTTTAAAAATGTTCCCGGAATTAAATCGGTAACTAGAATCATTCATAAAGAAATAGACAAAACTATTTTCCCACATACTGAAAACTGGAATGTAGATAATTTTGGGCCAATTTATATTCCGCAAGCAGGAAAAACAGTGGCATTAAATTTAGAAACCTTGCCATTTTATAGCCGAATTATTACCGAATACGAGAAAAATAAATTAGAGATAAAAGGTTCGGACATTTATATTAATGGTGCTAAAACCAAATCCTATACATTCCAACAAAACTATTATTGGATGATGGGAGACAACCGTCACAACTCGGAAGATAGTCGTTTTTGGGGTTATGTTCCAGAAGATCACATTGTAGGAAAACCAATTTTTATTTGGATGAGTTGGGATTCTAATGGCGTTGGAATCATGAATAAAATCCGATGGAATAGATTGTTTACTACTGTTAGTGGTGAAGGGCAACCTCAATCTTTCTTTAAATATTTCTTAGGATTATTAGCCTTATATTTTGTGGGAGAATATTTCTGGAAAAAACGCAAAGCAGATAAAAAAGTTTAAATAGTTGCGGGTTTCAAGTTACAGGTTTTATAAAAATTCCAATAATTTGCAACCCGAAACTAATACTAGCAAAATAAATGAATATTATAATTCACCCAAGTTATTTTCCTTCTATAAGTCACTATGTTGCTTTAGCAAATGCCGACACGGTGACTTTGGAAATGGAAGATAACTTCCAAAAACAAACTAACCGCAACAGAATGTATATTTATAGTCCGAATGGCATTCAGTTACTGAATATTCCTATAAAACATTCTGATAATGCCCATCAAAAGATTCAGGATGTAAAATTGGAAACTGCATTTGATTGGCAAAAACAACATTTCAAATCGCTAGAAGCAGCCTATAGAACTTCACCTTTTTTTGAATATTTTGAGGATGATTTACGTCCAATTTTTACCAAAAAACATACTTTTTTAATGGATTTGAATTTGCAAACAATGGAACTTGTTTCTAAATGTTTGGGGATGAATTTTACTCCCGAAAAAACTACAGAATATTTTCACGAAATAAAGGACAAAACTGATTATCGAAATTTAATAAACGGAAAAAAAGACACTACACAACTAGAGTCTTACACTCAGGTATTTGATGATAAACATGGATTTATAAACAATCTTAGTATTTTGGACTTATTGTTTAATGAAGGACGTTATGCTAAGGATTATTTGAAGAATCAAAAGTTGTGATTCTAGAATTTATTTTCTAAATCCCTTATTTTTAATACCTTTATAAAGAAAAATGAATTTATACAATAATTTTAGTACCTTTGTTGTGTTATGAAATTCTACGAAAAATATCCGCAGTTACAAGAAAAAGACTTTTTATCTAAAGTACTTATAAATACTGTATTTTCTACAATGTCGCTTGAAGATCAACAAGTTTCAAAAGTTACGGTTACGAAAATTGTCGCATCTATTTTAAAAGAAAAAGAATTAAAAGGAAGTCAATTCTTCACCAATCAGTTGGGTTAATAGTTGGTAGTTGCCACTATCGGCTTGTTTCATAGCATCAATATAAAATTTTCTGCTTTCTCCTTCACGGAAATATAACTCTAAAGGTTGGTATCCAAATTTCATAGCAACAAGATTCATTAATAATCTTCCAGTTCTTCCATTTCCATTATTGAACGGATGAATTCTAATAAATTCATAATGTGCATAAACCAAACACTCAATGTGTTCTTCCCGTTTTTTAGCAATTGAAATTTTAAAGTTTAAATTATCAATAAACTGATACATTGCTTGTAAAATCAATACAGGTTTGGGTGGAATTAGTTGCCCAACCGTTACTTCGATGATCCTCCATTTTCCTGCCCAATCATAAAGTTGTCCGAAAGCAATTTTGTGAATTTCAAGTAATAGATTGGTAGAAATTGAAATCTCTGAATCTAATTCAAATAGAAAAAACTCTGCATTTGCAATCCCTTTTGCTTCTAACTCGTTGATTTCATTTTTATCCGTTAAACCAAGAAGATTATCGTCTGGAAAAGGAGTCCAGTTTGTATTAGTATCCTCCATATTTAAAAAATATTTTTTACTATAATAAAGATTAAGTTTTGCAAAGGATTATTTGAAGAATCAAACTATTTAAAATATACTATTTTAGTTGGAACTCAATTCCTTTTTCATCAACATAGAAAGTTTTATCTCCTCTTTTTACCTGTAATAATCCTTCTTGATATCCTGAGTAATCAATTTGGTCATAACCAATTTTATTGATAAATTGTTGTTTGGCATAATCGTATAAATATCGTAATTTATCTGTCTTACCAGTAAATAAACCTATGTGTTGTATACCAGAACCTCCACCATCAATATAATTATCACTGCAAACTAGAGTACTGTTTTTATCATTTACCACACATATTAGTTGGTCTTTTCTAACTGTAAAACAATAGGTATAATTTTCATCAAAATAACGAACCCCTTCAATAAAATTGTATTCTAAATTTAGGAAAACCTTACCTGTTGTGGTAATAACTCCATATTTTTTATTGAGATTAACCGAATAAAGATCGTAAGACTTATCTAAATTAGAAAAAATCTTTCTTATGCCATCGTATTGTGGCAATACTAAAATGGCACCTGTACGTTGGTTTCGTATGCCTTTCTTTCCTGTAATTGAATCATTTATAATACCAAACTCTTCTTTCTTAATCCTAGCCTGTTCTTGTTCCTCGTCAAACACCGAGGTTTCTTCTTGTGGAACATCCATTCTGTCATAATAATTAAAGTCTTTAGGTACGTTTATTTTTAGTCCTTTTTTATTAATAAAAAATTTCTCCTCTCCCAGTTTTACGTAGGCTAAGGTATCGGTACTATTGGTTTTTGGGATTTGGTAGGCTGTAAATGGATAAACAATTGCATCATAAGTAGGCTTAATTACAAATTGCATTTTTCGGTTGGTAAAGCCCCATTTATTATTTTTAATAACCGGAATTAAATTTGGCAGATTTTGTGCAGATAATAAGTAACCCATTAGTAGGCACAAAAATAAAAAATAGTATTTTTTCATTAGGAGGAATTTTGTCAAAATAATTGTTTTTGGATTGGACAATTTTTAGAATAAACAACTTCTATTCCATCATCAACCTAGTCAAAATAGGGAAATGATCGGAATTTTTAAACAACGGAAAGTTTTCAAAACTTTTTACCTTCATTCGTTTATCTACAAAAATATAATCTATTCGTGCTGGATAATATTTAAAATTATAGGTTTCCCCAAAGCCATTTCCAGCCTCTTCAAAGCAATCGCTTAAGTTTCCTTTAATACTTCGGTATACGTACGAGAAGGCGCTGTTATTCATGTCACCACAGATAATCATTGGGTAGTGACATTCCTTTTTATGATTCCGTAAAATTTCGGCTTGCAGTTGCTGTTTTTTAAATGCTTGGCTAATTCGTCGCACCATCATTTGCGATTTTTGCTGGCTAATAGAATCTACATTATCCTGTATTTCATTAACATCCGGAGAAATTTTTATCGACTGCAAGTGCATATTATATACCCGAATAGTATCTTTTCCTTTTCGGATATCGGCATACACAATTAAATTATCCGATTCTGGGAACTCAATATTCCCTTGATCTACAATAGGATATTTAGAAAATATTGCTTGACCGGTTTTAATATTTTTGCCTTGCATAAAAATAAATCGGTGTTTGTAAACACGTAAATCAACTTTGGCCGTTTTGGAATATTCTTGAATACACAGAATATCTGGATTTTGGTCGTTGATAAACTGTCTTATAGTATCACCAATATGCTCTTGCGGAAGCCAATTGAAAAGATTGAACAACCGAACGTTGTAACTCATCACAATAAAATCTTTATCTTCTTCTGGCTGGGGATTGGAAGAAAATTTATAAAACTTATTTATGAATGTAATTCCGATAATTAATACGATTCCGGAAAGGATCATTTGTCGTTTTAATTGGAACATCCAATAAATAAAAAACAACCCATTCACTATTAAAAACATAGGTAGAATAAGGGTTAGAACCGACAAAAAGGGAAAAAATGTTGGCGCTAAAAATGGTAAAACATAGGCAAGGAACGTCAATACAGTGAGTACTATATTAAAGGAGAACATTACTTTATTAAACCAAGATAGTTTTTTCATATTTTTTTAAAGACGTCAAGTTCTATTTGCCGCGAAGACTCTAAGGCGCAAAGTTTTTTTGACACGAATTTCACAAATTTGCACAAATTAAAATCTTTTAAATTTCACTAATATAAAACTTCGTTTTAATTACTTCACAGACTGAAGGCGCAAAGTCTATTTTCTTTATTCTATTTTCTTTATTCTATTTCCTCAAATCTACTTCCCCGCTTTAAAAAGAAATTCTTTTTCTTCGGCAGTTAATGCATCGTAACCCGATTGACTAATTTTATCTAGAATTTCATCAATTTGTTGTTGCGATTTATCTTTTACTACAATCTTACTAGTGCTCTTAGTAAAAGGCTTTTTCGGATTAACGTGTACTTTTTTGAATGGTGTTTTCTTGCTAGGTTGAAACAAATTAACAAAAAAATCAATTACGGTGGACACAATGTTGCTTAAATCGGTTCCGTTTTGAAGTAATTTTATATAAATCACACCAAAAACAGCACCCGCCAAATGAGAAATATGACCTCCTATATTATCGGATAAAAACTGCATTGCATCCAACAAAAGTATTACTGCCGTTAAATGCCATAACTTCACATTTCCAACCAATAACAATCGAATTTCCATCAAGGGTTGGTAGGTAGTTGTAGCGACCAAAATTGCCATTACTGCTGCCGAAGCACCTACTAAAGTAGAATTTAAATTTAAAAAATAATATCCCACCACAAATGCCAATCCTGCGAAAACAGCACTCAACAAGTACAATCCTAAAAATTGTTTCTGGGTAAAAAAGGTTAAAAATAATCGACTTGAAAAATTTAAAACCATCATATTAAAAAACAAATGCCAAAATCCGCTATGAAGAAAAGCATAAGTTAATAAGGTATAAGGAAAATAAAGTACGTCATTAGGATTGGAGGATAAGCAAATCCAATTAGGAAATTGAAATACACCTTCTCTATACTGGTAGAAAAAAATCAACGAAATCAAGAATGCCGCTACATTCCAATAGATAACTCTATTGGCAATGCCACCTATTTTATACTGTAATTTTATATCGTCTATAATATTCATATCTTCTTAACGATTAATTCCAACGTTTATGATCAAATTGCTTTTTCTTCCAATACCACATCATAATAAAACCAGTTATGGCTCCACCAATATGGGCAAAGTGAGCAATACCGGTACTTCCTGCGCCAAAGATAGATTGTCCTCTAAATCCTAAAAATAAATCCACTGCTAGTAATCCTGGAACAAAATATTTGGCTTTTATTGGAATCGGAATAAACATAATTCCCAATTCGGCAGTAGGAAACATAAAAGCAAATGCAACTAACAATCCATAGATAGCACCCGAAGCACCAACCACTGTTGATTGATTGATCATTGCAGCATTAAATAAATCTCCAAAATTTGATTCATTAAGTTGGTTGAACATTCCTTCATGTTGTAATATTGGTTTTATTCCGTCTAAAAACAAATCGCTCCTATATCTATCTCCATCTAAGAAACTTACATTTAATATTTGATGCAAAGTTTCCTTTGATAAATTCAAATTGGCAATATCATTTAATAAATAATGAATTTGAACATAATTTACAAAAGTATGTAATAAGGCTGCTCCCAATCCGCAGGAAATATAGAAAAATATAAACTTGGTTCCTCCCCAAAAATGCTCTAAAGCACTTCCAAAAGAATATAAAGCAAACATGTTAAATAAGATATGCGTAAAATTTGGCATAGGAGCATGCATAAACATGTGGGTTAATGGCTGCCAAAGTTTAAACTTATCACTCTCTGGATAATACAAAGAAAATAAATTGTAAGAAATTGGTACTATTTGCGAACCAACAAAAAAGATAATATTCAAAATCAATAGTTGTTTTACAACTGGAGTTATTTTCATCATAAGGCAAATCTTTTATCAATATCTTCCACACGCATGGTGATGAAAGTGGGTTTTTGAAAAGGGGAAACGTTAGGATCTTTGCATGCAAATAGATTATTTACCAGATTTTCTTGTTCTTTTTCGGTTAAATAAGTTCCCGTTTTTACCGCCAAACTCTTAGCCATCGATTTGGCAATAGTGTCGTTTTGACTAAAACTACTATCGGGAATTCCGTCTTGCAAATCGCTAATTAATTGTTCTAAAACGGAGGCAACTTCACTTTCGGAAGTATTTGCCGGTATCCCTGAAATTTGAAGATATTCTTCATTCAAAGTTTCAAAAACAAATCCGGTATTTTCTAATGCTGGTTGTAATTCGGTAATTATTTTCATCTCATTTGCAGAAAAATGAAATTGCAACGGAAACAATAATTGTTGGCTAGATGCTTGGTGCACCGTCATGTTAGTTAAAAACTGCTCGTACAAAACTCGTTGGTGCGCACGATGCTGGTTAATAATTACCATTCCTGATTTTATTGGACTTACAATATATTTTTTCTGAATTTGGTACGTATGCTTTGCAACTTGCTCCTCTTCTTTTTCATCAAAAAATGATGCAGTTACTTCTTCATTTTCGAAAGTAAAATTCTCCACTTCCAAGGTATCTTGTTTCAATCCAACATACAAACTCTCCCAACTTTGCGTAGTTTCTGCTTTTTTATAAGAAGAAGTGCCACCCGAAAAAGGACTCGATTGCTTTTCATCCGAAAAAGGATTGTAGGTTCTATCCACTTGAACCGTTGGATATTCTGCATTTTTATTTTGGTAATCGTAAGGCGTATCCAAATTTGGATCTCTATCAAAATCTAATGCTGGAGCAACATTGAACTGCCCTAAACTGTGCTTTATAGCCGATCGCAAAATGGCATACAAGGCTTGTTCGTCATCAAACTTAATCTCCGTTTTAGTTGGATGAATATTAATATCTATGGTATTGGGCGGCACATTTAAATAGATAAAATAACTAGGTTGTGCGCCATTAGGCAACAATCCATCGTAGGCATTCATCACCGCATGGTGCAAATAGCCACTTTTTATGTATCTATCATTGACAAAAAAGAACTGCTCCGATTTATTTTTCTTAGCAAATTCTGGTTTACCTACAAATCCTTGAATGGTTACAATTTCGGTTTCTTCTTGAACTGGAACTAATTTTTCATTGGTTTTTCCCGAAAAAATATTTACAATTCGTTGTCGGAAATTGGAATTTGGCAAATTAAACATTTCACTTCCGTTATGGTACATCGTGAAATAAATATTGGGATGCGCCAAAGCCACCCTTTGGAATTCATCCACAACATGACGAAATTCTACCGTTTCGGATTTAAGGAAATTACGTCGTGCCGGAATATTATAAAAAAGATTCTTCACCGCAAAGGAAGTCCCTTTGGGTAAAACTGCAGGTTCTTGCGAGACAAATTTACTGCCTTCAATAATAATATGGTTTCCTAATTCTTCTTGATCTTGCTTAGTTTTCATCTCCACATGGGCAATCGCAGCAATAGAAGCCAATGCTTCTCCACGAAACCCTTTGGTATGCAAAGAAAATAAATCTTCGGCTTGACGAATTTTAGAAGTTGCATGGCGTTCAAAACACAAACGCGCATCGGTAACACTCATCCCTAGTCCGTTATCAATAACCTGAACCAATGCTTTTCCCGCATCTTTAATAATCAATTTAATATCGGTTGCTTTCGCATCGACTGCATTTTCTAGTAATTCTTTAACTACAGATGCAGGCCTTTGTACTACTTCACCAGCAGCAATCTGGTTAGCAACGTGATCGGGAAGTAATTGAATTATGCTTGACATTTTTTAGGTTCTGGGTTCTAGGTTTTGGGTCTTAGGAAAACAAAGTTAGCAAATTTAAGTAAAATCTATTGGTAAATATAGTTAAGAAGGTACTAAAAAAGAAAAACCTATTCGATTAGGAATAGGTTTAATATTTTGAAGTTTTAAAACGTTACTCTTTTTCGGAAATCCGTCTCAATTCGGCCATTTTAATAGCGGCAATAGCGGCTTCGGTTCCTTTATTTCCGTGAATTCCTCCACTTCTATCAATGGATTGTTGTTCGTTATTATCGGTTAACAAACAAAATATCACAGGCACATCAGTTTGTACATTCAAATCTTTTATACCTTGGGTTACCCCTTCGCATACAAATTCAAAATGCATCGTTTCGCCCTTAATTACACAGCCTATAGTGATAACAACATCTACATTTTGAGTAACAATCATGCGTTGCGCACCATAAACCAATTCAAAACTTCCGGGAACGTTCCAACGAATGATGTTTTCTTGCATTGCACCACAATCTAAAAGTGCAGCAAGAGTTCCGTTGTAAAGCCCTTCTGTTATGTGGTCGTTCCATTCTGAAACAACAATCCCAAACCGAAAATCTTTCGCATTTGGGATTGTGTTTTTATCGTAATTAGATAAATTCTTATTCGCTGTAGCCATTTTTATAGTGTTCAGTGCTCAGTTTACAGTATTCAGTACAGCATTAAACTGCCAACTGAACATTGAATACTTAATACTAATTACTGTGCCATTCCAATTAAAGCATCAATATTTTGTGCTTCTGGAGTTGCTTCGTATTTATCTTTAATTTCAGTGAAATATTTTAAAGCGTCTGCTTTATTTCCTAATTCCATTGCAGTTTGACCTGCTTTGAATAAATATCTAGGAGTTGTAAATTCATTGGTATTCATATGTGCTGCTTTTTCGTAGAATTCTAATGCTTTTTTAGCATCATTTTTCTGAGACCAAGCATCACCAATAGCACCAGTAGCAATAGCACCTAAGAAATAATCTTTAGAACTAAATTTCTCTAAGTATTGAATTGCAACATCGTATTTTTTCAAATTCAAATTAGCAATACCTGCATAATAATTAGCAACATTACCAGAATCAGTTCCGGCATATTGATCCGCAATACCTACTGCTCCTTGTTTTCCTTCTGATCCTTTCAATACTAAAGTATATAATGAATCTTGTGACTTAGGATTGGTAGCATCTGCAGCCAATTGGAAATTTTGTTGCGCTACAAATAAATCAGAAGTTGCTTCTTCTTCTTTAGGCTCAGCAACAAATTTTTGATAAGACAAATAACCAACAGTTACTACAACTATAGCAGTCAATGCACCTAATATATATTTTTGGTTTGCAGCAACCCAGTCTTCAATTTTAGAAGCACCACCATCTAAAGTATCAAAAGCCTTAGCAGTAACGCTATCTTTTGCATCTACATTTGGAGTATCTTCAATAAAATTGTTATCTAATTTCTCTTCTTTTTCTTTTGGTGCTTTGTAACCTCTCTTATTATAAGTTGCCATTTAATTTTGATTTAGTGTGTGCAAAAATAAAATTTTTATTGATAATTAAAAGCGATTTTTGTCGATATTTTTCAATAATTTGCACCCTCTTAAAAAAAGCAGAAAATTAATTTTGCTTTTCGTAGTATTTGTAAGCCATCACACATGTTTTTAAAAAAAATTTCTTTATTCAATTATAAAAATTTTTCGGAAGCAACCTTCGAATTTGACTCCAAAATCAATTGTTTTGTTGGAAAAAACGGTGTTGGAAAGACAAATGTGCTCGATGCAATCTATCATTTAGCCAACGGAAAAAGTTATTTTAATCCGCTTGCAGTTCAAAATATAAAACACCAAGAGGAGTTTTTTGTCATTGATGGCGAATTTGAAAAAGCAGAACGATTAGAACAAATTGTAAGCAGTTTTAAAAAAGGCCAAAAGAAAATCCTAAAACGAAACAGCAAACCTTATGAGAAATTTTCGGATCATATAGGATTTATTCCTTTGGTAATTATTTCCCCTGCCGATAATGATTTGATTATTGAAGGAAGCGAAACCCGAAGAAAGTTTATGGATAACGTGATTTCGCAATTGGATTCCTCCTATTTACAAGGACTGATTCAGTACCAAAAAATCCTTAGCCAACGTAATGCTTTACTGAAGTATTTTGCATTAAATCATGTCTTTGATAATGACACTTTATCTATTTACAACGAACAATTGAATGGTTTAGGACAAACTATTTTCGAAAAAAGAAAACAATTTATTGAAGAATTTTTACCCATTTTCAACAAGCACCACCAAACCATTACGGATTCTAGCGAAACAGTGCAGTTGGTTTATGAGAGCCATTTACTAGAACACGATACCTTAACTTTATTAGAACAAAATTTGGCTAAAGACCGTGCTTTACAGTATACTTCGGTTGGAATTCACAAGGATGATTTGGCATTTCAAATCGACAATTATCCCATAAAGAAATTTGGATCGCAAGGGCAACAAAAGTCTTTTTTAATTGCTTTAAAATTGGCGCAATTTGAATTTGTAAAAAAACAATCGGGCGAAAAACCAATTCTGCTTTTGGATGATATCTTTGACAAATTGGATGAAACCCGAGTAAGTAAAATTGTGAAAATGGTAAATCAGGAAGAATTCGGGCAATTATTTATTTCCGATACCCATCCGGAACGTACTGAAAACATTGTAAAAACTACCCACCAGAGTTATAAAATATTTAACTTGTAACTTTTGCTACATTGTTCTATTTTTACTTAATTAATTTTGACAAAAAAATACTTATGAAAACAAAAATCGTTTCCTTAGTCGCAATGCTATTCCTATTAATAGGATGTCAAAAAGAAAATTCCAAAGAAATTCAAACCGTGGATTCTAAAGTTTTTGAAGATAAACTAAAAGTAACTGAGAACCCACAATTAATAGACGTTAGGACTCCTGAGGAATTCAGTGTAGAACATTTAAAAAATGCAGCAAACATAAATTGGAATGGCAATTCCTTTGTTACGGATGCTGGAAAATACGACAAGTCCAAACCGGTTTTTGTGTATTGCAAAGCAGGAGGAAGAAGCAGTGAAGCAGCAGCAAAATTAAAAGAATTAGGCTTCAAAGAAATCTACAATTTGGATGGCGGAATCATGAAATGGACTGGCGAAAAAACTAGTGCTTCCAATACAGAGCGAATTGGAATAACCGCTGCCGATTATGACAAACTAATCCATTCCGATAAAAAAGTAGTCGTTAATTTCTATGCCGAATGGTGTGGCCCTTGCAAAAAAATGGCTCCTTACCTACTCCAAATGCAAGAAGAATTTAAAGGAAAAATAAAAATAGAACGATTGGATGCCGATGCCAATAAATCGATGATAGACGAAATGAAAATCAACGGATTGCCTGTAATTTTAATCTATGAAAATGGAAAAGAAGTTTGGCGACACCTTGGATATCTATCGGAAGAAGATTTGAGAAAAAAGTTGTAGAAGATGGGAGATGGGAGATGGGAGTTCGAAGTATGAAATACAAAGCATGAAATATTTAAAAAACGAATTGAAGTTAATTTTCTAAACTCATAAACTTCTAAACTCATAAACTTATTAAAAAAATGATAACAAAAGAAGCATTGCAATTTCTATCCGATTTAATTGCAAATAACAATACCGAGTGGATGCACGCCAATAAAAAGCGGTACGAAAGTTATAAAAAAGACTACCATAGTTTTATTACTTCTATTTTGGCAGAAATGAAACCTTTGGACAAATCGTTAGAGGCATTGGAAGTGAAAAATTGCACTTTTAGAATCAATCGGGACATTCGTTTTTCCAAAGATAAGTCACCATACAAAACCAATATGGGCGTTTGGATGTCGCAAGACAAAAATCGTAAAAATGCTCCTGGATATTACATTCATTTTGAAGCCGAAAACTGCTTCATCGCAGGTGGTGTTTGGTGTCCGGAAGCGGGAGAATTAAAACAAATCCGTAAAGAAATTGAATTTTTTCATGATGATTTGGAGAAAATTGTTTCCAACAAAAACTTCCAAAAAGAATTCAATCAATTGGATCGTGGCGAAAATAATGTTTTGAAGAAAGCACCAAAAGACTTTGATCCCAATCATCCAGCAATTGAGTTTTTAAAACTAAAAAGTTTTACCGCTTCCCATAAAATTTCAGAAACTATTTTCTCGGAACCCGATTTTAGCAAAAAAATTGCTCAAAAGTTAATTACATTAAAACCGCTAAACGACTTTTTAAGTAGAGCGTTAGAAACGGAAGAATAATTATTAAGTACAAAGTAAGAAATACGATATACGAGGTTTTAAAAAATGAAGCAAATGGATTAAAACAATAAAAATCATTTTAAAATTGCAGACTTTGCGAAAAACTTTGCGAACTTTGCGGTTAAACCCCAATGGAAAATGCAAATTCAAGATAACTTTTCTTTAAAAAAATACAACACTTTTGGCATTGAAGCCAAGGCCAAACAATTTGTAAGCGTTCATTCTGAGGAGGAATTGCAATCGGTTTTAGAAAATCATAAAACGGATAAAAAATTCATTTTGGGTGGCGGAAGCAATATGCTGTTGACTCAAGATATTGATGCTTTGGTTATTCATGTCGATTTAAAAGGTAAGAAAATCCTTAAAGAAGACGACGATTCGGTTTGGGTGGAAAGTCAGGCTGGAGAAGCATGGCACGAATTAGTGCTTTGGACCATTGATCAAAATTTTGGTGGATTAGAAAACATGTCGCTTATTCCTGGAAACGTTGGAACCACGCCAGTTCAAAATATTGGCGCTTATGGTACCGAGATTAAAGACACCTTTATTTCTTGCGAAGCCATGAATATCGCCACTCAAGAAATAAGAACTTTTCTTAAAGAGGAATGTAATTTTGGTTATCGTGAAAGCATTTTCAAACACGAAGTGAAAGACCAATATGTAATTACTTCGGTGGTTTATAAACTTACCAAACGCAACCATAAAATCAACACCTCTTATGGTGATATCACAGCCCAATTAGCAAAAAACAATATCCAAATTCCAAATCTCAAAGACGTTTCTAATGCCGTAATTGCCATTCGCCGGAGCAAGTTACCAGACCCGAAAGAGTTAGGAAACAGCGGAAGTTTCTTTAAAAACCCAATTATTTCCAAAGAAGCATTTGAAAAAGTGCACGCCTTACATCCCGAAATGCCACATTATGTAATTTCCAAAACCGAAGTTAAAGTTCCTGCAGGTTGGCTTATCGAACAAGCCGGTTTTAAAGGAAAACGTTTTGGCGATGCCGGAATCCATAAAAACCAAGCACTTGTATTAGTAAATTATGGAAACGCGACCGGGCAAGAAATTTTAAATGTTTCTAAAGACATTCAAATTACAGTTTTAAATAAATTCGGAATTGCTATTGAAGCAGAGGTTAATGTGATTTAGAAATCGATTTTATACCTATTTTATACAACTAATGTACATTATTTTCTTGCCATTTATATAAATTACACTTCTATTTATAGAACGATTTAAATAGGTTTAAATTATCAAAACTTGCATTTTTTGTTATTTTTGATAATTTATTTCATATCTTTGATTTATGAACCACTACACAAATCGTAAAGAATACATTGAAAAACTAATTGCTTACAAAGACAAAGATCTCATAAAAGTAGTTAGTGGATTACGTAGGTCCGGTAAAAGTACTCTACTAGAACTTTATCGTGAACTATTACTAAAACAAGGTGTTGGTAAACGGCAAATTCAGTTTTATAACTTTGAGTTGCCTGAAAATTATTTAAATAAATCGTGGGACGAAATTTACTTTGAAATAAAAAAGAAACTGCAATCCGACAAGACTAACTATATTTTTTTAGACGAAGTACAAAATATTCCACTTTTTGAAAAATTAGTAGATGGCCTTTTTGCTACAGAAAACACAGATGTTTACATAACAGGCTCTAATGCATTTTTATTGAGTAGCGAATTGGCTACTTTATTGAGCGGTCGCTACATCGAAATTTCTATTTTACCTTTTTCATTTAAAGAATACTTAACTGCACGTAGTATTGACACGAGCAACAAATACCTTAATTACGAAGCCTTATTTTTTGATTTTGTAAACGAAACATCATTGCCTAAAGGTGTAGAATTGCGTGAAGAAGGTTTCGATAAAATTTATGAATATTTGGAGGCTATTTACACAACAATAATCGAAAAAGATATTACACAACGCCACCAAATAAATGATAAAAGGGCATTTGGAAACATTGTAAAATTTATAGCATCAAATATTGGCAATTCGCTTTCGCCAAGCAATATATCAACTACCTTAAAGCAAGATAATCAAAGCATCCATCACGCCACTGTAGAAAAGTATTTAGAATATTTAGTGGAAAGTTTTGTGTTTTATAAAGTAAATCGATTTGATTTAAAAGGTAAAAAACAACTCGCAACACAAGAAAAATACTATCTAGTTGATGCCGGTTTGTTGAATATTTTAGCAGGTAAAGAACGAAATACCGACAGAGGACACCTTTTGGAAAATGTTGTTTACCTCGAACTGCTTCGAAGAGGCAACAAGATTTGGACAGGCACAACACGTAACACCGAAGTAGATTTTGTATGCAAATCCCCAACAGGAGAAATCGAATACTATCAAGTAGCATGGCAAATGGTAAATGAAAATACAATTGAACGGGAATTTGGCGCATTAGAAAAAATCAACGACAACTACCCCAAATTTTTACTAACGACTGACTCTTTTACCCAAAACAGAAGCGGAATAAAACACTTAAACGTTTTTAGTTGGTTGCTCGAAACAAATTAATAGCAAGAACAATAAGAGAGGTTTATGTGATTTAATCTTGAAAATTAAATTTCACAACCATAATTCGTATTTCAAAATTGAATTCCGTACTTTTGCACACGTTAAAAAAAAGACAATAAAGCCATTATGCTACTAATTTTACTTTGTTTATTTATTGCCGTTGTAGTTGTTCAATTTCTATATTATATAGTGTTTTTTGGTAAATTTTCATTTGCTAAACCGCAAATTTCTACTCCAAAAAGAGTTCCTATTTCTATAATTGTATGCGCAAAAAACGAAGAAGAAAATGTAAAAAACTTCATTCCTTTATTGGCAGAACAAAATTATCCTGATTACGAAATTGTCTTAATTGACGATGCTTCTAGCGATGAAACACTAGAGATTTTTGAAGCATTTGAAAAACAATACTCCAATGTTAAATTGGTAAAAGTGCAAAATAACGAAGCGTTTTGGGGAAATAAAAAATTCGCTTTAACTCTCGGAATCAAAGCGGCTAAAAACGAATATTTATTATTTACCGATGCCGATTGTTATCCTAAAACAACCGAGTGGATTAAAGAAATGAGCGCCCAATTCACCAAAGAAAAAACCATTGTTTTAGGGTATGGTGCTTACGAAAAAATCAAAAATTCGTTCCTAAATAAAATCATCCGTTTTGAAACTTTACTAACTGCAACCCAATATTTTTCTTGGGCAAAATTAGGAAAACCCTATATGGGTGTTGGCCGCAACATGGCTTATAAACGAGAAGAATTCTTTAAAACTAATGGATTTATTGAGCACATGAAAATCCGTTCGGGAGACGACGATTTGTTTATTAACGAAGCAGCAACTGCCAAGAATACAACCATTTGCTACACCACCGATAGTTTTACGTTTTCCAAACCAAAAACCACTTTCAAAGAATGGTTTACCCAAAAAAGAAGACATGTTGCCACTGCCAAACATTATAAATCGTTTGATCGTAGCCAATTAGCCGTTTTCTACGCAACCCAATTATTGTTTTTCATACTGCCAATAATTCTATTAGCCTTTCAATTTCAATGGATTATCGTTTTAAGCATAATTGTTTTTCGTTATATTTTTGCTTGGATTTCCTTAGGATTTGCAGCCGGAAAACTAAATGAAAAAGACGTAATGTATTGGTTTCCAATAATTGAAATAATTTTAGTAGTTTCGCAATTAAACTTCTTCATCACCAACACGTTTTCAAAACCAGTGCAGTGGAAATAATTTCCTACATAGAAAAGGCTAAAAATGGCGACCAAGTGGCATTCACTTATTTGCTCGACCATTATTGGAACGAAGTCTATGGATTCATGTTAAAACGCACCGAAAACGAAACCGATTCCGAAGATATTACCATCGAAACCTTCTCCAAAGCATTTGACAAATTAACCACTTACAACCCTGAATTTCAATTCAATACTTGGTTAATTGCCATCGCCAAAAACGTGCATATCGACTTACTCCGCAAAAAAAAATCGAGCCTTTTTGTAGAAATTACCGACGAAGAAGACCAACAAGCCCACAACATTGCTGATAGTTCCCCATCTGCCGAAGACGAACTCATAACCGAGCAAAACCTCGCGCAACTCCTTCATTTCATCAAAGAATTGAAACCGCATTACCAAGAAGTCATCCAACTGCGCTACTTCCAAGAAATGAGTTACCAAGAAATTGCCGAGCAACTCCAAGAGCCCTTGAGTAACGT
The DNA here is from genome assembly GCA_947451525.1 of Flavobacteriaceae bacterium. Classification (GTDB taxonomy): domain Bacteria; phylum Bacteroidota; class Bacteroidia; order Flavobacteriales; family Flavobacteriaceae; genus Flavobacterium. Next base: position 53,727 of record CANFZM010000013.1, read on the forward strand.
AAAAATCAAACTCCTTCGCGCCAAAAAACTACTGGCCGAAATCATCCAAACCAAACGATAAACACATTTTTTTACAATTATAAAAATAAAATAATCCTATATTTCTCCCTCTCCTTTGGAGAGGGTTGGGGTGAGGATAGATTAAAAAAACTATTTTATTTTTATAATTGTTTTTAATATTCTCCTCCAAATTATTAAAAACGAATCGATAGGCATTTTAGTAAACCCTATTCCTGCTGTCCGCGCTACAAGGTAGCCTGCTCCCATCAGGGTTAATCGGTGATGGTATTGAATAGATGCAAAATTCAAAAGAAATATTCAATAAAAAAGAATCATAAAACACAATATCTTAACATTTTATTATATTTATTACTACAATCACACAATATCACCTAAAATATTGCGTTATTAAAATAAAAACACTTCGCGTATGTAACACCGATACTTAACCTTAAAAACAATAAATTATGTCCAACGTTAGTATCTTTGAAAAAAAGTGGTTAGATCTTGTATTTCAAGACAAGAACCAAAAGTATGGTGCGTACCAATTACGCTTGAATAGTGAAAGAACAACCTTCTTTGCATTCCTATTCGGAATCAGTTTTTTAGTAGGCGGAACTTTTTTATTGAGTTCTTTTAGCACTGCTCCCGAAGTAATTCCTCCTGTTATTCCTTTAGATCCAACTATTCACGTTGTAGAAATCCATCCTCCAACAGAAGAAATTATACCAAAAGTAGAAACTCCTAAACCAGAAACTGCTGCGGTTAAAACTCCTGACGACAATCAGAACTACCAAGTTGCTTCTAAAGAACAGGCAGTAATTCCAGTTACTAAAACTGCGGAGGCTCCTATTGTTAATGGTCCAACTTCCCCAACAGGAACAGGAACTGAAGGTATTGCAACCATCCCAGGAACTGGCACAGCGGTTACTCCAACAATCACTAATGCTGGCCCAGTAAAACCATCCGAATTAGACAGACAACCTTCGTTTCCTGGTGGAATGAAAAATTTCTACGACTATGTTGGGCGTAATTTTGAAAAACAAGAATTAGAGGAAGAAGGAGAAACCATCCGCGTTTTAGTTTCTTTTGTTATTGAAAAAAATGGCAACATGACCGACATTGAAGTAACACAAAGCAATAGTCAAGCGGTTAGTAAAGAAGCCGTACGAGTTTTAAAATCTTTAAAAACCAAATGGGAACCTGGCTATAAAGACAACCAAGCCGTAAGAACCCGATATACTTTACCAGTTGTTGTGCAACTGTAATTGTTAGTTATATATTTTTTTTTTAAATCCCTGTTGAGTGAAATATACAACAGGGATTTTTCTTGAAATAATATTCCAAATTAACCTTTATTTTTCCATTTTCTTTTCTCTTTTTCTAATTCCAATATACTTATCTTTGCTACTGAAAAAATTAAGGCATGGAATCAATTACGGAAAATACATTACCCATCGGAAAACCAAAATGGTTAAAGGTAAAATTACCAATTGGACAAAAATATACCGAACTACGAGGTTTGGTTGACAAATACAAACTGAACACCATTTGCACCTCGGGCAGTTGCCCAAACATGGGCGAATGTTGGGGAGAAGGAACCGCAACCTTCATGATCCTTGGAAATATATGCACTCGTTCTTGCGGATTTTGCGGTGTAAAAACGGGCCGTCCAGAAACGGTAGATTGGGACGAACCTGAAAAAGTAGCGCGTTCTATTAAAATCATGAACATCAAACACGCAGTAATTACTAGCGTGGATAGAGATGATTTAAAAGACATGGGCTCTATTATTTGGCTGGAAACCGTTCAAGCCATTCGCAGAATGAATCCTGAAACCACTCTTGAAACTTTAATTCCCGATTTTCAAGGGAATACAAGAAATATCGACCGAATTGTTGAAGCCAATCCAGAGGTAGTTTCCCATAATATGGAAACCGTCCGTAGATTGACTCGTGAGGTTAGAATTCAAGCCAAATACGATAAAAGTCTGGAGGTTTTAAGATATCTGAAAGAGCAAGGAATCAAAAGAACCAAATCGGGAATCATGTTGGGACTTGGTGAAACCGAAGCAGAAGTTTTGGAAACTATGCAAGACATTCGCAATCAAAATGTGGATATTATTACCATTGGGCAATACTTACAACCTAGTAAAAAACACCTTCCGGTAAAAGAATACATTACCCCAGAACAATTTGAAAAATACGAAAAAATAGGCAAAGAAATGGGCTTCCGTCATGTTGAAAGTGGTGCTTTAGTGCGCTCTTCTTACCATGCTGCCAAACATATTCTTTAAATTAAATATAAAATTGAAAACAAGAATTGCCATTAACGGTTTTGGAAGAATTGGAAGAAATCTCTTTCGGTTATTGCTCAACCATCCCACTATTGAAGTAGTCGCTATTAACGATATTGCCGATAATCGAACGATGGCACATTTGATAAAATACGACAGCATTCATGGGGTTTTACCTTGCGTTGTTTCGTATGAAGAAAATGCAATTATTGTAGATGGAAAATCGTATTTGTTTTTTCACGAGAAAGAAATTTCCAATCTTAATTGGGATTCTATCGATATGGTAATTGAATCTACCGGGAAATACAAAACCTTCGACGAAATTAATGCCCACATTCTAGCAGGTGCAAAAAAAGTAATTCTATCGGCACCATCGGAAGTTCCCGAAATAAAAACCGTGGTGCTTGGTGTAAACGAACACATTTTAGACGGATCGGAAACGATAGTTTCTAATGCGAGTTGCACTACTAATAATGCGGCTCCAATGATGCAAGTCATTAAAGAATTGTGCGGTATAGAACAAGCCTATATTACCACCGTGCATTCGTACACCACCGACCAAAGTCTTCACGACCAACCACATAAAGATTTGCGTCGCGCTAGAGGTGCAAGCCAATCGATAGTACCAACCACTACTGGAGCAGCCAAAGCATTAACTAAAATATTCCCAGATTTGGAAGGAAAAATTGGAGGATGCGGCATTCGAGTGCCTGTTCCTGATGGTTCCTTAACCGATATTACTTTTAATGTAACTCGGGAAGTCACTATAGATGAGATCAACTTAGCGTTTAAAAAAGCCGCAGAAACCAACTTAAAAGGAATTCTAGATTACACAGAAGATCCTATTGTTTCGGTGGATATTATCGGAAACAAAAACTCTTGTGTTTTTGATTCCCAACTAACTTCAGTAATTGATAAAATGGGTAAAGTGGTTGGTTGGTACGATAATGAAGTAGGATATTCTTCAAGAATTATCGACTTAATTCAATTTATGAATAAGTAGTTGACACGAATTTCACTAAATTACATGGGCTAGCAATTACTTGGTGGCAAGTTGCACCGAAATGACGCATATGAAAAATCAATTGCTTTCAGTCTTTTAAAAAAATAGAATTGTAAAAATAGAAACACATACTTGAAAATGAATTTATTGAAACGAATTTTACTGTATATAATCTTAATTCTCGGATATTACTTTTCAACTTTTATTTATTTTAAAATAGGTTCTCAACTACCTTTTAAAGAAATTTTTTGGAATGCATTTTTAATCTTTAGCATTATGGATATTTTGGTAGCTTTTTTTTTTATAAAAATAAATCCAATTACAAATATTTTAGTCGGAATTTTAATTGCGTATTTAAGTTTATTATTAGCCTTTAAATTCTCTGATTTTTATTATCCTCCATCTGACCCGTATGGAATTAATACCGCAATAATTGGTAATATATTATTCTCTATCATCAATTGGGAAATTGCATATCAAATAAAGAAAAAGGCTATCAACCGTTTCTAAAAACAAAAAAAACATTTCATAATTACTTAATATTCCAAAGTGGAAACGTGTAAAATGGAAAACGAGTACAGAAGCATAATGAAAAAGTTGGAAATTTTCGGTGTTCTAACAGAAATCCGACATCCAAAACTTGAAAATATTGAAGAAACACGTGATTTACGATGACAACAACCTGCCACCAACATACGCTACAAGCAATTTGGGTTTTAGGCTTAATTGGAAGTTGGTTTTGTATTTGGAAAAAGATTTGGCAAATCCGAATAATGGGCTTAATTTAGTCCCAAACTGCGTGTAGCTCGGGAACTTTCATTGTTTTAGTCCTGCAAGGTTTAAAAAACCTTGTAGGTATTTAATTTACACCTACAAGGTTTTTGAAACCTTGCAGGATAAACAGATAAATTCAAAATATAATTTGTAAAATTTTGTAAAAAAACTAATACTGAATAATCAATTCTTTAATTAATTTTCGAACGGAAGGCTCTGCTTTTTCAGCCGCTTTCAAGACTTCGGCATGGTTTACTTCTTCAATATTTTCTTCATCACCCATATCGGTAATAACGGACAATCCGAAAACTTCCATTTCCATGTGTCGTGCCACAATAACTTCTGGAACAGTAGACATCCCTACGCAATCGGCACCAATATTTTTCACCATTCGGTATTCTGCCAAGGTTTCAAAAGTTGGTCCTTGCAAGCCCATATATACTCCGTCTTGCACTTCAATGTTTAAGGAAGCCGCAACTTCTTTTGCTTTAAGCAACATGGCTCGACTATAAGGTTCGCTCATGTTTACAAAACGAGGACCAAAACGTTCGTCATTTTTTCCGCGTAACGGATGCTCGGGCATCATATTAATATGGTCTTTAATAAGCACTATAGAACCTACTTCGTAGTTTGGATTTACCCCACCCGAAGCATTTGAAACTACTAATTTAGTTACTCCCAAAAACTTCATCACTCGCACAGGGAAAGTAACTTGTTTCATGTCATAACCTTCATAAAAATGAAAACGGCCTTGCATGGCAACAACTCTTTTGGACCCGATAGTTCCAAAAACCAAAGCACCTTTATGACCCTGAACTGTAGATACTGGAAAATTTGGAATTTCCGAATAAGGCAAGGTACATTCTACTTCGATATCGTCCGTAAAACTGCCTAATCCCGAACCTAAAATTACACCATATTCCGGTGTAAAACCTATTTTTTCTTTAATATAACTAACGGTTTCTTGAACTTGCTCCCACATAATTTTTTTCTTTATTTCTTATTCAAATATAATGTAATTAAAAAACATAAAATAATTTTGTTGGAGAAAAAAAATAATCTTCAAAATAATATTTTTGTTATATTTGTTTTTTAAATGAAAAAAAATGAAAAAAATAGTCGCATTTATTTTATTAAGTTCTTTTGCTTTTTCACAAACACCACATATTGATTGGATTAAATATTTTGGAGGAACTAATCCAAACAATGTCATACCTGGCTATCTAGGATCTTATGATGCGCAATCTATTCAAAAAACATCCGATGGTGGTTATGTTATTGCAGGAGTAACATCGGTTGCAAGTGCCGAATCAGTTGATTATCATGGTTCTTTAGATGGATTCGTGGTTAAATTAAACTCTAATTATGAAACGGAGTGGTCAAGATGTTATGGAACCGCCGGAACGGAGAAGATTTGGGAAATAAAACAAACTTTAGATGGCGGATATGTGTTTACTGGAACCCAATATTCTGCTGCAACTCATGGAGATTATTGGATAGGAAGATTATCCAGCACAGGGGATTTATTATGGCAAAAAACCTACGGAGGAAGTCTTGATGATGTTGCCGAAAGTATTGAAGTATTGAATACTGGAGAATTTTTAGTTGCAGGCACAACAAGCTCCTCAGATAATTATATTGCTGCTACTTTCCCATTTAACAATCATGGTAATAGTGATTATTGGGTAATAAAACTTGACTCTAATGGGAATTTTATTTTTGGAAGACCCCTAGGAGGCGCAAGTGTCGATATTTGTCATACTATGGTGTCCAACCCAGACGGAAGCTATGTAGTTGCAGGAGAGACCACTTCTCATGATGGTCAAGTTAATTGTCCAAATTTATATTCTCCCTGCGAATCGAGTATTTGGATCGCCAAAGTAGCAAACAATAATTTTATTTATAACACTTGGGCTAGTTGTTTTAGTCCAATTATGCCGAGTGCTAATTTTTATAATATTCCATATCGAATAATCAAAACTAATGATGCCGGTTATTTAATTGTTGGACAACGACAAGATCATTTTGACAGTCATATCGGAGCGGATTTTTGGGCTATAAAAATTGACTCAGATGGAAACGAAATGTGGCAAAATTGTTATGGCGGAACGAAAGACGATGTTGCTTCTTCGGTAAGACAAACTAGTGATGGAGGCTATATAATTGTAGGATACACCTATTCATCAAATGACCAAGTTATTATAAACTACTCTACGAATAATCTTATGCCAAATGCATGGATGATTAAAATTAACGCCAATGGGGCTTTACAATGGCAAAAATCCGTAAGCGGAAGATATAATAACTTTTTTTATGACGTTGTAGAAGCAAATCCTAACGAGTATATTGCTGTTGGAACTGGACCTTGGATGGGGAATGAAGGGGATTATACCGAATGCAATGGAAGACAATTTATGGCAGTAAAAATTTCAACAACTGCATTAAATGTAAATGAAAACGATTTATCTGACTTTAGTTTAGAACTATTTCCTAATCCAACAAGTTCTTTAATACATTATAAAACCAATGCAATTATAAAAAGTGTTTCTTATACTGATATTAGTGGCCGTTGTGTTCTTGAATCCCATTCGGATACTATTACAGAGACGGACATTTCATCCCTTTCAAGTGGAATTTACTTAGTAAAAATATCAAATGGAGTTACAAGTACCTCAAGAAAAATAATAAAAGAATAATTGAAAATTTCTTTTTATGGCTATTTCAAGACTTTAAATTCTGTTCTAGATAATTTGAAATTTTATTATCTAATTCTTCCCTTTTACCAAGGAAACTACTTTTTATTGGCAAATAATATATTGGTGTTTTCCAATGGTGGTGCATCAAACGAACGAAATCTTTTTCGGTCGTAATAATCACCTTATTATTTGCTTTGGCTTCTATTTGATTCAAATCTTTTTCCGTAAAAAAATGATGGTCTGGATACACCAAACAATCGTCTTTTGAAACTTCTAAATAATTAAAAAATGGCTCTGGTTTTGCTATTCCAGCAATTACCAATTTGTTTAACAACTTAATTTCGCTAACTTTTTTACTTTCGTTTGGATTATAAACCAAGTCGTCATAATCAATATAACTAAAATAAATTGGAACCACCAACCCTATTTTATTTTTAATATTTTGCTGTGCAATCTCCGATAAATCTTTCGGACATTTGGTGACAATTATCACATCGGCACGCTTTGCTCCTCTTCTGCTTTCGCGCAGATTGCCTGTTGGAAGCAGGTAATCATCGCAAAACAAATCATCGTAAGACGAAAGTAAAATATAAAAACCTGCTTTCACTCGACGGTGTTGGAAGGCATCATCTAGCAAAATAACTTCGGGTTTATCCTTTAAAGATAGTAATTTTTCTATTCCGTTTTTTCTATCTGCATCTACAGCAACTTTAATTTGAGGAAACTTTTGATGGATTTGAAAAGGTTCATCGCCAAGAATTTCGGCAGTAGAATTGGCATCTGCTAAAATAAAACCTTCTGATTTTCGCTTATAACCTCTGCTTAAAGTCGCAATTTTATAATTTGGAGCAAGCAAACGAATTAAATATTCTATTTGTGGCGTTTTTCCGGTTCCGCCAACACTTAAATTCCCAACTGCAATAACAGGGACTTCAAAAGAATACGAACGTAAAATCCCTTTATCAAAAAGGAAATTTCGGATAGATGTAATAAACCCATACAAAATGGAAAATGGAAAAAGTATTTTTCGAAGGAAATTCATACGCTATTTATCAGAATAATGACCCATTGCCGAAATAACTTCTACTAAGACTAAAGTGTCATTTACAGAGTATATTATTCTGTCTTTTTGATTTATTTTTCTGAACCAAAAGCCAAATAAACTATATTTTAATTGCTCCGGATTTCCAACTCCTGTAAAAGGATGGTTTTCTAAATCTTCAAATATTTTTGAAATTTTGTTCAAATTGGATTTATTACCTGATTTTTTATGTTTTTGAAGATGCTCTTTGGCCAAATCGGTTAACTCAATTATATACTTTGCCATAGGTTTTTGGAGTTTACAGTAGTTCTGTTTTTACTCTTAGCCGATTCTAAAACCATAGTAACGAATTCCGGATTATAAGGAATTTCTTTCTTTCCAGATTTTTTATCCGAAACATTTTCAATAATTTCAATTCCTTCAACCCCTTTAAAAAAAGTTTCTGACATAGCCATAAATGCTTTTCCGGCTTTAGTGCGTTTGTTAATTTTTATAGTAAATGTGGTCATAATATTGAAATTTTGAATTACAAAGATACAAAAAACGGGGTATTTTATTTTCTAAAAATAATACGACTACTAATATAACATTTTTTTATCTTTGGAATGGAAAAAAATTAGAAATGAAATTGACTTTTAAACTTTTTATTGCCTTTGTATTTTGCTTTCAATTTGGATTTACTCAAGAAAGCCAAGATGCTGCTATACTTAAAATTTTATTGAGCAAATACTATCAAAATGAAAAAGTTATTGTAAAAAACAGAATGCAATATCTGAATTTCTATTGTCAGAAAGCACCAAACAACGAAGAAACTTTTGAAGTAATTCATAAAAATGAGTTGTTGAAAAAGAATTCGGCGGAAATAAAAAAACAAGTAAATACAGTTGTTACCGAAGATTGGATGAAAGAAATGAGTATCATTTTCAATAATCAAAATCAATACCTTAAAAGTAAAGTGAATAATTGTTTATCTTTAGAAGAGTATCAAAAAATATCCTTAAAAGCCGACGAAAACAACCAACGGTTAATGATTGTTAGCAAACCGATGTATTTTGGAGTGAAATATTGCTTGGTAAAAGTGGCTTTTTATAGAAATATTGAACACAATAATGGTTGTTTTTTATTATTGGAAAATATAAATAATACTTGGGTTATAAAGGAATTATTAAACGAATGGGCAACTTGATTTGGTTTCAAGTTTAAGGTTTTGGGAAATATATAATATCGCATTTAATGAAAATAAAAGAAATCATTACAGTCCTTGAAGAAATGGCACCTTTGGCGTATGCCGAGGATTTTGACAATGTAGGATTATTAGTAGGAAATCAAGATGACGAGGCCACTGGAGTATTAGTATGTCATGATGCTTTGGAAAGCGTAATTGACGAAGCCATTGCTAAAAAGTGCAATCTTGTGGTGTGCTTCCACCCTATTTTATTTTCTGGAATTAAGAAAATTACTGGCAAAAATTATGTGGAACGTTCAGTGTTAAAAGCCATCAAAAATGACATAGCAATTTACGCAGTCCATACGGCTTTAGACAACCATAAAAATGGTGTGAACAAGATTTTTTGTGATGCTTTAGGGTTAACAAATACTAAAATATTGGTTCCTAAACCTAATTTTATTCAGAAGTTGGTTACCTATACCATTCCCGAAAATGTAGAGCAAGTTCGCAATGCATTATTTGATGCAGGTGCAGGAAAAATTGGAAATTATGACGATTGCAGTTTTACCTCGCAAGGAATTGGAACGTATATGGGTAATGAAAACAGCAATCCCGAAATTGGGGAACGATTTGAATTTGTGGAAGCACAAGAAATAAAAATTGAAGTAACCTTTGAAAAACATTTGCAAAATAAAATTCTGAAAGCCTTATTTAAAAATCATGTTTACGAAGAAGTTGCTTATGAAATTTACGATTTGCAAAATACCCATCAAAATATAGGCCTAGGTATGGTTGGTGAATTGGAAAAACCACTATCTGAAATTGAATTTTTACAATTAGTAAAAACCAAAATGCAATGTGGCGGAATTAGACATTCTACTTTGTTAGGAAAATCGATAAAAAAGGTTGCAGTTCTTGGAGGTTCTGGAAGTTTTGCCATAAAAAACGCAATTCAGGCTGGAGCCGATGTTTTTTTAACTGCCGATTTGAAATACCACAACTTTTATGAGGCTGAAAATCAGATAGTTTTAGCCGATATTGGACATTTTGAAAGTGAAAGGTATACAAAAAATTATATTGTTGACTATCTTAAAGAAAAAATTACTAATTTTGCATTCGTTTTATCGGAAGAAAATACTAATCCAGTTAAGTACTTATAGAAAATGGCTACTACAAAAGAATTGAGCGTTGAAGAAAAATTAAGAGCGCTTTACGATTTACAAATTATCGACACTAGAATTGACGAAATTAGAAACGTAAGAGGGGAATTGCCTTTAGAAGTGGAAGATCTTGAAGATGAAGTAGCGGGTTTGACTACTCGTTTAGAGAAATTACAATCTGACTTGGTTTCTATTGAAGATAGCATCAAATCTAAAAAAACGGCAATTGATAACCATCATTTGGCAATAAAAAAATATGCCGAACAACAAAAAGATGTTCGTAACAATAGAGAATTCAATGCTTTAACAAAAGAGGTTGAGTTTCAAGAATTAGAAATTCAATTGGCTGAAAAGCAAATTAAAGAACTTAAAGCTTCTACAGAACACAAAAAAGAAGTAGTTGCAAATTCTAAAGATAAATTAGAACAAAAAACTACCCACTTAAAACATAAAAAAGCAGAATTAAGCGATATTATGTCGGAAACTGAAAAGGAAGAAACTTTTTTAACTCAAAAATCTACAGAATTTGAAGGTTTAATAGAAGAAAGACTGCTTGCTGCTTATACTAGAATTCGTTCTAGCGTAAGAAACGGATTAGCAGTTGTTTCCATTGAAAGAGGTGCTTCTGCAGGTTCTTTCTTTACTATTCCTCCACAAATTCAAGTTGAAATTGCTGCTAGAAAAAAGATCATCACCGATGAACATTCTGGAAGAATTTTAGTAGATGCTGCCTTGGCAGATGAAGAAAAAGAAAAAATGGATAAAATATTCGCAAAAATGTAATATCTTAAATCCCGATTCAATCGGGATTTTTTTATGGAAAAAACTATTCAAAAAATTGTTGCAAAAAGCATTGGGAGTTATATCAACTTATTAAGTTATGTAGCACCTAAGCAATCTTTGGCATTGGCTTATAAATTTTTTAGTGAACCTAGAAAAGGGAAAATTAAGCAAGATAGAATTCCGAAAACGTTACAAAAAGCAATCCATCAAAAACACAATTTAAACGATCAAGAATTTCAAACTTACCATTGGGAAGGAAATGAAGAGATTATTTTGTTGGTTCATGGTTGGGAAAGTAATGCTTCCAGATGGAAAAAACTGCTTCCTTATTTGAAGAAAACAGGAAAAACTATTATAGCAATAGATGCTCCTGCACACGGATTTAATACGGATAAAGAATTTAATGTTCTTATTTATTCGGAATTTATTAATGAAGTGGTACAAAAATACCAACCCAAAATTGCAATTGGTCATTCTATAGGCGGCAATGCTTTGGCTTATTATCAAAACCATTATCCGCACCAATTAGAAAAAATGATTTTGCTTGGTGCTCCAAGTGATTTTAAAGTTATCATGGAAAATTATTTTAGATTGCTAAGTTTAAATAAAAAGGTGCAAGAGCAATTTAAAAACTATGTTCAAAGTAGATTTAATATCGTTATTGAAGATTTTTCTGCTTCTAAATTCTTAGAAGAAACTACTATTTCAGGAATTATCGCTCACGATCAAGAGGATATAGTTGTGTTACTGAATGAAGGTAATAAAATTGCTACTGCCTGGAAAACTGCTCAATTTATAGAAACCAAAGGACTTGGGCACAGCATGCACGATGCTGACTTGTACCAAACTATAGTCGATTTTATAGATTCTTAAATCTGAAAAAAACACTAATTAATTGCAAATATTTTTAGAATTTAAAATTATCTCCTTTTCAAATTGATTACTTTTGTCAAATGGAAGAAAATCTTACACGAATCAATAAATTTTTATCGGAAACTGGCTTTTGCTCCCGCAGGGAAGCCGATAAATTAATAGAACAAGGGAAAGTTACCATTAATGGAGTCGTTCCAGAAATGGGTACTAAAATCACTCCCGATGATGAAGTTCGTGTAGATGGCAAATTGGTAAGAGAAAACCGACAAAAACGAATTTATCTTGCTTTTAATAAGCCTGCCGGAATTGAATGTACTACCAACTTGGATGTAAGAGATAATATTGTAGATTACATCAATTATTCAGAACGAATTTTTCCCATTGGTAGATTGGACAAAGCCAGTGAGGGATTGATTTTCATGACCAACGATGGTGATATTGTAAATAAAATCCTACGTGCTAGAAACAACCACGAAAAGGAATATATAGTAACTGTAAACCGACCAATTACGGATCGATTTATAGATAGAATGGCGAATGGAATTCCAATTTTGGAAACTATTACCCGAAAATGCAAAGTAGAACAAATTAGTAAATATGTCTTTCGAATTGTGCTAACACAAGGATTGAACCGACAAATCAGAAGAATGTGTGAGCATCTCGATTATGAAGTTACTGCTTTAAAAAGAACTCGAATTATCAATATTACTTTGGATGTTCCGTTAGGAAGGTACCGCCATTTAACGGAGGAGGAAGTTACCGAACTTAACCAATTAATAGAGCCTTCAAGCAAAACAGAAGAAGCAAGTTTCCCGAAAGTAACCCCTAAAATTTCGATTCAACCTCGAAGAGATTTTAGAAATAGATAAAAAAAATTATGGCAGCGGAAAATGACATTAAAACAGAAATTGAAAGATACCTTAAATATAATTATTCCAAAAAGGATGTAATGACGTATTTAAAAAGAGATGGTTTTAGTGATGCTGAAATTGCTGAAAATAGTACAATTTTCAACAAAGTAGATTCTAATTATTTTAATAATGCACTGCATTTTCTACCTGCATTACTGTTTTTAATACTCACTATTTTGGCTGCTTTGGGTCGCTTTTATTCGGCAGAAGATACCTTCCAAAAAATAGCAAATATACTTTTAGTTGTAATTTTGGTTTATACAACTATTGGTTTTAGCAAAAACAAACCTAAGTTTATTATCGCGACTGCAGCACTAATCGTGGTTTCTGCACTTTATTACAGTTACCTTTTCTTTGTAGTTCCGCAAAAAGATGAATTTGGATTTTCGTTGAGTATTTTCTCTAAAGTTGGGATAATTATTTTACATCTTTTAACTTTTAGAGGATGCTATAAAATGTATAAGGAAATCGCATCCAAATAAATTATCCGTAAAAATTAGCCACAGATTCACAGATTAGAAATGATTTAGAAATCTGTGAATCTGTGGCAAAAAAATTAGAAGCTTAATCGAAATGCACTGAAAGTGCATAGTTTTAAATTTTATTTTGAAAAAACAAACCCAAGACGCAAATCTTGGGTTTTCTATTTTAAATCTTTTTCTCCATAATAAAATCATCCATTACATAACTATTTCCTATATCTACCACGAGTGAATCGGCAATTTCGAATTGGTTATGCAAATAAAAATCTTTGGCTTTATTGTATTTATTTACATTCAGAATTAATGCTGAATTAGAATTTTTCTTTGCAATTTCTTGGATATGAAGAATCAAATTTTTACCAACTCCTTTGCCTTGGATAGTTGGCAAAATATATAATTTATGAATCTTAGTTTTATTAAAATTCTGAAAATTTAGTTCATAGGATGCAAATCCGATAAAATCATTTTCCTCTTTTACTAACAAAAAAACGATGTTATTTTTTAGTTGATTTTCTAAAGAATCCAAACTGTACATCATTTCCATCATGTATTCCAATTGCTCTTGCGATAGGATTGCGCCATAGGCATCTGGCCAAATTGCTTTGGCTAAATCTTGAATAATTTCAAGTTGGGAATTAGTTGCAACAGAAAAAGTCATTTTATTTTTTGGCCTTTTTTTGTTCTCTTGCTAAAAGCGTATTTTTCAACAACATAGCAATTGTCATTGGCCCTACTCCACCAGGAACTGGGGTAATAAAAGATGCTTTTTTAGATACATTTTCAAAATCAACGTCCCCAACAATTTTATATCCTTTTTCGGAAGTTTCATCGGCAACACGAGTAATACCAACGTCAATAACCACAACATCATCTTTCACCATTTCGGCTTTAAGATAATTCGGAACCCCTAATGCCGTGATGATAATATCTGCTTGCGAAGTTATTTGGTTGATGTTTTTAGTATGACTGTGGGTTAACGTAACGGTAGAATTCCCAGGAAATTGGTTTCTTCCCATTAAGATACTCATTGGTCTACCTACAATGTGACTTCTTCCAATGATTACGGTATGTTTTCCATCCGTTGGAACATTGTAACGCTCTAACAATTCCAAAATTCCAAACGGAGTTGCAGGAATAAAGGTACTCATGTCTAACGCCATTTTACCAAAATTCTCCGGATGGAAACCATCCACGTCTTTGCTCGGGTCAATTGCGTTAATTATTTGTTGGGTATCAATTTGTTTTGGCAACGGTAATTGCACTATAAAACCATCGATGTCGTCGTTTTGATTCAGTTCTTTGATTTTATTAAGTAATTCAGTTTCCGAAGTAGTACTTGGCATTTTTACCAAAGTAGATTCGAATCCTACTCGTTCGCAGGCCTTTACTTTACTGCCAACATAGGTTAAACTTGCGCCATCGCTTCCTACAATTATTGCAGCAAGATGTGGTACTTTTTCGCCGTTGTCTTTCATTTTTTGGACTTCGGCCGCAATTTCATTTTTAATATCTTCCGATACTTTTTTTCCGTCTAAAATTGTCATTGTGTAGTTATTTTGTGTGTTGTGTTGTTGTTTATCTACTCAATAAAAAAGACGTGATAAATCACGTCTCTATATTACATTTGTGGCATTCCACCTTTCATTCCGCCCATCATGCGCATCATGTTTTTCCCTCCTGGTCCTTGCATCATCTTCATCATTTTGCTCATCTGTTCGAATTGTTTCATCAATTGATTTACTTCTTCTATTTTTCTACCAGAACCTTTTGCAATTCTAGTTTTGCGTTTCATGTCAATTAAAGAAGGTCTGCTTCTTTCTATTGGTGTCATTGAATGGATGATTGCTTCAATGTGTTTGAAAGCATCGTCTTCAATTTCAACATCTTTCATTGCTTTACCAGCACCCGGAATCATTCCAATCAAATCTTTCATGCTTCCCATTTTTTTGATTTGTTGTATCTGTGACAAGAAATCATCAAAACCGAATTCGTTTTTTGCAATTTTCTTTTGTAATTTTCTGGCTTCTTCTTCATCGTATTGCTCTTGCGCTCTTTCTACCAAAGATACAACATCTCCCATTCCAAGGATACGATCGGCCATACGAGAAGGATAGAATACATCAATAGCGTCCATTTTTTCACCAGTTCCAACAAACTTAATTGGTTTGTTTACTACTGATTTAATAGTTATTGCGGCTCCACCACGAGTATCTCCATCTAATTTTGTAAGAATAACCCCATCAAAATTCAATCTATCGTTAAAGGCTTTTGCAGTATTAACCGCATCTTGACCTGTCATTGCATCCACAACAAACAAAGTTTCTTGAGGCTGAATTGCTTTATGAACGTTTGCAATTTCGGTCATCATTTCTTCATCCACGGCCAAACGACCAGCAGTATCGACAATCACAACATTAAAACCATTTGCTTTAGCATAAGCAATTGCTTTAAGTGAAATATCAACAGGATTTTTATTTTCAGGTTCCGAATATACCTCTACGCCTATTTGATCTCCAACTACATGCAACTGATTGATTGCTGCAGGACGGTAGATATCACAAGCAACTAAAAGTGGTTTTTTGTTCTTTTTTGTTTTAAGATAATTAGCAAGTTTCCCAGAGAAAGTAGTTTTACCAGATCCTTGTAAACCCGACATTAAAATCACAGTTGGATTTCCAGAAAGGTTGATTCCTGCTGCATCCCCACCCATTAATTCGGTCAATTCATCCTTAACCAATTTCACCAATAATTGTCCTGGCTCTAAAGTGGTTAATACGTTTTGTCCCATTGCTTTTTCTTTTACTTTGGTAGTAAAATCTTTAGCAATTTTAAAGTTAACATCGGCATCCAACAAAGCACGACGCACCTCTTTTAAAGTATCGGCAACGTTTACTTCAGTGATTTTTCCGTGTCCTTTTAGGATATGAAATGCTTTATCTAGTTTTTCGCTTAAATTATTGAACATAGAAATCTATTTTTTTGAATTGCAAATATAAGTTTTAGAATTCAGAATTTAGAATTCGGAATTCAGAATTTGTTGTAAATTTCGATTTTACATTCTTTCGGGAACTTCAATTCCTAAAAGTTGAAATGCTAATTTTATAGTGTCGGATACTTTTTTAGACAATTGCACTCGGAATACTTTTTTAATTTGATTTTCTTCGCCAAGGATAGAAACCGTTTGGTAGAATGAATTGTATTCTTTAACCAAATCGTAAGTATAATTGGCAACTAAGGCCGGACTATGATTACGAGCGGCATCTTGAATAACTTCTGGAAAAAGAGCAACTTGTTTTAAAAGTTCTTTTTCTTTAGGATGCAGGGTTTCCCCAGCAGCGTTAAGCACCACAGATTTAAAATCAAAATCTGCTTTTCGCAAAATAGATTGAATTCGGGCGTAGGTATATTGAATGAATGGTCCAGTATTTCCAGCAAAATCTACGGACTCCTCCGGATTGAACATCATTGATTTTTTAGGATCTACTTTTAGCATATAATATTTCAATGCTCCAAGTCCGATTGTTTTGTATAATTTGGCTTTTTCGGCATCCGAATAACCATCTAATTTTCCTAATTCTTCCGAAATAGTTTTTGCCGTTGTGGTCATTTCTTCCATCAAATCATCGGCATCCACCACAGTTCCTTCACGAGATTTCATTTTCCCGGAAGGTAATTCAACCATTCCGTAAGACAAATGATACAAATTGGCTGCCCAATCAAAACCTAATTTTTTCAAAATTAAGAACAATACTTTAAAGTGGTAATCTTGTTCGTTACCCACCGTATAAACCATTCCGCCAACATCTGGAAAATCTTTAACCCGTTGAATTGCGGTTCCAATGTCTTGCGTCATGTAAACTGCAGTACCATCCGAACGAAGAACAATTTTTCTATCCAATCCATCCGGTGTTAAGTCAATCCAAACAGAACCATCCGGATCTTTTTCGAATATTCCTTTTTCCAAACCTAATTGAACCACTTCTTTTCCTAATAAATAGGTGTTGGATTCGTAATAATAGGAATCAAAATTAACTCCTAAACTTTTATATGTTTGTTCAAAACCAGCGTAAACCCATTGGTTCATGGTTTTCCAAAGTTGCATAACTTCTGGTTTTCCGGATTCCCAATCGAGAAGCATTTGCTGGGCTTCAAGGATAATTGGTGCCAGTTTTTTCGCTTCTTCTTCGGTTTTTCCTTGTGCCATTAGAGTGGCAATTTCCGATTTATAAACTTTATCAAACTGTACGTAGAAATTTCCAACTAATTTATCTCCTTTCAAACCCGTACTTTCAGGAGTTTGTCCTTCACCAAATTTCTGCCAAGCCAACATCGACTTACAAATGTGAATTCCTCTGTCGTTGATGATTTGGGTTTTGTAAACTTTTTTTCCAGAAGCCTTGATGATTTCGGCAACCGAATAACCTAAAAGATTATTTCGAACATGTCCAAGATGCAAGGGTTTATTAGTGTTTGGAGAAGAATATTCTACCATAACCGCCTTGTTTTCAACTTGAGTATCCTTTGCGGAAGCAGAAACAAAGCCAAAAGTAGCATTGTCTTTTATAGAATTGAAGAAATCAATATAATAACTATCTGAAATTACAATGTTTAAGAATCCTGCTACAACATTAAATTTTTCAACTTCGTTTACATTTTCTACTAAGAAGTTCCCAATTTTAGTTCCAATATCTACAGGATTTCCTTTAATAACTTTCAGTAAAGGAAAAATTACTACGGTAATATCTCCTTCAAAATCTTTCCTAGTTGCCTGAAATTCAATTTTTTCGATAGTCGTACTGAATTGTTGTTGAATTGCTTCAAAAATGGCTGGAGATAAGATTTCTTGTAAAGTCATTGTAGTGATTTTTAAAGGTGCAAAGATAGAATTTTATTGGGAAAATTGCACCTTTCCTTCCGATCAAAAAAGGCATAAAAAAACTCGAAAGTAAATTTTCGAGTTTTTTTATAATTAGGATTACAATATTACCACTTAATAATGGCACTTGCCCATGTAAAACCACTACCAAAAGCGGCCAAAACGATGGTATCTCCATCTTTGATTTTACCTAGTTCCCAAGCTTCGGTTAAGGCAATCGGAATAGATGCTGCTGTGGTATTACCATATTTTTGAATATTATTAAATACCTGATGGTCTTCCAATCCAAATTTTTTCTGAATGAATTGGGAGATTCTTAAATTGGCTTGGTGCGGAATTAACATATCTATATCCGAAACTTGAAGATTATTGGCTTGTAATGCTTCATTTATAACTTCTGTAAATCGAACTACGGCATGTTTAAATACAAACTGCCCATTCATGTGTGGAAAATAACTTTCATCTTCTGGATTATTGTCTGCCAAGATATCGGTAATCCATCTGCCTCCCATACCTGGAGCCAAAACGGCCAACTCCTTGGCATGCTCTCCCTCGGAATGTAAATGGGTAGAAAGTATTCCTTTGGTACTATTTTCTTCTCTACTTAAAACGGCTGCTCCTGCTCCATCTCCGAAAATAACAGAAACTCCACGACCGCGATTTGTCATATCCAAACCTAAAGATTGCACTTCGGAAGCCACTACAAGAATATTTTTATACATCCCAGTTTTAATAAATTGATCTGCCACCGACAAAGCATAAACAAACCCTGAACATTGATTTCTTATGTCTAAAGCACCGACCGTTTTCAACCCAAGTTCGTGTTGCAATGCAACTCCGGGACCAGGAAAATAGTAATCTGGTGAAATAGTTGCAAAAACTATAAAATCAATATCTTGATTTGCAACACCCGAGCGATTGATAGCAATTTTGGCAGCCTTCACTCCCATAGAAGTGGTAGTATCTTCTCCCTTTATAATATGCCTTCTTTCTTTTATTCCCGTTCGTTCTTGAATCCACTCATCTGAAGTATCCATAATTTTAGATAAATCATCATTTGTGACAATATTTTCTGGAACGAAATAACCTAGCCCACTTATTTTGGTTTGATACATTATTTTAATTTTTAGCAAAATTGATGCTATAAAATTAATAAATATTCATCTTGAATTAACAAAACATTTACTTAAATAAAAAAGCAGTTACAATAATTACTTGTAACTGCTTTTTTATCAGATAAGTTTATTGTTTTATACCAATAAAATTAGATTTTAGTAACAATGAATTCACTTCGTCTATTGGCTTGGTGCTCTTCTTCAGTGCATTTTACTCCGTCGGAACATTTATTTAGTAATTGTGATTCTCCATAACCTTTAGCGGTTAATCGGTTTTTAGCAATTCCTTTTTTAATAAACCATTCCATAGTTGAAGATGCTCTATTTTGAGAGAGTATTCTGTTTTTCTCTGCAGATTGACGGCTATCCGTATGGGAGCGAATATCTACTTCCATTTGAGGGTATTGCTCTAAAACGTCTAAAATTTTAGACAATTCAATTTCTGCATCTGGTCGAATATTATATTTACCTAAATCAAAATGAATTATACTAATATTAAACAATTTCATTAAATCATTTCCTTTTTTAATCACTTGAGAAGGTTTTTCTAATGGAATTTCGATAAAACTTGCCTCATTCTCTTTAATTATTATTGCTTTAGTTTGGTTTGGAACGAAATCTTGTTTTTCAACTTTAATATAAAAAACAGTTTTGCAATCTTTTAATCCGAAATCAAATTTACCATCTTTGTCTGATGTAACTTCTTTAATAGTTTTGAATTCACTATCCAATAAAGTAACTTTAGCATCAGCCAACGGTAATCCAGTTTCTTTGTCGGTAACTATACCCGCTAAATTTTGTTCGCATTTAGTTACTAATTTTTTAGTTTCTTTAAATTTATATATATCATCTCCACCTTTACCTCCTGATCTGTTAGAAGTAAAATATCCAAGACGATTACTAACGTTAATTAAAAAAGCAAAATCATCATAAGAACTATTTATTGGTTCTCCAACATTTATTACTTCTCCAAAATTGCCATCTTTATCCATTTTGGTAACAAAAACATCCAATCCTCCTAGACCTGGATGACCATCTGAAGCAAAATACAATTCTCCATCTGATGTTATCATTGGAAATGTTTCTCTTCCTTCTGTATTTATTTCATTTCCTAAATTAGTAGGTGCGCCAAAAGAACCATCATCATTTATTGTAATTTTGTATAAATCTGATTGTCCCAAAGTTCCCGGCATATTGGAAGCAAAATATAAGGTATGCTCATCGGCACTTAAAGTAGGATGGGCAACATTATAATTATTACTATTAAAAATCAACTCTTTTACGTTAGTCCATTTATCACCCTCTAATGTTGCTTTATATAATTTAAGTAAAGTGGTTTTTTCTGAATCTTTACCTTTTTTGCCATTAATATAATTATTTCTTGTAAAATAAACAGTTTTTCCATCTTTTGTAAAAACAGGTGTTGACTCATTTACTCTAGAATTAAGTTTTGTACTAAACTTTTCAGATTTAGTCAAACCTCCACCATCAACAATTTCTGCTTGATATAAATTAGTAAATCTTTCTCCAGTCCATGCGTGACGTCTATTTGCAAAACTACCTGTATCACGAGCGGAAGCAAAAACAATTTTGTTATTCAAAAAAGCACTTCCAAAATCGGAAAACTTTGAATTTATTCCAGCATTTTCAATATTATATCTTCCTGAATTTTTTTTAATCTGTTCTAAATAGTCCTTTTGTGTAAAAGCCAATTTTGCTCTTAAATCAGTTCCTTTTAACTTGTTAAATTTAGCCATAATTTCATCTGCTTTAGCATAATCTTTAACTTCTTTGAGTGATTGTGCATAACGATAATAATATTCTGGATCAATATTTGGGGTAAAAGCGAATAATTCTCCATACCATTTTGCTGCATTAACTAGATCTGCTCTAAAATAGTATGCATTACCTAACTTTTGCAATAAATCTTGCGATTTTAATCCCCTAGCAACAACACGTTCATAGGTTTTTATAGCATCTACATAAGCGAATTTATCATAGGATTTATCTGCTTTTGCTTCTTTCACTTTTTGTGAAAACATGCTTAATGAAGCAAAGCACACTATTAGTAAGGATATTTTTTTATAATTTCTCACAACTTTATTATTTTTTAAAAATTTAAGAATATTTAATTTCATGATATTGTCTTTATTTAGAAAAATCTTGGAGATACTATCCTGCTTTGTTTATTAAACAATTCAAAACGTAAAAATATTTCATGAGATCCTGAGTTATAATGTGCTAATTTGGTGGTATCTAAATCATAGCCATAACCAATATAAAGTCCGTCATTAACCTGAAAACCAGCCATAAAACTTCCTGCAGCACTCCATCTCCACGCTGCGCCCAAAGTAAATTTATCATTAATTAAGAAATTTGCTGAAATATCTAATTGTAAAGGTGCTCCTTGTACCATTTTACCAAGAAATGCAGGTTTAAATCTTAAATTTGGACTTAGATCAAAAACGTGACCTCCAATTAAATAAAAATTCATTTTTTCTTTATAAACCACATAGTCATTATCACTATAGCGTTTTGTTTCAAAAAAATTAGGTACTGAAAGACCAAAATAAGAATTATCAGAATGGAAATAAGCACCAGCTCCAATATTAGGTGAAAATTTATTAGAATAACTTTGCAAGGAATTATCGGGGTTATAAATATTGAGTTTATTAGAATCAAAACTGAATAAATCAGCAGATCCTTTAACTCCAAAAGATAATTTATAAGTTTCTGATGTTTTAATAGTATAAGATAAATCTGCAGAAATATTATTCTCATCAGTTGGTCCAAGTCGATCATTTACAAAAGACACACCAACACCAATATTTGTGTTTTCTATAGGTGAATTAATAGAAACGGCATTTGTCACAGGAGCCCCGTCTAAGCCTACCCATTGTGTTCTATGTAACATAAAGGCACTCATAGCACCACGAGATCCAGCATAAGCAGGGTTTACATTAATGGTGTTGTACATGTATTGCGTGTATTGTGCATCTTGTTGCGAATAGCTCACCAAACCCACTAACATTAAAGCGAAAATAAAAAATTTTGTTTTCATATTGTTTATTTTAATCTGAGTAGTTTTTTATAACTACTCAGATATTTTAATAATTATCTTATAGTGTTAAATAAAGGAATCCTGTTTTGTTTGTCACATTACCATATATATCTTTATATTTCAAAACATAATAGTAAGTTCCGTATGGCAAAGGCTCTGATTTATTCATTGTAACTCTACCTTCAGAATAACCTCTAAATGCTCTAGTACTATTATCATAACCTTGAGTTTCATATACTCTTACTCCCCAACGGTTGAAAATTTCAATTGAATTATCCGTATAACAATCTAGACCTCTAATGTATAAATAATCATTATTACCATCATTATTAGGCGTTACTGCATTAAATACCT
Organism: Flavobacteriaceae bacterium; assembly: GCA_947451525.1. GTDB lineage: Bacteria > Bacteroidota > Bacteroidia > Flavobacteriales > Flavobacteriaceae > Flavobacterium. Next base: position 76,321 of record CANFZM010000013.1, read on the forward strand.
CTACTTTGCAGCCTTCAACCCCTAATACAGTTCCATTATTACCTGTATTACTACTACTGTCTGACAAGTCATATACAGGAGCACCCGTTGGTGGAGTTCCATAAACTGTGGCTTGATTAGTCACACTTCCATTTATTAAATCTTGAGAAGTAATTGCATATACACCACTAAAAGAGTTTGAATCTACACCTCCTGCACCTAATGAAATTGGCCCTCCTGACATTACTACTCCTGGTAAAGGATCATTAATAATAATATTTGTTAATGGAACTAAACCAGTATTTGTTACAACAAATGTATAAATAATATTCTCCCCAACTTGAGCAAGTCCATCATGATTTAAATCTTCTAGATGAGCCGTTTTGATTAAGGCAATACTTGCACAAGAAGAGTTATTCATTGTATTTATTACTGCTGGTGCAGATCCTTGAGAAGTACAAGAACCTGAGGAAGCAGTTACTGTGTAACTTCCTGCTGGTGCTGTTACAGTATTACCAACTATAGTTACTCCTGTTGTTGGAGTTACTGCATAAGTATAAGTAGCATTGTAATTAGTAATCGTGAAACTTCCCGTTGCAACACTACATGTTGGTTGAGTAACAATACTCAATATAGGTGTTACTAAAGTTGCTGGTTGTGTATTGATAACTGCTGGGGCAGATCCTTGAGAAGTACAAGAACCTGAGGTAGCAGTTACTGTGTAACTTCCCGCTGGTGCTGTTACTGTATTACCAACTATAGTTACTCCTGTTGTTGGAGTTACTGCATAAGTATAAGTAGCATTGTAATTAGTAATTGTAAAACTTCCTGTAGCAACACTACATGTTGGTTGAGTAACAATACTCAATGTAGGTGTTACTAACGTTGATGGTTGCGCATTGATAACTGCTGGTGCAGATCCTTGAGAAGTGCAAGAACCTGAGGTAGCAGTTACTGTGTAACTTCCCGCTGGTGCTGTTACTGTATTACCAACTATAGTTACTCCTGTTGTTGGAGTTACTGCATAAGTATAAGCAGCATTGTAATTAGTAATTGTAAAACTTCCAGTTGCAACACTACATGTAGGTTGGGTAACAATACTCAATATAGGTATTACTAACGTAGTTGGTTGTGCGTTTAATATTACTGGTGCAGAATCGTTTGAATGACATGACCAAGAATTTGCAGTTACTACATAACTTCCTGCTGGTGCTGTTACTGTATTGCCAACTATGGTTACTCCAATTGATGGAGTTATAGTATAACTATAAGTAGCATTGTAATTAGTAATAGTGAAACTTCCTGTTGCAACAATACATGTTGGTTGAGTTGCGACAATCAATAATGGTGTGCTTAAATTACAACAAACTGGCGCATTTAGAGTAACTGTTTGAGCAGTACATCCTGTGGATGTTGCTGTTACTGTTACATTGGTTCCTACTGGAATATTTATTATTGCTGTTGCAGTTACTGTTCCGGCTGAAGCAACTATACTTGCACCACTTGGATTAGTGATAGAAACATTATACGTAGTTCCTGAACAACTTCCAATACTATAACTTACTGCTGTTGCCAAACATGGTGTAGTACAATCTGTTGGACTAGATACAGTCACGGAACTTGTACATGTACCACTAGTAGCGGTAATGGTTACTGCTGTTCCTAAGGTAATTCCTGTTACAGAGTTTCCGGATACAACTCCTGCATTGGAACTAATTATCGCTCCTGCACTT